>NZ_BOMW01000046.1 GCF_016862395.1 Actinoplanes siamensis | reverse complement strand
CCCGGCGGTACGGCTCCCGGCCCGTACCGCCGCATCATCGGCGCGGGACCAGCGGAACCCGGCCTCTTCCCCCTTGTCGGACGCCTCACCGTCGCGGGAACGCGGCGCCGGGTGGCGCACGCGGCCGCGACGCCGATAAGCTTCCGGGCATGAACACGCGCTCGAACATGTGGTGGCCCGCCTGACGGCGGCCACACATCGCGCGTAACCACTCCGCGGCCGCCTCGTCGAGGCGGCCGATTCGTTCCGGCCGGACCCGGCGGGCGGTCGCCCGGCCCGGAACGAGGAAACCGTGCCTGACAAGAACACCGCACCGTTCGCTCTGCTGCACCGCGACGGCGCCGATCACGTCGAGGTGCTCGACGGTGAGGTGATCACCGTCGAGAGACTCACCGACATCCCGCTGGAGCCCGGCCGGCCGGTGCTGGCCGTCGTGCCGTACCGGCAGATCGCGGAACGCGGCTTCGACTGCGTGGACGACGGAGCACCGCTGGAATGCCTGGTGATCTCGGACCGGCGGACCCTGCCGCTGAGCGACTTCCCCGCCGGTGAGCTGCGCGTCTCCGGCGGGCGGTTCGACCTGAGCGACGAGGAGTACGGCGCCGTCGTCGAGGACGTGCTGCGCGACGAGATCGGACACGGCGAGGGCGCCAACTTCGTCATCCACCGGGTGTTCGAGGCCTCCGTGGACGGGGACCCGGTGGCCGCCGCGCGGGCCGCGTTCGGCCGGCTGCTGGCCCAGGAACAGGGGACGTACTGGACGTTCCTGGTGCACACCGGCACCCGGACGCTGGTCGGCGCCACACCGGAGCGGCACGTCAGCGTCAACGACGGCATCGTGATGATGAACCCGATCAGCGGGACGTTCCGGCACGGATCCGGTGAGCTGCTCGACTTCCTCCGGGACCCGAAGGAGGTCGAGGAGCTGTACATGGTCCTCGACGAGGAACTGAAGATGATGGCCACCGTCGCGGAGCATGGCGGGCAGGTGGCCGGGCCGTACCTGAAGCAGATGGCGCACCTGACGCACACCGAGTACCTGCTCGCCGGGCGCGGCACGCTGGACGTGCGGGAGGTGCTGCGGGAGACGATGTTCGCGCCCACCGTGACCGGCAGCCCGATCGAGAACGCGTGCCGGGTGATCGCACGGCACGAGCGGCGCGGGCGGGGCTACTACGCGGGCGTGCTGGCACTGATGTCGGCCGGTCCGGACGGCTCGCAGACGCTGGACGCGCCGATTCTGATCAGGACCGCGGAGATCACGCCGCAGGGCACGCTGCGGGTCCCGGTGGGTGCGACGCTGGTCCGGCACTCGACGGCGGCGGGCGAGGTGGCGGAGACCCACACCAAGGCCGCCGGCGTCCTGGCCGCCTTGGGTGCCGCGACCATTGCGGTACGTACGGAGCCGGCGCCCCCGGCCGGTCCGGAGGAGTTGCGGGTGCTCGCCGCGCGCAACGTCGACCTCGCGCGGTTCTGGCTGGACTCGCGGGAGCCGGGCGCGCTGGCGGTGCCGGCCCTCGCCGGGCGCAGCGCGGTGATCGTGGACGGGGAGGACACGTTCACGGCGATGCTGGCGCACCAGCTGAAGGCGCTCGGACTCGCCGTCTCCGTCGTGCCGTGGTCGGCGCCGGTGCCCGAAACTGATCTGCTCGTGGTGGGGCCTGGGCCCGGGGATCCGTCGGACGCCGGCTCGCCGAAGATGACAGCCATGCGGGAACTCGTGGCGGCACGGCTCGCGGCCGGACGCCCGCTGTTCACGGTCTGCCTGGGGCAGCAGATCCTGGCCCTGCGCCTCGGGTTGTCGCTGTTGCGGCGGGACGCTCCGTATCAGGGGCTGGCCCGGGAGGTCGATCTGTTCGGGACGGTCCGGCGGGTCGGATTCTACTCCAGCTTCGCGGCGGTCTCCGAGATCTCCTCGATCGACTCCGGGTACGGCCGGGTGGAGATCGCCCGGGATCCGGTGGACGGGGCGGTGCACGCGTTGCGGGGGGCGTCGTTCGCCGGGGTGCAGTTCCATCCCGAGTCGGTGCTCAGCCGGGACGGCATCGATGTCCTTCGGGAACTTCTGCCGCCGTTGTTCGCCGATGTGGTTAGTCCGCTCGCGAACGGGTAGCGATTAGTGTCGTCGGTGGTCCAAGGGGATCGAGAGCCTCACCTTGGACCACCGACCCCTGTCTGCCCGCGGCGTGCCGCCGCCTTCGCGCACCGCCCTTCACCCGTCGCGCCGTGCCGTCCACGCGCGGCCCTCCCTGTCGCGCTGTCGCCGTCGTGTGCCGCCTTCCCCGTCGCGCCGTGCCGTCCTGCGCGGCCTTCGTCCGTCGCGCTGATGCCGGTCCGCATTGCCCTCGCCCGTCGTGTGCTGCTGTCGGTCCGCATTGCCCTGGCTCGTCGTGTGCTGCTGTCGGTCCGCATTGCCTGGCTCGTCGTGTGCTGCGGTCGGTCCGCATTGCCCTGGCTCGTCGTGTGCTGCTGTCGCCCCTCGCCGGGCGCTGCCTGCTGGTGGTCGCCGCGAGCCCTCGCCGGGTTGTCCACAGGGGCTGGAAACCGCAGGTCAGAGCGGGAACCATGGACGCATGACCGGCATCGACCCGCGCAGCGCCCACCTCCTCGACGCGATCCTGACCCGCCAGGCCGGCGTGATCACCTGGCACCAGGCCCGGCGGGTCCTCAGCGACAAGGCGGTCCGCCATCGCGTGCGGACCGGCCGGTGGAGACGGATGCACCGCGGGGTCTATCTGACGCGCCACGGCAGCGTCACCGACCGGCAGTTCCTCTGGATCGCCAGCCTGGCCGCGGGCAACGGCCGGCCGGCGCTGCTGGCCGGGGTCACCGCGCTGCGCTCGCTGGGCCTGAGCCGGGCCGGTCCGGGCTTCCCGGTCCACGTGCTGGTGCCCACCAGCCGCCCCGACCGCGACCCGCCGCTCGGCGTGCTGGTGCACCGCACCCGCCGGCTGAGCAGCACCGATGTCTGCCCGACAGTCGCTCCACCGTGCACCACGGCGGCCCGCGCCCTGGTCGACGCCGTGGAGTGGGCGCCGGACGATGCGGCCGCGACGATCGTGCTGGCCGAGGTCCGCCGGCAGCGCCTGGTGAGTTCGGCGCAGGTGCGGCCGGTGCTGGCCCGTCTCCCCCGCCTGTCCCGGCGCCAGTTGCTGACCGGCACGGTGCTCGCTCCGGGCTGGGATCCGCCCAGCGCGTCGGCGGCGCCGCGAAAAGCCGCGTGACGGGCGCGGGCCGCAACGCCGGCCGCTCGACCGGCACGAGCCACGACCCCCGCGTGACGGGCGCGGGCCGCAACCGCCGGCCGCTCGACCGGCACGGGCCACGACCCCCGCTCGAGCGGCGCGAGCCGCAACCACAGAGCGCCGGGGCATGGGCGCTCATAGGATCGGGGAATGGAGGCGATCTACTACTTCGATCCGGCATGCCCGTTCACCTGGAGCACCTCGCGGTGGCTGATCTCGGTCGCCGCGGAGCGCGGGGTGGAGTTGCGCTGGCGGGCGTTCAGCCTGTCGATCCTGAACGGGGGCAACGTCCCGGAGCAGTACCGGCCGATGATGGCCGCGTCGAGCCGGGCGCTGCGGCTGGTCGAGGCGCTGCGTGCGGACGGGCGGGACGAGCAGGTGGGGAAGTTCTACACGGAGCTGGGGAAACGGACGCACGAGGCGGGCACTCCGATCACCGACGCCATCGTGGCCGAGGCGGCGGAGGCGGCCGGGGTGGAGAAGGCCGCCGGGATCCTCGACGACCCGGCCTGGGACGAGGCCGTCCGCGAGTCGCACGAGACCGCGCTGGCCCTGGCCGGTCCGGGCATCGGCTCCCCGGTCCTGCACCTGGCCGGCGCGAAACGCGGCCTGCACGGCCCGATCATCGGCGAAGTGCCGCCCCACGACGAGGCCCTGGCCATCTGGGACGCCACCGCGGCGCTCATGAGGATCGACACCTTCTTCGAGGTCAAGCGCGGCCGCGGCTGACCTGCCCCGCTGGCGCCCGCGCCGTGCTCCCGGGGCTGTCCGGACGCAGGGTGCCCCGGCGGCCGGACGGCGCTTGGCGCGGCGCGGCGAAGCTGGCACGGTACGTGTTGTTGCTGGTGAGGGGTGTTGAGGTGGCGGTGACGAAGAAGATTCCATCGTGGAGGTGAAAGCTGGGCGCTGGCACGTGCCGGCGGGTTTACCGGGAGTTGGTCGACGGGTATCCGCACGGCGTCGTTGACCTTCGGAGGACACCTTGGCCGAACCGCACGTCACTCTCGATCCGCAGTCGCTCAACCCGGTGGAGGAGAAGCTCCGCGGTCCGCTGGAGGATCAGCTCAGCTCGGCTCTCCAGGCCGCGACGGGCAAGATCCGCCAACGGTATGCCGGGGAGAGCGTCGACCAGGTCACCGTGATGCTCCTGGACCAGGCGAGGGCCGGGCTGCACCCGGACATCGCCGCCGGGTTCGACCCCGACCCCGCGCAACTGCGCCACGTCGCCGAGGCGATCGTGACCGAGCCGCACTGAGAGGCCGCGTCCGCCGAGGCCTTTGTAAGCGCCGAGAAGAGGCGTCGCCGAGGCGGACGCGGGGAAGCCGCGTCGCCGAGGCGGACGCGGATGCCGGAGAGCCGCGCGTCGAGGGGACGCGAGCGCTGAGGGGAACGCAACGGGCGGCCCGGTCGGGCCGCCCCTCACCGTGGGTGCTTGTCGTGCAGGGTCAGGATCAGGTCGACGACCAGGGCGCTCCAGCCGGTCTGGTGCCAGGCGCCCAACCCGGCCCCGTTGTCCCCGTGAAAATACTCAGGGAAGACGACGAGGTCCTTCCAGTCCGGGTGGACCTGGAACAGCTCCGTCGCGCCGTAGATCGGGCGACGGCCGGAGCCGTCCGGGACGAACAGGGCGATCAGCCGCCGCGCCAGGTCGTCGGCCACCTCGGTCAGGGAGACCTTCGTCTGCGAGCCCGTCGGGTACTCCACCCGCAGATCCTCGCCGTAGAACTGGGCGAACTCGCGCAGAGCCTCCACCAGCAGATAGTTCACCGGCATCCAGACCGGGCCGCGCCAGTTCGAGTTTCCGCCGAACAGGCCGCTGGTGCTCTCCGCCGGCTCGTAACCGACAGTGAAGTCGGATCCGCCCAGCGACACCGTGAAGGGTTTCTCCAGGTGCGCCCGCGACAGCGTGCGCAGGCCGTACGGCGAAAGGAACTCCTCGGGGTCCAGCAGCCGCGCCAGAATCCGCAGCAGCTGGTCCTGGCCCACCATGCTGAGCAGGCGCTGGCGGCGCCGGTCGGCGCCGCCGAGACGCCGGGCGCTGATCACGTCACCGTAGTCGGTCTGGTTGTGCAGCATCCACCGGACGCGCGCGTTCACCTCGGGCAACCGGTTCAGTGTGTCCGAGGTGAGCCGGGTGGTCGCGGCGAGCGGCAGCAGGCCGACGATGGAGCGCGCCTTGAGGGGCACCTTGTGGCCGTCGGGCAGGCGCAGCACGTCGTAGAAGAAGCTGTCCTCCTCGTCCCAGAGCCCCTGCCGGTACGCCGCCTCCGCGATGTACGTGAAGTGCTCGAAGAACTTGGTCGCCATGTCCTCGTACGCCCGGTCGTGCAGCGCCAGGTTGATCGCCATGTCCAGCAGGTTGAGGGCGTACATCGCCATCCACCCGGTGCCGTCGGACTGCTCCAGCACGCCGGCGACCGGCAGCGCGGCGGACCTGTCGAACGGGCCGACGTTGTCCAGGCCGAGGAAACCACCCTCGAAGACGTTGTTGCCGCCGACGTCCTTGCGGTTCACCCACCAGGTGAAGTTGAGCAGCAGCTTGTGCATCACCCGGGAGAGGAAGTCGTAGTCACGGCCGCCGTCGATCTCGAAGACCCGCAGCGCCGCCCACGCGTGCACGGGCGGGTTCACGTCGCCGAACGACCACTCGTACGCCGGGATCTGGCCGTTGGGGTGCATGTACCACTCGCGGAGCAGCAGGAGCAGCTGGGACTTGGCGAAGCCCGGATCGACGCGGCTGATGCTCACGCAGTGGAAGGCCAGGTCCCACGCCGCGTACCAGGGGTATTCCCACGGGTCCGGCATGCTGATCACGTCGAAGCTGTTCATGTGCCACCAGCCGTTGTTGCGCCCGTAGCGCCGGCCCGGTGGCGGCGGCGAGTTGGCCGGGTCGCCGTGCAGCCACTGCTTGACGTCGAAGTGGTAGAACTGCTTGCCCCACATCAGCCCGGCGATGCCCTGCCGGGCCACCGCGGCCTCCTCCGGCGACGCGGCCGCCGGGATGATGCCGGCGAAGAACTCGTCCGCCTCGGCGAGCCGGTCCCGCATCACCGCGGTCCACTCGGCGCCGAGGTCGAGCGGCGGGGCCGGCGTGTCGGTCTGGGCCAGGCGCAGCCGGATCGTGCGGGTCTCCCCCGGTTTCAGGGTGAGCTCGTAGTGCAGCGCCCCCTTCGTACCCACCCCGTTCGGGTTCACCGTCGGCAGGTCGGAGATCAGGAAGTCGTTGATCCCGTCCTTCGGGTACGGGCTGCGGCCCGGCAGCCCCCACAGGCGCTGCGCGTTCGTCTCGTTGTCGCAGACCAGCGCCGGCGGCGCGCCCTCGGCGTCGAGGGTGATGTGGCCAAGCGACCGGTGCCGGCCGGCGATCCGGCCCGGCGTGCCGGTGAGCGAGGGCACCGGCCGGTTCGGCAGGCCCCACGACCAGGTGTTGCGGAACCAGAGCGTGGGCAGCACGTGCAGGGTGGCCTGGTCCGGGCCGCGGTTGGCGACGGTGATCGCGATGCACATGTCGCGCGGGCCGGCCTTGGCGTAGTCGACGGTGACGGCCCAGAACCGGTCGTGGTCGAAGATGCCGGTGTCGACGAGCTCGTACTCGCTCTCCGTCCGGGACCGCTGGCCGTTGACCCGCACCAGCTGGTCGTACGGGAACTCGGCTTGCGGGTAGTGATAGCGCCACCGCATCCACGAGTGCGTCGGCGTGGAGTCCTGGTACCACCAGTAGTCCTTGGCGTCCTCGCCGTGGTTGCCGCCGTCACCGCCGAGACCGAACATCCGCTCCTTGAGGATCGGGTCCTTGCCGTTCCAGAGCGCGAGCGCGAAGCAGAACGTCTGCCGGTCGTCGCAGACCCCGGCCATGCCGTCCTCGTTCCAGCGGTACGCCCGGGAGCGCGCGTGGTCGTGCGGAAAGTAATCCCACGCCGTACCGTGCTCGCTGTAGTCCTCCCGTACCGTGCCCCATGCCCGTTCGGAGAGGTAGGGACCCCAGGCGCGCCACGGCTGCTCGCCGGAGTCGGCCTGTTCCAGCCGATCCCGCTCCGACACGTCCGTTCTCACCATCCCCACGCTGTTACGACCAGGAGTCGATCACACTGAGACTGTCACGGTCTGGTGTCAAGTGTGTCGGCCTCGTCGATTCTTCCCCATGGCCGGAGGTTCCCTTCGATGTCCACCGTGCGACCGATCGCGTTCGGACCGTCGGTATGTACTGATCCGGCCGGCGGATCGACCCGGGAATGGGTCCTACCCGACGGTGTCGGCGGCTATGCCATGGGCACCGTCACAGGATTGCGTACCCGCAGGTATCACGGCCTGCTGGTGGTCTCCGGGGCGACGCCGGCGGCGCGGATGCTGGGCCTCGCGTCGCTGGACGCGGTGGTGACGCTGCCGTCCGGTGCGCGGGTGCGGCTGGCCTGCCACGAATGGGCCGGCGGCGCGATCGAGCCGCGCGGGCACGAACTGCTGACCTCGTTCGAGCTGATCGACGGGGTGCCGCGGTGGCGGTGGCGGATCGGCGACGTGGTGATCGAGCGGGAGATCGCGACGACGCACGGCCGGCCGGCGGTCACTGTCGTCCACCGGCTGATCGCCGGGGGACCGGTCCGGATCGCCCTGGAGGCGCTCTGCGCCTGGCGGGACGCGCACGGCGAGCAGGGCCCGTCGCTGGATGTGGCGCCGGTCGCGGACGGTTGCGTGGTGGCGAACGCCTATCGGATCGCCGGGCCGGGCTTCGCCTCGGCCGGCGAGTGGTTCCACGGGGTCCGTTACCGTGAGGAAGCGGCGCGCGGGCTCCGGGATCAAGAGAATTTGTGGTACGCGGGCAGCTTCCACGGTTCTCTGCGTGCCCCGGGGCAGACCGCCGAGGTCACCGCCTGGGCCGGTGCCCTCGACGACCCGCCACCGCCCGGCACCGTCGAGTCCGCCCGGGCACGCAACCGCGCGGTGGTCGCCGCCGCCGCGCCGGCCGACCCGGTCCAGGCCGCCCTCGTCCTCGCCGCGGACGCGTTCGTCGTCGGGGGACCCGACGTGGTCGCCGGCTACCCCTGGTTCGGCGCGTGGTCCCGGGACACGATGATCAGCTACGAGGGTCTGTTCCTCTCCACCCGGCGCTTCGACGAGGGCCGGGATCTGCTGCTCTCCTACGCCGCCACGCTCTCCGAGGGGATGCTGGCGAACACCGCTGACACCGGCGCCGTCGAGTACAACACCGCCGACGGCACGCTCTGGTTCCTGCACGCCGTCGACAGGCACGTGACAGTCACCGGCGACACCGATCTGGCCGCCTCGCTGCGCCCCGCCCTGTCCGGGGTGATCGAGCACCACCTGGCCGGCACCCGCTACGGCATCAAGGCCGACGCGGCCGACGGGCTGCTCTCCCAAGGCGCCCCCGGCGAGGCGCTGACCTGGATGGACGCCCGGGTGCACGGGGTTCCGGTGACCCCGCGGGCGGGCAAGGCGGTAGACGTCAACGCCCTGTGGATCAACGGGCTGGCCACGCTCGGCGACTTGTACGCCCCGGTGCTGGCCAAGGCCCGGGCCGGCTTCGCCCGCACCTTCCCCACCCTGTCCGGCCTGCTCCAGGACGTGGCCGGCGACCACACCCTGCGGCCCAACCAGCTGCTCGCCTGGTCGCTCCCGCACGCCCCGCTGCGCCCGGACCCGGCCGTGCTCACCCGGATCGGGGCGGCCCTGCTCACCCCGCTCGGGTTGCGCAGCCAGGCGCCGGGCACGCCGGGCTATCACGGGCGGCACCGCGGCGGGCCGGCGGACCGGGACACGGCCTACCACACCGGCACGGTCTGGCCCTGGCTCACCGGCCCGTACGCGGAAGCCTGGCACCGGCTCGGCGCCGGAGTGCCGGACGTGCTCGCCGACGCCGAACAGCACCTGAGCGAGTACGGGCTGGGCTCGATCTCGGAGACCGCCGACGGCGACCCGCCGCACGCCGCCACCGGATGCCCGTTCCAGGCCTGGTCGGTCGCCGAGCACCTGCGGGTGCGCAGGCTCCCGGCGCCCGGAGCTCCGCCCGGTCGTTGACGCGCGATGCGCCCTCCCGGAGCCGTCCGGCAGCCCGGCATCCCCGCGCGCGGAAGCCCTCCAGCCGCCGGCAGGCGCGCACGGAAACTCCCGGTCCCCAGCAGGCGCGCGACCGGCCGCCACGCAGGCGCGCGAAACGTCCACGCCGCCACCGGAGGAGCTGCTGAAGGCCGCCGACGAGGTGCTGGACGCCGCCAAGTTCGCCGGCCGCAACCGAGCGATGATCACCCGGCCGTCCACGCCGGCGGCCGACGCCGGGACGTTCACGGTGAGGCAACCGCTCACCGGTAGGGTCCGGTCATGCCTGCCTCCGAATACGTCCAGAAGCTGCGGGCCCGGGTCGGGCACGATCTGCTGATGTTTCCCACGGTGTCCGCGATCGTGCTGAACGACCGCGGGGAGCTGCTGCTGCACCAGCGCAGCGACACGGCCCGGTGGGCGCTGATCGCCGGCCTGATGGACCCGGGCGAGCAGCCGGCCGACGCGGTGGTCCGCGAGGTCGAGGAGGAGACGGCGGTCCAGATCAAGATCGATCGCCTGGCCGGGGTGGTCGCCCACAACGTGACCTATCAGAACGGCGACCGCTGCCAGATGGTCAACACCTTCTTCCGCTGCCGGGCGGTCGGCGGCGACGCCCGCGTCAACGACAGCGAGTCCCTGCGGGTCGGTTGGTTCGCTCTGGACGCCCTCCCCGCTCTCGACCCGTTCAACCTGCGCATCCTGTCGATCGCCCTCGACGACGACGCCCCGCCCTACTTCGCCGCCCCGGGCGAGGGCGTTTTCTGAACCACCCCGAGCCCACCGCCGAGCCACCAGTGACACGCCCGCAGGTCGGAGCGGGCCGGCCAAGACGACGAGAGTGCAAGCCGGACCGGCCGGATCGAACCGGCGAACCCGAGCGGGCAGACCAGACGGGCGACCTCGAACGGGCAGGCACGGCCGAGCAACCCGAACGGGCAGGCTCGGCCAAGCAACCCGAACGGGCAGGCTCGGCCAAGCAACCCGAACGGGCAGGCACGGGTCAGGCGACCCCGAACGGGCAGATCGAGCGAATCCTCACCGGCCCGTCGGCCCTCATGGCTGGCCGAGCCAGCCGGGCCGGATGAGGCCGGCCTCATAGGCGTAGACGACGAGCTGGGCACGATCCCGCGCACCCAGCTTGATCATCGTGCGGCTGACGTGGGTCTTGGCCGTGGCGGGGCTGATCACCAGGCGAGCGGCGATCTCGTCGTTGGAGAGGCCTTCCGCGACCAGGGCCATCACCTCCCGTTCGCGATCGGTGAGCTGGCCGAGCTCCCGGGGCGGCTCCGGACGTCGCCCCGCGGCCGCCCCGGCGAACTCGCCGATCACCCGGCGGGTGACGCTCGGCGACAGCAGCGCGTCGCCGTTGGCCACCGCGCGCACCCCGCGCAGCAACTCGACCGGCTCGGTGTCCTTGACGAGGAAGCCCGAGGCCCCGGTACGCAGCGCCTCGAACACGTATTCGTCGAGCTCGAACGTCGTCAGGATGACCACCCTGGTGTCGGCGCAGGCCGGGTCGGCGGCGATGCGCCTGGTCGCCTCGAGCCCGTCGACGCCGGGCATGCGGATGTCCATCAGCACCACGTCGGGCCGGGTGGCGCGGACCAGCGTCACCGCCTGCACCCCGTCCGCCGCCTCACCGACCACCCGGATGTCCGGCTCCGCGTCGAGCAACGCCCGGAACCCGGCCCGCACCAGGGCCTGATCGTCCGCCAGCACCACCGAGATCATCGTTCCCCCTCAGAAGTCACCTGATCGCCGTCGCCGGGCACCGCCCGCCCGCGCTCCCCCGGGTCGACGGCACCGCCGGCCCGAGCACGACCCGGCGGACCGGGATCGGCCACGACGCCGGCAGCGGACCCGGCGGCAGTCCGCCCGGCGGCGGGGCCGGCGGGCACGGATCCGGTCGGCAGGATGACGGTGACCAGAAAACCACCCGCCGGCGGACGTCCCGCCTCCAGGCGCCCGCCGAGACTTTCCGCGCGGGCGCGCATCCCGGCGATCCCGCTGCCCTCCTCACCGTCCGAGGACGAAGGCGCCGGCTCGGCCTCCGCCAGGCCCGCGTCGTCGGCCCCCGCCGGGCCGCCGTTGTCGGCTCTCGCCGGGCCCGCGTCGTCGGCCCCCGCCGGGCCGCCGTTGCGGATCGAGAGATACAGCGCGGCGGGCAGGTAGCCCACCGCGACGTCCGCCTCGGGCTGGGGGCCGGCGGCGTGGCGGCGGACGTTGGTGAGGGCCTCCTGGACGATCCGATACGCCGCGCGGTCGACCTCCGCCGGCAGCTCGCGCGGCTCGCCGGTGACCGTGGTGCGGACCGGGATGCCGGCCGAGGCGGTGAGCTCGCCCAGCCGGTTGAGCCCGAGGGCGGGCTGGCGCGGGGCGGCCTCCCCCTCGGTGCGCAGCACCCCGAGGACGGCCCGCACCTCGCGCAGCGCCTCCGCGCTCGCGCTCCTGATCGCGGTCAGCGCCTCGCGCGCCTGCTCCGGGCGCTGGTCCATCAGGTGCAGGCCGACGCCGGCCTGCACGTTGATCAGCGACAGGTGGTGGCCGAGCACGTCGTGCAACTCCCGGGCGATCCGCAGGCGCTCCTCGGAGGCCTGCCGGCGCCGCTGCTCCTCCCGCGCGCGGGCCTGCTCGGCACGCGTCCGGGCCTGCTCGGCGTCGTTCTGCGCGCGGATCCGGGCCGCGCCGCCCAGCAGGATCATCAGGCCCAGCCCGGCGGCGGCCAGGCACGCCTGCCCCACCGACGGGCGCACCCCGGGGTCGAGGGCGAGCGGCCCGGCCAGGCCCGCCACCACGCCCAGCCAGACCGCCCAGGCCGTCGAGGCGCAGATCAGCGCGGCCTGGCGGCGCCCCTGCCGGGCCACCGAGTAGAGCGCGATGGCCGGGGCCACCCCGTACCGCGCGTCGGGCGCGGCGGTGGTGGCGAACAGGACCGACGCGGCGGAGGCGATCACGAAGACCGGGATCGGGGCGCGGCGCCGCCAGAACAGCGCGACCGGCCCGATCAGCAGGAGCACGGTGGTGAGCGGGTCCCAGGGCCGGAACAGCCCGCCGCCCTCGGCCAGATGGTTGGCGCCGACCAGGTGCGCGACCGTGGCGATCACCGCGGACCCGGGCGGCCAGCCGGTGTGCGCGCCCCGCGCCCGGCGCCGCGAGGGCTGCTCCCCGGGGACCTTGGACGGGGGTGCGGGGGCGTCGGAGCACCAGGCGTTCCGGCGACCCTCCGGCCACCGCCGCCCGTCCCGGCCACGCTCCCTCATGCCGCTGAAACTACGTCACCGGAGCGCCCCCGGCATCGGCCCGAGGGCTGGCTCCCGGCGTACGCCCACGGGCGTACCTGCGCGCCACTGATGGGCCCACGGTCGTACCAAATCGGGGTCGGAAACCCCGGGCGAATGCTTCGCCGGGCCGACGCGCGGAGGTCTCCCCGAGCGGACCCTGGAGTCCGGACATCACCGAGGAGGAGAACCGTGCATCCCGAACAAGCGACCGGCCCCGCCCGCCTGCGCACCTCCGACACCGAGCGCGAGGAGACCGCCGAGATCCTGCGCGCCGCCATGACCGAGGGCCGGCTCGGCCTGGACGAGGGCGAGGAGCGGATGGCCGGCGCGTACGCCGCGAAGTACCGCGACGAGCTGGACGTGCTCACCCGGGACCTGCCGTCCGGCGGCCGGCAGACGCTGGCCCGCCTGCCGCACCGCCGCGCCGCGACACGCCGGTCCCTGCGCCGGCACGCCGGGTTCATCATGATCGTCGCCGGGGTGCTGACCGCCCTCTGGCTGCTCTCCGGAGCCCGGTTCTTCTGGCCGGTCTTCCCGTTGTCCTTCCTGGTGATGGGCTTGATCCGGCACGCCCGGCGGGGCCGTTACGAGTTCCGCCACAGCATCGGGACGTACGCCCGGCCCTGACCCCGATCTGTCGGGTGGCCGACTCCACTCCGGTGTGGACCCGGCGGTCGTTGATCTTCCCCGTTCGCTCTGCGAGAGTGCAGCAGTTTGTTCGGGGAGGGACGACGCACATGATGGGTCCGTCGCACGCGCTGTCGGGGGCGGCCGCCTGGCTGGCCGGCAGCTGGGCGCTCGACCAGTTCGCTGGTTACCACCAGACGCCGCTGATGATCGGCGTGGGCACCGCGATGGCCGCCGGCGGCGCGCTGCTGCCCGACTTCGACCTGTCCGGCAAGGTGACCACCAACCAGGGCGGCGCCACGGTCGCCCGCACGTTCGGCGTGCTCTCGCTGTTCGTGGCCGAGGTGATCGAGAAGATCTCGCTGGGGATCTACACGGCCACCCGGCAGAGCCGGGACCCCAGGCGGGACCACGGTCACCGGACGTTCACGCACACGCTGCCGTTCGCCGCGCTGGTCGGCTGGGGCACCACCGCGCTGGCCGCGCGCTACGGCAAGTGGGCGGTGGTCGGCATCATCTTCTTCATGGCCGGCCTGGCGCTGCGCGGCCTGTTCGAGAAGTGGGCGGAGAAGGCCGGCTGGGTGATCGTCACGCTGGCCTCGGCCGCGATCGCCTGGTTCACCGCGGCCAACCTGCCGGGGGACCGCGGTTATCCGCTGCTCGGTTTCGCGGTCGGCGCGGGATGCGTGGTGCACCTGCTCGGCGACATGATCACCAAGAACGGCGTGCCGATCTTCTGGCCGGTCCCGACCGGCCGCGGCCGGATGTGGCGGATGGTCGGCATCCCGAACCGGTTCGCGGTGAAGGTCGGCGGCAAGACCGAGACGGTCGTCCTGACCACCGCCTTCACCGTGATCTCGATCGTCTCGCTGCTCGGCCTGTTCGCCCCGGTCCTGCTGGAGCGCCTCAACCTCGATGTGTGGGCATCCTCGAAATAACCTTGGCGACGATCTCGTCGACACCGAGGGTGGCGTCGATCCCGACGCCGTTCTCCTCCGGTCGCAGCGGCTCCAGGATCGCGAACTGCGAGGCCACCAGCGTGCTCGGCATGAAGTGACCGGCCCGCCCGCTCACGCGGGCGGTCGCGGTCTCCGGGCTCAGCACCAGATGGACGAAGAACGCCTGCGGGTTCCCGCCGCGGAGCACGTCCCGGTACGCCCGTTTGAGCGCCGAGCAGGACACCACCAGCCCACCGTCCGTCATGGACGCCGCGATCGCCGCCAGCCACGGCGCCCGGTCCTCGTCGGTGAGCGGCACGCCGCTGTGCATCTTGGCCACATTGGCCGGCGGGTGGAAGTCGTCCGCCTCGGCGTAGGGCACGCCGAGGCGGTCCGCGAGCGCCCTGCCGACCGTGCTCTTGCCGCAGCCCGCGACACCCATCACCACGATCGGCACCATCCGCGCTCCCCCGTCAGTCGATCGAGTAGGCCAGGTTCGGCCGCAGCCAGCGTTCCACCTCGGCGACCGGGACGCCACGCCGGGCAGCGTAGTCCTCGATCTGATCCTTACCCAGCCGGCCGACGGTGAAGTACTTCGCCTCCGGGTGGGCGAAGATCAGTCCGCTGACCGCGGCGGCCGGCGTCATCGCGAACGACTCGGTCAGGCTGACCCCGATCCGGCCGGTGTCGAGAAGCTGGAACAGGTCCTTCTTCTCGCTGTGGTCGGGGCAGGCCGGGTAACCCAGGGCCGGGCGGATGCCGCGGTACCGCTCCGCGTGCAGATCCGAAAGCTCGGGTTGCGCGTCCGGCTCGAACCACTCGCGGCGGGCCTTGAGGTGCAGATATTCCGCGAAGGCCTCGGCCAGCCGGTCGGCCAGGGCCTTCACCATGATCGCCCGGTAGTCGTCGTGCTCGGCCTCGTACTTCTTGGCCAGCTTCTCCGCGCCGTGGATGGCCACCGCGAAGCCGCCGAGATGGTCGCCTGCGGGGGCGATGTAGTCGGCGAGGCAGCGGTTGGCGCGGCCGGCCGGCTTCTCGGTCTGCTGGCGCAGCATCGGGAAGCCGTGCCCGTCCGCCAGCCGGATGTCGTCGCCGTCGGCGTGCGCCGGCCAGAAGCCGTAGAGGCCGCGGGCCTGGAACGAGCCGTCCGCGATGATCTGGTCGAGCATCGCGTTGGCGTCGTCGAACAGCTCCCGGGCGACCGGCTGGTCGAGGATCGCCGGGAACTTGCCCTTGAGCTCCCAGGCCAGGAACAGGAACTGCCAGTCGATCATCTCGCGCAGCTCGGCGATGGTCGGCTGCACCTCACGGACGCCGGTGAAGGCCGGAGTGGGCAGATCGGCGAAGTCCACCAGCTCTCGGTTGGCGCGGGCCCGGGCGAGCGTGAGCAGCGGCTGGGCGTGCCGCTTCTCGTGCTGCTCGCGCAGGCGCTCCTGCTCGGCCCGGTTGGCCTCGTCGAGCTTCGCCGAGCGGTCGGTGTCGAGCAGGTGGGAGACCACGCCGACGACCCGGGACGCGTCCAGGACGTGCACGGTGGAGCCTTCGTACACCGGGGCGATGCGCACCGCGGTGTGTTGCTTGGACGTGGTCGCGCCGCCGATCAGCAGCGGCAGCCTCATCCCGCGGCGCTGCATCTCCGCGCCGACCGCGACCATCTCGTCCAGCGACGGGGTGATCAGGCCGGACAGTCCGATCACGTCGGCGCCCTCGGCGATCGCGGTGTCCAGGATCTTCGCGGTGGGAACCATCACGCCGAGGTCGATCACCTCGTAGTTGTTGCAGCCGAGCACCACGCCGACGATGTTCTTGCCGATGTCGTGGACGTCGCCCTTGACCGTGGCCAGCACCACCTTGCCCTGGCCGCGGGAACCCTTGGCCTTCTCCTTCTCCATGTACGGCAGGAGGTAGGCCACCGAGCGCTTCATCACCCGGGCGCTCTTGACCACCTGGGGCAGGAACATCTTGCCGGAGCCGAACAGGTCGCCGACGATGCCCATGCCGTCCATCAGCGGGCCCTCGATGACGTCGAGCGGCCGGGGCAGCTTGACCCGGGCCTCCTCGGTGTCCGCCTCGATGAAGTCGACGATGCCGTGCACCAGCGCGTGGCTGAGCCGCTCCTCGACGCTCGCCTCGCGCCAGGACAGGTCGACCTCGCGCCTGGCGGCGCTGCCGGTGACCGTGGAGGCGAACGTGACGAGCCGGTCGGTGGCGTCCGGCCGGCGGTCGAAGATCACGTCCTCGACCAGCTCCAGCAGGTCGGCCGGGATGTCCTGGTAGACGGCGAGCTGGCCGGCGTTGACGATGCCCATGTCCAGGCCGGCCTTGACCGCGTGGAACAGGAACGCCGAGTGCATCGCCTCGCGGACCACGTCGTTGCCGCGGAACGCGAACGACAGGTTGGAGATGCCGCCGCTGGTGCGGGCGCCCGGGCAGCGCTGCTTGATCAGCGGGAGGGCGTCGATGAAGTTCTTCGCGTACCCGTTGTGCTCGGCGATGCCGGTGGCCACGGCCAGCACGTTCGGGTCGAAGATGATGTCGGTCGGGTCGAAGCCGTCCCCGACCAGCAGGTCGTAGGCGCGGGCGCAGATCTCCACCTTGCGCTCCACCGTGTCGGCCTGGCCCTGCTCGTCGAAGGCCATCACGACGACGCCGGCGCCGAACTCCCGGATCCGGCGGGCGTGCTCCAGGAACGGCTCGGGGCCCTCCTTCAGGCTGATCGAGTTGACCACGCCCTTGCCCTGCACGCACTTGAGGCCGGCCTCCAGCACGTTCCACTTGGAACTGTCGATCATGATCGGGATCCGGGCCACCTCCGGCTCGGTCGCGATCAGGTTCAGGAAGGTGACCATCGCCTGCTCGCTGTCCAGCAGGTCGGCGTCCATGTTCACGTCGAGCAGGTTGGCGCCGCCGCGGACCTGGTCCAGGGCGACGTCGACGGCGGCCTGGTGGTCGTCGGCCTCGATCAGGCGGCGGAACCTGGCCGAGCCGGTCACGTTGGTGCGCTCGCCGATCATCACGAACCCGGTGTCCGGGCCGATCTCGAACGGCTCCAGGCCGCTGAACCGGGTGGTCGGCGCGGGCGGGTCGATCACCCGGGGCGCGGCGTCCCGGACGGCCCGGGCGACCGCCTCGATGTGCGGCGGCGTGGTGCCGCAGCAGCCGCCGACGATGTTGACCAGGCCGGAGTCGGCGAACTCGCGGATCAGCTCGGCGGTCTGATCGGGCGTCTGGTCATAGCCGCCGAACGCGTTGGGCAGGCCGGCGTTCGGATGTGAGGCGACGAAGGTCTGGGAGAGGCGGGCGAGCTCCGCCACGTGCGGGCGCATCTCGGCCGCGCCGAGCGAGCAGTTCACGCCGACCACCAGCGGCTCGGCGCGCTCGATGGAGCGCCAGAACGCCTCCACGGTCTGGCCGGAGAGGGTACGCCCGGAGAGGTCGACGATGGTGACCGAGATCCAGAGCGGGAGCTGCGGGGCGACCTCCTTGGCCGCCGCGATCGCCGCCTTGGCGTTCAGGGTGTCGAAGATCGTCTCGACCAGCAGCAGGTCGACGCCACCCTCCGCGAGCGCGCTGATCTGCTCCGCGTACGCCGCCTTCACCTGGTCGAAGGTGACCGCGCGGTACGCCGGGTCGTCGACCTTCGGCGAGAGCGAGAGCGTCACGTTCAACGGGCCGATCGAGCCGGCCACGAAGCGGGGCCGGCCGTCCCGGGCCTGCGCCTCGTCGGCGGCCTGCCGGGCCAGGCGGGCGCCCCGCACGTTCATCTCCCGGACCAGGTGCTCCAGACCGTAGTCGGCCTGGGCGATGCTGGTCGCGGTGAACGTGTTGGTGGTGGTGATGTCGGCGCCGGCCGCCAGGTACTGCCGGTGGACGTCGAGGATGACGTCCGGCCGGGTCAGGATCAGCAGGTCCGGGTCACCGGTGACGTCCTGCGGGTGGCCGGCCGGGATCAGGTCGGCACGGTAGTCGGCCGGCGTCAGTTTCGCGCCCTGCAGCATGGTGCCCCAGGCGCCGTCGAGGACCAGGATCCGCTCGGCGAGCAACTGGCGCAGGGTGGTGACGGACTGAGTCACGGGAAACACCTCCGAGAGAGTCGGAGGCGCCCTTGCTCGGGTGGGTCACCGGTCGAGCGTGACGGGTGATCCCGCTGCAGCGCCTCTCGGCCGGACCCATAACGATACCCACTTCTTCACTTCGCGTCGGCGTAGGAACCAACCACTGAGACATCCAGGGGGAACCGCACCTCGGTGTCGCCGAACAGCATCCGGCCGGCCCGCGCCGCGCACTCCCGGACCGTCGCGGCGACCTGTTCGGCCTGCTCGGCGGGACAGTGTACGACCACCTCGTCGTGCACGAACAGGACCAGCTCGGCCCGCGTGCCGGCCAGCGCGGTCCGCAGCGTGGCGAGCAGGATCAGCGCCCACTCGGCGGCCGTGGCCTGGATCACGAAGTTCCGGGTGAACCGGCCCCTCGCCCGTCCGGGTGGCGGGGCCACCTCGTCGGGCGGGTCGAGGCCGGCGTCGCGCGGCGCGGAGGCCGGCGGGCAGGTACGCCCCAGCCAAGACCGGACCAGGCCACCGTTCTCGCCGATCCGGGCCGCCTGCTCGACGTAGTCGAAGGCGGTCGGGTAGTCGCGCCGGAGCACGGCCAGGGCCGGCAGCGCGTCGCCGCCGGTCTGCCCGTACATGGCGCCGATCAGGGCGAGCTTCGCCTTGGCCCGGTCGCCGCCGAACGAGTTCGCGGCGAGCGCGGCGTAGAGGTCGCCCGCGGCGGCGGCGCGGGCCAGCCGCTGGTCGCCGGAGACCGCGGCGAGCACCCGGGGTTCCAGCTGGCCGGCGTCGGCCACCACGAACCGCCAGCCCGGGTCGGCGATCACCGCGCGGCGGACCACCTTGGGAACCTGCAGGGCGCCACCACCCCGGGCGCCCCAGCGGCCGGAGACGACGCCGCCGGGCACGTACTCCGGGTGGAAGCGGCCGTCGCGTACCCAGGAGTCCAGCCAGGCCCAGCCGTTCGCGGTCCAGATCCGGTAGAGCTCCTTGAACTCCAGCAGCGGGGCGACCGCCGGGTGGTCGACCCGGCGCAGCACCCAGCGGCGGGTGTTCGGGATCTGGATGCCGGCCCGGGCGAACGCGCGGAGCACCTCGGCGGGCAGATCCGGGTGCAGGCCGTGGGTGCCGAACGCCTCGTTGATCCGGGCGGTGAGCTCGGCGAGGCGGCGCGGCGGGCCCATCGGCTGGGGCGGTCCGAGCAGCTCGCGCAGCAGCTCGTCGTGCACGTCGGCGCGCCAGGGCAGGCCGGTGTGGCCCATCTCGGCCGCCACCAGCGCGCCGGCCGACTCGGCGGCGACCAGCATCCGGAACCGGCCGGGGTGCTCGGTGGCGGCGAGGCGGCGCTGCTGGTCCGCGTACACCTCGATCAGGTCCTCGAGCGCGACCGGCAGCGGCGCGGAAGCCTCGAAGAGCGCGCCCTGGCTGAAGCCGGGCGGCTCGGCCTCCGGCCGGGCCCGGTCCGGCGGGACCGGCAGCCCGCGCAGCCGCGCGGTGGCCGCGGCGAGCCCCCGTGGCTCACCCCAGCGACCGGCGTGCCCCAGCAGCAGCGCCTCGGTCAGTTCCAGGTCGTGGCAGCGGGCCACCCGGACCCCGGCGCGCAGCAGCACCGGGTAGATGCCGGCGGTGGCCGGCCACACCCAGCGCGGCTGCTCGGCGGCCTCGCGCACGGCGATCGCCGCCGGCAGGTCGGGCGCCTGGTGAGGCGCTCCGGCCGGCCGCCCGTCGGCATGCAGATCCTGGAGCCGACCGTCAGGGAGAACCGCTACCAGCACATGGTCATTTCTACTTGACGGCGCCAGCGGTGAGGCCGGCCTGGATCTGCCGCTGGAAGATCGCGTAGACGACGATCATCGGGATGATCGAGAGGGTCAGCGCCGCGAACAGCGTGGACCACTCGGCGTGGTAGCCGGCCTGGACGCTGATGTTCGCGATGCCCTGGGTGAGCACCCAGTTCGTGTCCGAGCCGGAGCCCTGCATGATCACCACGGGGAGCAGGTACTGGTTCCACTGGCCGACGATGTTGAAGATGGTGATGCTGATCAGGCCGGACTTCGCCATCGGCATCATGATCTGGAAGAACCGCCGCAGGTGGCCGGCGCCGTCCACGAGCGCCGCCTCGTCGATCTCGTGCGGCAGCGTGCGGAAGAAGGCGGTCAGGAAGAACACCGTGAACGACAGGGAGTACGCGATGTACACCAGGATCAGGCCGGTGAACGTGTTCAGCAGGCCCAGGCTCTTGACGATGCCGAAGATCGGGGCGAGCGCCATGAACGTGGGGAACGCCAGTCCGGAGACGAACAGGTAGTAGATCGCCCGGTTGCCCGGGAAGCGGTAGCGGGCCAGCACGTACGCGGCCATCGAGCCGAGCAGCATGGTGCCGGCGGTGCTGATCGCGACCACGATGATGCTGTTGACGAAGTACTGCCCGATGTGCGCCTCGGACCAGGCGTCGGTGTACGTCTTGAGCGAGAAGTGCTCGGGCAGCGAGAACGGCTTGCCCAGGAAGATCTCGGTGTTGCTCTTGAACGAGGCGAGCAGCACCCAGATCAGCGGGCCGGCGGTGACCAGCGCCCAGAGGAAGAGGGCGAGGTGCGCGACCCCGTTGAGCGGGTTGACCCGGCCTTTCCCGGCTTCGGCGGGGGCGGGCCGGGCGGCGACCGCGGGCGGCGTGGTAACCAGGTTCGTCATCGATGTCTCCGCGGATCAGGCGACGGCGTCGCGCCGGGTGACCCGCAGGGTCAGGGCGGCGAACGTCAGGGTCAGGAAGAACAGCACCACGCCGATCGCGGAGGCGTAACCGGCCTGCGAGTTCTGGAAGGCGTTCAGGTAGATCTGGTAGCTCAGCACCTGAGTCGCGTTGTTCGGCCCGCCCTTGTTCACCGACATGATGTTGACCAGGGCGAACAGGTCGAACGCGGCGATGCCCAGGTAGACCCAGGCGACCTGCAGGGTGTCCCAGAGCAGCGGCAGCGTGATCCGGAAGAACAGCGTCACCTTGGTGGCCCCGTCCAGGGCCGCCGCCTCGTAGATCTCCTGCCCGATCGAGCCCATGCCGGCCGAGAAGAGCACCACGTAGAAGCCGATCTGCTGCCAGATCAGCACGACCGCGATGCAGAGCAGCGCCCAGCGCTCGTCGGCCAGGAACAGCCAGGGCGACCAGGAATCCGGGAACAGTCCGTTGAGCATGCCGCTGCGGTCCGGGCCGAACACCCGGCCGAAGATCACCGCGACGATGGCCAGGGCCAGCAGTTGCGGGAAGAAGAAGATGATCCGGTAGGCCTTGGACCCCCGGACACCCTGGGTCGTGCCGCCCCGGCTCTTGCCGCCGACGTTCAGCAGGAACGCGAAGAACAGGGCGATCGCGATGGTCACGATCGGCATCGCGATCAGGATGTAGAGGTTGTGCCGCAGGGCGATCCAGAAGACCGGATCCTCCATGAGCTTCACGAAATTGTCGAAGCCGACGTAGTGGAACCCGCCGAAGCCCGACCAGTCCGTGAAGGACAGCTGGAACATCTGTAGATAGGCGCCGACCACGAAGACCAGGTAGAGCGCCAGCGGCACGACAAGGAAACCGATGATGAAGGGGTACTTGCCGTGCCGCATGACACCTGCCTAGGGGGTTGAGACGAGCCGGATCAGGAACGGGGGAACTTGGCGATCGAGGAGTCCTTCGCGACCGCCTGGGAGGCGGCCTCCATCGTGTCGCAGAACTTCTGCGCGTCGCCGCCCTTGAACATCAGCTGGTTGGCGGCCTCGCGGGAGGCGTCGTCCAGCTTCTTGTACCAGGTGTCGAACAGGTAACCCACGAAGACGTCCGGACCGGCCTTGCTGAGGGCGTCGTTGGCGCTGGTCAGGCCGGGGCTGATGGTGACGCCGTCAGCCGCGCCCGCCACCACCGTCAGCGACTTGGTGAGCTTGGTGAACTCCAGCGCCGCCTCCTTGGAGAGCATCGTGCGCAGGTACTCCTTGCCACCCTGCGGGTTCTTGCCCTTGGCCGCGGCGAAGTAGATCTCGCCGGCCGCGGCGTTGATCGCGGTCGCCGGGAGCTTGTCCGCGGCGGTGACGCTCGGGACCGGCATCATCGCGTACTCGAAGCCGGCCGGGGTGCTGGCCGCCTGCTCGTTCTCCAGCCAGGAGCCGCACGGGTAGAACGCGACCTTGTCCTGGTTATGCTGCAGCTGGACCTCGGTGTGCTTGAGGCCGAGGAACGACTTGTCGACGTACTTGGTGCCGACCTCGCCCCAGGCCTTCGCCGCCTGCAGCACGGCGTCGTTGGTCCAGGCGCCCGGCTTCAGGTTGTCGATGTCCTTGAGCACCTGCTCGGTGCCGATCTTCGCGGCGCTGGTCATGATCGCGCGGACCATGTAGTACGGCGCGTTGGCACCCGCGTAGCCGAACGGCGTGATGCCGGCCGCCTTGATCTTGTCGAGCAGCGCGGTGAAGTCGGCCCAGGTGGTCGGGACGGTCCAGTTGTTCTTCTCGAACAGCTTCTTGTTGTACCAGAGGCCGAAGACGGTGAAGTTGTAGTTCACCGCGTACGGCTTGCCGCCGTAGGTTCCCTGCTGCACGGCCCCCGGGACCAGCGTCTCGGCGACCGTCTTGCCGGCGACGTCCAGCGACGGGGCGGCGAACAGGTCGGTCAGGTCGGCCGCCTGGCCGGCCTTGACGATCGCGCCGAAGTCCATGATGTCCGAGCCGGAGTTGTTGATCATGTCGGGCGGGGACCCGGCGTTGAGCCGCGGCTTGATCGTGGTGGACACCTGCTGGGTGGCCGAGTAGGTGATCTTCGCGTCCGGCCACTTCTTGTTGAACAGCGGGGTGTCGACGTCCGTGGCGTACTTGGTGCCCAGACCACCGTCGAAGATCACGATCTCCACGCCGGCCTTCGGGTCGATGCCCAGCGGGTTGTCGGCCGACTTGGTGCCGGTCGCCTGCTTGGTGTCGCCACTGTCGTCGGAGCCGGCACAGGCGCTCAGGAGGCTCACACCGGGCGCCGCGACCAGGCCCACCGCGGCGGCGCGGCGGAGCAGGGTACGACGATCCAGCGAAGAGTTGGTCATCTCAGACATCGATGTCCTTTCGGATGTGACAGAGTTCGGTTCAGCCCTTGACGGCGCCGGCGGTCAGCCCGGTGGCGATGTTCCGCTGGATCAACAGGAAGAAGATCACCACGGGCAGGGACGTGATGATCGCACCGGCCATGAGGGGGCCCCAGGCGGTACCGCGTTCGGTCTGGTTCTGCAGCAGCCACGCCATCAGGTTCTGCTTGGCCGGGCTGTTGAGCGTGTTGACGATGATGAACTCGTTCCAGGCCTGGATGAAGCCGTAGACAGCGGTGGCGACCAGACCGGGCCCGGTGAGCGGCAGGATGATCTTCCAGAACACCTGGGCTCGCGTGCACCCGTCGATCATCGCGGCCTCGTCGAGCTCCTTCGGGATGCCGGCGATGAAACCACGCAGCGTCCAGACCGTGTACGGCAGCAGCAGCATCAGATAGACCAACGAGACGCCGATCAGGCTGTTGGTCAGGTTCGCCTTCTGCAGCATCAGGAAGAGCGGGATGATCAGGGCGAGCAGCGGCACCAACTGGACGCAGAGGATGACCAGGATGATCGCCTTGCGGCCGTAGAAGGCGAACCGGGCGATCGCGAGCGCCGCGAGGAAGCCCACAACCAGCGCCGCGGCCACCGCCAACAGCGTGATCACCAGGCCGTTGATCAAGCCCTCGACGAAGTTCTCGGCCTTGATGGCGGAGCTGAAGTTGTCCAGGGTCGGGTGTGCCGGGACGAAGTACGGCCGGAAGCTCATCACCTCGTCGCGGGGCTTCAGCGCGGTGTTCAGCACCCAGTACACCGGGAAGATCATGACGAGGGCGAACAGCACTCCGCCGGTGTTCGCGAAGATCGTGCCGAGCCGGCTGCGGCCGACGGTCAGCACCTGGTCGTCCTGGCGCGCGGCGGCCATCAGTCCACCTCCCCGATCTTGAACATCTGGCGGATGTAGAAGACCATCACGCCGAGCATCAGCAGCACGGTGATCACCGCGATCGCCGAACCGTAGCTGTACTTGGACTGCCCGAACGCCTGGGTGTACGAGTACGTCGCGAGGGTCTGGTAATACGGCTCCGGGTGCCCGTCGCGCAGCACCCAGGTCTGGGTGAACAACCCGAAGTTCCAGATCACCGAGAGCGTGGTGACGATCGTCAGCAGCGGCTTCAGGATCGGCAGGGTGATGTTGCGCAGCGCCTGCCGGGACGTCGCGCCGTCCACGGTGGCCGCCTCCAGGAGCTCCTTGGGCACCTGGGTGAGGCCGGCGCTCAGCGAGATCGCCAGGAACGGGATGCCGGCCCAGACCACCAGGACGGTGACCAGCGACCAGCCCTGCCACGGGTTCACGAACCAGCTGTGGTTCGCGTAGTCCACCCCTGGCAACTTGTCGATCAGGTAGTTCAGGACACCGAAGTCGGAGTCGGTCAGCCAGCGGAAGGTCTGCGCCGCGACCAGCTGCGGCAGCGCCCAGACGAACATCATCGCGATCATCATGGCCAGCCGGACCTTGGGGTGCACGCGGCGCATCAGCAGGGCGACGCCCAGCCCGGCCAGCACCGAGAGGATCACCGAGACCACGGTGAATCCGGCGGTACGGCCCACCACGCCCCAGAACGTCGAGTCGGTGAGCGCCTTCTCGTACTGGTCGAACCCGACCCACGACGGCGTGAGCCCGGTCAGCAGCTCCCGCAGCCGCATGTTCTGGAAGGACAGCACGATCATCCGGTACAGCGGGTAGGCCAGCAGCGCCACCAGCACCACCAGGGTGGGCAGCGCGAGCAGCCAGGGCACCCGGGCGTCGGCGCGACGGCGCCGCGACGGCCGCGGGACGGCCGCTCGCTGCTCGGTGCCCCCGCCGGGCGGCGCCGGCCGGGTCGTCGGGGAGTCGACGGCTTGCATCAGCTAGTCCTCTTCCACGAGGGGTGTGCCGCCCGCCCCGCGCGGCGCGGGCGGCACCTGGTCGTCAGGACTCGTTGAGAGTGGTGTTGATCTGGTCGTCGGCCCACTTGGTGGCGTCGGCGACGGTCTTCTTGCCGGTCAGCACGTCGGTCAGCATGGTCTGCAGGACGTTGCCCTTCTCGACGTCCGCCCACTTCTCGGCGTTCGGCGGGAACCAGCTCTGCTTGGCGGCCAGAGCGGCCGGCGCGATCGTCGGGTTGTCCGCGGCGGCCTTGTCCAGCAGGGCCGTCGCGTTCGGCAGCGCGTTGGCCTTGACCAGGCCGGACATCGAGGTGCTGTCAGTGAAGTACTTGATCCACTGAGCGGCCAGCTCCTTGTTGCCGCTCTTCTGGGTCACGCCCAGGTTCGAGCCGCCGAGGAAGGACGGGATCTCCGGCATCGGCGCGGCGGCCAGCTTGCCCTTCACCTTGGTCGGGACCATCGGCGAGGTCGGGTCGTTCGGGTCCTTGTGGACCTCCTCGGCCACGCCCTGTTCCCAGGCGTTGCCGTAGAACATGCCGGCCTGGCCCTGCGAGAAGATGTTGGCCTGGTCGTTCTCGTTCTTGGTGACGTCGGCCTTGGAGTACTTCTTGACCGCGTCCACCCAGCGCTGCAGGCCCTGCTGCGAGGCCGGCTGGGAGAGCTGGCCGGTCCACTTGTCGCCGTCCTTCTTGGCGATGTCGCCGCCTGTCGACTTCACGAAGGACATCGCGGCGTACCAGTACTGGCCCGGCATGTAGAACGCGCCGAACTTGCTGTCCTTGTTGCCGGACTGCAGCTTGTCCGCGTCGGCCAGGAACTCGTCGTAGGTCTTCGGGGCGTCGGCGATGCCCGCCGCCTTGAACAGGTCGGTGCGGTAGACCAGCACCCGGGCGCCCGCGTAGTAGGGCACGCAGTAGGTCTTGCCGTCCAGCTCACAGGCGCCGGACAGGCCGGAGAGCCAGGTGCCGGAGTTCTCGAAGTCGGCCTTGTTCACCTCGGCGAAGCCGCCGTTGAAGACGTACTTGGAGAACTCGGTGTTCCCGAGCTCGACCACGTCCGGCACGTCCGTGCCGGCCAGCGTCGCGTCCAGCTTGGTGAGGTGGTTGGCCCACTGCTGGTATTCCACGTTCACCTGGGCGCCGGTGGCCGCGGTGAACCGCTTGCTCGCGTCCTCGACGACGTTCTTCCAGGAGGTCTGTGCGTCCACCATCAGCCAGACCTTGATCGTCTTGCCCGTGCCGTCGACCTTGGTGTTGGCCGAGGCTGTGCCGTTGTCGTCGCCGCCGGAGCCGCACGCGGCCGTGCCCAGCAGCGTCGCAGCGAGCGCTGCGGCAACCGCGATCTTGCGCTTCACTTTTCCTCCCGAAGGGATGCGAATTCAAAAAATCGGTGATGGTACGGGATCAGGTGTCTTTCGCCGCTTTGTGACCGTGGACGGCCTGGGCGGTGCGCTGGAAGGCCGCGTGCGAGCGCTCGTGGGTGCGCTGCGCGACGGCGACGTACAGCAGATCGAGGACCACCAGCTGCGGGTGCCGCGCGGAGAGCGCGTCCGGCCGGAACGTGGTCGCCTGGGTGGCGGTGAGCAGGACGATGTCGGCGAGCTCGGCCAGCGGGGATCGGGGGAAACTGGTGAGCGCGATGGTGGTGGCGCCCCGGCTGCTCGCCTCGGCGAGCAGCTCGATCGTCTCGCCGGTCTCGCCACTGTGCGAGATGCCGAGCGCGACGTCGCCGGGCCGGGACAGCGCGGCGCTGGCCAGACCGTTGTGCACGTCGGTCCAGGCCCACACCGGGATGCCGATGCGGTGCAGACTGAACTGCATCTCCTCGCCGACCAGCGCGCTTCCGCTGGCGCCGAAGATGTTGACCCGGGCCGCGCCGGCGATCGCCACCGCGGCCCGCTCCACCTCGCCCAGATCCAGCAGCGAGGCGGTGTCGTGCATGGCCCTGGTGTCGGCGGCCATGATCTGGCCGAGCACGCGCTCCAGGGGGTCGCCGGGCTGGATCTCCCGGCCGATGTCCACCGTCCAGCCGGCCAGCCGGGCGCGCCCGGTCTCGGCGGCGATGCCCAGCCGCAGATCCGCGTAACCGTCGAAGCCGAGCGCCCGGCAGAACCGGGTCACGGTCGCCGGCGAGGTGCCGGACCGCTCGGCGAGCTCCACGATGGTCGCCCGGGAAGCGGCGGCCGGGTCCGCGAGGACCTGCTCGGCGACGCGCTGCAGGGCGCCGGTGAACTCCGGCAGCAGGGTCCGGACGCGGACCAGGACGCCGTGGTCGCTTTTTTCATTCGCAGTACGACCGTGGTCCGGCATCACGGTGCGCGTGGCGTCCTTCCCGGTCTCCCGCTCGGTGGCCCGGTCGGCTTTGTTGCCGTCGTTGCGGGCGCGGGACTCGCCCTTGCCGCCGTCGGTCCGGGCGCGGGACTCACTCCGGCCCCAGAGGCCCTGCTCAAGCCGGTCCCGCATCGTCTGGTCGCTCCCGTGCGGGGCAGCCTGGTCGCGGGCCGGCGAGTCGGCGACCGCGGTCGACGCGGTGCCGTCCATCTCCGGCTCAGCCATCGGTCACCCTTTCAGGAAGGACTGTTTACTGTCGCGGTAAAAGTTCTTACTAACCGCCCCCCTGTGTCAAGACTGTGGGTGAAGTTTTCAAACCGTTACCTGAGCTGGGGTGATGAACGCGTGTTTCGGCGAGGTGGGATGACGGCCATCGATCCGGAAATGACCCATACGGCGTGACCGCCATCACATGTCCGACTTGCGCCCGTTTTGCCGTCCCCCGATCGGCGCTGCCGGGCTCCCCGATCGGCCACCGGCCGATCAGCCGAACGGCGCTTCCCGGTCACTCCCCGAAACACAGCCGTTACTCCCGAAACAAGATCAAAATTATTTCCGGTACGCCCGAGCCCTCGGCCCCGGCCCTTCACCCCGGTCAACCCCGGCACCCAGAAGCCCTCGACAGCCTGAGACACCCCTGACCGCCAGCCGGGGCCGAGCGGCTGGCGCCCAGAGGTGGCTCCGCACGCCCGAGGCGCCCCTCATGGCCGGCCGGGACCGGGCGGCTGGCGCCTGCGGGCGCCTCGGGCGTGCGGGAGGCGGCGGCCGGACAGGCGATGGAAGGGGGCCGCGCGGGACGGTGCTCCGGGCGTACCGGGGCATGAAGTGATGTGGAGAGTTATGCGGTGGCCCTGATGGCCTCGGCGAAGGCCTCCGAACGGTGCTCGAAGTTGCGGAAGCGGCCGTAGCTCGGCGCGGCAGGCGACAACAAGACCACGCCGCCGGCCGGAGTGACCTCACGAGCGATGCGGACGGCGTCGGCGAGATCCTCGGAGAGGTGCGTGGTGATCTTCGGCAGAGCGGACAACTCGGACAGAATGCGCGCGCCGCTGTCCGGCAGCCCGATCACGGTGAGTTCCCGGGAGGCCAGAAAGTCCCGCAACGGACCGTAGTCCAGCCCTCGATCGGTGCCGCCGACCAGCACGGTGAGTGGCCGCCCCTCGTACGCCTCCACGGCGTGCATCGTGGCATAGGGCGACGTCGAGAGGGTGTCGTCGACGAACGTCACGCCGGACGCGTCGGGGATCTCGGTCAGGCGGTGCGGCAGCCCCGGGAACGACCGGACCGCGGCCTCCAGCGTGGCCCGCTCACCGAGCACGTCGACGCCCATGCCGTCCAGCACGGCCAGGGCCACGCACAGGTTGCGCTCGTTGTGCCGGCCCTTGAGCGGCAGCGCCTCCCGGGCGAAGAGCGGATCGTCGCTGCAGAAGACGGTGCCGTCCTCGACCCGGAACCGGGAGTCGCCGGCCCCGGCCGGCACGGGCGGGAAGCCGTTCCGGTCGGTGACGCCGCGGATCTCGTCGCGCAGGCGCTCGTCGGCGCCGTTGACCACGATCAGATCCGGTCCGTGGCGCAGCAGGTTCAGCTTGTCCCGGTAGTACTCCCGCTCGCCGCCGTGGGCGTCCAGGTGCTCCGGGAAGAGCGAGGTGACCACCGCCACCCGGGGCGAGTCGGTCAGGTCGGCGCACTGGTAGCTGGAGAGCTCGAGCACGTACAGCTGCGCCGGCGGGAGATCGAGCAGCGGGACGCCGATGTTCCCGCCGTAGGCGTTCGGCCGGCCGGCCGCCGCGAGCAGATGGCTGATCAGGCTGGAGGTGGTGCTCTTGCCCTTGCTGCCGGTGACGCCGACGGTCCGGGCGGCGTGCTCGGCCATCCACAGCGCGCTGCCGCCGGTGATCGTGATGCCGCGGGCGCGCAGGTCGGCCAGGAACGGGTGGGTGGAGAACACGCCGGGCGAGCGGACGATGACGTCCGCGCTGGCCAGGGCCGCGAAGGCGTGCTCCCCGCCGGCGAGCGGGGCGCGCGGGTCGTCCCAGGGGTCGTCGAGGTACCCGGCGCCGTCGTTGACCGCGATGAGCCGGGCCGGCTCGTGCCGGGCGATCGCGTCGACCGCGGCACGCCCCTCCCGGCCGGTCCCCCAGACCGCCACCGATCGGCCACGCAGATCTGCCAGGCGCACGTCGTCTCCCCCAGTCGGTTTTTCGCGGGACCGCACTAATATTGCCCGTCGGCCGTCAGACAGGAGTTCTCGGGTGCAGTTCGACGTCATGCGCTTCCCCTCGTACGCGTTCGACCCGGTGACCGGGGTCGCCACGTTCGACTACGTGCTCGACGGCCCGGAGCCCCTGCGCTTCACCGAGACGATCACGCTGCCGGCGCCGGCGGGTCCCACGGACGTCCCGGAGACCCTGCACCGGGTGCTCGAGCTGCTGCACGTGGTCGCCGGGGTGAGCTACTACAAGGTGGGCGCCCCGGCCCGGGTGCTCGCGCCGCGGCCGGTCGCGCCCGAGGTGGCCACCTGGTTCACCCGGATCTACACCGACGGCCTCGCCGAGTACGCGTACCGCAACCAGCTCCCGCACGTCCTGGAGCTGACCGTCGAGACGCCGGGCACGCTGCCCGCCGCGGCCCCGGTCGAGGTCACCGGGCGGCCGCTGTCCGCGGTCGGCGGCGGCAAGGACTCGATCGTCACGCTGGAGATCCTGCGCGCGGCCGGGCTCGACCCGGTGCCGTTCTCGGTGAACCCGAACCCGGTGATCGAGAACGTGAACGCCGCCTCCGGCCTGTCCGCGCTGGCCGCCCGCCGCAAGCTGGACCCGCGCCTGTTCGAGCTGAACAAGGCCGGCGCGCTGAACGGGCACATCCCGGTCACCGCGATCAACTCGCTGATCGCGATCGCCACCGCGGTCTGGCACGGGCTCGGCCCGGTGGTGATGTCGAACGAGCGCTCCGCCTCCGACCCCAACCTGATCTGGAACGGTCGCGAGGTGAACCACCAGTGGTCCAAGGGGGTGCTCGCCGAGGGGCTGCTGCGGGACGCGGTGACGGCGCACACCGGGCTCGTCGACCCGTACTTCTCACTGCTGCGCACGCTCTCCGAGCTGCACATCGCCCAGCTGTTCGCCGGCCACACAGCGTACGACGATGTTGTTACAAGCTGTAACAAGGCGTTCAAGTTGCACGACCCGACGGCGCGCTGGTGCGGTGACTGTCCGAAGTGCCGGTTCGTGTTCCTGGCGATGGCGCCGCACATGCCGCGGGAGCGGCTCGCACACATCTTCGGGCACGACCTGTTCGCCGACGAGGCTCAGGTGCCGGGCTTCCTGGAGCTGCTCGGGGTCGACGCGCACAAGCCGTTCGAGTGCGTCGGCGAGGCCGAGGAGTGCCTGGTGGCGCTCTCCATGCTGACCGACGGCGCGCCGGTGCTGGTGGCCCTGCGGGCGGCCGTGCCGGCCTCGGCGTGGGACGACGCGTCGCACAGCAACGTGTTCACGCCGGGCGGTGAGCACCACATCCCGCCGGCCTACCTCAAGCTGCTGGACGACGCCCTCTGACCGGCGCCCGCAGCGGCCGCGACTCGGTGGTACGGACGAAGGCGCGCCCCCGCGCCGGCGAAAGCGCGCCGGGGCACGGCCGGGGGCGCGCGCCCGGCACGAGTCGGGCCTTCGGGGCGCCACCCGGGCGCGGCCGGCGCGGTCGGGCGCTGAAAGGCGTCGTCCAGGCGCTGAAAGGCGTCGTCCAGGCGCTGAAAGGCGTCGTCCAGGCGCTGAAAGGCGTCGTCCAGGCGTGCCGGCAGAGCCGGGCGCCGCGAGGCGCCGCCCAGGCGTGCCCGGCGCCGGTCGGACCCGTTGAGGCTCAACCGGGCGGCCCCGCGGGTCAGGCGCACTGGAGCACCAGCCAGACCCGCCCGAAATCCCCGGCGGCCAGATCCTGACGGCGGATCCAGTAGTAGAGACGGCCGGAGTCACCCCACACCCAGTCCATCGTGTCGTCCGTGTCGATCTGCCACAGCAGCAGCCAGTCCGCCGCTCCCGGACCGAGCTCGGCGACCCGCGCGCCCTCGACGCCTGCCGGGTTGCCGTGGCGCACGCCGTTCGCGGCCAGCTGGCACTGCAGCTGCATCGGGCCCTGCAGCAGATCGGGCCAGCCGAGGACCCGGTGCAGCGGCACCCGCTCGTCGTTCTCCAGCGCCGCGTAGAAGTCCTCGAGCGCATCCCGCCGCCGCCAGCGCCGGTCCGCCCGGGCGACGCCGGCCGCCGGCTCGTCGATCGCCGGGATCGTGCACACCGCCACGCTGGCCACGGTGTGCGCGGTGAACGACTCCCCGCCGGTGGGAACGGCCTCGTCCAGCGGGGCCGTCACCACCCGCCAGTGGCCGGCGTCGGCGGGGTCGAAGCCCCAGCGCTGCTCCTCCCAGTCGTAGAAGAACCCGAGCACGGTCCCGGCCGGCAGGATCGTCGCGCCGAGCCGGGCGTTCACGTCGTCGGCGTCGAGCTGGCCGAGGAAGGACTGCGCGTTGCCGGAGGGCGACCGCGGCCAGGCGGTTCCCGGGGCCAGCAGGGGTACGCCGCCGAGGCGCGTGCCCGGGGCATCCGGCGCGCACCGGGCGCCGGCGTTCAGCCGCAGCGCGGGCAGCGCGGCCGACCGCAGGGCCGGAGCGGCCACCCCGAGAAGGTGCTCGTCGATCTCCACCCGAGTCCCCCACCCCGCCGATCAGCGCGACCCGCGACCGACCCCCGTACCACCAAGCCTCCGCGCCGCCGGCTGGCCGGGCCGGCGCCCAGGGTCTCTCCGGGCGCCCGGCACACTCCTTTTCCGGACCAGCCGGGCGGCGCTACCCGCGGGTGGGGGCCATCCCGAGTCTGCCTCGGCGTGGGTCCCTCGGCGAGAGGAACGACCACGGAGAGCGGGGGCCGGACGAAGGCGCGCGGAAGTCACCGGGGAAAGGCGGGCGAAGTCAGCGCAACCGGACGATGCCGGCGCGAACGGGTGGATCCGACGCGGCCCTGGTGGGTCCGCCGGCGCGACCGGACGGAGTTGGTCGGGGGCGGGCGACTCCCTCGGGGGCGGGCGGAGAGTTACTCGGGCGCGTCGTGGTGGATACGCTCGGGCGACACCCCGAGCTCGCGCAACGCGACGCTGGTAGCCGCCAGCATCAACGGCGGCCCGGCCAGGTAGATCTCGTGCGAGGACCACTCCCCGTACGCCGCCACCGCGTCGGTGACCAGACCGCACGGATACGGCCCGGGATCGCCCTCGGACACCACCGGCACCACCGTCGCCCGCGGCGCCTGCCGGGCGATCGCCGTCAGCTCGTCCACGTCGTAGAGCTCGTCCAGGGTCCGCACGCCCCAGAACAGCACCGCCGGACGCGGATCCTGTGCCGCGGCCAGATGCGACAGCATGGCCTTCATCGGCGCCACCCCGGTGTCCCCGGCGATCATCAGGACTCCGCGGCCCGGCTCGGCCGGCAGCCTCATCTCGCCCTCGGCGCGGGTGACCCGGACGCGGTCGCCCACCCGGGTGTCGTGCACCAGCGTCCCACTGACCCCGGTCTCCGTCTTGGCGCGCACGTGCAGCTCGATCACGTCGTCCACGTGCGGGGCACCGGCCAGCGAATACGGCCGCCAGATGCCGGGCACGGCGCTCACCTCGACCCGGGCGTACTGACCGGGCCGGTACGGCATCGGCAGGAACGGCCGCAGGCGCACCACCGCCAGGTCGGGACGGCGCAGCTCGTGACCGATCACCTCGGTGTCCCAGATCGTCGGCTGGTAGGCGACCAGCGTGCCGCCGTGCACCAGCCACTCGTGGACGTGCTGCCACGTCCAGCGCCACGCCTGGTCGAAGTCCTGCCGCCAGACGCCCGGCGCCATCCCGGCGCGCATCGCCTCGGCCAGCGCCGCGCCGACCAGCTGCAGCTGGTTCCACTGCACGCCGCACTCGGCCAGCACCGCGCCGAGCTGCGCGCAACCGGCCACCACGCCCGGCGGGTCGTCGAGCCGGTGCACCAGCCAGGCGAGCGCGCGGGCCAGCTGGTCGCGCTGGGTCTCCGCGGAGCCGGGCAGCAGCGTCAGCAGGTCGGGCTGGGCCTGCAGCAGCGCGTGCCACAGCCGGCCGGCCACCTCCTCGGTGCCGCCGGCGAAGGTCAGACTGGTGCTGAGCAGGCGTTGCGTGTCGCGCAGCGCCATGGTGTCGGCCGGGTCCATGCCGTCGGCCGGCAGGTTGCGCCGCGTCGTGGTGCGGGCGACGTACGCGGCGTACTCCGCGGGGGTGACCGAGGGGAACTCGGTCCCGGTGGGCCCGATCGGGCGTGCCTTCGGCACGCCGGGGACGCTGGGCACCGGCGTCGTCGGACCGGCCGGGTTGATCCCGGTGATGGGATCGACCCGGTTGAGGGGTACGCCGTAAGCGGCGCTCGCCCCGGCCCGGTCCGGGGTGCCGGGCCCGCGTCCGCCCAAGCCGGAGCGGCCCAGCACGGCGCCCTGGCCACCGCGCCACAGCAGCTCGGAGCCGGCGCCCCGGTGCGGCGGCGCCTCCCGGGGCGGGCCGGGCGGAGTCTCCGCGCCGCGGCTGCTCCGGCCGGACGCGCCGACCCCGCCCACGCGCCCCTGGCCGGTCGGCTCGGCCGGTGGGCTCCCGGCCGGGAAGCCGACGCCCGCGGAGTGGCCCGGCGTGGCCCGCGACTCCGCCGTCGCCTCGTCCTCGTCCTGCTCGGCTTTCTCCGCGGCGGCCATCTCGGAGAGGGCGGCGGCCGTGTCCGCGGCGCCGGCGGTCGCCGCGTCGGGCGCGCTCTGCCGGAGCCGGATCGCTCGCAGCAGGCCGAGCAGATGCGGATCCGCTCCCGGACCAGACGACATCCGACACCCCCTCCAGTAGCGGAACGAGCCAACCGTACAACCGTACTGCCGCCGGCGCCCGCGGCCGTCACGCCAATCCTCCCGCACCGGCCGCCCGTCGACACCCGGTCGGCGACCATCGGCACGGCCCGCGGACCTTTCCGGCCGTACGGCTCAGTCGCTCCCGTCGTCGCGGCCGAGCTCCCAGAACGCGACGGCGGCCGCCGCGGCGACGTTGAGCGAGTCCACGTCGCGCCGCATCGGGATCTTCACCGGCACGTCGCTGGCCGCCAGCGCGTGCCGGGAGAGTCCCGGCCCCTCCGCCCCGAGCAGCAGCGCCGTGCGAGCCCGCTGCCCCGGCGTGAGCCGCTGCAACGGCACCGCCTCCGGCGCCGGGGTCAGCGCCAGCACGGTGAACCCCGCCTCCCGGACCCGTGTCAGCCCGTCCGGCCACGGCTCCAGCCGCGCGTACGGCACCGCGAAGACCTCGCCCATGCTGACCCGCACCGCCCGCCGGTAGAGCGGGTCGGCACAGGTGGGCGACAGCAGCACCGCGTCGATGCCGAGCGCCGCCGCGCCGCGGAACACCGCGCCGATGTTGGTGTGGTTGTTGACGTCCTCCAGGATCGCCACCCGGCGCGCTCCGGCGATCACCTCGGCCGCGTCGCGCAGCGGCGTCCGGTGGAACGAGGCCAGCACCCCGCGGTGCACGTGGAAGCCGGTGGCCCGCTCCAGCACCTCGGGTGTGGCCGCGTAGACCGGCGCGTCGTCGCCCAGGTCGTCGAGCTGGGCGACGCGTTTCGCGTCGATCAGGTACGACCGGGGGCGGTAGCCGGCCCGCAGCGCCCGCCGCAGCACCAGCTCCCCCTCCGCGATGAACAGGCCGTTCGGTGGTTCCCACTTGGTACGCAGCTCGAGGTCGGTCAGCGCGCGGTAGTCGCCGAGCCGCTCGTCGTCCGGGTCGGTGATCAGGTGAACGTCGGGCACGCGCCCAAGTCGACCAGATCAGCCCACGAGGTATGTCAGGTGGGTGGCCTGACCGGACGCGCGCACGTGCACCTGGCGCAGCCGCCGGGAGTGTGCCGCGGTGAACAGCGGGGTGCCCGCGCCGAGCAGCACCGGCGCCAGGTGCAGCCGCAGCTCGTGGACCAGGCGGGCGTCCAGCGCGCCCCGGATCACCTGGGCCCCACCCATGATCACCACATCCCGGTCGCCGGCGATCGCGGCGCCCTTGGCGATCGCGCTGGCCAGGCCGTCGATCACGAACGTCATCCGGCCGGCGAGGCGGACGTGACCGGGCGGGGTGCGGGTCACCACGAGCACCGGCGGCTCGGCGGCGCGGCCCGCCCCGTACCCCATCTCGTCGTTCCATCCGTGCGGGCCGTCGACGATGTCGAACAGCCGCCGGCCCATGATCACCGCGCCGGTGGCGGCGACCGTCTCGTCGAGCACGTCGGAGTCGACCGGGTCGGGGCGCAGCGCCCAGGTGTGCAGTGCCTCGCCGCCGTCACCCAGGCCGTTCTCCGGGCCCGGGCCGGGGCCGGTGACGAAGCCGTCCAGCGACATCGAGATGTCCGCGATCACACGTGCCATGCGGTCAGTCTCGGCCACGCCGCACCGGCCGGCCACCCGTCCCGGCCGGTCCCGGCCGCCCGGCGCGACCGGTCACCCGTCCGGGGCGGTCTCAACCGCGCGGTACCAGCCGCCCGCCGGTCCAGGCCAGGCCCATCCCGGCGGCGAGCAGCAGCAGCGCCCCGACGGTCGGGACCGGCTTCACCGCGTAGGATCCGGCGCCCAGCACCACCGCGGCCAGCATCAGCAGCACCCCGTCGGCCGGGTTGACCAGCCTGGAGCGGAACACCGCCCAGCCGAGCAGCAGCACCCCGGATCCGGAGAGCGCCCAGGCCGCCTCGACCAGCAGGTGCACCTGTCCCGGGGGCAGGGCGACCGCGTCCGCGGCGAACTCCTCGGGCAGCGCGGCCAGCGGCAGCAGCAGGGTCGCGCCGGCCAGCGCGACGAGCAGGCCGGTCAGCGCGATCCGCCGGGTGCGCGACCCGGCGAGCAGGCCGGCCAGCGCGATCAGCGCGATGATGGCCAGCCAGCCGGCGAGCAGGCCGACCGGGAGCGGCCCGGGCGGGACGTGCACGCCCAGGGTGAACCAGCCGTAGAGCACCGCGGCGGCCGGCAGCGCCCACAGGGCCAGCCGGGCGAACCTGCGTACCGACCAGATCCAGACGGCGTCACGCACCGGTAGGCGGTAGTGGTCCGCGGCGGACCCGGCCGGCGCGGCGCCGACCCAGGCCGGGGCCACCCGCAGGGGTCGGCCGCTCGCGGTTTGACGATGGGTGACGCTCATGGCTCCGCCTCGCTCGCAGGGGCAACACGCCGAGCGGCCGGGGGCACCGGTCGGAAATCCGAGTCGAAGCATGCCAAATTCGCGGCAGACTGTGAGCCGTATCTCACGAAATTCTAGAAAAGCCGGGTGGTCCGCCCATAATCGGGCAGACCACCCGGTGTCCGGGCAGCCCGGGTCAGGCGCGGTCGGGCTGCCGCTCGCCGTCGTAGTCGGCCCCGCCGATCGCCGACGACGGCGGCACCGGCGGGCTCGCCGGCAGCGCCGCGGTCTCCTGCGTGTCACCGGAGACCTGCGCCTCGGCGGCGCGCACCTCCGCGTTGACCCGCTGCGCCTCGGCGGCCGCGGCCTCCGCCGCCTCCACCGCCTCGCGCTCCACCGCGTTCGCGTCGACCCGATCGGTCGGGACGTCGCCGGCCATGTTCGCCAGACCGCCGAGCGCGCCGCCCAGGCCCTCCAGCGCCTTGGTCAGCTCGGTCGGCACGATCCACACCTTGTTCGCCGAGCCGTTCGCGATCTGCGGCAGGGCCTGCAGGTACTGGTAGGCCAGCACCTTCTGGGAGGGGTTCGCCGTGTGGATCGCGTCGAACACCGTACGGATGGCTTTGGCCTGGCCCTCGGCCTGCAGGATCCGGGACTGCCGGTCACCGTCGGCACGCAGCACCGCGGCCTGCTTCTCACCCTCGGCGGTGAGGATCTGCGCCTGCTTGTGCCCCTCGGCGTTCAGGATGGTGGCGCGGCGCTCCCGCTCGGCGCGCATCTGCTTCTCCATCGAGTCGCGGATGCTCGGCGGCGGCTCGATCGCCTTGATCTCCACCCGGGTGACCTTGATGCCCCACCGGCCGGTGGTCTCGTCGAGCACCGTCGAGAGGTGCCGGTTGATCTCCTCACGGCTGGTCAGCGCCCGCTCCAGGTCCAGCGAGCCGATCACGTTGCGCAGCGTGGTGACGGTCAGCTGCTCGATCGCCTGCAGGAAGTTGGCGATCTCGTAGGTGGCCCGCACCGGGTCGACCACCTTGAAGTAGAGCACCGTGTCGATCGACACGACCAGGTTGTCCGAAGTGATGACCGGCTGCGGCGGGAAGGAGACCACCTGCTCCCGCATGTCCACCTTGCTGCGGACCGCGTCGACGAACGGGACCAGCAGGTTCAGACCCGGGCTGAGGGTCCGCTTGTACCTGCCGAGCCGCTCCACCACGTCCATCCGCTGCTGCGGGATGATCCGGATGGACCGGACAATCGTGATGATCGCCAGAAGTGCGATGGCCAAGACCAGGACGATGACGGCATCCATGGCGCCTCTCTAATACCTATGTGGTGGGTGTTCTCAGATGTCGGGCAGATCGTCGTGCCAGACCAGGACGGTGGTCCCGCGGACCTTGACCACCCGGACCCGAAGCCCCGCGGCGAAGGTCTCCCGGCCGTCGAAGGAGCGGGCCTGCCAGATCTCCCCCTCGATCCGGATCTGGCCGTGGTCGGCGTCCACGTCCTCCAGCACCGTGCCGTGATGGCCCTCCATGGCCTCGATGCCGAACGGGGTGTCCCCGCTCTCCAGCGCGGACCGCGCGTGCCGCATGATCACCGGCCGGATCGCCGCCACCGACAGCCCCGAGACCAGTGCGAACACGATGACTTGAAGAAGCAGCGGGGCGCCCAGGGCGGCCGCCAGCGCGGCCGCGGCGGCGCCGGCCGCGAAGAAGATGATCAGAATGGTCGCGGTGAAGGCCTCACCGATCGCCAGTGCGATGGCGAGGACGATCCAGAGAACGGCTTCCACATCAACGATCGTGTCACGTCCGCGCATCTCCGGCGATGCCCACACGTCGCGTACCCGCCCGCCGCCCGGACAGTTGTACCCGTCAGTCGCTCGCTCGCACCACAGGAGGACACCCCATCGTGACGCTGCTTCCGGAGACCACCCGGCGGGTCGACGAGATCGCCGCGCGGGCACAGGCCCGCGGCCGGGTGCCGTCGCTCGCCCTGGCCGTGCTCCGCGACCGGGCGGTGCTGCACTTCGCCGGGGCCGGCGACAGCCCCCGGCCGGACCCGGAGACGCAGTACCGGCTCGGCTCGATCACCAAGACGATCACCGCGACGCTGGTCCTGCAACTGCGCGACGAGGGCCTCCTCGCCCTCGACGACCGCCTCGACCGGCACCTGCCGGGCACCCCGGCCGGCGGGGTGACGCTGCGCCAGCTGCTCGGCCACGTCTCCGGCCTGCAGCGCGAGCCGGACGGCCCGTGGTGGGAGCGCAACCCCGGCGGCGACGTCGGGCAACTGCTGGCCGGCCTGACCGGCGAGAAGCTCGCCGGCCCCCCGTTCCGCCGCTACCGCTACTCCAACCTGGGTTACGGCCTGCTCGGCGCCGTGCTGGCCCGGATCACCGGCCGGAGCTGGGCGGAACTGGTCACCCGGCGGGTGCTCGGCCCGCTCGGCATGACGCGCACCAGCTACCTGCCGGCCGAGCCGTACGCCCGCGGCTACGTCGTGCACCCGCTCGGCGGGACGCTGCACGAGGAGCCGCGCCCGGACTCCGGCGCGATGGCCCCGGCCGGCCAGCTCTGGTCCACGGCGACCGACATGGCCACGTGGGCCGGTTTCCTGGCCGACCCGGCGCCGGCGGTGCTGGCCCGCGAGACGGTCGACGAGATGTGCGCCCCGGTCGCCATCGCCGACCTGGAGTCCTGGACCTCCGGTCACGGCCTGGGCCCGCAGTTGTTCCGGGTCGGCGAGCGCGTCTACGTCGGCCACGGCGGCTCGATGCCCGGCTACGTCGCCCACCTCGCGGTGCACCGCCGCTCCCGGACCGGCGTGGTCGTCTTCGCCAACGCGTACGGCCTGAGCGGCGCCGAGGGCATCAAGGACCTCAGCCTGCGCACGCTCACGACGGTCCTGGACAGCGAGCCGCCCGCCGCGGCGCCGGCCTGGCGGCCACCCGCGCCGCCGACCGGCGAGGCCGCGGAGATCTGCGGCCGCTGGTGGTGGATGGGCCGGGAATACGACATCGCCCCGGACGGCGCGGACCTGGTGATGACCGGGCCGGGTCATCGCACGGTCTTCCGCCGCGAGGGACCGGGCCGCTGGCGCGGCGTCGACGGCAACAACGAGGGCGAGATCCTGGCCGTCCTGCGCACCGCCGACGGCCGGGTGGACAACATCGACATCGCCACGTTCGTCCACAGCCGGAACCCCCACCACCTGGCCTGACTGTGAGGCTGGTGGTGTCGGCCCGTCAGAGGTCGCTCAGGCGGCCGGGCGCGCCCCTGGCCGCCGGCTGGGCGCTTGCGGCTGGCGGCCAGGGGTGTCCCGCCATGGGGGTGGGGCAGCGGGCGGGCGGGGGACCAGGCCGAGGGCGAGGCCTGCGGCGACAGTGCCGACGCCCAGCCAGACCAGCGGGCTCGGCACAGGACCGCCGAGCAGCACCCCGGTCACCGCCGCCGAGACCGGCGCCACCCCGGTGAGCAGGCCGGCCCGCCCCGGGCCGAGCCGGGCCACGCAGGTGTACCAGAGCAGGAACGCCACAGCCGTGACCGCCACCGCCAGGTAGACCCCGGCCAGCACGTCGTCGAGGCGCAGCCGGGAGACCGCCGACGGGCCCTCGGCGAACACCCCGAGCACGCCGAACAGCAGGGCCGCCAGCCAGGTCGCGTGCACGGACACCCCGAGCGGCCCGTGTCGGCCCAGCACCGGCACCGCGAGCAGGGTGAACAGCGCCTCGCAGAGGAACGTCACCACCGCCCACAGCAGCCCGGCGCGGTCCGCCCGCCCCAGTCCCTCGACCAGGATCGCGCCGAGCGTGACCACGGCGGCGGCCAGCAGCACCCGGGCCGCCGGCGGGTGGCCGTCCAGCACCGGGCCGCCGGCCGCCAGCAGCATCGGGACGCAGGCCACGGCCACGCCGAGGACCGCCGGCTCGGCGTGCGCGGCGCCGTGCACCAGCGCGATGTTGAAGACCAGCAGGCCGGCGACGGTCACGCCGAGCAGCCAGAGCCACTCCGTGCCGCGGGGCAGGTGCGGCCGGACGCCGGTCCGGGCCGCCCAGGCGAGCAGGAGCAGGCAGGCCACGGCGTACCGGAGGGCCTGGACGGTGAGGTTCGGCGCGTCCGCGAGGTGGCCGGAGACCGCGACGCTGCCGCCCACGAAGACCATGCCGGCCGCGCCAGCGAGGATGGGTGACGCCTTCATGCGTCTCATCCTGGCGACGGGTATGGTCCGGTTCGAGGACCAATTCCGGCGTGATGAAGTGGACCAATGGTGAACGACCGCGGAAGCGACTTCCTCCAGCTGCGCCCGGGGGACGCGCCGGCCAAGGGCCTGACCGGCTGGCTCACCGAGGGGCTGCGGACCGCGATCGCGGCGGGACGGCTGGCGCCCGGCACCCGGCTGCCGGCCACCCGGCTGCTCGCCACGGAGCTCGGCGTCTCCCGGGGCGTCGTGGTCCAGGCCTATCAGCGCCTGGTCGACGAGGGTCTGGCCGACGCCCGGACCGGCTCCGGCACGGTGATCGAGCGGCACGCCGCGGCGGTCCCGAGACCCGCCGCCGACCGGCGCCGGACGCTGCGCGAGCTGCGGCTGCCGCTCTCCACCCCGGACGGCGTCGACCTCAACCTCGCCCCCGGCGTGCCGGATCTCGCCGCGTTCCCGCGGGCCGCCTGGCTCCGGGCGGAACGCGCGGTGCTGAGCCGGGTGAGCTCGGCCGACCTCGGGTACGGCGACCCGGGTGGCGCTCCGCGGCTGCGAGTCGAGCTGGTGGGCTGGCTCCGCCGTACCCGCGCGATCTCGGCCGAGGCGGACGACATCCTGGTGTGCGGCGGCGTCGCGCAAGGCCAGGCCCTGCTCGCGCAGGTTCTGCGGGCCCGCGGCGAAGCCGCGGTGGCGGTCGAGGATCCGGGTTCGCGCGGGGCCCGCGATCAGATCGAACATTGGGGGGTACGGACGGAGCCGGTCCCGGTCGACGACGACGGCCTGCTCGTCGGGCCGCTGCGGGCGACCGGGCTGGACACCGTGCTGCTCACCCCGGCCCACCAGTTCCCGACCGGCGCCGTGCTCGCCCCGGAGCGCCGCCGTGAGCTGCTGAGCTGGGTGAACGAGGGTCCCCGGCTGATCGTCGAGGACGATTACGACGCCGAGCACCGGTACGACCGGGCGCCCGTCGCCGCGTTGCAGGGTTCCGCGCCCGAACGGGTCGCCCACCTGGGCAGCGTCTCCAAGTCGCTGGCGCCCGGGATGCGGCTGGGCTGGCTGATCGCGCCGCGCGGGCTGCAGGCCGACCTGCTGGCCGCCAAGCACGCCAGCGACCTGGGCAGTTCCGCGCTCCCCCAGCTGGTGCTCGCCGAGCTACTGGCGACCGGCGACTACGAGCGGCACCTGCGGTCGGTCCGGGTCCGGCAGCGGGCCCGCCGGGACGCGCTGATCGCCGGGCTGCGCACGCACCTGCCCCGGGCCCGGGTCCGCGGCGTGGCGGCCGGCCTGCACCTGCTCATCGAGCTACCGGGCGGCGACGACGTGGAGCTCGCGGAGCGGGTGCGGGCCGCGGGCGTGCTGGTGCATCCGCTGAGCTGGCACCGCCGCCTGCCGGGACCTCCCGGTCTGGTCCTCGGTTACGCCGCGCACCCGCCGGACCGCCTCAGCGAAGCGGCGGCCCGGATCGGCCACGCCCTGAGCCGGAGGTGAGCAGCTCACCCGGTCACGTGGTCGATCAGGCGCTCCATGGAGTTGATCAATGGCGTCTCGACGTCCTTGTAGCTGCGCACCGAGGCGAGGATGCGGCGCCACATGTCGGCGGGCTCACGGACGCCGACGGCGGCGCAGACGCCCTCCTTCCACGGGCGGCCGGGCGGGATGACCGGCCACTCGCGCAGCCCCACCCGTTCGGGCTTGACCGCCTGCCAGACGTCGACGTAGGGATGGCCGGTGATCAGCACGTCCGGATGTGTGACGGAGGCCACGATCCGGCTCTCCTTGGAGCCCGGCACCAGGTGGTCGACGAGCACGCCGAGGCGGCGGCGGGGTCCCGGGCGGAACTCGGCGACGGCAGCGGCCAGGTCGTCGATGCCGTCCAGCGGCTCCACCACCACGCCCTCGATCCGCAGGTCGTCGCCCCAGATCCGCTCGACCAGGGCGGCGTCGTGGAGGCCCTCCACCCAGATCCGGCTGGCCTTGGCCACCTGTGCGGTGACGCCGGCCACCGCGATCGACCCGGAAGCGGTGGTCCTGCGCCGCTCGGGCACCGCCGTGGGCACGGGTTTCCGCAGCGTGACCGGCTGCCCGTCGAGCAGGAACGCGGCCGGCGCGAGCGGGAAGTTGCGCCGCTTGCCGAACCGGTCCTCCAGCACCACGGCGCCCAGCTCGAAGCCGACCACCGCGCCGCAGAACCCGGAGTCCGCATCCTCGACGACCAGGTCCGGCTCGGCGTCCACCTCCGGGATCACTTTTCGCCGGCGCCAGTTGCCGGACAGCACGTCCTCCCCACACATGATCCGCACGGTAACGCGTGCTTCCGGACACACCGGGGTGACGCTCCGAGTCGAGACAAGGTTCCGCGATGGCACGTACCCTTGCTCGCATGTCACCCGCAGCAGATGCGGCCACCCGCACGGCCCGCCGGTCCACCCGATTCGTGGCCTGGGTGCGGGCCTGGCGCGCCGGGCTCGTCCCGCTCGACGACGTGGCCGAGGAGATCACCGCGGACGAGGAGCACCTCGTCGCGGACGCCCCCGGCACCTGGACCGACGTGCCGCTCGGCCAGGGCCTGCCGGCCTTCGCGAAACTGCACCCGGACGACATCCGCCTGGTGCTCCCGGTCCCCGGCGACCCACGCGGCCTGCCCGGCCCCGGCCCGCTGACCGGCGCGGCGCTGCTCGCCGGTGAGGCGGTGATCACGCCGGAGTTCGGGGTGGTGCCCGAGGTGCGCCGGCACACGTCCGGCTCCGGTGTGGAGTTCGAGACGGTCGTCTGGCGGATCCTGCCGGCGCCGGAGCACCGGCCGGTGTTCCAGATGGGCGCGGCCGAGGCCGAGGCGCAGCTGACCGCGGCGCTCGCCGAGGCCACCACCCGGCTCACCAAACTGGACGTCGCGCAGTGGAAGCCGGAGCTGGCGGGCGCGCTGCAGGCGCTGCGCCGGCCGGAGAGCACGGCCACCCTGCCACCCGGCTTCGACCCGCGATCGCGGCGGCTGTTCGCCCGGGCCGGCGTGCTGGACCAGGTCCTCGCGCTGGCCGAGACGAACGCTCCGGGCGGCGCGGTGAACGGTTACGAGGCGCAGCAGCGCGACGAGGCGTTGCGCCCGCTCACCGCGGCGTGCCGGCAGGCGCTGGTCGCCGCCTGCAACTCCCCGCTGCACGCATGACGCCGGACCGGCACGCGCACTGCACGTTCTGCGGGGCCCGGTTCGTCCCGGACCAGCCGTGGCCGCGGCGGTGCGCGGCGTGCGGCGAGACGACGTACCGCAATCCGACCCCTGTCGCGGTCGCGCTGCAGCCGATCGGTTCCGGTCTGCTGGTGGTACGCCGCGGCATCGCGCCGGCGCTCGGCCGGCTCGCGCTGCCCGGCGGCTTCATCGAGTCCGGCGAGACCTGGCAGGCCGCAGCGGTGCGCGAGTTGGACGAGGAGACCGGGATCGAGGGCGACCCGGCGGACGTGACGCTCTTCGACACGCTCAGCGCCCCGGACGGCACGCTGCTGGTCTTCGGACTGCTGCCTCACCTGGCCGGGCCCGGCGAACTGCCCGGGGCGCCGCCCACTGTGGAGTCGCTCGGGCTGGAGGTCCTGCAGCGGCCGGCCGAGCTCGGGTTCGGCCTGCACACCCAGGTGGTGAACCGCTGGTTCCAGCTCAATCGATCAGATCGGCGCTGACCAGCTCGTCCAGGAGCAGGCGGATCGCCGGGGCGCAGCGCGGGGCGTCCGGCGAGGTGAACCAGGCCAGCTCGGCGATCTCGTTGGCCGGGGCCGGGGTGGCGTCCGACTTCCCGGTGAAGCAGACCAGGCGGACCCGTGTGCCGGGTGGGCGATTGTGTGCCGGCGCCTCAATCGTACGGAATAATCGCAGGTCAGAAGCGTGCAGCGCGATGCCCACCTCTTCTTCGGCCTCCCGCGCGGCGGCCTCGGCGTGGGTCTCCCCGGCCTCCGGCTTACCGCCGGGGAGGTAGAAGGCGTCCGAACGGTGCGCGCGGACCACCAGCACGCGCCGGTCCCGGACGCACACCCAGGCGGCGGCGACGACCTCGGTCATGCGAGCACGAACGAGGCGCCGCTCTCGAAGCGCGCCAGGTCGTCCAGGGTCTGCCGGGTGTTCGGGCCGGTCGACTCGGGCAGGCCGTCCACCGGGTGGAACGCCGCGTCGATCGTCTCGTCGGTCTCCCGCAGCAGCTCGCCGGACCAGGAGTCGGCCCGGCAGGCGAGCGTGACGTGCTGGTACGGCTGACCGTACGCGCTGGTGGTCAGCCGCTCACCGGAGTAGATCGCGAACGGGGTGACCTCGTGCACGGTCAGCCCGGTCTCCTCGAACACCTCGCGGACAGCGCACTCGCGCAGCGTCTGCCGCAGCTCCATGGTGCCGGCGGGCAGCGCCCACCGGCCGTTGTCGCTGCGCCGGATCAGCAGCACGCGGCCGTCCGGGTCGCGCAACACCGCCCGCGCCCCGATGGTCATCAGCACCCGGCCGGGTCCGACCGACTCCCGCAGCTGCCCCAAGTACGACGTTTCCCATGCTGGCACGACAGAGAAGCTACCCGATCCGGCGGACGTGGCTCCGAGTGGATTCCTCAGGGCTCTTTATCACCATTCGAGGCCCGTGACAATTGGGCGGATCACCGTTGGCACAATGTAGAACGCTAACACTCCGGACAGTAGCCAATCAAACTCACTGAGTGCTGCCATTCTCACCCATTCGTGAACCTCCTTACCGGAAAAGGCGCACCACAATCACGGCCAAAACTCACATTGAGATCAATGCGCATTGCGCTTAGTCAGTTGACTGTGATTCCGATCACATAATCCCAGATCCCCGAAAAGAGCAAAGCCGGCAATCCTCCGCGAGTCGCCGATGGATATGTTGCCGTTTCGTAGCCGACGCGGGACGTTTTATAGGCAAATGTCCAATTGTGACATCACGATGAGTGAACGATCAGTCTTTCTCACGTTGATGCCACGGTTCACGTTACTTGCGCACAACGGATCAACCCGGCACCGTTGGACACACGACCTGCCCCCACCCAACGGGCCGGCCGGGTTCGAACCAACACCATTGCACCAACCTCCTCCGGACGAAAGACCGATCGCACCTGATGGGCGAACCGGTCCTGCCTAGGAGGGATGGGGAATGGACGAAGGTTCACCAGCGGCGGAATCCGATCCGGATAAACCGGGAGGACTCCGCCGAGTATGGACTGGCGTGCGACGAGCGGCCGGGCGGTTACGCCGCCGGCTCTCCGACGGGCGAGCCAGGCTGCGCGCGCGGCATGGCGGATCCTGGCGATTCGTACGTCCAGGACTTCACGCAGGTGAGTTTTGCCTGATGCTGCGGGGCCACCAAGAAGCGGCCCTGGGTGTCAGGAGTCTCGTGTGGTTGGGTGACGCGCTGTTCGGGCCTTCCAGGTAACCCTTTCGGCAGCACGGCATCTCGGGAACGGCCCGGTGTGCGGAAGCGATCCTTGCGCCCCGGGCCCTTTCCCTGTTCCAGGGCATCCGCCGGACGCAAGATGCCCTCACCACGAAGGTGAGGGCATCTCGTGTGGTCGGGTGACGCGCCTTCGGGCCTTCCAGAGCGACGAGGACAGCGACACCTCGGGCACCGAGCCGCCGCCCCCGGAAAGGGGGCCGCCACCAGGTGACGTTGCTATTTAGCGGCGAATCGGCGGCTCAACCATAGCTGGCTTACGGATGTTTACACCAGGCTGACGTACGGCTTCCACCTGAGGCCGAAAGCGTGGAGGAGAGCACGCGATGCCACTGCGGCGCTATGCCGGCCCGGCGGGACCGGTCCAGGAGCTGTTCCACCGCCTACACCGTTTACACCGATATGCCGGCGAGCCCAGCATGCGCGCCATCGCCGACTCCACCCATCGCACGCTCAGCCACACCGCCGTTCACATGGCGCTCACCGGCACCCGCGGCGTGCCGACCTGGCCCATTCTCCACGCGATCGTGCAGGCTCTCGGCGGGGACGCCGAGGAGTTCCGCACCTTGTGGGTCCGGGCTCGCGACCACGAGGACGGGGACGCCCCCTCCGCGCCCGAGCCCAGCATCCAACCGACCCATCCCCTGGTCGCCACCCCGCGGCGCAGGTCCCCGCCGCAGATCGCCGAATACATCGACGAGACCGGGCACGACCCGGCGAAGATGAACTCCACGACGCTGCACGCCAGCCGGCAGGAGATCGTCGGCTACATCCTGAACTCCCACCCCCGCCGGGTGCCGGAGATCCTCAAGTCCCTGCCCGGGACGCTGGCCGGCCTGGTGCTCAACTCGCTGCCCGCGGATCTCGTCCGGCGCCTGGCGCTCAGCGGCGACCGCGAGCTGGCCGACCTGCTGATCTCGACGCTCAACACCCGCAAGTCGGCGCACATCCTGGGTTCGCTGCCCCCGCTGCTGGCCACCGACGTGGTCGCCCGGGTGCCGTCGCACGACGCGGCCCAGATGCTCGCCGCCGTCGACCCGGAGCTGGCCGCGCAGATCCTGGCCGACCTGCGGCCCGACGCGGCCAAGGCGGAGGTGCTCAGACACGTTCCGCCGGAGTCGCTGCTGATCATCTTCAGCCGGGCGCACCTGCGCCAGAAACTGCAGATCATGCCGGCCCTGGTGCAGAACCCGGACCGGCTCTCCTTCGTGGTGATCAAATGCCGCCCGCCGACCTTGCGGGTCCTGCTGGACGCGATGCCTATGGCCGACTTCACCGAGTTGCTGTCGGTCGAGATGGAGGCGGACTCGCGTCGCCGGCTGGCCCAGATCGTGTCCCCCAGCCGGATGGCCATGACGCTCGCCGACATGCCGGTCACCTCGGCGGCGCTGCTGCTCTCCGTGGTGCCGATGCACGACCGCCAGCTCATCCTCAAACAGCTGCCGGACCGCGCGCGGATCCGGCTGGCCAGCCTGGTGCGGGTCACCCAGCGCGCCCGGATCCGGCACGACTACGAGGACGGTCCCGGAAGTCACCTCCCGGAACCGTCCGGCTGATCAGATCTCGTCGATCAGGTCGGCGACCGAGTTGACGATGCGGGACGGGCGGTACGGGTAGGTCTCCGACTCCATCCGGCTGCTGATGCCGGTGAGCACCAGGATCGTCTCCAGCCCGGCCTCGAGACCGCAGAGCACGTCGGTGTCCATCCGGTCGCCGATCATCGCGGTGGTCTCGCTGTGCGCGCCGATCGCGTTCAGCGCCGAGCGCATCATCATCGGGTTCGGCTTGCCGACGAAGTACGGCTTCACGCCTGTCGCCTTGGACACCATCGCGGCGACCGAGCCGGCCGCGGGCAGCAGGCCCTCGGTGGACGGGCCGGTCGCGTCCGGGTTGGTGCAGATGAACCGGGCGCCGCCGTTGATCAGCCGGATCGCCTTGGTGATCGCCTCGAAGCTGTACGTCCGGGTCTCGCCGAGCACCACGTAGTCCGGGTCGAACTCGGTCAGCACGTAGCCCGCGGCGTGCATCGCGGTGGTCAGGCCGGCCTCGCCGATCACGTACGCCGTGCCGCCGGGCCGCTGGTCGGCCAGGAACTGCGCGGTGGCCAGCGCGGCCGTCCAGATCGACTGCTCGTCCACGTCGAAGCCCATCCGGGTGAGCCGGGCCTGCAGGTCACGCGGGGTGTAGATGGAGTTGTTGGTGAGGATCAGGAACGGCTTGCCGGACGCCTTCATCCGGTTGACGAACTCGGGCGCGCCGGGCACCGGCTGGCCCTCGTGGACCAGCACCCCGTCCATGTCGGTGAGCCAGCTCTCGATGGCTTTGCGTTCCTTCATTGCACGGCTCCAGGTCGCTTCGCAGGTGGGCAGCAGTTCGCCGGGCAGACGTCCCAGGTCGGCAGCGTACCGAGTGTCGTGTGGCGATGATCATGCAGCCGTTCCTCGACCAGCTCGCGGACCATCGAGACGAACTTCGGGTGGACGCCGGGGGTGGCCGCGCGGGCGTAGCCGAGACCGAGCCGGGACGCGGTGTCCTTCGCCTCGTTGTCCAGGTCCCAGATCACCTCCAGGTGGTCGGAGACGAACCCGATCGGGCTGACCACCACGTCGGTGATGCCCTTCTCGGCGAGCGCCGCCAGGTGGTCGTTGACGTCCGGCTCCAGCCAGGGCACCTGCGGCGGGCCGGAACGGCTCTGCCAGACCAGGTCGTAGCCCAGGTCACCGGCGGCCCGCTCGTGCACCAGCCGGGCGGTCTCCTCCAGCTGCGCGGTGTAGCGCCCGCCGGTGGGACCCGCGTTGCGGGCCATGCCGATCGGCACGGAGTGCGCGGTGAAGACGATCCGGGTGGTGCCGCGGCGGGCCGGGTCGAGGGTCGCCAGCGCGGCGCGGACCGCCTCGGCGTGCGGCTCGACGAAGCCCGGGTGGTCGTGGAACTGCCGCAGCTTGCTGATCACCGGCGCCTTCGGCCCGACGTGCTTGCGCGCCGCGGCGATGTCCTCCCAGTACTGCCGGCAGGAGGAATAGCCGCCGTACGCGCTGGTGGCGAAGCCGAGCGCGTGCTCGACCCCGTCGTCGCGCATCCGCGCCACGATGTCGGCGAGCATCGGGTGCCAGTTGCGATTGCCCCAGTACGTCGGCAGGCCGATGCCGTGCGCGGCGAACTCGGTGTCCACCGCGGCCAGCAGGTCGCGGCACTGCTGGTTGATCGGGGAGACCCCGCCGAAGTGCATGTAGTGCTCACGCACCTCGGCGAGGCGCTCGTCCGGAACGCCGCGCCCACGCACCACGTTGCGCAGGAACGGCATCACGTCATCGGGTTTCTCGGGCCCACCGAAGGAGAGCAGGACGAACGCGTCGTAAACCACCCGACCATCCTGCCACCGGGCCGGCCGGCGGCGCCGCCGCAACCCGTCGGCTGTCAGCGGTGTCACTCACGCGGCGATCGCGTGGTAACCCCCGTCGACGTGCACCATCTCCCCCGTGGTGGCCGGGAACCAGTCGGAGAGCAGGGCGCAGACCGCCTTGGCGGTCGGCTCCGGGTTCTCCAGCTCCCAGCCCAGCGGTGCCCGCCGGGTCCAGGCGTCCTCGAAGTCGCTGAAACCGGGGATCGACTTGGCGGCCATCGTGCGCAGCGGCCCGGCCGACACGATGTTGCTGCGGATCCCGTGCTTGCCCAGGTACATGGCGAGGTAGCGGGACGCCGACTCGAGCCCGGCCTTGGCCACGCCCATCCAGTCGTAGAGCGGGTACGCCTTGGTCGCGTCGAAGGTCATGCCGACGATCGAGCCGCCCTGGTCCATCAGCGGCAGGCACGCGGTGGCCAGCGACTTGTAGGAGTACGTGGAGACGTGCAGCGCCTGCGCGACGTCCTCCCACGGCGTCTCCAGGAAGGTGCCGCCGAGCGCGCTCTGCGGGGCGAAGCCGATCGAGTGGACCACGCCGTCCAGCCCGTCGACGTGCTCGCGGACCCGCGAACCCAGCGAGTCCAGGTGCTCCTGGTTGGTCACGTCCAATTCGATGACCGGCGCCGGCTCCGGGAGCCGCTTGGCGATCCGCTCCACCAGCGAGAGCCGGCCGAAGCCGGTCAGCACGACGGTGGCGCCGTTCTCCTGCGCGAGCTTCGCCACCGAGAAGGCGATCGAGGCGTCGGTGATGACGCCGGTGACGAGCAGCCGTTTGCCGGCCAGCAGTCCAGACAACATTCTCTCCTGAAAAAGTTCTCGGATTTCAGTGCCCCATCCCGAGTCCCCCGTCGACCGGCAGCACGGCGCCCGAGATGTACGCCGCACTGTCGCTCGCCAGGAAGGTCACCGCCGCGGCGACCTCGTCGGCAGTCGCGAGGCGACCGGCCGGGACGGCCTTGATGATCTCGGCCTTGCGCGACTCCGGCAAGACGTCTGTCATCTCGGTCTGGATGAACCCCGGGGCCACCACGTTCGCCGTGATGTTCCGGGTGCCCAACTCCCGCGTGATGCTACGGGCCATGCCGACCAGGCCCGCCTTCGACGCGGCGTAGTTCACCTGGCCGGGACCGCCGTACAGGCCGATCACCGACGAGATGAAGATCAACCGGCCCCACTTGGCCCGCAACATCTTGCCGCTGGCCCGCTTGGCGACCCGGAACGCGCCGGTCAGGTTCGTGTCCAGGACCCGCTCGAACTGCTCCTCGGACATCCGCAGCAGCAGCGTGTCGTCGGTGATGCCGGCGTTGGCGACCACGACCTCGACCGGGCCGATCTCGGACTCCACGAAGCTGAACGCGGCGTCGACCGACGCCGCGTCGGTGATGTCGCACTGCACGCCGAGCAGGCCGTCGGGCGCGCCCGATCCGCGGTGGGTGACGACGACCCGGTCGCCCTGGTCGGCGAACGCCCGGGCGATGGCCAGGCCGATGCCGCGGTTTCCGCCGGTCACCAACACGGTGCGAGGCACAGCGCACTCCTTCAACGAGGTACGGGTCATACCCGGGTAGGGGGTACCGCAGGGCGACGACAGTACGGTCACCGCGCCCTACCCTGCTGGGGATGGAGAGTACTGGCCCAGGGTCGCGAAACGGTGTAATGGGGCCGTTGGTTCGGCTCACGTTCGGCCGGGAGGCGCCGCGCCCACCCGCCCGCGGCCGGCTGCGATATCTGCTTCCGTTGATCCTTGTCGGGCTGGTCGGAATCGGCGCGGCGGCCTACGAGTACCTGCTCGCCCACCGCGACGTACCGACGATCCTGATCGCGATCCTGGCGATCGGGTCGGTGCTGCCGGTCGCCGTCTGCTACCGACTGCCGGTGAACGCGTGGCGGCTCACGTTCGTGATGGTCTTCCTGGGCGTGGTCGACGCCGGGCCGGAGGAGCCCTGGCCGTGGAACACCGTGCAGATCCTCGGCACGCTGTTCGTGCTCGGCCGCCTCGCCACGGTCAGCAGCTCGCTGGTCACCCTCTGGGCCACCACGCTCACCGTGATCGGAGTCCTGCTGCTCGGCGGGAAGAACTCCGGGGGCGCGAGCATCATGATCGTGGCGGTCGCGGCGCTCGGCAACATCGCCTCCGCCCGCCGCCGCACCCGCGAGCTGCTCGCCGAGCAGACCGAGCTGAACGAGCTGGAGCGGGCCAGACGCGCGGTGCTGGAGGAACGCGCCCGGATCGCCCGGGAGATGCACGACGTGGTGGCGCACCACATGTCGATGATCGCGGTGCAGGCCGAAACGGCGCCGTACCGTTTGGCCGGGTTGCCCGACGAGGCGAAGGACGAGCTGGCCTCGATCGCCGGAGCGGCCCGGGAGGCGCTCACCGACATGCGCCGGCTGCTCGGGGTGCTGCGCTCGGCGGACCAGGCGGCGGAACGGGCGCCGCAGCCGGGGTACGCGGAGATCGCCGAGCTGGTGGCCACCGCCCGCAAGGCCGGGCTGCCGGTCACCGGCGACCTGCCGACCCTGGCCGGGATCGACGGGACGGCCGGGCTCACGGCGTACCGGATCATGCAGGAAGCCCTGGCCAACGCGGCCCGGCACGCGCCCGGCGGCCCGGTCCGGCTGACCGCTCGCGCCGATGGCGATCTCCTGGAGTTGCGGGTCGTCAACGAGCTGACCACCGCGCCCGGCGCCGGGCACAAGCCGGGTCATGGATTGACCGGGATGCGTGAGAGGGTGGCACTGCTCGGTGGCGAGCTGACCGCCGGGCCGGACGGCGAGGGCGGCTACCAGGTGCTCGCCCGCATCCCACGGCAGCCGGAGGCGCGATGATCAGAGTGTTGATCGCGGACGATCAGGCGATGGTGCGGCAGGGCTTCGGCGCGCTGCTGGCCGCGCAGCCCGACCTGCTGGTGGTCGGCGACGCCGCGGACGGCGCGGCGGCGATCACGGCGACCCGCACGCTGAACCCCGACGTCGTGCTGATGGACGTGCGGATGCCGGTGATGGACGGGCTGGAGGCGACCCGGCGCCTGGCCGGAGGCCCCCGGATTCTCATCCTGACCACCTTCGACCTTGATGATTATGTGTACGAGGCCCTGCGCGCCGGCGCCAGTGGTTTCCTGCTCAAGGACGCCCCGGCCGCCGACCTGGTCCACGCGGTGCGGGTGGTGGCGGCTGGCGAGGCGCTGCTGGCGCCCTCGGTGACGCGCCGGCTGATCGCCGAGTTCGCCGACCGCCCGCGCAAGCACCGGCCCCGGCCGGTGGCGCTGAACGCGCTCACCCCGCGCGAGACCGAGGTTCTGCGGCTGATCGCCCGCGGCCGGTCGAACCAGGAGATCGCCGCCGACCTGGTGGTCGCGGAGCAGACGGTGAAGACGCACGTGGGGCGGATCCTGACGAAACTCTCGCTCCGGGACCGGGCGCAGGCGGTGGTCTTCGCCTACGAGACCGGCCTGGTGGCCGCGGGCGAGTGACCCGTCCGGGTGGTCCGGGCCACCTGTGTGGAGCCTGAGTTTCTTAAGTAGTCTTTAAGGGGTACAGTTCCCGGCGGCCCTGGCCCGACGACTTTGCGGAGGTGATCGCTGTGCGAGATAGCGATCCTCCTAGTCGTGGCCGGGACGCTCGTCAGCGTTTCTGACCGCTGACCAGACTCTCCCACCCGTTCCCACCGGCTCGACCCTGCCTTGCGGGGGGCCGGCCGTGTCGTGCGCGCCGCGACGCCGGGAACGGGCATGGCCGCGACGTGACCCGCGCTCGTTCACCGCCCGTCACGAAGCGGAAGTAGGTGGCTCCACCATGAAGAACCTGATCGCTCCCCTCGGCTTCACCGTCATGACCGCGTGGGTCGTCCTGCTCTTCGTCCTGGCCTCGCACAACACGCCCTGAGCGCGCCCGCCCGACGCTCCGTGAGCGCCCCTCCCCCACCATCGCGCGGGCGCCCCTCGCACAACACTCCGTGGGCACACCGCGTAGGGCCCACGGCTGGACGACACGCCCCGGAGCAGGGCCGCCCACGGCAGGAGGCGGGCCCGTAGCGGGCCACGGCGGCCGGACGGTCACGGCAGGCGCGACGTCCAGAGCAGGCTCGTCGCGGCGCCGAGCAGGGCCAGCAGCAGGGCTGTCGCGGCGTACCACTGGGTGACCTCACGCGGCTGCGTCCGGTGCCCGATCGAGCTGCCCATGTCCTCGTACACCTTCTTCAGCTCGCTCACCGAGGCGGCCTCGTAGAAGTAGCCCTTCGTCCGCTCCGCCAGCTCCTGCAGCGAGAGCCGGTCCACCGGCACGCGCTGGAGCTGGCCGCGGATGTCCACCACGCCGGTGTCGGTGCCGAACGCGATGGTGCTGACCGGCACGTTCGCCCCGGCCGCGGCGGTCGCGGCGTCCTCGATCGAGCGGCCGGACGTGCGGTAGCCGTCGGAGAGCAGCACGATGCGGGCTGGCGGCGCGCCGTCCGCGCCGTCCGACGGCACCGAGCGGATCGCGTCCAGCGAGGTGAACACCGCCTCACCGGTGGCGGTCGCCTCGGCCAGGGTCAGCCCGTCGATCCCGGCCAGCACCTCGGCGCGGTCCTTGGTCGGCGCGACCAGCACGTTCGCCGCCTTCGCGAACGACACCAGGCCCAGGTTGTAGCTCGGCGGCAGCTCGTTGACGAACGCCTTCGCCGCCTCCTGCGCGGCCTCGATCCGGGTCGGCGCCACGTCGTCGGCCTGCATCGACAGCGACACGTCGATGGCCAGCATCACGGTGGCGCGCTCCAGCGGCTGCTCGGTGTCCACCGACGGCCGCGCGGTGGAGAACGCCAGCGCCGCCAGCATCAGCAGGAACGCGGCCGCCGAGACGTGCCGGCGCCAGCCCAGCCCCTTCGGCGCGAGGGTGCGCAGCAGGTCGACGTTGGTGAAGCGCATCGCGTACGACCGCCTGCGGAACTGCCGCCACACGTAGGCGCCGGCGACGGCGAGAACGGGCAGCAGCGTGAGCAGCCACCACGGAGCCAGGAAGCGGATCATCGAGTGGTCCCCCGGGTGCGTGCGTGTCGTTGGGCGGCCACGAAGCGGACCATGTCCAGCAGCCAGTCGGTGTCGGTGCGCAGCCGCAGGTGGGAGGCGCCGGCCGCGCGCAGCGCGCGGGCGATCGCGGCGCGCTGCTCGCCGGCCGCGGCCGCGTAGCGCTCGCGCAGCCGGGCGTCCGCGGTCTGCACCTCGTGCAGCGCGCCGGTCTCCGGGTCGGCCAGGGTCAGCACGCCCACGTCGGGCAGCTCCAGCTCACGGGGGTCGACCACCTCGACGGCCAGCACGTCGTGCCGGACGCCGAGCTTGCGGACCGGCCGCGACCAGCTCTCCACCGGCGCCAGGAAGTCCGAGATCACCACGGCCACGCCACGCCGCCGGGGCGGCCGGTTGAGCATGTCGATCAGTTCGCCGAGATCGGCGCGCCCCGGCTGGACCCGCGTGCGCGCGATGGCCCGGAGCAGTCCCTGCGCCTCCTTGCGGCCCGGCCGGGCGGGCATCCGGACCACCGACGGGCCCGGCGGCTCCGCCGCCGCGGCGCGCTTCCGGAAGAACACCGAGGAGCCCTTCTCCGGTACGGCGCAGCCGGTGCCCACGACGGCGCCGACGCGGTTGCCGCCCCGGGCGGTGAGGTGCGTGATCGCCGTGGCCGCGGCGATCACCAGGTCCTTCTTCAGCCACTTGGCGGTGCCGAAGTCGAGACTGGCCGACAGGTCGATCGCCATCCAGGTCTCCAGCTCCCGGTCGGCGACCGTGCGGCGCACGTGCGGGAGCGTGGTACGGGCGGTGACCGGCCAGTCCATCCGGCGCACGTCGTCGCCCGGCCGGTACTCCCGGGACTCGCCGGCCTCGGTGCCCGGACCGGGCAGCAACCCGACGTAGTCGCCCTGGAGCAGGCCGTCCAGCTTGCGGGTGACCAGCAGCTGCAGGCGGGCGAGCACGGCCTCGGCCCGCGCCGCCTCGTCGAGCGGCGCCGGCGGGCTGCCGACGGGCTGGCTCATGGGTGCGGCCAGGGGCCGTTCTGCGGGAACACCGGCGCGCCGGCCGGGATGCCACTGGTCGGCTGGATCCCGCCGGGCCCGGCCGGCGGCGCCCCGTTCGGCCCCTGCGGGTGCTGGCCGCCGTTCGGCGAGGCGCCCTGGCGGGAGGCGACCGACGGCATCGGCACGGCCTGCATGATCCGGGCGACGATCTGGTCGGCCGGGATGTCGTCGGCGAGCGCGTCGTAGCTGAGCACCAGGCGGTGCCGCAGGATGTCCGGCGCGACGTCCTGCAGGTCCTGCGGGAGCGCGTAGTCCCGGCCGCGGAGCAGGGCCAGGGCGCGGGTGGCGCGGACGATGCCGAGCGAGGCGCGGGGGCTGGCGCCGTACTGGATCAGCTGGGCGACGTCGGGCATGCCGTGCTGTGCCGGGGCTCGGGTGGCCAGCACCAGGCGGACCGTGTAGTCGACCAGCGCGTTGTGCACGAACACCTGGTCGGCCCGGCGCTGCAGGGCGAGCAGGTCGGCCGGGGTGAAGACCTGCTTGGGCTCCGGCGCGCTCACCCCCATCCGGTAGACGATCTCGCGCTCCTCGGCGTCCGTCGGGTAGCCCACGATGATCTTCATGAGGAAGCGGTCGCGCTGCGCCTCGGGCAGCGGGTAGACGCCCTCCTGCTCGATCGGGTTCTGCGTGGCCATGACCAGGAACGGGTCGGGCACGTCGTAGCTCTTGCCGCCGATCGACACCTGGTGCTCGGCCATCACCTCGAGCAGCGCCGACTGCACCTTGGCGGGCGCCCGGTTGATCTCGTCGGCCAGCAGGAAGTTGACGAAGACCGGGCCGAGCTCGACGTCGAACTGCTCGTTGCTCTGCCGGTAGATCCGGGTGCCGACGATGTCGGCGGGGACCAGGTCGGGGGTGAACTGCACCCGGGAGAACGTGCCACCGACCACCTTGGCCAGCGTCTCCACGGCGAGCGTCTTGGCCACCCCGGGCACGCCTTCGAGCAGGCAGTGCCCGCGGGCCAGCAGCGCCACGAACATCCGCTCGACCATCCGGTCCTGGCCGACGATGACCCGCTTGACCTCGAACATCGCGCGCTCCAGCTGCGACGCGTCGTGCGCCGGCGGGACCGGCGCCTCTTGCCTGGTCTCGGTCTCGGGCGTGCTGGGCTGCGCCACCGGTCCTCCACAACGGTCGTGATCCGCCGGCTCGGATGCCGACGCTCAAGACTTACACGACAGACAACTACACACGGCTGAGAGGTTGCTAGGAGCTCCTCCGCGCCCGGGACACCAGTCGTCAGGTGACCGTCATCATCATCCGCGCACCCGAAGGTCTCCGCAGCCCAGGGCGCTGTCGGCCGAACATGTTGATCTTTCTGCGCGATCCGCCGGAACGGGCACGCTCACCGGGTGGATACGTAAGTCTTTGAACCGTGTAGCATTTACCACGTCGCCGGGCGGCTTCCCCCGTGGCCGCCCGGCGCATAACTCCCTTTTATTTCTCCCGAGTCGTTTCCCTTATGTTGGTCGACATGGTCGAGGAACTCTCCCCGCAGTGCTCCGCCAAGGGTTGCCGTGCGGCCGCCGCCTGGCAATTGCTCTGGAACAATCCGAAACTGCACGCGCCGGATCACCGCAAGACCTGGCTCGCCTGCGACGATCATCGGGTGTCCCTCGGAGCGTTCCTGGAAGCGCGATCCTTCCTCAAGGAAGTGACGCCTTTCGTGTCGTCCGACGATGCGTCCGTCTCCTAGGCTGCAGATGTGAACCAGCCTTCCGCGCCCATCGCCGTCGATGCCCTGCAGCCGTGGCCGGACACGGTGCAATGGCGTCCCGTCTCGCGCAAGCTGATCACTGTGGAGGTGATCGGGATCGCTGTCTGGCAGGCCGTCCTGGTGATCGGTCTCGGCGTCGGCTGGCTCGTCGGCCGCCAGTGGGGCTGGCTCGCCGGGATCGCCGGGGTGCTGGTGCTCGGTGTCTGGCGCGCGACGGTCGCGGTCCGCGCGGTCCGCGCCTGGGGGTACGCGGAGCGCGACAACGACCTGATGGTCCGGCACGGGCTGCTGATCCGGCGGCTGTCCATCGTCCCGTACGCGCGGATGCAGTACGTGGACGTCACGGCCGGCCCGATCGAGCGTGCGTTCGGGCTGGCCACCGTGCAGTTGCACACCGCCGCGGCGGCCAGTGACGCCCGGGTGCCCGGCCTGCCGCCCGAGGAGGCGGCCCGGCTGCGCGACCGGCTCACCGCCCTCGGCGAGGACCGGGCCGAGGGCCTGTGACCGCCACCGGACCCGAGGAGCCGGCCGGCCGGCAGCGGCTGCACCCGCTGAGCCCGCTGCTGCACGGCGCCAAGAGCCTGTTCGTGATCGTCGCCGCGCTCTCCTGGCAGACGCTGAGCCGGCTCGGTCCGGCGCACTTCGCGATCGTGGTGGCGGTCGTCGCGGTGGGCGCGCTGATCTTCTCGGCGATCGGCTGGTGGAACACCGGGTACCAGGTGGTCGCGCGGGAGCTGCGGATCAGCGACGGGCTGCTGTGGCGGCGCAACCGCGCCATCCCGCTGGACCGGTTGCAGTCGGTGGAGGTGCGCCGGCCGCTGCTGGCGCAGCTGACCGGCCTGGCCGAGCTGCGGCTCGAGGTGGTCGGCGGCAACAAGGCCGAGGCGCCGCTGGCCTATCTGACGGTACGGGAGGCGGCCACGCTCCGGGAACGGCTGCTCTCGCTCTCCGGTCGTACCCCTCCATCGGCGGCCGTGGGTGCGGCGGACCCGGCGGCCGGAGCGCCCACCTCGGCCTCGCTCTTCGCGGTCCGCAACCGCGACCTGCTGATCAGCCAGTTGCTCACACCGCAGGCGTTCTTCCTGCCGGTCGGCGTGGCGTGGGTGATCACGCAGTTCGTGATGGAGGGATCGTGGACCTTCGTCGGGATCGCCAGCACGGTCACCGCGATGGCCGGAGTGCTGCTCCAGCCGATCCGGCGGGTGCTGCGCGACTGGAACTTCCGGCTGGCGCGGGATCCGGGCGGGCGGCTGCTGCTGCGGTACGGGCTGACCGAGACCCGCAACCAGGTGGTGCCGTTGCACCGGGTGCAGGCGGTGCGGATCACCTGGCCGTTCCTCTGGCGTCTCGGGCACTGGGTCTACCTGCAGCTCGACGTCGCCGGGTACGGCGCTCCCGAGCACGGCAACGACACCGGGTCGGACCGGCTGCTGCCGGTCGGCGATCAGCACGCGGCGCGGTTCCTGATCGGCACGGTGCTGCCGGGCGTGGACCTGCTGACGCTGGCGACCTCGCCGCCGCCGGTCCGGGCCCGCTGGCTGCACCCGTTCGGGCTGCGGTTCATGGGCGTGGGCGTGCATCCGGACGTGCTGGTGACGCGGCACGGGCGGGTGTCGCGGGAGATGACGCTGGTGCCCTACGCGCGGCTGCAGAGCGTACGCGTGGTGCAGGGGCCGGTGCAGCGGATGTTCGGGCTGGCGACGGTGTACGCGGACGCGGCCGGCGGGCGGTCCGGGCTGGCCCGGGACCGGGATCTCGCGGAGGCCTGGGCGCTGGCGGACGAGCTGGCCCGGCGGGCTCGGCAGGCGCGGCGATCGGCGCCGGTGTCGCCGGCCTTCCCGGTTTCGCCGCCCACGCCCCTTGTGCCGCCCGCTACGCCGTCCGTGCCGCCTGCGCCGCAGGTGACGCCAGCTACGCCACCTGTGCCCTCCGCGCCGCCTCGCCCGGTGGATGACGCTTTCCGGCAGCCGCCCTCGCGGGCCTAAGCTGTGAGGATGGAGCTACCGGAGTTCGCTCCCGGCCTCGGCGCCCGGGTCCAGCTGACGGTCACCGATGCCGACACCGCCCAGGCGCTCGGTTCCGGCGACGTCCCGGTGCTGGCCACGCCGCGGGTACTCGCGCTCGCCGAGGCCGCCACGGTGGCCGCCACCGCGCGGCAGATGCCCGGCGGGATCACCACCGTGGGGACCCGGGCCGAGGTGGAGCACCGGGCGCCCGCGCCGGTCGGCCGGACCGTGGTGGCGCAGGCGACGCTGACCACGATGGACGGGCGGAAACTGCTCTTCGACGTGACCGTGCGGGACGAGGACGACGTGGTCGCGCGGGTGCGGGTGGAGCGGGTGGTGGTGGACCGGCAGCGCTTCATCGCCAAGGCGCTCGGCGACTGACCGCGCCCTCCCGCCGGGACCGCTCAGATCTCGCCCCAGCGGGCGGTGACCTCCTCCGGGGTGGGCATGGCGACGGCGCCGCCCTGGCGCTCGCAGACCAGGCCGGCGACCGCGAGGGCGTAGCGGACGTGCCGCTGCCAGCCCGCCAGATCGGCCGGGAGCCCCTCCGCGAGCAGGCGGCTGACCAGCGCCCCCATCACCGAGTCGCCGGCGCCGGTGGCGTCGATCGCGGCGACCGGCGGGGCCGGCAGCAGCACCGCGCCGTCCGGGGTGGCCACGTGCGCGCCGCGGGCGCCGCAGGTCACCACCACCGCGCCGGCGCCCAGGGCGCGGATCCGCTCGGCCGCGGCGGCCGGGTCGCTGTCGCCGTAGAGCAGCTGGGCGTCCGCCGCACTGAGCTTGACCAGATCGGCGGTGGCGAAGAACTCCTCGACCAGCTCCCGCAGCGCGGCCAGGGCGGCGGTGTCCGGCAGCAGCTTGGGGCGGACGTTCGGGTCGAAGACACGCAGCCCCCGGAAGCCGGCCCAGGCCTCCCGGGCGGTCGCCCGGAACGGCTCGCGGAGCAGGCAGATCGAACCGGTGTAGAGGACCCGCGCGCCGCTGAGCGTCTCCCGGTCGAGGTCGGCCGGGCGCAGGAGGGCGTACGACGGGGGCTCGCCGTAGAACGTGAAGGCCGGCTCGGCGCCCTCGAACGTGGTGACGGCGAGCGTGGTGGGGACGTCCACCCGGCGTACCCCCTTCGCGCCGACGCCGGCCGCGCCCAGGAACGCGGCGAGCCGGTCGCCGAGGACGTCGGTGCCGAGCGTGCCGGCGTACTCCACGCGGCCGCCGAGGCGGGCCACCCCGACCGCCACGTTGAGCGGCGCGCCGCCGATCGCCTGGCGGTAGATCAGCTCGCCGCCGAGGCCGGCCTCCAGCAGGTCGATCAGCGCCTCGCCCAGTACCACCGCGTAACCCATGCCGCTCCCCTCGCGTTCCCGTCCATCTTCGCGCGCCGCCCGCGTCGAAGCGGGGCCTCGCGTCGCGGGGTCTCAGCCTCGCGTGTCATGACACGGAAATCCAGCCTGTGGTTCCACCACCGGATAAATCCTCTTTTGAGAGAATTGGGGCATGTTCAGTAGCCGCATTCTTCTCACCCTCCCGGCCGTCCTGGCCGGCGCCTGTCTCGCCACGCAGCCCGCTCTCGCCCAGCCGGCCGCGCCCGCCCCCACCCCCGGCCGGGTCCCGGCCGGCACCGGGGCGTCGCCCGCGCCCAGGCCCGCGGTCTTCCAGAAATGGCGACGCGGCGTGCAGGCGGTGACCTACGACACCAGGGTGGTTCCCCTGGGCGCCACCGCGCGTGTCGAGTTCAGCTCGACCGGGCAGAACCTGTGGATCCGGCTGGAGGTCACCGGGCTGGTGCCGAGGCGGGCCTACGGCGCCCACGTACACGTCGCCGAGTGCGGACCGGACCCGAAGGCCGCCGGGCCGCACTTCCAGCACCGGCACGACCCGGCCGCGACCAAGGCGAAGCCGTCCGCGGACCCGGCGTACGCCAATCCGGCGAACGAGATCTGGCTGGACTTCACCACCAACGCCCGCGGGGCCGCGACGGTCAGCCGGGAGCAGCACTGGATGTTCCCGGACGACCAGCCGCCGAAGTCGCTGATCCTGCACGCGCAGACGACCAGGACCGGTCCGGGGGTGGCCGGAACCGCCGGGGACCGGGTGGGCTGCCTCAACCTGCCGTTCGGCTACGGGAGCGGCCGCTGACCCACCTGTTCCGGCGCGGCCCGCGGGGCTCCCCCGGGACCGGCTGGCGCTGAGAGGCCCCCAGGGGCCGGGCACACCCGTCACGGCCGGCCGCACACGTCTGCGGCCGGCTTCCGGAGGCCTCGTCCGGGAGCGGAGGTCTTCGGGGGCTCGCCGGCGCGGCGGGCCGGTGTCGGGCCGGCCACCGGGCGCTGCTTTTCGTCGGGGGCAGGCGGTAACGTCAGGTTACAGCTGAGAACGGAGGCACCCCACGATGGCGCAGAAGGACGGCGGCGCGCAGCCCGCAGCCCGGACGGAGTCCCACGACCCCGCCTTTCCGGAGGCGTTCCTGCAGTTCATGCGCACCGGGTGGCGCGAGGATCCGATCGCGGTCGCGCCCCTGAGCGAGGCGCCGAACTACGCGAAGCGCCGGGCCGCGCTCTCCGAGGCGTTCCCCGGGGAGACCCTGATCATCCCGAGCGGGAACGAGAAGGTGCGGGCCAACGACACCGACTACCCGTTCCGCCCCGGCAGCGACTTCTTCTACCTGACCGGCGACCGCGACCCGGACAGCGTGCTGGTGCTGCGGCCGAACGCGTCCGGGCACGACGCGGTGCTCTACACCCGGGAGCGCAACTCCAAGGAGACCGACAGGTTCTTCCGCGACCGCAACGGCGAGCTCTGGATCGGCCGCACGCACACGCTGACCGAGAAGTCGACGGAGCTGGGGCTGGAGACCGCCTCGCTGGGCCTGCTCGGGCCGGCTCTGGCGCACTCGGCGCCCGGCCGCACCCGGGTGCTGCGCGGGCTGGACCCGAACGTGGACCGCGCGGTGCTCGCCTACGAGCCCGACCGGGACAGGCCGCGCGACCGTGAGCTGGCCTGGGTGATCTCCGAGCTGAAGCTGGTCAAGGACGAGTGGGAGATCGCCCAGCTGCAGGCCGCTATCGACGCCACGGTGCTCGGCTTCGAGGACGTGGCCCGGGTCCTGCCGGCCGACCGCGGGGTGAAGGAGCGCCTGCTGGAGGGCGTTTTCGCGCTGCGGGCGCGGCACGACGGCAACGACATCGGGTACGGGTCGATCGTCGGCGCCGGCGCGCACGCGACCATCCTGCACTGGGTGCGCAACACCGGGGTGACCAAACCCGGTGAGCTGTTGCTGATGGACATGGGCGTGGAGGGGCACAACCTCTACACCGCCGACGTGACCCGCACGGTGCCGGTGTCCGGCACGTTCACACCGCTGCAGCGCCAGGTGTACGACATCGTCCACGCCTCGCAGCAGGCCGGGATGGACGCGATCCGGCCCGGCGTGCTCTTCAAGGACGTGCACCGGACGTGCATGCGGGTGCTCGCCGAGGGGCTCGACGACCTGGGCCTGCTGCCGGTCAGCGTGGACCAGGCGATGGCCGAGGACAGCACGGTGTACCGCCGGTGGACCCTGCACGGTTTCGGTCACATGCTCGGCATCGACGTGCACGACTGCGCGCACGCGCGGAACGAGACGTACCGGGAGGGGCCGCTGGGCGAGGGCTACGTGCTGACGGTGGAGCCGGGGCTGTACTTCCAGCCGGAGGACGAGTTGGTGCCCGAGGAGCTGCGCGGCATCGGCATCCGGATCGAGGACGACGTGCTGGTCACGGCGGACGGCTGCCGGAACCTGTCGGACGGGCTGCCCCGGTCGTCGAGCGACGTGGAGACGTGGCTCGCGGCCCAGCGCGAGGCCGGGCCGCGCCTGCCGTGACGTGTTCGCGGCCCAGCGCGAGGCCGGGCCGCGCCCGCCGTCACGTGTTCGCGGCCCAGCGCGAGGCCGGGCCGCGCCCGCCGGGACGTGTTGCGGCCCGGTGCGAGGATTGACGGATTCCGCTGATCCGAGCACCGGGAGCAGATGTGACGGACGCCCGCCCCTTGATCGCCGATGTCGAGCAGTCCGAGGGGCGGGTCGCCGTCGAGGTGCGTGCCGAGTCCGGCCGGGCCACCGCTGTCGTCGAGCGCATCCGTGACCCGAAGCTGCACCGGCACATCCCGATCGGCACGCGGGACCGCGAGCACCTGCGGATGATGGTCGACGACGTCCCGGTCATCCTGCGGCCGGGCGCCGGGCGGTGGTCCCGCCGGTCGTACCGGGTGGTGGTGGAGCACGACGGCCGGCAGTACGTGTACCGCCCCAAGACGTCGGAGAGCAGTCGGCTGACCCGCGACGGTTTCCGCGTCGGCGACTTCACCGGGACGAACCCGGAGTGGCACGGCAGCCCGGAGCCGGTCGACGCGGCTGTCGGGTATGCGCTGGCCGCCGCGTTCGGGTCAGGCGCCGAGTTCCTCCTGGCGGCTTTCCTGGACAACCCCGCGCTGTAGCCGAACCGCGAGATCGTCCGGCGCTGCGGCCGACAGGACAGATCACCGGGCGTCGTGACCCGACGGGAAGGTCATCCGACGTGGTAGTCGGAGACGATCCAGCACTCGTCCCCGTCCGCCGCGCCGGAGACGTTGACGACCACCCGGACCGGATGCCCGTCAGCGGTGTCGTGGACGGTAGACACCCGACCCCCGTCGTCGGCGGCGGTCTGTGCCATGTCCACCAGCTCACCCAGCGTCGGCACCTCGATCTCCTCACCCTCGTCCCCGGTGACCGGCCCGAGATCGACGTCCGCCGACGGCCCCGGCGACGCCGCCCCACCCACCCGCGCGGACGTCGTCATCCGCCCGTCCCGCACGGTCGCCTGGTACCTCGCGAGCGGCGCGGCCTCGTCACACCCACGGGTCAGCAGGAACGAGTAGGACGCCGGCTCGGTCCAGGCCGGCGCCGCCGAGGCCGGCACCGCGGACGGCGACACCGGCGCGGGTGACGGCGAGGGCGAGGAGGTGCACCCGGCCACCACACCGGTGAGGGCCAACGCACCCAGGGCACCCGCGAACCGCACGACGACCTCCACTCGAGCCCGCCGACCGCCGGCGCGCCACGCGGCGCAATCTAGCGCAGCCATGCACGTATGCCGATCAGAGGTCGGCCACGAACACCGCGGCCTGACGGGCCGGAACGGTCAGCTCGACGACGTCCGGCCTGGTCACCGCGGACGCGCCGCGCAGCAGCGGATCGGCAGACGTGGTCAGCTCCGGGTGCAGCCGCAGCGGGCCCTCCCCCGGCACCACCTGACAGGTCGGCTCGTCGGTCGCGTTGAAGACCACCACGATCTGCCGCCACCGCTCGTCCAGCCCGGATCCGTCGAGGCACATCACGATCACGCCGGGCGTCTCGCCGGGCCCGCCCAGCGGGAACGTCAGCCGCCGCTCCACCTCCTCCGCCGCGGGCAGCCCGAACACCGGCGACGACCGCCGGATCCGGAGCAGCTCCCGGTAGCGCTCAGCGGCCATGTTGATCACTTCGGCGCCGGGGACCAGGGCCGGTTCGGCCAGCAACGGCCGGGCGAAGTCCCATTTGTCGCCGTTGTCGGCAAACGGCGGCAGGCCGGCTCCGAACCCGTTGCCGTGACCGGGGTCCCAGCGGATCTGGTTGAACCAGTCCCCCGAGTTGAACGAGTTCCGGTCCAGCGACTTGGACCGCAGCCGCTCGCTGCCGAGCGCGACGAACCCGGCGCCCTGCCCGAGCACCACCAGCGCCAGCGCGAGCACCTGCATCCGCGCCCGGTCCGCCGGCCGGATCCGCACCGGCAGTTTGAACGCCATCGCGTCGTACAGGATCTCGTTGTCGTGCGCGTCGACGTAGTTGATCGTCTCCCCGGGCGACGCCGCGTATCCGCACGGGGCGCCGTTGTAGTCGACCTGGGCCCCGCTGCGCTCCACCCCGTCGTGGTTGACGAAGCGGTACGTCGCCAGCCCGCCGGCGAGTCCCACCTTGATCCGGTCGTGCACGAATCCGGGGGTGCGGGAGCCGAGCCCGGTGGCGAACCCGGGCACGCCCGGGTCGTCGCCGAAGGCGCCGCCGCCACGCGCCGCGTCACGCAGCCGGTCGTTGAACGTGCCGATCCCGGTGCCGGCCAGGTTGACCTGGGTGGCCTGGGCGAACCGGGCGTCGTACGCCACCTCGCCGAAGTTCCACCCCTCGCCGTACAGGCAGATCTCCCGTCCGTGATCGACCCGGTGGTCGAGCGCGAGCCGCGCCTGAAGGATGTTGGCGCGCGGGTGGTGCCCCATCAGATCGAACCGGAAACCGTCGATCTTGTACGCCCGTGCCCAGGTCACCAGCGAGTCGACGACCAGCTTGCCCATCATCATGTGCTCGGGCGCCGTGTTCGGGCAGCAGGTCGACTCCGCGGTGCTGCCGTCGGCGAGCAGCCGGTGGTAATAGCCCGGGACGATCCGGTCGAGCACGCTGAACCGGTCGAGCCCGTCGCCCATGGTGTGGTTGTAGACCACGTCGAGCACCACGCGCAGACCTACCGCGTTGAGGGAGGCCACGGCTTTGCGCAGTTGCAGCACCCGGGCGGTCCCGGCCGGGTCGGTGGCGTAACTGCCCTCCGGCGTCGTCCAGTGCCACGGGTCGTACCCCCAGTTGTAGCCGTCCCGGTCGGCCACCGCCATCACCGCGCGCTGCTGCTCCGGCGAGTCGGGCGGGAAGGACGCCAGGTCGCAGGCGGGCTGGGCCTGGTCGGCGCGGCGGTCCGGGACGGTCGCGAAGTCGTTGACCGGGAGCAGGTGCACGTGGCTGAGCCCGGCCTCGGCGAGTGAGCGCAGGTGCCGCATCCCGTCCGAGCCGGCGTGGGTGAAGGCCAGGAACGTCCCGCGCTCCTCGGGCGCCACCGACGCGTCGGCGATCGAGAAGTCCCGTACCGACACCTCGGCGATCTGCATCCGGGCCGGCGGCACCGCCTGCGGTTTCTCCAGCTCGGCCCAGCCCGGCGGGATCAGCTCGGGGGCGTCGAGGTCGGCGAGCTGGCTGTGGGTGGAGTCGGCCGCCAGCGACACCGAGTACGGATCGGTCACGCTGGTCGTGACGACGCGTTGCGCGGCCGGCTGCCAGATCTCCACCCGGTACCGGTAGTAGCGGCCCAGCCACTTCCGTTTGACCGGAATCGACCACACACCGGTGAGGTCGTCCCGGGTCATCGGGAGCACCTTCGGCTCCGCGTCCGGCTCCCGGAACAACTCCAGCCCGACGCCGCGGGCGGTCGGCGCCCACACCGCCAGCCGGGGCTGCTCCTCGTGCAGGACCAGGCCCAGGTCGACGTCGGCCGCCTCCGGGTAGAGGTCGTCGAGCACGCCGGCGATCTGCACCGCGGTCCGCGCGGTCACCTCGCCGGCCGGGTCGCGGCCCTCGACCAGCAGCCGGTCCCGCAGCAACGAGCCGAGCTCGGCGTCGGCTAGTTCGCGGAGCGCGAACGCCCGGTACGCCCGCAGGTGCGGGAACCGCCGGCTCTGCGCCTGGAACAGCCCGCCCGGCCGGGCCGTCAGCGGCAGCTCCGCGGACTCGGCGAGCAGCGTGAAGGTGGCCGCGCGGGCGGCGAACCACTCGGGCAGCGCGATGGTCGTGCGGTCCGCGAACACCGCGAAGGCGCGGGCCGGGTCCAGCTCGGGGCCGAGCGTGCCCAGGTCGGGGCGGACCGGTTCGACCGTCCCGGCGAGCAACCAGACCTCACGGGTCGTGGTCAGGTCGAGACGCTGGTCGTCGGGGAGGTCCTTCTGCTCGCCGCGGTGCAGGACGTAACGCAGTCCGACGGCGTCCGGCCGGAGGGGAACGCGGAACACCGCTCCGAAGTCGTCGAAGGCGGCGGGCATCAACGGCGTACGCCAGAGGGTCCGGACCGCAAGCGGCACGCCCTCCCAGCAGTGCAGGCCCCACCCTTCGTAGTCGCCTTCCGGGCGGCGGTAGTGGATCACGGCGAAGCCGGGGTCGGGTTCCCCGCCCGCGCCGGAGAAGTAGATCTGCCGGTCGCCGGACCGCAGCCAGATCTCCGGGTGCTCGCGGACGTCCACGGTCCGGTCCAGGTCGACGTCCTTGGCGCCGGACTCGTGGAGCACCACGAAACTGACCTCGCGCGTGCCGGGCGCCAGGCGGACCCAGGCGAATCCGCCCGCGAAGGGCCGGGGCCCGGCGTCGACGTCTCCCCAGCCGTGCAACGACCACCCGGAGTAGTCCCCGTCGGGCCGGTGGTAGTGGACGATCAGCCAGGACACCGCAACATCGTCGCACCGCGGTGCGACCATTTCAGCGGGAAGCGATCACCGTGGTGATCAGCGGCCCGTCCGCGCCGGTGCGGATCAGGTAGCGGTAGCGCTCGCCGGGCACCGCGTGACCCGTGCTGTCCAGGTATTCCCACTCCACCTCGACCAGCGACAGCGCGGCGGAGAGCCGCTGCACGTCGAGCAGTTGCGCGTGCGCCGCGACGATCTGCTGATCCCGATAGGTCGGAGCGGCGCCGAGGAAGGAGAGCGCCACGGCTGCCGGGGAGCTGAACGTGAAGCTGTACGAGTCGGCCACCACCATCCCGGGCAGCGCGTGACACCCCGCGATCCCGGCGACGTCGCCGGTGGTGAGCGCCGCGCTGTAGCGGCCGAAGAACTCCGTGAGCTGATCCAGTTCCGCCTGCGCAGCCATGCGCAGTCGGATGCCCACGGATCGACGAACGCAAACACCGGCCCGGCGACACCCGGCCGGCTGGGAGGATCGGCGGAGGACCCCGCCTTGCGACGGCTAGCAAGACGGACGTACGGTTTACCGGGTACGGCACAACCGAGAGTTAGGCAAACCTAACCCGAAGGTCGCCCTTTCGGTGCGAAAGACTTGACTTCCAGTCGCTGGGTGTGAAGGAGATGACGGTGGCCAGCCTCGACACCTTTGGTGCGAAGAGCGAGCTGCGCGTCGGAGACGCGAGCTACGAGATTTTCACGATCGACAAGGTGGAGGGCCACGACCGGCTGCCCTACTCCTTGAAGATCCTCCTGGAGAACCTGCTGCGTACGGAGGACGGCGCGAACATCACCGCCGACCACATCCGCGCACTCGGCAACTGGGATCAGAACGCCGACCCGAGCGTCGAGATCCAGTTCACCCCGGCCCGGGTGCTGATGCAGGACTTCACCGGCGTCCCCTGCGTGGTGGACCTGGCCACCATGCGGGAGGCCGTCAAGGACCTGGGCGGCGACCCGACCAAGGTCAACCCGCTGGCGCCGGCCGAGCTGGTCATCGACCACTCGGTGATCGCCGACCTGTTCGGCCGTGAGGACGCGTTCCAGCGCAACGTCGAGCTGGAGTACCAGCGCAACCGCGAGCGCTACCAGTTCCTGCGCTGGGGCCAGACCGCGTTCAACGAGTTCAAGGTCGTCCCGCCGGGCACCGGCATCGTGCACCAGGTCAACATCGAGTACCTGGCCCGCACCATCATGGAGCGCAACGGCCAGGCGTACCCGGACACCGTGGTCGGCACCGACTCGCACACCACCATGGTCAACGGTCTGGGCGTGCTGGGCTGGGGCGTCGGCGGCATCGAGGCCGAGGCCGCGATGCTCGGCCAGCCGGTCAGCATGCTGATCCCGCGGGTCGTCGGCTTCAAGCTCTCCGGCGAGGCGCCGGCCGGCACCACCGCCACCGACCTGGTCCTGACCATCACCGAGATGCTCCGCAAGCACGGCGTGGTCAGCAAGTTCGTCGAGTTCTACGGCCCCGGCGTGAGCGCCGTCCCGCTGGCCAACCGGGCCACCATCGGCAACATGTCCCCGGAGTACGGCTCGACCGTCGCGATCTTCCCGATCGACGAGCAGACCATCGACTACCTGAAGCTGACCGGCCGCACCGAGCAGCAGGTGGCGCTCGTCGAGGCGTACGCCAAGCGCCAGGGCCTGTGGCTAGACCCGACCGCCGAGCCGGACTACTCGGAGAAGCTGGAGCTCGACCTCTCCACCATCGTCCCGTCGCTGGCCGGCCCGAAGCGCCCGCAGGACCGGGTGCTGCTCAGCGAGGCCAAGGACGCGTTCCGCGAGGCCCTGCCGAACTACGCCGCGCCGCACGGCCACGCCGACGAGGCAAGCGAGGAGTCCTTCCCGGCCTCCGACGCGCCGGCCAACGACGTCGACGACGAGGCGGACAAGCCGCACCTGTACAGCGCCGCGCTGGGCGCCACCGGCCGCACGTCCAAGCCCGTCCTGGTCAAGGGCGACGACGGCGTGGAGTACGAGCTGGACCACGGCGCGGTGGTGATCGCCGCGATCACGTCCTGCACCAACACCTCGAACCCGCAGGTCATGATCGGCGCCGCCCTGCTCGCCAAGAAGGCGGTGGAGAAGGGCCTGACCCGCAAGCCGTGGGTCAAGACCACCCTGGCCCCCGGCTCCAAGGTCGTCTCCGACTACTACGACCGGGCCGGCCTCACGCCGTACCTGGACAAGATCGGGTTCAACCTGGTCGGCTACGGCTGCACCACCTGCATCGGCAACTCCGGCCCGCTGCCCGAGGAGATCTCGGCCGCGATCAACGAGAACGACCTGACCGCGGTCAGCGTCCTCTCCGGTAACCGGAACTTCGAGGGCCGGATCAACCCGGACGTCAAGATGAACTACCTGGCGTCCCCGCCGCTGGTCGTGGCGTACGCGCTGGCCGGCTCGATGGACGTCGACATCACCACCGAGCCGCTCGGCATCGGGTCGGACGGCAAGCCGGTCCACCTGGCCGACATCTGGCCGTCCGCGCAGGAGATCGACGAGGTCATCGCGCAGGCGATCGGCGCCGAGGGCTTCTCCACGGCGTACCAGGACGTCTTCGCCGGCGACGAGCAGTGGCAGTCGCTGCCCACCCCGACCGGTGACACCTTCGCCTGGTCCGGTGACTCCACCTACGTGCGCAAGCCCCCGTACTTCGAGGGCATGTCCGCCGAGCCGGCTCCGGTCAAGGACATCTCCGGCGCCCGCGTGCTGGCCAAGCTGGGCGACTCGGTCACCACCGACCACATCTCCCCGGCCAGCTCGATCAAGGCGGACTCGCCGGCCGGCAAGTACCTCGCCGAGCACGGCGTCCCGCGCGCCGAGTTCAACAGCTACGGCTCGCGCCGCGGCAACCACGAGGTCATGATCCGCGGCACCTTCGCCAACATCCGGCTGCGCAACCAGCTGGTCCCGGGCGTGGAAGGCGGGTTCACGGTCAACCACCTGACCGGCGAGCAGACCACCATCTACGACGCCTCGGTCGCCTACCAGGAGGCCGGCGTCCCGCTGGTCATCCTGGCCGGCAAGGAGTACGGCTCCGGCTCCTCGCGTGACTGGGCCGCCAAGGGCACGATGCTGCTCGGCGTCCGCGCGGTCATCGCGGAGAGCTACGAGCGCATCCACCGCTCCAACCTGATCGGCATGGGCGTGCTGCCGCTGCAGTTCCCGCAGGGCCAGACCGCCGAGTCGCTCGGCCTCACCGGCACCGAGACGTTCTCGATCACCGGGGTCACCGAGCTCAACGGCGGCGCCACCCCGCGTACCGTCAAGGTCACCACCGACAGCGGCCTGGAGTTCGACGCGGTCGTCCGCATCGACACGCCCGGCGAGGCGGACTACTACCGCAACGGCGGCATCCTGCAGTACGTCCTCCGCAAGATGCTCCGCGGCTGACGCCCCACCCGGACGCCCCGCCTCCCGCCCGGGAGGCGGGGCGTTCCGCGTTCCCACCCGGCCCGCACCGCGCCCCGTTCAGCCACCCAGCCCGCCGACTCGGGCGTGGACGGTTCCCGAGCGCGGGCACGCCCACACCACGACCCCGTCCCGCAGGACCACCCCCAGCGGGTGCGTGCCCGGGTGTTCCGGGCACTCCGGCCAGACCGCCGGGAAACCCAGCTCCGGCAGGCATTCCAGCACCCAGTCGTGAACCTGATCGGCCTGTGTGAACGTCCGCTCGACAAGCGCCGCCCCGGGCTGCGGCACGAACCCGATCGCCCCGGACGCCCCGGCCACCCGCACCCACAACGCGCTGCCGGACCGATCCCGCACCGGCGGCTCCCGCACCACCACGCGCACCGGTGAGCAGCGGTTCACGTCGTGCACGATCGGCTGCAACTCCTCGGGAAGTTCGGTCATGGCCCCCACCGTAGGGTGCGACATCGAACACCGGGATGCCCCACGCTCCCAGCCCGGGTGAATAGGCTTCGGGAATGACGGATGACAACAACGTGATGAGCCGCATCCACCGGCTGGTCGAGGAGGAGCACCAGCTGCGCCAGCAGCTGAGCCAGGGCAAGATCTCCTCGGCCGAGGAGCACGCCCGCCTCAAGGAACTCGAGGAGTCCCTGGACCAGTGCTGGGATCTCCTGCGCCGGCGCCGCGCGGCCCGCGACATCGGGCACGACCCCGACGCCGAGCAGACGCACAGCGTCAGCGAGGTGGAGAACTACCTGCAGTGACCGGGCCGCGGTCGCCGTCGCCGCGGCGGCCGCGAACGGTGCCGGCGCGCGGCGCCACCGCGAACGGTGTGAACCCTCGACGCCGCCCGCGAACCGTCCGCGCGCTCGATACCGCCCGCGGACGGCCCGCGTACCCGTCACCGCCCGCGAACCGCGCGCCCGTCGCCGCCCACGAGCCGCGCACCCGTCACCGCCCGGAAACCGTGCGCCCGTCACCGCCCGGGAACCGCTCCGAGGCTCAGCGGCGGCCCGGCCGGGTGTCGCGTGGCCGCCGGCAGCCCGGGATCCGGGAGGCCCGCGTCGGGATCGGCCGCCGCCGGCCACGCCGGGCGCTCATCGCAGCCCCGCCTCGAACAGCAGCCGCTCGATCAGCCCCTCGGCGTCCACTGCGACCCCCCGCGCTCGGAACCAGTTCGCCACGTTGGTGACGTCCCGCGCGATGAACTCCGCACCCCGCGGATTGGCCACCACGTCCACGATCTGCGGCAGGTCGATCAGCACCAGCCGCCCGTCGTGCACCAGCGTGTTGTACGGCGACAGGTCGCCGTGCGCCACCTGCGCCCGGGCCAGCACCGACAACGCGTCGGCCATCTGCGCCCACAGGTCGTCCAGCTGCTCGGCCTCCGCCCGCACCTGGGCCAGCCGCGGCGCCGCCTCGCCGGTCTCCCAGTCGCCGACGAACTCCAGCATCACCTCGGTGCCGAGCAGCTGCACCGGGTACGGCACCCGGATCAGTCCGCTCTCCTGGCCGACCTGCCACAGCCGCCCGAGCGCGTCGAACTCGGCCGCCGCCCACTGCCCGGCGATCAGCTCCTTGCCGAACGAGGTGCGGTTGCTCATCGCCCGCATCTCCCGCGACCGCCGCACCCGGCGGCCTTCGAGATACCCGGCGTCGCGGTGGAACATCCGGTGCTCGCCGTCCCGGTACCGCTTGGCCGCGATCATGCTGCTCTGCCCGGTCGCCGGCAGCCACCGCCGGACCAGGTACACGTCGGCTTCCTTGCCGGTCTTCAGCACACCCAGCTCGCTGTCCACAGCGGCATGCTCGGTGCGCACCCAGTCGGGCCGCGGCTCGGGCCCGTGCAGCGCACCGTCCCAGCTGGACCAGTTGTCCCCGACCTCGGGCCGGTCGGGATCCTCCTGCAGGGCCGGCTCCAGCCGGCCACGCTTCAGGAAGTCGGACTCGTCGTCGTCGAACTTGCGACGGCCCCGGCGCATGGTCGCCGGACCGTAGGTGTCGTGCTCACGCACTGGAGGGTCTCCTCGGAGAAAGAAGGTTTCAGGGAAGCCGGGACAGCAGGCATCACAAAGACAGCCATTCGTGGCCACCTCCTTCTCTCTCGAAGCCGGTCGGCGAAGACCGGACAGCACGCCGCGGCGCACACCGCGTTGCGCCGACGACTCTCTCCCACCCGGAGTCCGCCCGCAACTCATTTGTCGCCGCCCGAGACCCTCACGACGTCGCGTTCACCGGCTGGTCCTCAGAGGTGCCTGCGCAGGCTCGAGACACCACTGGTGGCCGGCCGCGACCCGGCGGCGCGCAACGGCCCGGGGATCTGCGGACATCGCGCCCGGCCACTATGTGACGTGGGCGCGGCGAGGGGAGCCGGCACGTCGTGACGCCCGGCCGGACAACGTCAGGCGCGGGCCGACATGATGGCGGAGAGGCCCTGGATGACGTTGCCGACCACGCGGGTCGGGGCGAACCGCGTGTCCATCCACTCCCGTCCACGGTGCAGCCAGACGCTGGGCAGGCCCAGGGCCGCCGCCCCGCCGATGTCCGCCTCCGGGCTGTCGCCCACCACCCACGCCCCGGCCAGGCGCATCCGGACCCGCTGGGCGGCGAGCGCGAAGATGCGCGGGTTGGGCTTGCTGACGCCGGCCTGCTCCGAGATCACCCAATCGGCGACATAGCGGTCCAGCCCCGTACGGCGGATCCGGCCCTCGGAGGCCTCGGTGGCCCCGTTGGTGACCACGACCGGGACCAGGCCGGCGTCCGCGGCGATCTCCAGGGCACAGCCGACCATCGGGTCGAGGCGCTCGTAGACGAGCGGGCCCTCGTAGAGCTCGTCGACCAGGTCGATGGCCGGCACGCGCAGCTGGTAGCGGTCCCGGATCAGGTCGGCCAGGTCCCAGCGCGAGGTCAGGCCGTCGGCGTCCACGGCGACCAGCCAGTCAAGATCATCTTGCGGCGCGGCGATCTCGTCGAGGAAACCTTTAGCCCACAGCCGGAACGCGCCGCTGCGGTCGAGCAGGGTGTCGTCCAGGGCGAGGAAGACTAGAGGCACCCGCGCACTTTACGTGAGCGGCGGCCGGAGCGAACAGTCCAGGAGTGTAAACAATGCGCGGAAAGCTTGACGCAATTCGCATCATCCGATCGAGCGACCGCCGCGCGCTAGAAAGCCGTACGTACTGTTTGCAAGACCGCGGGGCCACGTGACACGATCTGCGTTGTGCCCAGGGTAAGCCAGGACCAGCTCGAAGCCCGTCGCCACGAGATCCTCACGGCGGCCCGCGGCTGTTTCGCGCGATTCGGCTACGAGGGCGCCACGGTCCGCCGGCTGGAAGAGGCCACGGGCATGTCCCGCGGTGCGATTTTCCACCATTTTCGCGACAAGGAGTCGCTGTTCCTCGCCGTCGCCGAGGACGACGCGGCCACGATGGTGGAGACCGTCGCCCGCAACGGCCTCGTCCAGGTGATGCGCGACCTGCTGGAGCTTGCCGGCACCAGCGACGGCGACACGGCCGGCTGGCTCGGCACCCAGCTGGAGGTCTCGCACCGGCTGCGCACCGACCCGGCGTTCGCCAAGCGCTGGGCGCAGCGGTCGGAGGCCATCGCCGAGGCCACCCGGGAACGGTTGCAGCGGCAGCGGGACGCCGGAGTGCTGCGGCAGGACGTCCCGGTCGAGGTGCTGACGCAGTTCCTGGAGCTGGCGTACGACGGGCTGGTCCTCCACCTGGCCACCGGCCGTCCCCCCGGCGACCTGGCCCGGGTGCTCGATCTGGTGGAGGACGCGGTCCGCCGCCACTGACCCGGGCCGCAGTCAGAACGGGCCGCCGGCCAGGCGGACCGCGGGAAAGGCAGGCCACGGGCTCAGCCGGACGGGATGGCGCCTCCCGGCCGGCGCGGCGACCACCGTGACTCTGCGAAGATGGCTGCCATGGATCTCGGGCTGGCCGATCGTGTCTATGTCCTCACCGGCGCCTCGCGGGGCCTGGGCCTGGCCACCGCGCAGGCGCTGGTCGCCGACGGCGCCCGGGTGGTGATCTCCTCGCGGGACCCGGAGAAGGTCGGCGACGCGGTCGAACGGCTGGGCGGTCCGCGGCACGCGGTGGGGGTGACCGCCGACCTCACCGATCCGGACACACCCCGGGAGCTGGTGGACACGGCCACCGAGCGCTTCGGGCGGCTGGACGGCGCGCTGATCTCGGTGGGCGGTCCGGCGCCGGGCACGGCGGCGAGCATGACCGATGACCAGTGGCGGTCGGCCTTCGAGACGGTGTTCCTGGGTTCGCTGCGCGCGGTGCGGACCTTCGCGGCGGCGCTGCCCGAGGGCGGCGCGATCGGGCTGGTGCTGTCCACCTCGGTGAAGGCGCCGCTGAGCGGGCTCGGGCTGTCCAACGGGCTGCGGCCCGGCCTGGCGATGGCCGCGAAGGACATGGCGGACGAGTACGGCCCGCGCGGCATCCGGGTGTTCGGGATCATGCCGGGCCGGTTCATGACCGACCGGAACCGGGAGCTGTTCCGCATGACCGGGGATCCGGCGACCGCGGCGGCCGAGGCGGCGGAGCGGATCCCGGTGCGGCGGATCGGGGAGCCGGCCGAGTTCGGGACGGTGGCGGCGTTCCTGCTGTCGCCGGCGGCGGGTTATGTGACCGGTTGCGTGGTGCCGGTCGACGGCGGCTCGCTGCGCGCCCTGTGAAACCCTCAGCCGGAGAAATCGCGGCCGCCGCGAACCGCACCATTCCGGATCTGCTCGGGCCGGGTCTGCGGGTCCTGTTCTCCGGGATCAACCCGAGTCTCTACTCCGCGGCGACCGGCCACCATTTCGCCCGCCCGGGCAACCGTTTCTGGCCGGCCCTGCACGGTGCCGGCTTCACCGACCGGCTGCTGCATCCCTCGGAGCAGCATCTGCTGCCCGGACTGCGTCTGGGAATCACCAACGTCGTGGCGCGGGCCACGGCCCGCGCCGACGAGCTCTCCCCCACCGAACTGATCGCCGGGGGCCGGCTTCTCGCTGATCTGGTACGCCGGGAGCAGCCTGGCTTCCTGGCCGTGCTCGGCGTGACGGCCTATCGGGCGGCCTTCGCGCGCCCCAGGGCGAGGATCGGCCGCCAGCCGGACACGATCGGCGATGTCCCGGTCTGGGTCCTGCCCAACCCGAGCGGGCTGAACGCCCACTTCCAGCTCCCGGACCTGATCCGCGAGTTCGGCGCGCTGCGCGACGCGGCCGGCCACCCGGCCCTCTGACCACGTCATCCGCCATCGGCACCACCGCGAAGACCAGGAGGCCGATCACGGCTCCACGGTAGCCGCCGGAACGGTGAGCGGGGTGGCGGCCTGCGCGAACTGGGTACGGTACAGATCGGCGTACATCCCGCCGGCGGCGACCAGCGAGTGGTGCGTGCCCCGCTCGACGACCCGCCCGCGGTCGAGCACCACGATCAGGTCGGCCTCCCGGATCGTGGAGAGCCGGTGCGCGATGACCAGCGCCGTACGCCCCTCCAGCGCCACCGACAGGGCGCGCTGCACGGCCGCCTCGGACTCGCTGTCCAGGTGCGCGGTGGCCTCGTCGAGGATCACGATCGACGGCTGCTTGAGCAGCAGCCGGGCGATGGCGATGCGCTGCTTCTCGCCGCCGGAGAAGCGGTAGCCACGCTCGCCGACCACCGTCTGCAGCCCGTCCGGCAGGGCCCGGACCAGATCGCCGACCTGCGCGCCGTCCAGGGCGGCCCACATCTCGTCCTGGGTCGCGCCGGGCCGGGCGTACCGCAGATTCTCGGCGATCGTCTCGTGGAACAGATGGGAGTCCTGGGTGACCACGCCGACCGTGTCGCGCAGCGAGTCCAGGGTGGCGTCCCGCACGTCGACGCCGCCGATCAGAACCGCGCCGCCGGTCACGTCGTAGACCCGGGAGACCAGCATCGACGTGGTGGACTTGCCGGCGCCGGACGGGCCGACCAGGGCCACCAGCTGTCCCGGCTCCACGGTGAAGTCGAGGCCGTGCAGGACCGGCGCGTTCTCGGTGCGGTCGAGCGACGCCACGTCCTCCAGGGTGGCCAGCGAGACCTCGGCGGCGCTCGGGTAACGGAACCGCACGTCGCGGAACTCGACCCGGCCGGCGCCCGGCGGGATCGGCACGGCGTCCGGTTTCTCGGCGATGCCCGGCTCCAGGTCGAGCACCTCGAAGACCCGGTCGAAGGAGACCAGCGCGCTCATCACGTCGACCCGGACGTTGCTGAGCGCGGTGAGCGGGCCGTAGAGCCGGGTGAGCAGCAGGGCCAGGGTGACCACGGTGCCGGCCGAGACGTCGCCGTGGACGGCGAGCCAACCGCCCAGGCCGTACGTCAGGGCCTGGGCGAGGGAGGCGACCAGCAGCATCGCCACGAAGAAGGTGCGGGAGAACATCGCCTGCTGGATGCCGATGTCGCGGACCCGCGCGGCGCGCTCGCCGAACCTGGCGGCCTCCGCGTCGGGGCGGCCGAAGAGCTTGACCAGCAGCGCGCCGGAGACGTTGAACCGCTCGGTCATCGTCGCGTTCATCTTGGCGTCGAGGTCGTACGACTCGCGGGTGATCTCGGCGAGCCGCTTGCCGACCCGGCGCGCCGGGATGATGAACAGCGGCAGGAGCAGCAGCGACAGCACGGTGATCGGCCAGGACAGGCTGACCATCACCACCGCGGTGAGCACCAGCTGGATGGTGTTGCTGAGCACCCCGGACAGCGTCGACGTGAACGCCCGCTGCGCGCCGACCACGTCGTTGTTGAGCCGGCTGACCAGCGCGCCGGTCTGGGTGCGGGTGAAGAACTGCAGCGGCATGCGCTGGACGTGGTCGTAGACCTGGGTGCGCAGGCTGAGGATGACGCCCTCGCCGATGCGCGCCGAGTACCACCGCTGGGCGAGCGAGAGCAGCGCGTCGGCCACCGCCAGACCGGCGATGAACAGCGCGATGCGCACCACTGCCGCGGCCGCGCCGGGGCCGCCGCGGGTGATCGTGTTGATCACGTCGCCGGCCAGCAGCGGGGTGGCCACGCCGATGCCGGCGTCGAAGACCACGGCGATCAGGAACACCGTGATGTCCCGGCGGTAGGGCCGCGCGAACCGCAGGATCCGCCGCGTGGTGCCGGGGGTGACCTGGTGCTTCGCGACCCGCTCCGCGCTCTGGATCGAGCGCAGCATGTTCCAGCTGGGCATGCTCATTTCCCACCTCCCGGGCATCGCGGCGACTACGACAACCCGGGAGGTGGAATCCCTATTCCTTGTCCCCGCTGCCGGAGAGCTCGGCCAGCCGGCGGGTCTGCGCCTCCCGCTCGGCCCGGTCCTGCTCCGCGTACGACCTGCCGGACGCCCCGGCGAGCAGGCCCTTGATCTCGGCCACCGCGCCCCGCTCCCCGGCCAGCACGGCCGCGACCAGGTCGGCGACCGCCGCGTCCAGCTCAGTCCGCGGCACCACGGCGGTGGCGAGGCCGATCCGGTCCGCCTCGTCGGCCGCGATCCGCCGCCCGGTGACGCAGATCTCCAGTGCCCGGGACGGGCCGACCAGCTCGGTGAGCCGTTTCGTCCCGCCCAGGTCGGGCACCAGGCCGAGGGTCACCTCGGCCATCGAGAACCGGGCGTCGTCGGCGAGCACTCGCATGTCGCAGTTCAACGCCAGTTGGAAACCGGCGCCGATGGCATGCCCCTGCACCGCCGCGACGGACACGATGGACGGGCTCCGCAACCACGTGAACGCGGCCTGGAAGCCCGCAATCCGATCGGCGCAGTCGGCGGCTGACAACTGCGCCAGGCGAGCCAGTGAGGAATCGCCGTCGCCCCGGGCGACAGACAGATCCAGGCCGGCGGAAAACGCGCGGCCCTCGGCTCGCACAATGACGACGCGGACGTCGCCCGGCAATTTCCGGGAAATGTTGCCGAGCTCCGCCCACATGGCCGGAGTCTGTGCATTGAGAACGTCGGGCCGGCACAACGAGACCGTCGCAACCGGCCCAGCCTGTTCGTAACGAACGCCTACTTCGTCGGCGGTTGACGCCTTAACCGGCTCGGCGTTGTCGGGTGTCACGCCTTCTTGCGCCGGCGCGCGCCGCCACGCTGGCGCAACTGCACACCCGACTCGGTGAGCACCCGATGGACGAATCCGTAGGACCGGCCGGTCGACGCGGCCAGCGCCCGGATGCTCTCGCCGGAGGTGTAACGCTTCACCAGGTCCTTGGCGAGCGACTGCCGCTCGCTACCGACGATTCGACGACCCTTCTCAGTACTGGTAGCTGTGCCAGTGGCTGCCATCTTGAATCCTCACGTCGCAGACAGTGCGGTCAGATACGGTCCCACCTATTACACCGCCTCCAACGATCATGCGCCAGGCATCTAGCGTCGAGGAACGTGCCCATTTATTACTGTCAGGAACTTGACGGTTACCACGAGCATCAATGTCAGACCGTTTGCCGACTGCGCCCGGACCGACATTTACCGTCCCGCTCGCGGGCCGGGATCAGCTCACCAAGACCATCGATCACCTGCAGAAACACTCGATCGAGGCGCGACCGTACGATACCGCCCCGCCACGCTGTGCGCCGGCTGTGGGACACCTGTACGGGACGTCCAGCCCGTACGGGCGCAAGTCCGACCTGCCCGCAAACGCCCGAACATCGCACTGTCTGTGTGGGCACCAGTTGACAACTGACGATGCCGTTGATCCTGGATCAACGGCATCGGATCAGGCGAGCTCGACAAGCTCCAGCAAGTCGTCGCTCCACGCGTCCTCGTCGCCGTCGGGCAGCAGGATCGCCCGGTCCGGCTTGAGCGCCTGCACGCAGCCCGCGTCGTGGCTGACCAGCACGATCGCGCCCGGGTAGTTGGCGATCGCGTCCAGCACCTGCTCCCGGCTGACCGGGTCGAGGTTGTTCGTCGGCTCGTCGAGGAGCAGCACGTTCGCCCCGGAACAGACCAGGGTGGCCAGCGCCAGCCGGGTCTTCTCGCCGCCGGAGAGCACGCCGGCCGGCTTGTCCACGTCGTCGCCGGAGAACAGGAACGCGCCCAGGATCTTGCGCAGCTCGGTGTCGGTCTGCTCGGGCGCGGCGCTGCGCATGTGCTCCAGGATGGTGCGGTCCACGTCCAGCGTCTCGTGCTCCTGGGCGTAGTAGCCGAGCCGCAGGCCGTGGCCCGGGCGCACCTCACCGGTGTCGGACTGCAGCAGGCCACCGAGGATCCGCAGCAGCGTGGTCTTGCCGGCGCCGTTGAGACCCAGGATGGCGACGCGGGAACCGCGGTCCACGGCCACGTCGACATCCGCGAAGATCTCCAGCGACCCGTACGACTTCGACAGCCCCGTCGCGGTCAGCGGCGTCTTGCCGCAGGACGCCGGGCTCGGGAAGCGCACCTTGGCCACCTTGTCCGAGGCGCGGACCTCCTCCAGGCCGCCGAGCAGCTTCTCGGCCCGCCTCGCCATGTTCTGCGCGGCTACCGTCTTGGTGGCCTTCGCCCGCATCTTGTCGGCCTGGGCCAGCAGGGCGCCGGCCTTCTTCTCCGCGTTCGCGCGCTCCCGGCGGCGGCGGCGCTCGTCGGTCTCGCGGGCCTCCAGATACGTCTTCCACCCCATGTTGTACATGTCGACCACGGCGCGGTTGGCGTCCAGATACCACACCTTGTTGACCGCGGCGTCGAGCAGCTCGACGTCGTGGCTGATCACCACGAGGCCACCCTTGTGCTGCGCCATGTAGCCGCGCAGCCAGGCGATCGAGTCCTGGTCCAGGTGGTTGGTCGGCTCGTCGAGCAGCAGGATGCCCTTGCCGTTCTGCCCGGAGTTGGCGAACAGGATGCGGGCCAGCTCGATCCGGCGGCGCTGACCGCCGGAGAGGGTGCCGATGGTCTGCGCGAGCGCGCGGTCGGGCAGGCCCAGGTTCGCACAGATCCGGGCGGCCTCGGCCTCGGCGCCGTAGCCGCCGAGGGCGGAGAACTGGTCCTCCAACTGCCCGTACCGCCGGACCAGCTTGTCCTCGGAGCTCTCCTCGAGCTGCACCTCGAGCTTCTGCATCTCGGCGAGGATGGTGTCCAGCCCGCGGGCGGAGAGCACCCGGTCGCGACCTGTCACGTTCAGATCGCCGGTGCGCGGGTCCTGCGGGAGGTAACCGATCTCACTGGTCCGCTCGACCTGGCCCGCGTAGGGCACGCCCTCGCCGGCCAGCACCTTGAGCGTGGTGGTCTTGCCGGCGCCGTTGCGGCCGACCAGGCCGATCCGGTCGCCGGGCTGCACCCGCAGCGTGGTCGGGGACATCAGGATGCGCGCGCCGGCGCGGAGTTCCAGTCCGGTGGCGGTGATCATGTAAGGCTTCTCGCTCTCGGGGATCGGGCTGACTCGGGGCGCAACTGGGAAATCGGCAGGTCAGCCTTCGCGGAGCAGCACCGCGCCATCCTACCCGCCCGGCGGCGGCACCTCCCACCCGATTAAGCGGCAAGATCATCGGGTACACGCGGGGCAACCGTGGCGAAGTGAGGACGGCATGGAACTCAATGAGAACGCCGAGATCGACACCAGTCAGGTGGAGGACGCTCGCGGCTCGGGCGGCGGGGGCGGCTTCGGCGGCCTGCCCATCCCGATCGGCGGGGGCGGTCTCACCGGCATCATCGTCACGGTGGTGCTGCTCCTGGTCGGCGGCTACTTCGGCATCAACAACCTGGGTGGTGGCGGCGGCAGCTCCGGCAGTGGCGACAACACCAATCTCAACCAGCAGTGCAAGCAGGCGGACGCGACGAAGTTGATGGAGTGCCGCAATGTCCTCTACATCAACTCGATCCAGGCCTACTGGGCCACCGAGATGCCGGAGGCGTTCGGCAAGCAGTACCAGAAGGCCACCACGCACATCTTCTCCAGCCGGGTCAGGACCGGCTGCGGCGTCGCGGACTCCGGCGTCGGCCCGTTCTACTGCCCCGCGGACGACAAGGTCTACATCGACCTGACGTTCTACCAGCAGCTGGCCAAGGAGCTGGGCGCGCCGGGCGAGTTCGCCCAGCCGTACGTGCTCGCCCACGAGTACGGGCACCACGTGCAGGACCTGCTCGGCACCGAGGCGAAGATGCGCCAGGCGCAGAACGCCGACCCGGGCAACGCGAACCTGGAATCGGTCAAGCTGGAGCTGCAGGCCGACTGCTACGCGGGGGCCTGGGCCAAGGGCGCGAGCAGCACCACCGACACCAAGGGCCAGAAGATCTTCACCAGCATCACCGACGCCGACATCCAGGAAGGCCTGCAGACCGCCGGCCAGATCGGCGACGACACACTTCAGCGACGCAACGGTGGCACGATCAACCCGGCCGAGTTCACCCACGGCACGTCGGCGGACCGCCAGAAGTGGTTCCGCACCGGGTACGACTCGGGCGACCCGACGCGGTGCGACACGTTCGCGCCGGGCGCGGTCAAGGAGGGCGACTGACCGCGGCCGGAGCGCGGTGATCCCCGGCCGCCGACCCGCACCTGGCGCGGGACGGCGGCCGGACCCGTCTCAGGGCTCCCGGATCAGGATCGGCACGGCGCGGGCCAGGCCGACGGCATGCACGAGTACGGCGTGGCGCGGCTCCGGGACGTCGAGCACCCGCCCGGCCCGCAGCGCGGCGAGCGGCGCGAGCGCCCGATCGGCGAGGATCGCGTCCACGGCGGCACGGTCGCCCCCGGTCACGAGCGCGCTCAGGGTCCGTACCTCCGGAAGTAAGATCCGCCCGGCGATGCCGGCGCTGCCGGCGGCGGCCGCCTTCGCCTGGTTGTCCCGGCGGCGCGCGAAGCGCTGCTGCGACCAGCCGCCCGCCGCGGTCCGGCCCTGCACGTAGTGCGTGTCCACCTTGGAGGACACCAGCTCGGCCCCGTCCGCGACGCCAGCCGCCACCGCGCCCTTGCGGGCCAACAGCAACCCGATCCGCCGCGGCGACACGGCGGCCCGGATCAGCTCGGCCACCGTCGCCGGCTCCCCCGCTCCGGGCGGCGCCTGCGGGGTCGCCTCGGCGCCGTCCGCGGCGATCAGGGTCAGACCGTCCTCGCGGTACGGCCCGTGCCGCCCCGCGAAGTTCTCCAGCCACCGTTCGAGCCGCTCCGGCGCGACGTCCACCCATTTCCCGCCGCCGGCGGCCGGCCGTTCACCCATTCTTGTCAGACTACGGTGGCGGAGTCCGGGGCACCGGCCCCATGGCCACCACCCCGAGCGGACCTCCCGCGGACGCGCCGCCGGGCACCATCTCTTGCCCGCCGTTTCCGCGCGTCTCCCGGGCGTGCAGCAGCGACGCGGACCGGCGTTCCGGAACAGGAGATCACCTCGTGCGGCTTCACGACGACGGACTGTGACAGATAAGGTCCGATCATGGGTGTCGCGGAGCTGATCCTGATCCGGCATGGGCAGAGCCTGGCCAATGTGGCCTTTCCGGAAGCGGACGCGCAAGGGTTGCTGGAAGCCGCGGTGAGCGGACGAGACGCCGACGTCCCACTGACCGATCTCGGTCAGGAGCAGGCGCGGGCCATCGGCGCCTGGCTGGCCTCGCTGCCCGCGGACCGGCGCCCCGAGGTGGTCGTGACCTCGCCTTACCTGCGCGCCCGGGAAACCTGGCGGATCGCCGCGGAGGCCTCCGGGACGGTCACCCCGGAGCCGCGGACCGACGACCGGCTCGTCGACCGGCTCCTCGGTGAGCTGGAGATGCTGACCCGGGCGGCGATCGCGGCGCGGTATCCGGGCGAGGCGGCGCGGCTGGCCGAGGCGGGGCCGTGGGAGTACCGCCCGCCGGGCGGGGAGTCCTTTGCGGACATCCGGGTGCGGCTCACCGCGTTCCTGGACGATCTGCACCGGGAGCACGACGGGCAGCGGGTGGTCGTCGTGGCGCACGACTCCGTGGTGCTGATGACCCGTGCGGTGATCGAGGATCTCGGCTGGGAGGAGCTGGCCGCCGTGGAGAGGTCCGCGGGCGCCGTGCGCAACGCCTCGGTCAGCCGGTTCACGAGCAACCCGGACGGCGTCCTGGAACTCGATCGCTACAACGTGATCGACCACCTGCCACCGGCCTGAGTCCCGCAGAACACATCGACCGACATCTTCCAAAGATTTCTTTGCATGGATAGGTTGAGTCGATGCCCGCACCCACCGGCGCGCTCGGTCCGCACTCGCTGCGCGGCCTGGCCCACCCGCTTCGTGTCCGCATGCTCGCCCTGCTCCGGGAGCACGGCGCGTCGACTGCCACCCGCCTCGCGGAACGGCTCGGCGAGTCGTCCGGGACGACCAGCTACCACCTGCGCCAGCTCGCGGCCTACGGCTTCGTCGAGGACGTGCCGGGACGCGCCGCCGGGCGGGAACGCTGGTGGCGTCCGGTGGTGCGGCGCAACGACAACGCGGGCCACCTGCGCGCCGCGGCGGCCGACGGCTTCCAGCGGCTGCACGAGTTCTTGGGCGCCGCCGCGGAGCTGCAGCCGGAGTGGCAGCCCGCGGTCGGCATCGGCGACCACACCCTGCGGCTGACCCCGGCGCAGGCGGTCGATCTGCTGTCCCGGATCGGGGCGCTGGTCAGCGCCTATTCCGCGGACGAGCCGGGCGGGCCGGGCGCCGGAACGGAACAGGTCGTCGTGCAGTGGCAGGTGTTTCCGCGGTTCGTGGCGAGCAAGCAGGCGTCGAGGAGGGACCACCGGTGAGGCGCGGATTGACCGGACTGCTCGCGGCGGAGACGATCTCGCTGCTCGGCAGCCGGATCACCTTCGTGGCGCTGCCCTGGCTGGTGCTGACCAGCACCGGCTCGGCGCTGATGGCCGGGGTGGCCGGGTTCGCCGAGATGCTGCCGTACGTGCTGGCCGGGCTGCTCGGCGGGCCGGTCGTGGACCGGGCCGGGCCGCGCTCGACAGCGGTCGCCGCCGACCTGGCCAGCCTGCTCGCGGTCAGCGGCATCCCGCTCCTGGCCGCCCAGGAGAGCATCCCCCTGCACCCGTTGCTCGGGCTGATCGTCGTGGCCGGGGCGTTGCGCGGGTTCGGCGACACGGCCAAGCGCGCCCTGCTGCCCCGGGTGATCGCGGACGCCGGGCTGACCACCGAGCGCGGCACCACCCTCTACGACGGCATCAGCCGGGTGGCCACGCTGCTCGGCCTGCCGCTGGCCGGGATCCTGGTGGCCGCGGTCGGACCGGCCCGGGTGCTGCTCGTCGACGCGGTGACGTTCGGCCTCGCGGCGCTGCTCATCACGGTGTTCGTGCGGGGCGGCGCCACCGGCCCGGACGGGGCGGAGTACGAGGAGGGCGGGTACGCGGCGGCGCTGCGCAGCGGCTTCCGGTACGTACGGCAGGATCGTCTGATCATCGGAATCATGTCCCTGCTGTTCGCGACGAACCTCTTCGACCAGGCGTTCGCGACGGTGTTCGTGCCGGTCTGGGTGCGCGAGGGGCCGCACGGCCCGGCCGCGCTCGGGGCGCTCGGCACCGCGTTCGGGATCGGCGCGGTGGCCGGGAACATCCTGTGGACGATCGTCGGGCCACGCCTGCCCCGCCGGGCCACGTTCGCCGTGTGCTTCCTGATCGGCGGGCCGGCACAGCTGTTCGCGCTGGCCCTGACCGACCGGATGTGGCTGGTGCTGGCGATCGCGGCGATCTCCGGCACAGTGATGGCGACGATCAACCCGATCCTGCTGGCGGCCGTCTACGAGCGGATCCCGGTGCGCGTGCAGGGCCGGGTGATGAGCGTGCTGATCGCGTTCTGCTGGGCCGGCATCCCGCTCGGCGGCGTCCTGGGCGGCTGGGCCGCGGACGAGCTGGGCCTGCGGACCGGGGCGCTGCTGGCCGGCATCGGATATCTCGCGGTCACGCTGGCGCCGTTCGTCTTCTCGGCCTGGCACTCGCTCGACGAGCACCGGGCACTGCCGGCGAAGACGCTGGTGGCGGCCAAATAGAACAGGGTGCCTGCGATCGAGGTCGCGTGGGAGCCGGCGACGAGCACCGCGCGGACGCTGCTCGTCTCCGGGCGCACGAGCTGCCCGACTTCCGGGAGATCGCGATCCGGCTGGCCGGGGAACTGCCCGTCGCCCGGCATGTCAAGCCGAACCGGGCCGGGCACCCGCCGGGCCCGGAGCGCCCGGAGCCGATCAACCGGCTGTTGACCGACTTCCCAGAAAACCGATGACTTTCTGTACGAACCATGCGGCGTCGTCCAGCCAGGCGAAATGTCCACCGCCGGGCACCATGGCCAGCTCGGCCTGCGGGAACAGGCCCGCGTACTCGGCGGCGTGCTTCGGCGGCAGTTGCAGGTCGGTCTCACCGGCCACCAGCAGCACCGGGGCCGGCAGGGCGGCGAGCCTCGCACGTACCGCCTCGGGGTCGAAACCGCCCGCCTCGTTGTAGGCCGCGGCCGCGGCCCGGTTCTTCTGCCCCGCCTCGCGTGCCGAATAGGCCTGGGTCTCGGCGTCCCAGCGGCCGTAGATGAACGGCGCCAGGGCACGGCCGTCGGCGGGCGTGCCCTGGCCGGCCTGCACGCGTTCGAGAGCGGCGAACGCCTCCGGGAACCACGGCTCGCCCCGGCGCTCCTCGGCGACCCGTCGGCGGTCCAGGTCGCCGATCTCCAGGTTCACCGCCCGCGGGCTGGGGTTGACCAGCACCAGCCGGCGCACCCGCCCGGGGTGCCGCGCCGCGTAGAGCAGCGCGAGCGTGGCGCCGGCCGAGTGCCCGAGCAGGTCGAAACGGTCCAGCTGGACGTGCTCGCGCAGCGCCTCGACGTCGGGCACCTGGCGGTCGCAGCGGTAGGTGCCCGGGTCGGCCGGGACCGCCGACGACCCGGTGCCGCGCAGGTCGGGGATCAGCAGCAGCCGGTGCGCGGAGAGGCCGCCGAGGTCGCCGAGGTAGGCGGACGCTTGCATGGGGCCGCCGGGCAGGCAGACCAGCGGGTCGCCGCGGCCCGCCCGGTGCAGCGCGAGCCGGGTGCCATCAGGAGCGCTGAAGGTGTCCACGCCCGAATCCTATGCGCGAACATCGATCTCTCACGCTCCCGGCGGGCTTCCGGTCAGTCGATCCGGGACCACTCGCGGAGCTGGGCGGCCACCTCGCGGTCGCCGTCGATGCGGACGGCGTCCAGCGGGATCCGGCGGTAGAGCAGCAGAACCAGGTCGCTGGCCGTCCCGTGGACGCGGGTGACCGGCTCGCCACCGGCCGCCGGGTCCGGGGTCACCCCGGCCGGGGACAGGTCCACCGTCCAGACCGGACCCTCGATCGCCTGGTACCGCACCCGGGCCGGGCGGTGCGGCCACGCCCCGAGCGAGCTCAGGCAGGTGCTCAGGAACTCACTCACCCCGTCGACCGCGACGGCGGCCGGCAGCGGCTCCGGCTTGCCCAGGGCCTCCCAGGCGTCGTACGCGTGCACCGCGGCCTCCTGCACCTGATGGCGTGCCACCGCGTGGGCGGTGCGCGGGGCGACCTCCGGCGACCACCACGACCAGCAGGGCGCCTCCGGGCCGGCCGCGCGCAGCGCCGCGCCGAGCATCCGGGTCGACTCGGCGAGCCACTCCAGCAGGTCGCTCTGCGGCAGGGTGCTGCCGAGCCGCTGCCGGGGCGGCGGGCCGGAAGGGTCCGCCTCGGTGACCGTGAGCGCCCAGAAGCGGTGCACCTCGCCGAGATGGGCGACCAGGTCGCGCAGCGACCAGTCCGGGCAGCCGGGCACCCGGGCGCCCAGGTCGGGCGCCGCGGAGGCGGCCGCGCGCAGCGCCGCGGAGCGCTCCTCGACCAGGGTGACCAGCTCAAGGAAGGTTGGAGTCGGAGTCATGCCCGGTTTCTATCACCGGAACATGACGAAGGACGGCACGCTGCACGCGCACCGTCCTTCGGATGTACGTCCTACACGTTGAAGCCGAGCGCCCGCAGCTGCTCACGCCCGTCGTCGGTGATCTTGTCGGGGCCCCACGGCGGCAGCCACACCCAGTTGATCCGGAAGTCCTGCACCAGCCCGCCGCCCGGGCCGGTGGTCAGCGCCTGCCGGGTCTGGTCCTCGATCACGTCGGTCAGCGGGCAGGCCGCCGACGTCAGGGTCATGTCCAGCGTGGCGACGTTGTCGTCGTCGACGTGGGTGCCGTAGACGAGGCCCAGGTCGACCACGTTGATGCCGAGCTCCGGGTCGACGACGTCCTTCATCGCCTCTTCGATGTCGTCGACGGACGCCTTCCTGACCGGCGCCGGCTGGTCGTCCGCCGGCTTGCCGGCCGCGGCGGACACCCCGGCCGTCGGCACCTCCACCGGCTCGGCGGCCGCCGCCCGCTCCTCCTCGAGCCAGGCCGGGACCTGGTCGTCGGCCGGGGACGCGCCGCCCGGGGCGGTCGCCACCGTGCGTGCCCCATCGGTCTGTTCGCTCATGCCTTCACCTCCGGGCTCGCGCCCACCTCGACGCCGGCGCGCGCCGCCGCGTCCTTGAACGCCATCCACGGCAGCAGGGCGCACTTCACCCTGGCCGGAAACTTCGCCACTCCGGCGAACGCGATCCCGTCGCCGAGCATCTCCTCGTCCGGCTCGACCTGCCCGCGGCCCTGCATCAGTTCCACGAACGCCTGGTGGATCTCGCCGGCGTCGTGCGCGTCCCGGCCCTGCAGCAGCTCGTGCAGGACGGAGGCGGACGCCTGGCTGATCGAGCAGCCCAGACCGTCGTACGAGATCTCGGAAAGATCCGCGTTGACCCGCACGGTGATCTCGTCCCCGCAGGTCGGGTTGACGTGGTGCGCCTCACCGTCGAATCGCTCGCGCAGGCCACGCCCGTGGGGATGCTTGTAGTGGTCCAGGATGATGTCCTGGTACAGCCCGTCGAGCATCATCAGCCGAACACCTTCCGCACCTGGTCGAGACCGCGCGCCAGGGCGTCGATCTCCTCCGTGGTCGTGTAGAGGTAGAACGAGGCCCGGGTCATCGCCGGCACCCCGAACCGCACGCACACCGGCCGGGCGCAGTGGTGGCCGACCCGCACCTCGACGCCGAGCGCGTCCAGGATCTGCCCGACGTCATGTGGGTGTACCCCCTCGACGCCGAAGGACACCGTGCCGCCCCGGCCGGCGGGCGACGCGGGGCCGTAGATCCGCACGTCCGGAACGGCGGAGAGCTGCTCCAGGGCGTACCGCGTGATCTCCTGCTCGTGCCGGTGGATCTCGTCCATGCCGATCCCGGTCAGGTAGTCCACCGCCGCGCCCAGACCGATCGCCTCGGTGATCGGCGGGGTGCCGGCCTCGAAACGGGCGGGCGGCGGCGCGTACGTCGTCCGGCCCATCGTCACGGTCTCGATCATCGACCCGCCGGCCAGGAACGGCGGCATCTCCGACAGCAGGTCGAACCGGCCCCAGAGCACGCCGATGCCGGTCGGGCCGAGCATCTTGTGCCCGGTGAACGCGATGAAGTCGACACCCAGCTCACGCACGTCGACCGGGAAGTGCGGCACCGACTGCGAGCAGTCCAGCATGACCAGCGCGCCGACCTGACGGGCCCGCGCGACCAGCGCCGACACGTCGTTGATCGTGCCGAGCACGTTGGACATGTGCACCACCGAGACCAGCTTGGTGCGCTCGTTGACCAGCTCGTCCAGGCCGGACTCGTCGAGCCGGCCCTCGTCGGTGATCCCGAACCAGCGCAGCGTGGCGCCGGTCCGCTCGCAGAGCAGCTGCCAGGGCACCAGGTTGGAGTGGTGCTCCATCTCGGAGATCACGATCTCGTCGCCCGGCCCGAGCGCGAGCAACTGCCCGGCGGCGTGCGCCACCAGGTTGATCGCCTCGGTGGAGTTCTTGGTGAAGATCACCTCGTCGGGGCGGCCCGCGCCGATGAAGGCGGCGACCTTCGCGCGGGCGGCCTCGTACCTCTCGGTCGACTCGGTGCCCAGCGTGTGCACCGAGCGCGAGACGTTGCCGTTGTGCCTCTCCTGGTGCGCGCGCATGACGTCGAGCACCTGCACCGGCTTCTGCGAGGTGTTGGCACTGTCCAGGTAGACCAGCGGGTGACCGTTCACCTCCCGCTCGAAGATCGGGAAGTCCTTGCGCACCCGCGCGACGTCGAAGCTCATGATCGCTCCTAGGCCTTGGTGAGGAACTTCTCGTAACCCGACGCCTCGAGCTCCTCGGCGAGTTCCGGGCCGCCCTCCTGGACGATCCGGCCACCGACGAAGACGTGCACGAAGTCGGGCTTGATGTAGCGCAGGATCCGGGTGTAGTGGGTGATCAGCAGGAAGCCGGTCTCGCCGGTCTCGCGCACCCGGTTGACGCCCTCGCTGACGATCCGCAGCGCGTCGATGTCCAGGCCCGAGTCGGTCTCGTCGAGCACCGCCACCTTCGGCTTGAGCAGCTCGAGCTGCATGATCTCGTGCCGCTTCTTCTCACCGCCGGAGAAGCCCTCGTTCACGTTGCGCTGCGCGAAGGACGGGTCCATCTGCAGCTTCTCCATCGCGCCGCGCAGCTCGCCGGCCCAGGTGCGCAGCTTGGGGGCCTCGCCGTCGATCGCGGTCTTCGCGGTGCGCAGGAAGTTCGCCACCGAGACGCCGGGCACCTCGACCGGGTACTGCATCGCCAGGAACAGGCCGGCGCGGGCGCGCTCGTCCACCGTCAGCGCCAGCACGTCCTGGCCGTCCAGGGTCACCGAGCCGCCGGTGATCTCGTACTTCGGGTGGCCCGCGATGGAGTACGCCAACGTCGACTTGCCGGAGCCGTTCGGCCCCATGATCGCGTGGGTCTCGCCCGACTTCACGGTGAGGTCGACCCCGGCCAGGATCGGCTTCAGCTCGCCATCGGGCAGCTTCACCGAAACCTGCAGGTCGCGGATCTCCAGGGTGCTCACGGCTCTACTCCATTGCTCGGGTTCGTCGAAACGTAGATGTCGCCGTCGCGGATCTCGACGGGATAGACCGCCACCGGGTCGATGGCGGGCGGTCCGGAGGGTTCGCCGGTGCGCAGGTCGAAGCGGGAGCCGTGCAGCCAGCACTCCAGCGTGCACCCGTCGACTTCGCCCTCGGAGAGCGCCACCGAGGCGTGGCTGCACTCGTCGCGGACCGCGTAGAAGTTGTCGTCGTCGGCGTGCACGAGCGCGACCTCGACCCCGCTGACCTCCACCCGGAGCACGGTGCCCTTCGCGATGCCGGCCGCCGGGCCGACGTTCTCGAACGCCGTCATCGACCGGCCTCGGCCAGGCGCGCCTCGATGGCGTCGCCGAGCCGCTCGCGCAGCTCCTCGACCGGGATCTTGTTGATCAGCTCGGCGAAGAAGCCGCGAACCACCAGCTTGCGCGCCTCACCCTCGGGGATGCCCCGGGCCATCAGGTAGAACAGCTGCTCGTCGTCGAAGCGGCCGGTCGCGCTCGCGTGCCCGGCGCCGGCCACCTCGCCGGTCTCGATCTCCAGATTGGGTACGGAGTCGGCACGCGCGCCGTCGGTCAGCACCAGGTTCCGATTGATCTCGTACGTGTCGGTGCCGGTCGCGGCCGCGCGGATCAGCACGTCGCCGACCCAGACGGTGTGCGCCGAGGCGCCCTGCAACGCGCCGCGGTAGCCCACGTAGCTGCGGCAGTCCGGCACGCTGTGGTCGACCAGCTGGCGGTGCTCGTGGTGCTGGCCGGCGTCGGCGAAGTACAGCCCCCAGAGCTCGGCGTCGCCGCCCCGCCCGGTGTACTCCACACTGGCGAACTGGCGGACCAGGTCGCCGCCGAGCGTCACCTGCACGTGCTGGACGCGGGCGTCCCGGCCGACCCGGAACCGCACGTGCTGGGCCTGCACGGCGTCGTGGTCCCACTCGGCCAGCGTCACGAAGGTGAGCTGGGCGCTGTCGCCGACGACCACCTCGACGTTGTCGGCCAGGGTGACCGTGCCGGTCTGCCGCAGCACGATCGTGGCCTTGGCGAAGTTGCCGACCTTGACCACGGTGCGCGCGGCCGCGGCCTCGCCGCCCTTGCCGACCAGCCGGATCACGACCGCCTCGGCCGGCTCGGCCTCGGGCGCCACCTCGATCACGGTGACGCCGTCGGCCGCGGCGTAGGCCAGGGCGCTGATCCGGTCGAACGGGATGAGCACCGGCTCCACGTCGTCCGCGGCCGAGACCGTCACGCCGTCGGGCAGGCCGGCGTATTCCGCCGACGGTGGCGCCCCGGTCAGCGCCGTGGCGGTGACCAGCTCACGCAGCCGCTTGAGCGGGGTGAAACGCCACTCCTCCTCCAGGCCGGTGAGGGCCGGGAAGTCGGCGACGTCGAAGGAGCGCAGCACCTGTGACTTGGTGCGCGGCGGGGCGATGGCCTCGGTAGTCATTTCGTCCTTATGTCCGCTTCTTTGCGCTTTTTCTCGCGAGGGCCGGGCAGGTCAGCCCACGGCCCCTTCCATCTGCAGCTCGATCAGCCGGTTCAGCTCCAGGGCGTACTCCATCGGGAGCTCCTTGGCGATCGGCTCGATGAAGCCACGCACGATCATGGCCATCGCCTCGTCCTCGGTCAGGCCCCGGCTCATCAGGTAGAACAGCTGGTCCTCGCTGACCTTGGAGACCGTCGCCTCGTGCCCCATGTTCACGTCGTCCTCGCGGATGTCCACGTACGGGTACGTGTCCGAGCGGGAGATCGTGTCCACCAGCAGCGCGTCGCACTTGACAGTGCTCTTCGAGTGCGAGGAGCCCTCCAGCACCTGCACCAGACCGCGGTACGACGTGCGGCCGCCGCCCCGGGCGATCGACTTGGAGACGATCGTCGAGGAGGTGTGCGGCGCGGCGTGCACCATCTTGGCGCCGGAGTCCTGGTGCTGGCCCTCGCCGGCCATCGCGATCGAGAGCACCTCGCCCTTGGCGTGCGGGCCGGTCATGTAGACCGCCGGGTACTTCATCGTGACCTTGGAGCCGATGTTGCCGTCGATCCACTCCATGGTCGCGCCCTCCTCGCAGGTGGCGCGCTTGGTGACCAGGTTGTAGACGTTGTTCGACCAGTTCTGGATGGTCGTGTACCGCACCCGGGCGTTCTTCTTCACGACGATCTCGACGACCGCGGAGTGCAGCGAGTCGGACGAGTAGATCGGCGCGGTGCAGCCCTCGACGTAGTGCACGTGGCTGCCCTCGTCGGCGATGATCAGGGTCCGCTCGAACTGACCCATGTTCTCCGTGTTGATCCGGAAGTAGGCCTGCAGCGGGATCTCCACGTGCACGCCCTTCGGCACGTAGATGAACGAGCCGCCGGACCAGACGCTGGTGTTCAGCGCGGCGAACTTGTTGTCGCCGACCGGGATCACCGTGCCGAAGTACTCCTTGAAGATGTCCTCGTGCTCCCTGAGGGCGGTGTCGGTGTCGAGGAAGACGACACCCTGCTCCTCCAGGTCCTCACGGATCTTGTGGTAGACGACCTCGGACTCGTACTGCGCCGCGACGCCGGCCACCAGGCGCTGCTTCTCCGCCTCGGGGATGCCGAGCTTGTCGTACGTCGCCTTGATGTCCTCCGGAAGCTCCTCCCACGACTGGGCCTGCTTCTCGGTGGAACGGACGAAGTACTTGATGTTCTGGAAGTCGATGCCGGTGAGGTCGGCGCCCCAGGACGGCATCGGCTTGCGGTCGAACAGGCGCAGGCCCTTGAGCCGCAGGTCGAGCATCCACTGCGGCTCGTTCTTCTTCGCGGAGATGTCGCGCACCACGGCCTCGGACAGGCCACGCGTGGCGGCGGCGCCCGCGATGTCGGCGTCGGCCCAGCCGTACTCGTACTTTCCAAGAGCGGCCAGGTGCTCTTCCTGAGTGACGATCTGGTCAGTCATGACTTTTCTGTCCTAACCGTGGTTGCGGCGGGTTGGTGCGGGTGTTGCGGACCGCGGGCGGGGATGTGCGTGGTGCACACCCCGTCGCCGTGCGCGATGGTGGCGAGGCGCTGCACGTGGGTGCCGATGAGCCGGGAGATGACCTCGGTCTCGGCGTCGCACAGCTGAGGGAACTCGGCGGCCACGTGAGCCACCGGGCAGTGGTGCTGGCACAGCTGCCCGCCGGACGCGATCGTGCTCGCGCCGGCAGCGTAGCCCTCCGCGGTCAGCGCATCGGCGAGCGCCTCCGCCCGCGCGATCGGATCCGGCCCTGCCTCCTCCAGAGCGGCCCGGCAGCGCTCCTCCAGCGCCCGGATCTGGGTGGAGGCGAACGCGGTGACCGCCTCCGGGCCGTTGTGCTGGGCGATCCAGCGCAGCGCGGCGGCGGCGATGTTGTCGTAGTGGTGCGGGTTGAGATCCTCGCGGGCGGCCGCGGTCAGCACGAACGCCTTGGCCGGGCGGCCGCGGCCGCGCGGGCCGGCGCGCCGCACCTCGCGGGTCTCGACCAGGTGGTCGGTGAACATCGCGTCCAGATGCTTGCGGATCGCCGCGGGGCTCAACCCCAGCTGGGCGCCGAGCTCGGCGGCGGTGGCCGGGCCGCGCTGCAGCAGTTGGGCGACCCGATCCCGGGTGCGGCCGTCCGACGCGGCGGCAGACGCCCCCGCACCGCTCCCGGCTAGCACCATGTTTTTCACTACGGCAACGTTACGTATTTCCGGCGGTGGCTGCAAACCGGTCCTGGGTGATCCACCGCACCGGCCCCCGGGGACGCCTCATTTCAAGATCAATTTCGGGCGTACGATGCTCCGGGTGAAGTCCTTCGAGCCGCTGCTCCGCCCGTTCGCCGCCGTGCTGCGCCCGCTGGCCCTCGCGTCGCTGGTCGCCAACGTCGCGCTGATCGTCACCGGCGCCGCGGTCCGCCTCACCGACTCCGGCCTGGGCTGCCCCACGTGGCCCAAGTGCACCGACGAGTCGTACACGACGACCGCCGCGATGGGCGTGCACGGCGTCATCGAATTCGGCAACCGGCTGCTCACCTTCGTGCTCGTCGGACTCGCCGTCGCCTGCTTCCTCGGCGCGCTCGCCCGGCCCCGGCGCCGCTCGCTGGTCCGGCTGTCGGTCGCCGTCGGCCTGGGCATCCCGATGCAGGGCGTGGTCGGCGGCATCACCGTCCTCACCCACCTCAACCCGTGGGTCGTCGGGCTGCACTTCCTGCTCTCCGTCGCGCTGATCACCGCGGCGTTCGCGTTCTGGCGCCGGATCGGCGAGGGCGACGACGCCCCGGTCGCGCTGGTCCCCGGCCCGCTCCGGAGCCTGGCCGCCCTGACCGCGCTGGCCAGCCTCGCCGTGGTCGCGGTCGGCGTGATCGTCACCGGCAGCGGCCCGCACTCCGGCGACCGCGGCGCGAAACGCAACGGCCTCGACCCGGCCGCCATCTCCCAGGTCCACGCCGACCTGGTGTTCCTGCTGATCGGCCTGTCGGTCGCGCTGTGGTTCGCGCTGCGCGCCGTCCCGGCCCCGCCGGCCGCCGCCCGGGCCGCGCTGGTCCTGGTGGTCGTGGAGCTCGCGCAGGGTTTGGTCGGCTTCGTGCAGTACTTCACCCATCTGCCGGTGGCGCTGGTGGCCGCGCACATGCTCGGGGCCGGGCTGGTCTGGACGGCGACGCTGGCCGTGCTGTGGTCGCTCCGGTCCCGGCCGGTCGTCCCGGCCGCCTCGTCGGCGGTGGCCGCCCGGTCGCAGGCGCCTGAGCCGGTCGCCGCCGCCTGACGCTTTCCCCCGACCCCCGACCCCCGACCCTCCCGCGACCCGGCCCCAAGCCCTCCGCGCGGCTCGACGCCAAGCCCTCCGCGCGGCTCGACGCCAAGGTCTCGCGTAGCGGGCGCTGGGGCCCGCCTGCGGCTCGGCACAGGAGCGTTGCCTCTGCTGGCCTTGCTCGCCAGCCACGCCCGTGCCGCCACTCCCGCCAGCAGACGGCCGAGCTTGCTCGCCAGCGTCCAGTCCGCCGATCGCCCCCGCTGCCGCCACTCCCGCCAGCTGGCGGCCGAGCTCACTGCCCCCCGCCGTGCGGACCATGAGTCCCAGCCGCGCGGTCTCGGCTGGGACTCATGGTGGTCACCCAGGCCGTTCAGCAACCACAACACCCGGCCCGAGGGGGTCGGCCGGGACTTCACCGGCCGCGGTTCAGCAACCATGGACCCCGCCGGGCGTTCCGGCCGGGGTTGGTGGTGGTTACTCGGGTCGTGGGGTGTCCCGGGCGGCGTGGGAGCGGGGAGGGGCGAGCGGGGGTTGCCGGTGTCCGGAGTCGCCGGACGTTTCGCCCGGGCCCCGGGCGGGGCGGCGAGCCGGCGCCGCGGGGCTTACAGGCGGGCGAGGATGCCGTCGGCCAGGCGGTTGGCGGCGGTGGGGGCGAAGCTCAGGAACAGCGCCGGCTCGGTCAGCTCGAGTTCGACGAGCTGGGGAGCGCCGTCCGGGCCCGGGATGACGTCGATCCGGGCGTACAGCAGGCGCTTGGTGCCGCCGGGGATCGCCGCGAGGGCCGCGCGGGCAACCGCGAGCTCCGCCTCGGACGGGGTGCGCGCGGTGATGTCCTCGCTGCCCGGGTCGATCTCGTGCTCGCCGGTGCGGGTCAGCATCGGGCCCTTGCGGATGGCGTGGCTGAACGTCAGGTCGCCGGCGGCGTCGGGGAGGCACAGGACCGCTGTCTCGCCGGCCGTGGCGACCGCGGAGAGATACGGCTGGATCATCGCGGTGCGGCCGGCGGCGGTGAGGCGTGTGACGTGTGCCCGGGCGGCGCCGAGCTGGTCCGGGAAGTCGTAGCGGGCGGTGTCCTGGCTGCCGGCCGAGACGGTCGGCTTGACCACCCACTGGCCGGTGGCCGGTGGGGTCCAGGTCTCGCCGGGGCCGACGAAGCCGGTCGGGATGACCGGGACACCGGCCGCGGCGAGCTCGCCGAGGTACCGCTTGTCGGTGTTCCAGGCGATGACGTCGCCCGGGTTGGCCAGCCGGGGAACGCTCCGCGCCCAGGCCACGAACTGGTCGTGGCGGGCGACGTAGTCCCACGGCGAGCGGATCACGGTGAGGTCGTAGACCGTCCAGTCGGCGTCCGCGTCGTCCCAGCGCACCACGTCCACCGCCACGCCGCGGGCGCGCAGGGCGTCACGCAGCGGGCGGTCGTCCTCCCACAGGTCGGGGAAGGCGGAGCAGGTGACCAGGGCGACCCGGGCGTCGACGGTCATGTCAGCGGGCCATGCTCCGGCGCGCCATCGAGCGCCACAGGTCGTTGCTCGGGCGCATCTGCTCCAGGAGCTCGCGCTCCCACTCGTTCTCCACCTGGATACCGGCCTGCGTGCACGCCTCCCGGGCGACACCGGTGTCCTGTGCGAACTGGTCCGACCACTCGCCGTCCTCACCGACCAGGACGATGCGGGCGCCGCGCTTACCGACGTACTCGATGACCGCCTTGGCGCCGCCGTGACCGGCGGCGAAAGACTTGATCTCGGAGGTCAGTGACGTTACGGAACCTTCTGCCATGACTCGCAGCCTAAGCAGTCAGCGATGCCCGCGTGGGTACTCCAGAGCCCTTTTGTGACTCCCGTTACCAGCAGGTTTGCTTTTGGGACGTATAGTTTCGCACCGATTTCGCCCGAATTGTCGAGTAACTGAAATCCGTCAAACGAGTGACAGACAGTAGTTGACACGCGTCACAATCCGGGCATCCTGTGCGACTTACCCGTAACCGGATCACTTACCGCGATCTCAGATCAGCGCATCGACGGCAATCGCCATGAAGAGCACCGTGAGGTACGTGATCGACAACTGGAACAGGCGCATCGGCTTCGGCAGGCCCCCGTTGCGGCTCTGGTACACCAGTCGGAGCGACTCGCCGAGGAACAGCGCCCCGGTGATCACCGCGGCGGCGCCGTAGATCCAGCCCAGCCCGAAGCGCAGCCCCAGCGGCCAGGCGGCCAGCGAGGAGGCCACGGTGAGCACGGTGTAGAGAATGATCTCGAAGTTCACCCGGGCGGCCGAGCGGACCACCGGGAGCATCGGGATCCCGGCCCGCTTGTAGTCGTCCTTGTATTTGATGGCGAGCGCGTAGAAATGCGGCATCTGCCAGAAGAAGACGACGGCGAACAGGGCCCAACCCATCGCGGCGATCGAACCGGTAACCGCGGCCCAGCCGATGACCACCGGAGCCGCGCCGCAGACGCCGCCCCAGAAGGTGTTCGCCGGGGTGCGCCGCTTCAGCCAGAACGTGTAGATCACGTCGTAGTAGAAGATCGAGAACGCGGTGAGCGCGGTCGCCAGCCAGTTGGTCAGCAGCGCCATCAGCACCACCGAGACGACCGCCAGCGTCAGCCCGAAGACCAGCACCGCCCGCGGGCTGATCTGGTGCGTGGGCAGCGGGCGCCGCTTGGTCCGCTTCATCAGCACGTCGATGTCGCGGTCGATGTAGCAGTTCAGCGCGCTCGCCGCGCCGCCCGCCAGCGCGCCGCCGACCAGCACCGCGAAGAAGGTGACCAGGTCGGGCCAGCCCCCGGCGGCCAGCATCATCGTCGGCACGGTGGTGACCAGCAGCAGTTCGACGATCGCCGGCTTGGTCAGCGCGACGTAGGCACGGAACACCGCCATCCGGTCACGTCGTGTCTCCACGCGTGGCGCAGGCTCCGCCACGCCGGGCGACCGTCGTGGGACGGAACGCTCGGTGATCATGCTCACGGACAGCCACCTTCCGGCATCTGGACCAACTCGCGGCACCCGCCGGGCATCGATCAACCCGGCCAAGCCGCCCGGACAGCCTACGCGCCACCGTCTCCGCTGCTCGGGGCACCCAGCACGGGTGGAGGCCATCACACCGTTCATCCGTGTGTCCGCTCACAGCGTATGTGCCTGAGCCGTTCGCTGCGCAGACGTTTAGACGTACTGGATAGGGTCAAGCCGAAAAGGGTTCCGCAATCCTGCCCGAGGAGCACAACAGACGTGGGTGCCAACGATCCTGCTCTCCATTGGTCCGACCTCGACCGCAAAGCGGTCGACACGGTGCGGGTCCTGGCCATGGATGCCGTCGAGAAGGCCGGCAACGGTCACCCCGGCACGGCCATGAGCCTGGCGCCGGCCGCCTACCTGCTGTTCAACCGCGTCATGCGGCACGACCCGACCGACCCCCACTGGGCGGGCCGCGACCGGTTCGTGCTGTCCTGCGGTCACTCCAGCCTCACCCTCTACATCCAGCTCTTCCTCAACGGTTACAGCACCTCGCTGGACGACCTGAAGTCGCTGCGCCAGTGGGACTCGCTGACCCCGGGTCACCCGGAGTACGGCCACACCCCCGGCGTGGAGATCACCACCGGCCCGCTGGGCCAGGGCATCGGCAACGCGGTCGGCATGGCGATGGCCGCCCGCCGCGAGCGTGGTCTGTTCGACCCGCAGGCCGAGCCGGGCGAGTCCCCCTTCGATCACCACGTCTACGCGCTCTGCTCGGACGGTGACATCGAGGAGGGCGTCAGCCACGAGTCGAGCGCCATCGCCGCGGTGCAGAAGCTGGGCAACCTCGTGCTGATCTACGACGACAACGAGATCTCCATCGAGGACGACACCCGGATCGCCAAGTCGGAGGACGTCGGCGCCCGCTACGAGGCGTACGGCTGGCACGTGCAGACCGTCGACTGGCGCTCGTCCGACCCGTACACCGAGGATGTCGAGGCGCTCTGGAACGCGATCCAGGCGGCCAAGGCGGTGACCGACAAGCCGTCGTTCATCGTGCTCAAGACGATCATCGGCTGGCCCGCGCCGAACAAGCAGAACACCGGCAAGATCCACGGTTCCGCGCTGGGCGCCGCCGAGATCGCCGCGACCAAGGAGATCCTCGGCTTCCCGGCCGAGCCGTTCGCGATCGACGACGACGTGCTGAAGCACACGCACCAGGCCGTCGAGCGCGGCAAGAAGGCGCACGCCGAGTGGAACGCCGCGTTCGCCACCTGGGCCGCCGCCAACCCCGAGGCCAAGGCGCTCTACGACCGGCTCGCCGCGAGGCGGCTGCCGGACGGCTGGACCGCGGCGCTGCCGGAGTTCCCGGCCGACGAGAAGGGCCTGGCCACCCGGGCCGCGTCCGGCAAGGTGCTGGAGGCGCTCGCGCCGGTGCTCCCCGAGCTCTGGGGCGGCTCCGCAGACCTGGCGGAGAGCAACAACACCACGATGAAGGGCGAGCCGTCGTTCATCCCGGCGGAGTACGCGACGAAGGAGTTCCCCGGCCACGAGTACGGCCGCACGCTGCACTTCGGCATCCGTGAGCACGGCATGGGCTCGATCCTCAACGGCATCGCGGTGCACGGCGGCACCCGGCCGTACGGCGGCACCTTCCTGGTCTTCAGCGACTACATGCGGGGCGCCGTCCGGCTCTCCGCGCTGATGAAGCTGCCGGTGATCTTCGTGTGGACGCACGACTCGATCGGCCTCGGCGAGGACGGCCCGACGCACCAGCCGATCGAGACGCTGACCGCGCTGCGCGCGATCGTCGGCCTCGACGTGGTCCGCCCGGCCGACGCCAACGAGACCGTGTGGGCCTGGCGCGGCGCCCTGGAGCACACCGACCGCCCGACCGCGCTGGCCCTGTCCCGGCAGAACCTGCCGACCATCGACCGGTCGAAGTACGCCTCCGCCGAGGGCACGCTCAAGGGCGGCTACATCCTCTCCGAGGCGTCCACCGGCACCCCGTCGGTGATCCTGATCGCCAGCGGCTCCGAGGTGCAGATCGCCCTCACCGCGCAGGAGCGCCTGGAGGCGCAGGGCACCCCGACCCGGGTCGTCTCGATGCCCTGCCAGGAGTGGTTCTTCCAGCAGGACGTCGCGTACCAGCAGGAGGTCCTGCCGAACGGGGTCAAGGCGCGGGTCAGCGTCGAGGCCGGCATCCGGATGAGCTGGGACCGCGTCATCGGCGACGCCGGCGAGGCGGTCAGCATCGAGCACTACGGCGCGAGCGCTCCGGCGAAGATCCTCTTCGAGCAGTTCGGGTTCACCGCCGACAACGTCGTCGCCAAGGCGAATGCCTCGCTGGCCAGGGTCGGCGAGATCACCGGTCACACGACCGGCAACTGAGGGAGTTGAAGGCAATGACCGACAGGCTGGCAGAGCTCTCCGCCCAGGGTGTGGCGGTATGGCTCGACGATCTCTCCCGGGTCCGCCTGACCAGCGGCTCGCTCGACAAGATGCGTCGCGAGCAGCACATGGTCGGGGTCACCACGAACCCGAGCATCTTCCAGAAGGCGCTGTCCGACGCCGACGCCTACGACGAGCAGGTGCGTGACCTGGCCGCCCAGCGCGTGACGGTGGAGGAGGCGGTGCGGCTGATGACCGCCGCCGACGTGCGCGCGGCCGCCGACGTGATGCGACCGGCATACGACGCGTCCAACGGCGTGGACGGCCGGGTGTCGATCGAGGTGGACCCGCGCAAGGCCCACGAGACCGAGTCGACAGTCGCCGAGGCGAAGACGCTGTGGTGGCTGGTGGACCGGCCGAACGTGTTCATCAAGATCCCGGCGACGCTGGCCGGCCTCCCCGCGATCACCAGCACCCTGGCGGCCGGGATCAGCGTCAACGTCACGCTGATCTTCTCGCTGGAGCGCTACCGCGCGGTCATGGAGGCGTTCCTGGCCGGTCTGGAGCAGGCCAAGGCGAACGGCCACGATCTTTCCAAGATCGGCTCGGTGGCGTCGTTCTTCGTCTCCCGCGTGGACACCGAGGTGGACAAGCGGCTCGACAAGATCGGCACGGACGAGGCCAAGGCGCTCAAGGGCAAGGCCGCGATCGCCAACGCCCGCCTGGCGTACGAGGCGTACGAGGAGGTCTTCGGCACCGACCGGTGGAAGGCCCTGGAGTCCGCGGGCGCGCATCCGCAGCGGCCGCTGTGGGCCTCGACGTCCACGAAGAACCCCGACTTCCCGGACACCATCTACGTCGAGGAGCTGATCGCGCCCGGCACGGTGAACACCATGCCGGAGTCGGTGATCATGGCGTTCGCGGACCACGGCACCACGAAGCCGGGCAGCATCCAGAACAACTACGCGGACGCCAAGCAGGTCTTCGCCGACCTGGCGGCCGCGGGCATCGACTTCGACGACGTCGTGAAGGTCCTCGAGGAGGAGGGCGTCGAGAAGTTCGAGGCCAGCTGGAAGGAGCTTCTCGAGCACGTCGACAAGTCCCTGAAGGTCGGCAGCAGCGTCTGACGAACACCTCGCGGCCTGTCGCGGAACACTCCGCGACAGGCCGCTCCACCGTCGAAAAACTGGCAGGATGGCAACGTGGGTAATCCGCTGCGCACCGCACAGGACCGTCGGCTACCGCGGATTCCGGAGCCCTGCGCTCTGGTGATTTTCGGGGTCACCGGTGACCTGTCCCGTAAGAAGCTCATCCCGGCCGTGTACGACCTGGCCAACCGCGGTCTTCTGCCACCCGGCTTCGTGGTCGTGGGCTTCGCCCGGGCCGACTGGGGCGAGGGCGACTTCGAGTCGCTGGCGTGCGACGCCGCGAAGAAGGGCGCCCGCACGCCCTGGCGCGAGGACGTCTGGCAGCGGCTGTCGAGCCAGTTCCAGTTCGTGCCGGGGTCGTTCGACAACGACGACGACTTCGACAAGCTTGCCGAGACCCTGGACGAGCTCCGGGAGCGCAACGGGATCGCCGGCAACACCGCCTTCTACTTCTCGATCCCGCCGGCCGCGTTCCCGCTGGTGCTCAACCAGCTCAACCGCACCGGCCTGGCGGACAACTCGAAGACCGGCGGCTGGCGGCGCGTGGTGGTCGAGAAGCCGTTCGGCAACGACCTGGCCACCGCGGTCGCGCTGAACCAGCTCGTCGACGACGTGTTCAACCCGGCCGACGTTTACCGGATCGACCACTACCTCGGCAAGGAGACGGTCCAGAACATCCTGGCCCTGCGCTTCGCGAACAGCCTGTTCGAGCCGGTGTGGAACTCGAAGTACGTCGACTCGGTGCAGATCACCATGGCCGAGGACGTCGGCATCGGCACCCGGGCCGCGTTCTACGACGCCTCCGGCGCTGCCCGCGACGTGCTGCAGAACCACCTGCTGCAGCTGCTCGCGCTGGTCGGGATGGAGGAGCCGACCAGCTTCGACCCGCAGGAGGTGCGGGCCGAGAAGCTCAAGGTGCTCAAGGCGATCAGCCTGCCGGCCGACATCGCCAAGGGCTCGGTCCGCGGGCAGTACCTGCCGGGTTGGGTCGCCGGCGAACGCGCGGTGGGCTATCTGGAGGAGAAGAACATCCCGCCGGACTCCAAGACCGAGACGTACGTCGCGGTCCGGCTCGGCATCCAGAACCGGCGCTGGGCCGGCGTGCCGTTCTACGTGCGGGTCGGCAAGCGGATGCCGCGCCGGGTCACCGAGATCGCGATCCTCTTCAAGAAGGCGCCGCACCTGCCGTTCGACCCGGCCGACGTGGAGATGCTGGGCAACAACCAGCTGGTCATCCGGGTGCAGCCGGACGAGGGCGTGGTGCTCAAGTTCGGGTCCAAGGTGCCCGGCACGGCCATGGAGGTCCGCGACATCGCGATGGACTTCCAGTACGGCGAGGCCTTCACCGAGTCCAGCCCGGAGGCGTACGAGCGTCTCGTGCTGGACGTGCTGATCGGTGACCGCACGCTGTTCCCGGACGCGGCCGAGGTGGAGCAGTCCTGGCGGGTCATCGACCCGCTGGAGGCGGCCTGGGCGGGCACCACGCCGGAGCCCTACCGGGCCGGCGAGTGGGGCCCGCGGGCCGCGGACGAGATGCTGGCGCGCGAGGGCCGTGCCTGGAGGCGAGCATGATCGGGCTGTGGGACACCACCGGTAACGAGGTGGTCAAGGCGCTCGCGGCGGAACGCCGCAGCGCCGGGGGCGTGGCGTCCGGGCTGGCGCTCACCCTGATCGCGGTGGTCGAGGAGAAGAAGGTCCGGGAGGCCGAGGCGGCCGCCACGATCGCGGCGGCGGCGCACCCGTGCCGGGTGCTGATCGTCGTGCGCTCCGATCTGGACGGCCGCAGCCGCCTGGACGCGGAGATCGTCGTCGGCGGCCGGCTGGGCCCGGCCGAGGCGGTCGTGATGCGGATGTACGGCCGGCTCGCGCTGCACGCCGAGTCGGTGGTCATCCCGCTACTCGCCCCGGACGTCCCGGTGGTCACCTGGTGGCACGAGGAGCCGCCGAACAGCATCGCCAACGACTTCCTGGGCGTCGTGGCGGACCGCCGGATCACCGACAGCGCGCAGGCGGCGGACCCGGTGGCGGCGCTCAAGCAGCGGGCGGTCGACTACGCCCCCGGCGACACCGACCTCACCTGGACCCGGATCACGCTGTGGCGGACCCTGGTGGCCGGCGCGTTCGACACCACCGACGCGCGGGTGGTCGGGGCGAAGATCGTGGCGCCGGAGAAGGACCCGACCGCCTGGCTGATGCTCGGCTGGCTCAAGTCCCGGCTCGGCATCGAGCCGGTGCTGGAGCACACCGAACGGGCCCCGCGCATGCGCTCGGTCGAGCTGCAGTGCGAGAACGGCGACTGCGTCCGGGTCACCCGGGAGGAGGGCACCGCGCTCTTCAGCCGGACCGGCCAGGAGGACCGTTACATGCCACTGCCCAAGCGGCCGGTCGGCGACGAGCTCGCCGAGGAGCTGCGCCGGCTCGACGCCGACCAGATCTACGCGGACGCGCTGGGCGCCATGGCCGGGGTGTCCGGTCTGGAGCACCGCTCGCCGATGCGCGTGCACGTCTGGAAGGACCCGACGCTGGCGGCCCGGGCGGCCAGCGCCACCGACGCGATGGCCGGCTGAAGCGGAACAACTGTGAAGGGCCGTCCGCCACCGGCGGGCGGCCCTTCGGCAAAGGAGAGCCTTGTGAGTGAGACCGTGGTCGTGGTGGTCCCGGACGCCGACATCCTGGCGTCGACGGTGGCCGCCCGCCTCGTCATCCGGATCATCGACGCCCAGGCCGTGCACGGGACGGCGAGCGTCGTGCTGACCGGCGGCCGGGTGGCCGCCAAGGTGCTGCGCCAGGTGCGGGACCTGCCGGCCGCCGCGGCGATCGACTGGTCCCGGGTGGACCTGTGGTGGGGTGACGAGCGTTTCCTGCCGTCCGGCGACCCGGACCGCAACGAGACGCAGGCGCGGGAGGCGGTGCTCGACACGCTGCCGCTGGATCCGGCCCGGGTGCACGCCATGCCGGCCAGCGACGGCCCGGACGGCGACGACGCGGACGCGGCCGCCGCGCGCTACGCCGCCGCGCTGAGCGCCGCCGGCCTGCGGTTCGACGTGCTCATGCTCGGCGTGGGCGAGGACGGGCACGTGGCATCCCTGTTCCCCGGGCACCCGGTGCTGGAGAAGGAGGGCATCGCGGTGGCCACCTACGACAGTCCGAAGCCGCCGCCGACCCGGATCACGCTGACCCTGGCGACCATCGGGAACGCCGACGAGGTGTGGCTGGTCGCGGCCGGTCCGGACAAGGCCGAGCCGATCGGCACCGTACTGCGGGGCGGGGACCTGCCGGCGGCGCGGGCCCGCGGCGTACGCAAGACGCTGTTCCTTCTCGACGAGGCGGCCGCCTCGAAGCGTTGAACCGCTAGGGGCGGGACGAGATCTGCTGGACCGCCCAGCTGTTCCCGTCCGGGTCGCTGAAGAAGACGAACCCGATGTTGTCCAGGGGATCCGGGGTCGGCATCGGGTTCTCCCCCAGCGTGGTCACCTCGCTGACGTCGACCCCGCGGGCCACCAGCTCGGCGTGCGCGGCCCTGATGTCGCGCACCACGAGCTGCAGGCCCTTCAACGACCCGGGCGGCATGTCCGGCACCGCGCCCTTGCCGATCACGATCGAGCACCCGCTGCCCGGCGGCGTCAGCTGCACGATCCGCACCTGGTCGCCGAAGGCGGTGTCGTGGTCGACGTGGAAGCCGAGCTGCTCGGCGTAGAAGCGTTTCGCCCGGTCGATGTCGGAGACCGGAACGATCACCACCTCGAGAGTCCAGTTCATCCGGCCCATGGTGCCATCCGTAGACTTCGGTGGGTGCCTGTTGCGATACGTGCCTACCGATCGAGCGACCTCGAAGCCGTCTACGACATCTGCGTCCGCACCGGCGACGCGGGCCGGGACGCCCGGGGAAAGTACAGCTCGGACCGCCTGCTCGGGGACATCTGGGCGGCGCCTTACGTGATCCTGGAGCCCGAGCACGCGCATGTGCTGGACGACGGCACGGGCCGCGCCGTGGGGTACGTCATCGGCACCGCGGACACCGCGAAGTTCGTCGAGCGGTACCGCGCGGAGTGGCTGCCGGCCACGGCGGACCGGTTGGTCGGCGGCGACCCGCGTGACGAGATCATGCTGGACCTGCACCGGCGCCCGGAGCGGATGCTGCGCCCCGAGCTCGGCGACTACCCGGCCCACCTGCACATCGACCTGCTGCCGCAGTGGCAGGGCAAGGGGCGGGGGCGCGGGCTGATGGCGGCGTTCCTGGACGGGCTGCGGGCCGCCGGCGTGCCCCGGGTGCACCTGGGCATGGCGCCGTCGAACCACGGCGCCTACGCCTTCTACCAGCGGCTGGGCTTCCGCGACCTGCCGGTGGACGATTCCGGCGCACTCTACCTGGGCCGGGACACCAGCCCGCTGTAAGCGGCCAGGGCCAGCCGTGCCGGCCGCACGAGGCCGCCGGGTGGGCCACTATCGGCATCGCGCTCGCGCAGCCGGCAGGACCGACCTCAGCGGCCCCGGCGCCGGCCGGCGGTGTCCGGCCCGGGACGGCCGGACGAGCCCC
>NZ_BOMW01000045.1 GCF_016862395.1 Actinoplanes siamensis | reverse complement strand
GGGGAAATCGCTGAAGCCCACGACCGCTCCGTTCAAGCAGGCGACGTAGGTGCGCGCCGCCGAGCGACGTTCTTGCCAGCGGGACTCATCGACGGTGGCAGGTGCCCATGCCTGAATCTGCTCAGGGGTGTAGTCGCGGCTGGCCGTGCCGTGGACAGCTGCGCGGAAGACCTGCCACGTATCGCCGGCGTCAGTGGCCTCATAGCGGCGGATCAGAAGGTCCCCAAGGGGAGGGACGTCGTAGGTCATGGTCACATTCTGGAACACCGCTGAGTCCTCGACACGCGCTCATGCCGCGATCCGCGCGCCCGGCGGGACGCGATCGACCCGTCGTTGATGGCGCTGTGACCGTACTCGCTAGGCTCGCGGTTGTAGTCGTTCACCAGCGGTGTTGCGACCACCGCTTGAATCCGCCCGGTTGGACCTGGCCTCACCCTCGGCTGAGGCGACGAGGGTTGTGACGGTCTGACGTCGCCTCACCGTCATGATCGAGTTCAAACTTACCGTGACGCTGTGTAGCTGGTCGGCAAGCGCCACCACCTTGATCGCGTATCCGCTTCTGCCGAGGCGAGTGCATCTTGCTGCCCAGGTTTGTATGCCGCACGCGACGTCTCGAGGTTGGCAAGGGTCAGGGCCGGATATCTTCGCGGGACGTCAATTCGAGTCGGTTGGATGGCCGGTGAGGCTTGGTGGTGGTCGGTGGCTGGAACGATGTCGTGTCAGGTTCGCGGACCCGGCGTCGCTGCCAGGCTTTTTCGTATGTGCAACACCACCTGGCCGGATTGTCCGGTGACGAAGGTGGCGCTGTCGGCGAGGGCTGCGATGAAGGGCAGCCCGCGTCCACCGACGGTCAGTGGATCGGGAAGGCGGGCGCTGAGTCCGGCACCGTCGGGCGCCGTGCCGCGGTTACCGACCTCGAGCAGGCAGGTGTCGTCGGCGACGATGATGGTGACATCGATGGTGCTGCCCGTTTCGGAGTGCGTCACGGCGTTGGCGCACGCCTCTGAGATGAGTAGCGCGAGATGGCCACGCACTTCCTCGTCGGCGTCGGTGAGGCTCAGCAGGGTGGTGAGGATCTGGCGGGCGCGGGTCACGGTGGATGGCTGCCGCGGCAGCGACAAATTCATCGTGAGGTGCACTCCGCTGCTCCTCTCGGCCTGTCGATGGCCGCGTTCGGCTGCCGTCGCACCTGCGCGTGAATGCGCTTCGCCAGCGTGAATGCGGTACCCACGCTAGGTGTCGTCAAACGATTATGCCGCCCGGCGCCGACGGCGGTCCGGTGGCCGACCGCATAGGGTGGACCACGGATCATCGAGCGAGGAGGTCAGTGTGGATCTGCTGGTGGCGGTCCGGCCGGGCCGGGGCTGCACCGTGGTGGAGGTGTGCGGTGATCTGGACATGGCGGTGTCTCCGCAGTTGCACGAGAGCCTGCAACGGGTGATCGCTGACGGGGGCCGTCAGGTGGTGCTGGACCTAGCCGGGGTGGGCTTCATGGATTCCACCGCGCTGGGCGTGCTCGTGACGGTTTTCAAGATCTTGCGTGACCACGGCGGGCAATTGCGTCTCGCCACGCCGCAGCCCGTTGTGCGGGATGTGCTGCGCATCACGTCCGTCGATCGCGCCATCGGCGTCTACGACACTGTCGAGGCTGCGGAGGCTGAGGTGCGTCGGCCGACGGTGTGACCGGCGGCTGATCACCAGGGCAGTGCGGGGCTGGTTCGGGCCTGATCGGCGCCAGAACTGGTATTCCTGTCCTCGCTGTGCCTGGCGTGCCAGTCCAGGATCAGCAGGGTGGCATCATCGTCCAGGACCGGTCCAGCGATCTCGAGGACGGCGTCGGCCAGCGACCGGACGGCCTCGCGGGGATGCAGATCGGTCATCTGCCGCAACCGGGCTGACAAGTCCAGGTTGGCTGCCTTACGCTCGCGTGTGCCGTCGGTGACCACGACCAGACGGTCCCCCGCCCGCAGCGTGATCTCGCTGGCGCGATAGCGGCCTTCGGCAAACATGCCCAGTGGGAAATTGCCCGGTAGCAGCAGTTCCTGCGGGTTGCCTTCCCGGACCAGCAGCGGCGGCACGTGCCCGGCGTTGACCAGCGAGCACACCCCCGTGCGCAGGTCGAGGGACCCGAGGATCGCGGTGACGTAGCCGCCGACCACGACGGCGTTCTCGGCCAGGGCGGTATTCGCGAGCTCGGCCTGTTCGACCAGGCCGGCACCGCTGCGGCGGCTGTTGCGCAGACTGCCCACCCCGAGGGTGGCGGTCAGCGCGCTGGCCACCCCGTGCCCCATCGCGTCGGTGACGCTGAAATGCAGCACGTCGCGGCCCAGGCTGTAGTCGAAGGTGTCCCCGCCGATACTGGCGGCCGGCTCCAGCCAGCCCGATAAGGTGAACGCGCTGGCCTCACACGTGAACGAGCCGGGCAGCAGGCGACGCTGAATTTCCGCCGACAGGGTGAACGAGGTCGTGCGCTGCCCCCACTCGAACAAGTCGGTGTACCGCCGGTTGGCGATCACTACGAACGCCAGCGCATGCGCGGTCCGGGTGATCTCCCGCAGCACCCGAGGCACCGGCTCGTCCGGCAAGGTCATCTCCAGCAGACCGATCACCTCACCGCGATCAGTCACCGGCGCAAGCACCGTCCAATCGCCGTCTTGCGCGAAGACCTGCACCGCCTGGGAACGCAGCGCCCGTTCGGCCGGACCGCCGTCGAACGGCATCACGGTGGCTACCTCGTCACCGGACCGCCGACCCTCACCAGCGGCGTCGGCTCGCACGTGGGCCAGCCGGACCAGCGCCCGACCGCTGAGATCGGCGATCATGAAGGAGACCTTGACCGCGCCCAGGTCCGCGGCGAGTTCCCGGGTGACCGCTTCCACGGCGTCTACCGGCGGGGCGTTCTCCGCCGCATCCAAAATATTCGCCAGTATCCGCCCTTGGCTGCTTTCCACCTCTGCAGCGTACGGACACCGCTAATCCCCGGACATCGCCAACGCCTACCGAGACCGTCACATCAGGGGCCCGACCATGTCGGGATCGGGGCCGCGAACCACGTCCCGGCCGCCACCACCGGCAAAGACGCTGGTAAGAAGGTGCCGGGCCGCAAGCGGGGCCTGGCCGTGGACGCCCTCGGCCTGATCGTCGCGGTCGTGGTCACCGCCGCGAGCGTCACCGACAACGCCATCGGGATCAAGCTGCTCGACAAGGTCGCGCGGCATACACCGACGGTGACCGTGGCGTGGGTGGACGCGGGAACCCACCTCGCCATCCTGACTGCCCGGCTATGCGACCAAGCCATCGGCTGCGGATAGCGGCGGTGAAGCGTCGCGCCGCATCCGCGTGATCACCTGGCCAAGGCTCGTCATCTGGTGTCGTAGGCGCTCCGTGCCTGCTCCACCGCCGCCAGGTGGGCGTCGGCCCAGGTGGCCAGGTGAGCGAAGAGCGGACCGAGGCTGGCGCCCAGCTCGGTGATCTCGTACTCGACCCGGGGCGGCACTTCGGCGTAGTAGGTACGCGCAACGAGCCCGTCGCGTTCCAGCTGGCGCAGCCGCTGCGTGAGGACCTTCGGGGTGATGCTGGTCAGTCGGCGCTCCAACTCAACGAATCGCTGCCGACCGTACTCGTGCAAAGCCCACAGGACCGGGGTCGTCCACCGGCTGAACACGATATCGACGACCGGCGCGACCGGGCACGCGATCTCGGGATCCGCTGATCGTTTCATGTGCCCTCCGCCACAAAGCCATTACTATCCACTAGGTACCTACTATACGAGTGCTACTAGCGTCTCCTTCGACCGCGCGAGCGACGCGGTTGAACGGGAGACGAGACATGTTTGTCGTGACAGGAGCCACCGGGAACGTCGGCCGGACGCTGGTGTCGATCCTTGCCAGGTCGGGTGCCGCGGTTACGGCGGTGTCGCGTGGACGACGCCCGGTCGCAGTACCGGACGGAGTTCGCTACCACCGCGCAGACCTCGAGGAGCCGGAGAGCCTGCGTCGAGCCCTCGCCGGTGCCGACGCCATGTTCCTCTTGGTAGAAGGCGCGGGCGCGAACCTTGACGGTCCCGAGATCCTCAACGCGGCCGCCGCGGCCGGGGTGAAGCGGATCGTGCTGCAATCCTCACAAGCCGTCGGCACCCGACCGGGGGCGGCGTCGCACGCCCCGCTGCACGCCATCGAGGACCAGGTACGCCGGTCGAGCCTCGGCTGGACGATCCTGCGCCCCGGCGGTTTCGCTTCCAATGCCTTCGCCTGGGCCGACTCGGTTCGGTCCGACCGGACGGTGGCCGCACCCTTCGGCGACGTCGGCCTACCGGTGGTCGACCCCGACGACATCGCCGAGGTGGCCGCGATGGCCCTCCGAGGCGGCCACGACGGTCGCACGTATGAGCTGACCGGCCCGGCGCTGAGCACGCCACGCCAACGGGCTGCGGATCTCGCCGCCGCACTCGGCGAGCCCATCCATTTCGTCGAGCAATCGCCAGCCGAGGCCCGCCGACAGATGCTGGCGTTCATGCCGCCGCCGGTGGTCGAAGGAACACTGGCGATCCTCGGCGCGCCGACCGGACGCGAGCAGCTGACTAGCCCCGACGTGACCGAGGTGCTGGGCCGACCGCCCCGAACCTTCGCCGAGTGGGCCAGGCGCAACATCGACGCTTTTCGCTGATGGTCGAACCATCCACCGACTGATGACCGGCCGGCTTGATCGGCTGTCCGGTCATCGGAAGAGCGTGCGTCAGGCGGCGCCGGGCGCGCTACACGCAGCGTGACAGAGCGCGGAGCGTCGACGTGCGGGACCTGCGGCGGTAGAGGTCGTCGCGTAACGGTCATCTCCCGCCGTACCGAATCGCTTCTATCGCCGTCGTCCGCAATCGCGGACAGCAGGCAGCGGGGCGGAATCGCCACCTCGGGGTGGTCCTGAAGGGCAGAATCACAAATGGCCGACCGGCAGCCGGGCGTGGCTAGGACGTCGCGGCGCGTGGCTCACGATGGTGACCAAACGATCCGGCACGGGCTATACCGACAGGCAGACACTGCTTCGATCAACCGGTGGAGCGGCACCCGGCCACCTCCCGCGATGTCACACCGGCCGTGATGCCGCCGGGAAAGCCGATGGTGAGCATGTCCGAGGAGGAGTCGGAGTGGCTGCGGATCCGGCGGGCGGGCGGCGTCCGACCACTGCGGTGACCGGCTCTGTCCAGGGTCCTCCGCTGTGGGTGTTGGCTGGCGCTCCGGTGCTGGCACTCGCCGCTGCCGCGGGGGTCGGCACCCTGGTGGGGTTCCTGGTAGCCCGCATGCGGTTTGCGGGGACCAGCAACGACTGGGCGGAGCTCGGCGCCTTTCTCCTGGGCCTGTTCGCCGGGGCCGCGGTCGCCGTCGTCGGGTACGTGGCGGCGTTGATCGTCTTGGCGCGGCGATTGTTCGCGCCGGGGCGACGTGCGGCGCCGGTGCTGCTGACCCTGCTGGCGCATGCCGCGGTCGTCGGGGTCGTCGCAGGTCTCACCTCCACCCTGCAACCCACATCCGGCGGCGGTGAGGTGGCCGGCGTGCTGCTGTGCCTCGCCTTCGCGGCGTGCGGCCCGGCGACCTTCGTCGGGTACGGCACCACCGGCAGGCGTCGCCTGAGAGCCGTCATCGTCCTGATCACGCTCACGCTCAGCACCGTGTTGGTCGTCAGCGTCTCGCACCTAGCTCGGTGACCGGTGAACACGGTTCACGTATCGGCGTGCCCGGAGTTGCCGGATCCGCTTGGCCAGGCTGCCGGAGCGGGCCGCCGCGGCCAGCGCGCGGGCGTTGGGCAACCGGCCCGGCGGTCAGATGCGCAGGAACCGCAACACGGCGAGGACGCGGCGGTGGTCGGTGTCGGTCGGGGGCAGATCGAGCTTGCTGAGGATGCTGGTGATGTATTTCTCGACGGCGCTGTGACTGACCTTGAGGGTGTCGACGATGCCGTGGTTGGAGCGACCCTCCGCCATCAGCCGCAGCACCTCCAGCTCGCGGGGGGTGAGCCGGTCCATCGGGTCCTGGCGGTGGCGGACCAGCAGTTGCGCGACCACCTCGGGGTCCAGGGCGGTGCCTCCGGCGGCCACCCGGCGCAGGGCCGCCAGGAAGTCGGACACGTGGGCGACCCGGTCCTTGAGCAGATATCCGACGCCGCTGGTGCGCACGGACAGCAGGTCGGTGGCGTAACGCTCCTCGACGTACTGCGACAGCACGAGGACGGCGACCGCGGGAAACTGGTTGCGGATGACGAGGGCGGCGCGGATGCCCTCGTCGGTGTGGGTGGGGGGCATCCGCACGTCGATCAGAGCCAGGTCGGGACGGTGCTCGGCGACCGCGCGCAGCAACTGCTCGGCATCCGCCACCGCGTCGACGACGTCGAACCCGCCGTCGGCGAGCAGTTTGGTCAGACCGGCGCGGAGCAGCACCGAGTCCTCGGCGATCACGATCCGCACGGCAGCTCCACGGTGACCGTCGTCGGCCCGCCGGCCGGGCTGTGCAACGCGAACGTCCCGTCGACCGACGCGGCGCGCTGAGCGAGCCCGCGCAGCCCCGTGCCGCCGCCTGGTGTGGCGCCGCCTCGGCCGTCGTCGGTGACGACGACGCGGAGCCGGTCGGCGACGCGGTCCACGGTGACCTGGGCACGGCTCGCGTGGGCGTGCCTGGCGATGTTGGTGAGAGCCTCCGAGACGACGAAGTAGGCGACCGCCTCGACGACCGGCGGGCAGCGGTCCGGCACGCTGACGGCCACCCGCACCGGGACAGGTGCGCGGGCGGCGATGCCGGACAGCGCCGCGTCGAGGCCACGGTCGTCGAGCACCGCCGGGTGCAGGCCGCGGACGAACTCCCGCAACTCGGCGAGGGCCTGTGTGGCCTCGTCGTGGGCGTCCACGATGGCCTGCCGGGCCGGTGCGGGCAGGTCGGTGAGGTTGGCCCGGGCCATGCCGAGATTCATCGCCAGGGAGACCAGCCGCTGCTGGGCGCCGTCGTGCAGGTCGCGTTCGATCCGGCGGCGCTCGGCGTCGGTGGCGGCGACGACCTCGGCGCGGCTGCGCGACAGCGTCTGCACCCGCACGGACAGCTCCTCGTTGCGGCTCGGCCCGAGCAGCGCCCGGGCCGCCGCCGTGTCGGCGCGCGCCACGACGCGGGCCATCCACGGCGCGGCGACGAGCGCCGGGGCCGCGAGGACCAGGTAGGCGGGTTCGGCCCAGGCCAGGAGAGTCGCCGACCAGCAGACCGCCACCGCGGCGGCGCCGGACACCCCGATGAACAGGCTGAGCACGTGGTAGCCGAACTGCCGCCACCACCTGTGCGACGGTGGGATCTCGACGTCGAGCAGCGCCCGGAACCGTCGGCGCTGCACCGCGGACAGGCCCCGCACCACCCGTGGCAGCGACAGCGTGGCGGTCACGGTGAGCACGACGAACAGGGTGGTCAGCGCGAGGTCGTCGCCGGAGGCGTACAGCAGGCTCCAGATCGCGCTGTAGCCGGCGCCGACCGGCAACCCGCACGTCAGCGCGAAGGCGGCAACGCCGAGCGGCAGCCCGGCCAGCGCGTGGAGGGTGGCACGCCAGGTGCGTGCCGGCCAGAGGGCACTCAGCACCGTGCGGAGCGCACCACCGCGCCGGGGTGCAGCCGTTTCCACCGAGGTCACCGGATCAACCTAGACAGGCCCGCCGGCGCGGGCCATGGTGCCACCCCACCCGCGGGGTACGGGTAACCCCACCCCGGACCGGCTGCCCGCCCCACCGACAGCGCGCCCGGATCCCGGCAGGGTGATCACCGTTCACCCCGTCTCCCGAGGAGTCGCACCATGCCCGGACCCGCCCCGGCCCTTACCCGCCGGTCGCTGCTGTCGGCCGCTGTCCTGACCGCCGGCCTCGGCGTCATCACCCGCGCGCCGGCCGCCGCCCGGCCACGATCGACCGCCGACGGGTACACGCTGCCCATGCCGACCGGCCCCGAGCGGCTCGGCACCGTCGCGCTCCACCTCGTCGACCGCACCCGTACCGATCCCTGGGCGCCCGGCCGGCCGGTTCGCGAAATCATGATCCAGATCTGGTACCCGGCCCGGCACATCCACGGCCACCCGGCGGCGCCGTGGCTGTCGCCGGGCGCGGTGCCCCACTTCTCCGAGGTGTTCGGCCTGCCCGCCGAGAGAGTCCGTGCGACGGCCACGCACGGCCGGGCCGGCGCACCGGTGCACGGCGGCCGTCCGGTCGTGCTCTACTCGCCCGGTCTGGGCGGCGACCGCGGCACCAGCACCGTCCTCGCCGAGGAGCTGGTGAGCCACGGCTACATCGTCGTCACCATCGACCACACCCACGACGCCGGCGAGGTCGAGTTCCCGGACGGGCGGGTCGAGGTGGCGGCCATCCCGCCCGACATCGACGAGCAGATCATCGCCCGGGCCGTCGCGGTTCGTGAGGCCGACACCCGGTTCGTCCTGGACCAGCTGGCCGTCGTCAACGCCGGTGGCAACCCGGACGCGGGGAACCGCCGGCTTCCCATCGGACTGCGGGGCGCATTCGACCTGAACCGGATCGGCATGTTCGGCCACTCACTCGGTGGCAGCACCGCCGCCGCCACGATGCACCACGACCGGCGGATCAAGGCCGGGGTCAACCTGGACGGCACACTCGTCGGCGCGGGCGCCGTCGCGGGCTCCGACCGGCCGTTCCTTCTGCTGAGCAGCGACCACGGCACCGACCCGGAGGACCCGACCTGGGACGCGTTCTGGACGGGCCAACGGGGCTGGAAACGTGAGCTGAGCCTGACCGGCTCGGTCCACGGCTCGTTCAACGACGGCCAGGTGCTGTACCCGCAGGCCGCCCCGGAGATCGGCCTCACCCCCGAGCAGCTCGCCGGACTGGTCGGCACGCTCCGCCCGCAGCGTTCCGTCACCATCCAGCGCGACCACCTCCGGGCCTTCTTCGACCAGCACCTGCGGGGCCGGCGCAGCCGGCTGATGTGCGGCGCGGACCCGCGCTATCCCGAGATCCGTTTCGTTCGGTGACGCCGGTCAGCCGAGCGGGGCGTTCATCGCACGGTCGAGCAACGCGTCCCGGGAGCCGGCGCCGTCGCCTGCCGCCCATGCCCGCATGGCGGCGTTCAGGCAGGCCACGGCGGAGGCGACGAGGGCCCGGGGCGCGGGGTCCCGATCGGCGGGCAGGTCACCCGGCAGGCGGGCGGCGACCAGCGGGACGAGCAGCTCCTCCCAGGCCTGCTGCTTTCCCCGGTGGCGGGCCGCCATGGTCGGGTTGGCCTCGATCATCCGCAGGAACGCCAGGGAGTGCTCGGGCGCGTCGGCGTTGATCCGGGTGAGCACGTCGAACGCCCGGCGCAGCGACCGCCACGGGTGCTCGTCCGCGGGGCGTTCGGCGAAGGCCCCGGCGAGCGCCGGCCCGAGGTCCTCCAGCCAGGTCAGCACCACGTCCTCCTTGGTGCCGAAATACCGGAAGAAGGTGGTACGGGACAGGCCGGCCTCGGCGGCGATCTGCTCGACTGTCGTGTTGTCGCATCCCTGCTCGGCGAAGAGCCGTGTCGCCACGGCGCTGACCTCCGCGCGCATCGCCTGCCGGGTCCGCTCACGCAACGAGGCCTTGGCTGTGTCCTTCACGACACGAGCGTATCCGGTGCCAACCTGGTACCTGGTACCACTTCGAACTACCGTTCCACGTGATCCGACACCACGAGAACGAGGTTCAACCATGTCCCTGTTCAGCCCGCTGCGTCTCGGCGCCCTCGACCTGCGCAACCGCCTGGTGATGGCTCCGCTCACCCGGCTGCGCGCCGGAGACCACGGTGTCCCCGGGGACCTGCTGGTCGAGTACTACCGGCAGCGCGCCTCGATGGGACTGATCATCACCGAGGGCACCTGGCCGGTGCGGGAGGGCCGCACCTGGATCGGTCAGCCCGGCATCGAGACCGCCGAGCAGATCGCCGGCTGGCGGCGGGTCGCCGACGCCGTCCACGAGGCCGGGGGCGCCATCGTCATGCAGGTCATGCACGGCGGCCGGATCTCGCACCCGGAGATCAGCGGCACCGGCCGCATCGTCGCGCCCAGCGCCGTCGCCGCCCCCGGTGAGACCCGAGTCGCCGACGGCAAGGTCGCCTACCCGGTGCCGCACGCGCTGACCACCGACGAGATCCACGGCATCGTCGCCGCGTTCGCGGCCGCCGCCCGCAACGCGGTCGAGGCGGGCCTCGACGGCGTCGAGGTGCACAGCGCCAACGGCTACCTCATCCACCAGTTCCTCTCCCCGGCCGCCAACACCCGCACCGATGAGTACGGCGGCTCGCCCGCCAACCGTGCCCGCTTCGCGATCGAGGTGGTGACCGCGGTCGCCGCGGCCATCGGCGCCGACCGGACCAGCGTGCGGATCTCGCCGGAGCACAACATCCAGGGCGCCCTGGAGACCGACCCGGCCGACGTCGTCGCCACCTACACCGTGCTCGCCGAGGCGCTGGCGCCGCTGGGCCTGGCGTTCGTCGACATCCTGCACGCCGACCCCGCCGGTGAGCTGGTGCAGAAGCTGCGCCACGCGGCCGCCGCGCCGGTGATCCTCAACAACGGCTTCGGTACGCCGACCACCCGCGAGGCCGCGAGCGCGCTGGTCGAGGACGGTTTCGCGGACGCGGTGGCGGTCGGCCGTGCCGCCCTCGCCAACCCCGACCTGGTCGCCCGCTGGGCCGCCGGAGCGGAGGAGAACGTGCCCGACCCCAGCACCTTCTACGCCCCCGACGCCCGTGGCTACACCGACTACCCGGTCCTCGCCCGGGGTTGAGTCGCGTATGCGGCTTCTGACACCGAGGTGACGGGCATCGTCAGGGCCGTGTCAGGTGCGGGGTCCGTAGAACTTCAGGCATGACGAACAGAGGTTGACCCGGCGGCCCGCCGAGGCGGCAGCGCACCGCCAGGCCGAGGAGGGGCGCACCGGCGGCAGGATCGTCCTGTTCGTCGGCTGAGAATCCCGGTGAGGCGCCCCCGAGTGCCGGCCCCCAACAGGGAGCTGGCACTCGGGGGCGCCTCCGGGGGTGCTTACCGCTTGGTCTTCTGCATCAGGCCGTTGAGGTAGAGCGACTCGCGGCACTGGCTGGCCGGGCTGGCGTTGGCCGGGGTGCCCGGCGTCCGGCAGGTCACCAGCATGCTCACCCGGGCGCCGGCCGGGACCCGGATCGGGGTGACCGAGTGGTAGTCCTGGTTGCGGAAGTTCTCCAGCGCGTAGGTGACCACCGGGACCCCGTTCGCGGTGACCCGCAGGGTGCCCTCGTCGCCTTGGACGTTGTCCACCAGGAAGTCGGTGAGCAGGAAGGTCTGCTTGGCCGGAACGGTGTAGCTGCGCTGGGCGGAACCGCCCTTGTTGGTACGGAAACTGATGGCCGCGGAGAACTGCTCGCCCTGCCCGTTGCCCGCGGCGCCGTTGCCCGAGCCGCCCTGCTCACCGGTGCCCTGCGTGCCCTGGTTGCCGGAGCCGGAGCCGGGCGTGGCCGCCGGCGTGGGCGTCGGGTCGGGCGGGGTGGTCGCGAACTCCGCCTCCTCGGCGGCCCGCTGCTGCGCGGTGTTCTGGTCGACCGCCTCCTTGGCCGCCGACTTCACCGCCGGCCGGACCAGCCCGAACCACAGGGCGAGCAGCGCCAGCAGCAGCGCGAGCAGCGCGGCCAGCAGCTTGAGCAGGCCGGCCGAGATCACCGGCTGCTGGACGAAGACGCCCTCCATCGCCAGCACCTGGCCGTTCTCCGGCCGGGCCTCCGCGGTGAACGGGTACTCCCGCGGCGGGCCCCACCAGTGCCAGCGTCGGGCCCGCACGGTGAGCCGGGTCTCCGCCCGGGTGCCGTTGGCGATCATCGCGATCGGCGGCCGGGGCGCGAACGTCACCTGGTCGGTCCCGTCCGCGGCGGCGAAGACCAGGTCCTCCGCGACGTTGCCGTGGTTGTCGGTGTCGATCCGGTAGCGGGCCTGCCGCCGGCCGGACTGCGAGCCGGGCTGCAGCTGGGCGGTGACCTCGCGGAACGGCTCGACGGTGAGCACGCCCTCCTGCACCACTGTGGCGTCCGGGTGCTCGGAGGGCACCACACGCACGCCGAAGTCCCGTTCGCCGGCGGCGACCCGCGCGGACCGGGGCGGGGCGAAGGTGACGGTCACGGTCTCGCTGCCCGCCGGGTACAGGGTGATCTCCGCGGGCTCGACCACCGCCCACTCGGCGGGCTCCCCGAGGAGTTCGAGCCGGTACGCCTCCACTGTGTCACCCGAGTTACGCACGGTCACCGGGACCGTCGCGGTGGAGCCGGGGGCCACGGAGACGGACTCGCTCCCCAGATTCGCCGATGCACGCATGCCGCTGAGCGTAGGGATCGATCGCGGCCGAGGAAGGTCCGTGCGGGAACCGGCGTGGGCAGATCTGCTGCCCGTCCGGTCTGCTGTGGTTCGGGTCTCACCGCCCGTTAAGTGCCTGGTAAGTGCTTGCTAAGCGGCGACGACCAGAATGCGGGCGGTACGTCGAGGGAGGAACGATCATGCAGCGGGTGCCGGTCTTTGTCCAGGCCACCGATCCGATCACGTTGCTGGGCATGAACAGCCACCTCGCGGGGCGCCCGGAGATCCGGGTGGTCGGCGAGGCGGAACGGGCGTCCGCCGCGGTCACCGTGGTGGTCACCGACGCCGTGACCGAGGAGACCTTCGCCACGCTGCGTGAGCTCCGCCGGGGTTCGAGCCGGCTGGTGCTGGTGCCCTCCGGGCTGGACGACGCGCAGCTGGCCCGCGCTGTCGAGTGCGGCGTCGTCGGCGTGGTCCGCCGGTCCGAGGTGTCCACCGGGCGGCTGGTCCAGGTGCTGCTCGGCGCGGCCAAGGGCGAGGGCAGCGTGCCGGGCGACCTGCTCGGCCGGCTGCTGGAGCAGATGGGCCGGCTGCAGCGCGAGGTGCTGCAGCCGCGCGGCCTGACCCTGCGCGGGCTCACCACCCGCGAGGTGGACGTGCTGCGCCTGGTCGCCGAGGGCCTGGAGACCCGGGAGATCGCCTCGAAGCTGTCCTATTCGGAGCGGACCGTCAAGAATGTCCTGCACGAGCTGACGACGCGGCTCCAGTTGCGGAACCGGGCGCACGCCGTGGCGTACGCCCTGCGGCACGACCTGATCTGAGGGCACACATCCTGCCCTCGTGACTGCCCCGGCGCCCGGTGCGGGCGCCGGGGCCCATTGCTGAGGATGACATCGTGCGTAAGTCTCGGGCGTTCACGGCCCTTGCCCTGGCCGCGCTCGTCGCGGTGCCCGGTGTGTGGACGATGGTCGCCGGCGAGGCGGGCGCCGCGCCCGGCGATCCCCCGCTGCGTGCCGCCGACCTGCGGGTCGCCTACGTCGGCACCGCGCACCGGTCGGTCGGCGTGGTCACCGGCACGACCGGCTCCGACCCGCTCTACGCCGGCGGCGTGCAGCACTTCGACGACGAGGCCTCGGCCCGCGGCGCCGCGGTGACGTTCGTGAGCCGCCGCACCTCGCGCCTGGCGCAGGTGTGGGCCTGGACCGGGACCGGCGACCCGGTGCAGCTGACCAGGGACACCGCCCAGGTGGCGAGCCACCCGGTGATCTCACCGGACGGCACCCGGGTGGCGTACGCGTTGACCCGCGACGGCCAGAACAGCGCCCGCGACCTCTGGGTGGTAGGCATCTCCGGCGGCACCCCGCGGCGGGTCACCGACGGGACCGGCGACAACTACTGGCCGTCCTGGTCGCCGGACGGCACCGAGCTCGCCTTCGAGGGCAGGCGCGGCTCGGACGTGCCGCAGGTCTGGTGCATCCCGCTGGCCGACGGCCCGGCCCGCTTCGTCACCTCCGTCGCCGGCGGCGCGGGGCAGCCGTCCTGGAACCCGGTCGCCGAGCGCGGCCTGATCGCCTGGACCGCCGCGCCGGCCAGCGCGACCGACCGCAAGGTGCACATCAGCACGCTGGACGGCGGGAACGACCGGCTGATGCTCACCTCCAGCTGGGAGAGCCATTCACCGGCCTGGCATCCGGACGGCCGCACTGTCGCGTTCGTCAGCCGCAACACCCAGCCCGCCGGCGCGCTCGGCGGCGTCGACTTGGTCTACAGCGGCGAGCCCCGCGACGACGGCTGCCCCTGCATCGCGGAGCTGCGGTACGGCGAGGACCGCTCGGTCGGCACTCCGAGCTGGTACAACCCGGGCGGCGCCACCGAGCGGCTGCTGATCACCCGCACCTCGGCGCCGGACCGGTTCACCGCCGACCTGTCCGACGTCCGGCCGGACGCCGTCGACCCGCGCGACCTCGGGGTGTCCGTACTGCGCGAGGACCCGGGCGCCGACGCCGACCCGAACCTGCTGTGGAACCCGGTGAACGGGGATCCGTGGACGTCCCGGCCGTCGTACTCGCCGGACGGGCAGCGCATCCTGGTCAGCCGGTTCGTGACCGAGGGCGGCAACCGGGTGGCCCGGCTCTGGGTGGTCTGGGCGGACGGCAGCAACGGCAAGCGGCTGGAGCTGCCGGGGCGCACCGCTACCGGCTCGGAGACCCAGGGGGTCTGGTCGCCGGACGGCAAGCGGATCGCCTACTCGCTGCGGACGCCGGGCCAGCCGGCGCGGATCGTGGTGGTGGACGCGGAGACCGGCGTGTCGCCCGTGACGATCCCGACGAACGGCGACCTGGTCGGTGAGACCCAGCCGGCCTGGTCCCCGGACAGCGCCTCGCTGGTCTTCGCCCGCGGGCAGACCGACGGGGCGGCCGCGAACAGCCACCTCTGGCTTGCCGCCGCCGGCGGCACCGGCACGCAGCTCGACCTGACCCGGGTCTCGGGCGGGACCGGCCGGGCCGACTACGGCGCCGGCTTCTCGCCGGACGGCAACCAGATCGCGTTCGGCCGGGCGCCGGACGGGATGCTCGTCACCGACTCGGCCGGCGACAACTGCCAGGTGCTGGTGCCGGCGAACAGCACCTGCGGCGACGCGCTGACCGCCCCGGACACCGGCCCGCACCACCCGCGCGGGGTGGACTGGTCGCCGGACAGCCGGACGCTGGCTCACTCGTCGCGCCGGTTCGCCGCCGCCACCCAGCCCGACTACGTCAAGACGTACGAGCTGGACAACGGCGTCCGGGACGGCCTGACCTGGGAGATCCCCGGACGGCAGATGTGGCCGGCCTGGCAGCGTGCCAGCGACGTCACCACCGCCCTGGTCAGCTCGCCCGGGAAGGTCACCACCGGGAAGACCGCGACGGTGGCCCTCTCGGTGACCGACAGGGGGCCGGTGACCGCGCACGGCGTCCGGGTGCGGATCGCGACGCCTGTCGGCTTCCAGGTCACCGCGCTGGAGGCCGACCTCGGCACCTGCGATGTGGCCGGGCTCTTCTGCGACCTGGGCACGCCGGGCATCGGCAAGACCGTCGGCGTGCGGGTCACGCTGACCGCCACCTCGGCCGGCACCGTGGTGGTGCGCTGGACGGCCGGCGGCTGGCTGGCCGACGCCGCTCCGCGGGACAACCAGGCCGCCGCCGAGTTCACCGCCGAGGCGCCCCCGGCGGCGTCGCCCAGCGCCCCGCCGAGCGCCTCGCCCAGCCTCTCCCCGCCGGTGGTCCGCCCGCCCACCCCGCCCCTGCCGCCGCTGCTGCAGGTCAGCGTGGTGATCACGCCGACGCCCACCTGGGTCGGTCACCGGACCACGGTCCGCTACACGGTGCGCAACATCGGCGGCAGCACGGCCACCGGGGTGACCATCAATCCCCGGCTGCCGCGCGGCATCCCGGTCGTCACCCGGCCCGGCAACTGTGACCTGACGGTCTGCCGGATCGGTGATCTGACCCCGGGCGCCTCCACCGAGCTGACCTTCATCCTGGTGCCGCCCAAGAAGATCACCACGACGGTGCAGGGGACCATCAACGCCGACACGCTGACCGCCCGCCGGGTCTCGACGCCCCTGGTGGTCCTGCAGCCGAGGATCCTGGCCAACCCGGAGCTGGGTCCGCCCGGCTTCGTCACGATCATCCGGGGCTTCGACTTCCCGCCGGGCGTCCGGGTGCGGCTGGCCTGGGACACCGGCGTGACGGTGGCGGCCAACCCGGCGGTGCCGGACGCCGGGGGTCGCTTCGACGCGCAGCTGCTGGTGCTCTGGAAGGACGAGCTCGGCCCGCGCCAGGTGATCGCCACCGGATCCGGTCTCACCCGGGTGACCACCGACTTCCAGGTGGTCCAGCCGGCCCAGCAGCCACCGGGGCTGGTGCTGCGCAAGTGATCGACGAGGTGGACGCGGCGCTGCTGTCGCTGCTCAACGAGGACACCCTGCCCGGCCTGGACATCCAGGTGGCGTTCGACGCGCCGACCAAGGAGTGGACGGCGCGGCGGACCGCCCCGACGGTGAACCTGTTCCTCTACGACATCCAGGAGGACATGTCGCTGCGCCAGCAGGGTTCCGCGGCAGAGTACGACGACCAGGGCGCCGTCGTGGCCGAGCACGACGCGCCCCGGTGGTTCTCGCTGTCCTATCTGGTCACCGCGTGGACCAGCCGCCCGCAGGACGAGCACCGGATCCTCTCGGTGCTGCTGGCCGGGCTGGTCCGGCACGACGCGGTCCCGCCCGAGCTGCTGACCGGGACGCTGGCCGACCTCGGCCTGCCGGTCTCGCTGACCATCGCGGTGCCGCCGACGCGCGACCGCGGTCTGGCGGACATCTGGACCGCTGTGGGCGGCAACCTCAAGCCGTCGCTCGACCTGGTGGTGGTCGCCCCGCTGGCCGGTGGCAGCGTCCGCGCCGCGGCGACGGTCACCGACGGGCTGCGGCTGCGCACCCGCGACGCGGACACCGGCGTGCACGAGTCCCGGCGGCTGAACCAGCCCGAGCTGACGGAGGGGGAGGCCGTGCCCCGGATCGGCGTACCCCGGGAACGTGAGCTGCCCGGCGAACGCCGGCGCCGTGGCGGCCGGCCGATCGGCCCGAACCGGTGAGCGACGCCGAGTACTTCGGCACCCGGCTGGCCCTGATCGAACAGCGGGTCCGGTACGCCTTCGCGATCCGCCAGAAGACCGACCCGGAGCCCGGTGACCCGCTGCGCGGGCTGCACCTGTCCGCGGACGCGGCCCGCCGGCTGATCGAGGACCCCAGCGCCGGCCCGCTGCCCGACCTGGTCGACAGGGACGCCCTGGCCGCCGCCGAGGAGGTCGCCGACCGGGCCGAGGCCGCCGGGCTGACCGTGCCGCTGCGCGCGCTGATCCGCGAGTTCGGCCTGCTCCCGCTGGACTCCGAGCTGTTGCTGATCGCGCTGCTGCCGGACCTGGACCGGCGGTACGAGAAGCTCTACGGCTACCTCAACGACGACGTCACCCGCCCCCGGGCCACCGCCGGGCTGGCCATCGAGCTGTGCGGCGTCCCGCCCGTGCTGGGCACGGTCCGGGCCCGGCTGACCGCCGGCTGCCCGCTCGTCGACGGCGGCCTGCTCCTCGTCGAGGAGACCGACCGGCCGTTCCTGACCCGCACGCTGCGCGTCCCGGACCGGCTGATCGGGCATCTGCTCGGCGGCGACCGCCCCGACCCGCGCCTGGCCCGGCTGCTGCGGCCGGTCGCCGCGCCGGGCTGGGAGCCGGCCGGCGCCGCCGGGTTGGCCGCCGCGATCCGCGCCGGGCACCGGCTGTCCTACGTGCGCGATCCGGGTGCCGGCGCGGCCGAGGACCTGGCCGCCTCGGCGCTGGCCGCGGCCGGCCGCGTGGCGCTGCGGCTCGACCTGGACGTCCTGGCCGCCGACCCGGCGCCGGCCGAGGTGATCGCGACAGCGGTCCGCGAGGCCCGGCTGTCCGGCGCCGGGCTGATCGCCGGGCCGGTCGACCCGGAACGGACGGGCGTGCTGCACGGGCTGCTGGACGCCGCGGCGCCGGTGGTGCTGACCGGGCGGTCGCGGTGGGACCCGCTCTGGGCCGAGCAGGCTCCGGTGCTGGTGACCGCACCGGCGGTGGGCGCCGAACGGCTGGCGCTGTGGCAGGCGTCGCTCGGCACGCCTGTCGAGGAGGGGGTGGATGTGGCGCGCGAGCTGTCGCCGTACACCCTCAATGCCACGCAGGCACGCCGGGCCGCGACCGTCGCCACCCACCTCGCGCTGCTCGCCGGCGCGCGGCGCGTCGGCGCCGGGCACATCCGGGCCGGGGTACGCAGCCAGAACGCGGCCGGGCTGGAACAGCTCGCCCGCCGGGTGGAGCCCGGCGTCACCTGGGCCGATCTGGTGGTGCCCGAGGAGGTCGGGCGGCAGCTGCGCGACCTGGCCGGTCGAGTGCGGCACCGGGAGCAGGTGCTGGGCGGCTGGCGGCTGAGGCCGGGCGGCGGCCGGGGACGCGGCGTGACCGCGCTCTTCGCCGGCGACTCGGGCACCGGCAAGACCATGTCGGCCGAGGTGGTCGCCGCGGACCTGGGTCTCGACCTGTACGTGGTGGACCTGTCCACGGTCGTCGACAAGTACGTCGGCCAGACCGAGAAGAACCTGGAACGCATCTTCGTCGAGGCGGCCGGGGTGAACGGCGTGCTGCTCTTCGACGAGGCGGACGCGATCTTCGGCAAGCGTTCCGAGGTGAGCGACGCGCACGACCGGTACGCGAACATGGAGAGCGCGTACCTGCTGCAGCGGATGGAGTCGTTCGACGGCGTGGCGATCCTGACCACGAACCTGCGGGCGAACCTGGACGAGGCGTTCATCAGGCGGCTCGACGTGATCGTCGACTTCCCGGTGCCCGATCAGGCCCAGCGGCACGCGTTGTGGGATCACTGCCTGGGCGCCGACCTGCCCCGGGCGGACGACATCGATCTGGAGCGCTGCGCCCGGACGTACGAACTCTCCGGTGGCGCCATCCGGTCCTGCGTGGTCACCGCGGGCTACCTCGCCGCGGCGGCCGGCGGCCCGGTCACGATGGCCCAGCTGGTGGCGGCCGCCGAGCGGGAGTACCGCAAGCTCGGCCGCCTCCTGCCCACCTTTCGGTGACCTCGATCCACCGGCTCGTCAGCGTCACGGTGCCGCCCGGCCGCGGCGTTGCCGACGTGCGCCGCAGAAGATGAATCCGGGCCGCGTTCGGGGCAAGATGTGTCCGGTTCGGACCATGGTCGCCCCGGGCCGTCGCCGGCGCCGTGTCCCGCCGGAACTCCTGTCTGGAAACGGTTCGTCCGGAGTGCATCCCGCCAGCAAACACCGTCGCCCGGCCCCGGACGGCGCATCGCTCGGGCACGGTTTCTGCCCTCCGTGACGCCCCGACGGACCTTGGCGCGCCCGGATCACCGGGCCAGGCTGGCAAGGTCCACCATCACGGGTTTGAAGGGGTTCCGCATGCCGACGTACCTGTCTCCCGGCGTCTACGTGGAGGAGGCGCCGAGCGGTTCGCGCCCCATCGAGGGCGTCGGAACCGCCGTGACGGCGTTCGTGGGATTCGCCGAGAAAGGACCCTTCCACACGCCGACGCTGGTCACCAACTGGAGTCAGTACGTCCAGGTGTTCGGTGGCATGGTCGAGGGCACCTACCTGGCCAACTCGGTGTACGGCTACTTCGCGAACGGTGGGGGCGTCGCGTACATCGTCCGGGTCGGCACGCCGGCCACCGGCAACGTGTCCACCAACGGGCAGAAGGCACTGCCGAACGGCGCGCCGGCCCAGATCGGCACGTTCCGCGCGGTGGCGCTGGCCGGCTCGGCCACCGGCGGTGAGGTCACCGTCGAGGTCGCCGACCCCGAGGGCGACGGCGTCGGCGACGACCAGTTCCGGCTGATCGTGCGCCAGAACGGCCAGCAGGCCGAGGTCTTCCAGGGCTCGTTCCGCCGCCGCGGCGACAACAACGTGGTCAGCCAGGTCCGCGAGCACTCCAAGCTGATCCTGCTGGAGGAGGCGGCCACGGCGAACGCGCTGGCCCGCCCGGCGAACCAGACGGTCACGCTGCCGGCCCCGGCCGCCGGCGCCGACATCGTCCCGTCCGGCGTGTCGGTCGACGAGTTCGCCGGCGACGTGGACACCCGCTCCGGCCTGGGCGGGCTGGAGGCGATCGACGAGGTCACCATGGTGGTCGCGCCCGACCTGATGGCCGCGTACCAGCAGGGGTCGCTCAGCCTGGAGGAGGTCAAGGCCGCGCAGCTCGCACTGATCTCGCACTGCGAGCAGATGGGCGACCGGCTGGCCATCCTGGACACCCCGCCGGACCTGAGCGCCCAGCAGGTGCGGGTGTGGCGGCAGGAGACCGCGGGGTACGACTCGAAGTTCGCCGCCCTCTACTACCCCTGGGTCAAGGTCTTCGACCCGGCCGGCGGCCGCAACGTGATGATGCCGCCGAGCGGTCACATCGCCGGCCTCTGGTCGCGCAGCGACAACGAGCGCGGCGTGCACAAGGCGCCCGCCAACGAGGTGCTGCGCGGTGTCGTCGAGCTGCAGAACAACATCACCAAGGGCGAGCAGGACCTGCTCAACCCGGTCGGGGTCAACTGCATCCGGGCGTTCCCGGGCCGCGGCGTGCGCGTCTGGGGCGCCCGCACGCTCTCGTCCGACCCGGCCTGGCGTTACATCAACGTGCGCCGCCTCTTCAACTACATCGAGGAGTCGATCCTCCTCGGCACCCAGTGGATCGTCTTCGAACCGAACGACCAGCGGCTCTGGGGCACCATCCGCCGCAACATCACCGCGTTCCTGACCGAGGAGTGGCGTCGCGGCGCGCTGTTCGGGGCCACCGCGGCCGAGTCGTTCTACGTCAAGTGCGACAGCGAGACGAACCCGCCGGAGGTCATCGACCGGGGGCAGGTCGTCTGCGAGATCGGCATCTGCCCGGTCAAGCCGGCCGAGTTCGTGGTCTTCCGGCTCTCGCAGTTCTCCGACAGCACCAGCCTGGTCAACGAGTAGTAGAGGAAGGCGGCGAAAATGGCCGGTGGCGACACCCTCATCGTCCACAGCTTCTCGGTGGAGCTGGGCGGCATCCAGGTCGAGTACGTGCAGGAGGTCAGCGGCCTGACCTTCGAGCTCGACGCCATCGAGGTCCAGCAGGTGACCCCGACCGGCGAGCTGGTGATCCGCAAGATCCCGGGGGCGCGCAAGGGCGGCGAGTGCACCATCACCCGCGGCCTCGACAAGAGCAGCGCGTTCACCGACTGGATCAAGAAGACGTTCCTGAACGGGGCCGTCGACGACGCCCGCAAGCACATCAGCATCATCATCAACGACTCGCAGCGCCAGGAGGGCCGGCGCTTCGAGCTGACCAACGCGTGGGTCAACAAGTGGGAGGGCCCGAGCCTGAAGGCCGGCGACTCCACCGCCGCGACCGAGAAGGTCACCGTGGTCTACGAGGACATCAGCACGTCATGAGGCGGCGCAACGTCTCCAGCGGAGATCTCCTGGTCGGTGATCCGGACACGCCTCCGGCGGCGGAACCCCCGGCGCGGCTGCAGACCGAGTTCACCTTCCAGCTTCCGCGGGGGTACGTCGACGAGGACGGCCAGGTGCATCGGGACGGCTCGATGCGTCTGGCCACCGCGCGGGACGAGCTGGCGCCGCTGATCGACGTGCGGGTCAAGCAGAACCCGGCGTACCTGTCGGTGGTCCTGCTCAGCCTGGTGGTGACCCGGATCGGCACGATCACCACGGTCCGCACCGAGACGATCGAGCGGCTGTTCGCCTCCGACCTGGCGTTTCTGCAGGATCTCTACCGCCGGATCAACGCGGAGGGGCACACGCTGGCCGAGGTGACCTGCCCGGCGTGCGAGACCTCGTTCGACGTCGACCTGGCCGGCAGCCGCCTGGGGGAATCGTGACGTACGGGGCCGACCGGCTCCACGAGGAGGTCGCGTACGTCGCCTACCACTTCCACTGGCCGCGGACCGAGATCCTCGGGCTCACCCATGCCGAGCGGGTCCGCTACGTCGAGGAAATAGCGCGCATCAACACCAGGATGAACGAGGTTCGATAGCACCATGGCTGTGTGGGACAGGCTGCGGCGGCGCGGGCCGCGGACCGTGCCCTCGGCCGTTGACCCGGAAGTCCGGGCTCCGGTGCCCGCCGGGTCGGCGCCTCCGCCCTCGGCGCCGGCCGACGCGGGCTGGGCTTCGCTGCCCCCGTTGCGGCCCGCTCTGGCCGGGAGCCGCGTCGAGCTGCTCAGCGACGGTGACCGCTTCGCCGCGGGATTGGCGACAAGACAAAACCCCTCCTTCGGTACGGCCCTGGCCCCGCGCCGGGCGGTGACCGCCCCCGCCGGTGTGGTCCGTGACCTGCTCCGCCCGGCCGGCGCGCCCCGCCCTGGCCATGCCGCCGCCCCGCCGCCGGTCCGGCGACCCGCGAGCCCGGACTCGCCGCCGGCCGGCTCGGATTCTTCTACCGGGTCGGCGTCCACCGGCTCGTCCCGGCCCGTGGTGCCGGCGCGCACCCCGGCGTCGAGCCGATCGCTGGTCTCCGGACACCCGGTCGAACCCGCTCGCCGGCTGCCGGTCCGGCCGCGCCCGCCGAGGTCCACGTCGCCGGCCCTGCCGGTGGCCCGGCAAGCCGCGTCCAGCGGCGATGCCCCCGGCGGGACCGATCCCAGCATCCCGGCCACACCGGACGCGGGCCCCGGACGTTCCGGTCCTGCGGGCTCCGGCGCCGCGGCCGGGCGGTCGAGTGGTCCCGCGCAGCGACAGCCTCTCGACGCTCCGACAGGGACGTCCGAGCCCCACGCCGACCCGTCGCCGGTCCGGCCCGCTGCCGAAGCCTCTCGGCCGCCGGCCCAGCGATCCGCGGAACCCGCTGTGGTGCGGCGGCCGCGCCCTCTCGGCCTCGGCGAACCGATGGACGGCGCCCCCGCCTCGGCCCGCTTCGGCCCGCCGGACCCGGACCGCCCGGCCCGAGCGCCGGTCCGCCCCCAGGTCGTAGTGGCGCCACGAGCACCGGAGTCACGTAACATCCCGCACTCGCCGGCCCCGGCCCCCACCTCCGGCCCGACTGCCCGGGGCGCTGACCCGGCAGCACCGGCGGCCCGCTCCCGTGGCCCGGTCACGCCCCCGCTGCGGCCCAGCAGCCCGGTCCCCGCGGAGTCGGCCGAACCGAGCGGCCCGGCTCCGGCCGTACCGGTCAGCCCAACTTCCGCGAACGCGGTCAGGCCAGGCAGTTCGGCCGTGCCTGACGGTCGGACGCCCGCGAACGCGGCTGAAGCCGGCGGTCCCGCGTCGGCGCGGTCGCCCGGTGGCGCGGTCACCTCCCCGGCCTCTCCGCCGGTGGTCGCCGCCCGCCCGGTACAGCGCGACCCCCTGCCGGGCGCCGGTGACGCGACCCCGCCGGCCGGCCAGCGCCCATCCCCGTCGGCCGGCTCGTTGCCTCCAGCGGGCCGGCGCCCCAGTCCTCCCGCCGGCGCCGATGCGACCGCTCAGGCGGTCAATCGTCTGGCGTCGGCGCCCGGCCGGGCAGGTCGTGGCACTGCCGGAAGCGCGGAAGCCGCGGCTGACCCCGGCGGGAGCAGCGCGGGAACGGCATCGGACGCCGGCACCTCACCGCCGGTGGTGCGTCCCGGGACGTCGCCGAAGCCCGGCACCTCCCGCCCCGCCGGCCTCGGCGCCCCGCTTTCCGCGCCGCCACCGTCGATGTCGTCGTCGTCGATGTCGTCGCCACCGTCGCCACCGTCGTCGATGTCACCGTCGCCGCCGGCCGCCCGGGTCGCCTCGGGCAACACTGAGTCGACCGGGAAGCCGGCGCAGCGAGCGGTGATGCGCCCTACCACGTCCCCGCCCGCCCAGCCGAACCGTGACCGCACTCAACCGGCCAGGCCGGCATCCCCGGCCACTCCGGCATCCCCGGGGTCATCGCCGTTCCCGGGCACCTCGGCTGCCCCGGTTCCTGCGACACCGCCGGCCGCGGCAATGCCCGTCGTCCCGGTCGATCGGGCGAACCCAGCCACCACCGCCGCTGCGGACCCGAGCGCTTCAGCCGGCCCAGCACGGCTCGCCGCCTCAGCCGGCGCAGCGGTCTCGGGTACGTCGACAGATCCGGCCGGCCAGCCAGCCGCCAGGACGCCCCGGTCGGACACCCCCGGCCGGAGCGTTCCCGTTCAGCGGTCAGCGCGACGTCCCGTGGTCCGGATGTCGCCGCCGCGTGTGGAAGTCCCGGCTGAGCCGCGGTCGTCGTGGCGCGGCCCGTCGCCGTCGGAAGGGCGCGGCGTGGCGTCGCCGGACGCCAGCCCGTCGTCACACGGCGGGCAGTCGTCGCACGGCAGCGCGACGTCGTATCGCGACTCGTCGCCGGCCGGCAGCGCGACGTCACCTGCCGGGGCGTCCCCGAGCGAGAGTCCGGAGGAACGCGGGGATCGGTCCTCAATCGACAGTGCGATGTCACCTGGCGGGCCATCCGCCGGCCGGGACGGGCTCGCGGTCCTCGGACGGCCACGGCCGGTCGGCGACGCGACGTCGCAGGGCGGGACGTCAACGGGCGGCAGCGGGGGTGAGACGTCATCGCCCGGCGGTGCGACGTCGCCCGGCGTGACACCGTTGCGCGGCGAAGTGACGGCGCGCGGCCTGGCACCATCCGCGGGTGAGGTGACATCGCGGCGTGTCCTGCCGCCGGGCGGCAGCGTGACGGCCCGGGGCGAGGGAACGTCCCGCGGGCCCATGACGATGCGTGGCGAGATGACGTCGCGAAGCGGCCCGGCGATGCGCGAAGCGCTGACGTCATCAGGAGACCCCGGGACCCGGGGCCGGCTGGCGTCGCCGGGTGGCGCGGGGCCGCGGGGTGCTCTGCCGTTGCCGGGCGGTGCGGAAACGCGGGACGAACAGGCGTCGCCGGATGGGGCGGGGACGCGCGGTGGGCTGACTTCGCCGGGAGACGTGGTTGCGCGCTCCGGGACGGGGGCGCCGCGGGCCGCGGTGGTTCGCCCGGCCGCACCGCGGGCATCCGGCGCCGGCGCGGACGGTGGTGGAGCTCGGCCGCTCGGCGCATTGGTGCAGCGGGCCGCCACGGGTGTCGCGAGGGTGCCCGGCCGGCTGGGGGCCGCGGAAACGCCGGGCGTGGGCGACGGTGCTCCGGGCGTACCGAATCGTCCGCTTTCGCTGGGTGATCCGAAGGCCGGAGGCCGAGGGGTGAGCGGGCCGCCTCCGGTGGTTCAGCGGGCGCCTGCGCCGCGGCCGGCAGCCGAGGCGGCCCGTGCGGCGGACCCGGCGCAGCGTTCGGCGCCACCGCAGGCGTCTGCCAAGGCGCGGCCCGCGACGCCGGTCGCGGCTCCGGCGCCGGACCTGGACACGCTGCTCAAACGCCTGGAACCGAGGCACGTCGACGCGATCCTGAGCCGGTTCGACGACAAGCAACTGCACAAGCTGGTGCGGTTGCTGCGGCGCGAGCACCTCGACGAACTCGCGCATCGCTTGACCGATCCTGTTCAGCGGTTGCTGCGGGCCGAGATGCGTACCAGCAGGGAACGCTCCGCGCGGCTGCGGGACGGCTGGCGATGACCACGCGGACGACAGCGGTACCGAGCCGTCCGAACCCGGCAAAGCCCGAATCGGGCACACCGCGCCGGTGGTGGGATGTGCCTCCCATGCCTGTGGGCTGGTCCGGGGGGTGTCTCCCCGGGCCGGGAGGAGCCCCTGGGCGCCAGCCGGCGGTGGTGGGCCGGGCGTGCGGTGTGCGTCCCGGGCGGGGACTGGTGGGGATGGCGGTAGGAGGAGGACGAGATGAGTGATCCGGGTACCAGCGTCCACTTCCGGCTGCGCATCGACAGCATCGATCTGGGTGAGTGGAACACCTGTGCGGGGCTGGGCATTCAGGTTGAGCTGGAGGAGCACCAGGAAGGTGGGAACAACGACTTCGTCTGGCAGTTGCCGTCCCGGCTGGTCTACCCGAACGTGACTTTGACCCGGCCGCTCACCGATGACACCGCCAAGGTCTTCAAGTACCTCTCGAAGCTTCCGCAGCGTGTGCGGCGCGGATCGGCCGAGATCGCGGCGCTCAAGCCGGATCGGTCGCTGCTGGTGCAGTGGGGGCTCGCCGACGTCGTGCTGGTGCGCTGGTCGGGGCCGAGTTTCGACCCGAGCCGCTCGGAGGTGGCGTCGGAGAGCATCGAGCTGGCCTACCACGGCTTCACGGAGGTGAGCGGCTGATGGCGCGCACCGGGAAGGTGGCTGCCGGGCTGCAGCTCTACCAACCGCCGCCGGCCGGTGGCGACCAGCCGGGCGGGCCGCTCGGCGGGCCGATCACGTTCATGTTCAACCCGAACGAGCTGTCGCTGTCCAAGTCGGCGAACTGGATCCCGCACGTGGTGCGCGCCGCGGAGGACGTCGGGGTGGCCGAGTTCAGCGGATCCGGTCCGCGCACGCTCAGCCTGACGATCTTCCTGGACGCCACGGGCACCCACGACCGGTCCGTGCAGCAGCGCGTGGAGAAGCTGCTGACCTGCTGCGTGCCGACGAAGGCGAGCATCGCGGCGAAAGCGCCGTCGCCGCCGTGGGTCAAGTTCACCTGGGGGCAGTTCCAGACCGTCTCGTTCTACTCCTACGTCAGCCAGATCGACGCCACCTACCGGCTGTTCGACCCCGACGGCACGCCGCTGCGGGCCACCTGCTCGCTGACGCTGACCGAGATCAGCGGGTCGACGCCGGGGCAGAACCCGACATCCGGCTCGCTCACCGCGCAGCGGGTGCACCGCCTGGTCGCCGGGGACACGCTGGAGATGCTCGCCTACCGTGAGTACGGCGATCCGACGATCTGGCGGGTGATCGCCGAGGCCAACGACATCGACGACCCGGTGCGGCTGCGCCCGGGCCGGCAGTTGCTGCTGCCGGCCGTGGAGGGTTGAGGCGTGGGCGCCGGCACCGACCACGTCAACAACCTCCAGCTGGGTCTGCCGGGCCAGTTGCCGCGCAAGTGGGAGCGGCGGCTGGTGTCGGCCACCGTCGAGGACAGCAGCAACCTGGCCGCCGTCGCCGAGCTGCGGTTCCGGGACGAGCACGGGGTGTTCTACGCGGAGAACGGCGTGGCGATCGGCAGCAAGGTGACGGTCCGGGTGCGCCGCGGCCGTACCACCTCGGTCCTGCTCTTCAAGGGTGAGGTGGTCACCCTGGAGTCGCAGCACGACGGGTACGGCACGTTCTCGGTGATCCGGGCCCTGGACCTGTCCCACCGGCTGATGCGCGGGCAGCGGGTGCGCAGTTTCGTGAAGCAGACGCCGACAGTCATCGCACAGCGGCTGGCCGGCGCGGCGGGGCTGCCGATCGGCAAGATCGATTCGTTCACCAGGTCGTACGACATGATCACCCAGCCGAACGTGAGCGACTGGGAGTTCCTCAAGATGCTCGCGGTCGACAACGAGGCCGAGGTGGCAGTGGTCGACGGCAAGTTCTACTTCCGCGCCAGCGAGCGCGCCTCGACCGCGCCGGGCACCGGGCTGACCGCCGAGCAGAGTCCGAAAGTGATCGAAGCCGGGAACAACGTGCTCGCGGTGCGCTCGACAGTCACGTCGGTGGGCCAGGTGCCGGCGGTGACCGTGCGCGGCTGGGACCCGGTGCAGAAGAAGTCGGTGAAGACCCGGCTGCAGGTGACCGACAGCGCCGAGCTGGACATCAAGACCACCCCACGCAAGGCGATCCAGCCGTTCGGCGCGGGCGGCGCCGGACTGAACGTGACGGACGTGCCCTACGAGACCGAGGCCGAGACCCGGGTGGTCGCGCGGGCCGTGGCGGCCGACGTGACAGCCGCGCTGGCCGAGCTCGAGGTGGGGGTGCGCGGGCGGCCCGAGCTGCGCGCCGGCGTGCCGATGACGCTGAAGAAGATCGGCGCCGAGTTCGACGGCAAGTACACGATCACGTCCAGCCGGCACGTCTTCGCGCCCGGCTCGGTCTACGAGACGTGGGTGACCGTCAGCGGCCGGCAGGACCGGTCGATGTACGGGCTGGCCGGCGGCACCGGGGCGCCGGCCCGTCCGGTCCGGGTTCCCGGCATGGCGATCGGCATCGTGACGGACACCAAGGTGGACGCCGACCCGCGTCAGTCCGGCCGGGCCGCGGGCCGCAAGAACCAGGGGTGGGTCCGGCTGCGCTTCCCGTGGCTGACCGACGACGCGGAATACCAGACCGATTGGGTACGGACGGTGCAGCTCGGCGGGGTCGGCGGCGGCGGCGTCTTCACCCCGGAGATCAACGACGAGGTGCTGGTCGGCTTCGAGCAGGGGCTGCTGGACCGGCCGTACGTGATCGGCGGTCTCTACAACGGCAAGGACAACCCCTCGCCGCACCAGACCGACCTGATCGACGGCACCACCGGGAAGGTGAACCGGCGCTCGTTCGCCAACCGCGCCGACGACCGGATCGAGCTGCTCGATTCCCGCCTCAACCCGAAGGGCATCCGCCTGGCCACGGCCAAGGACAAGCTCGTCGTCTTCCTGGACCGTGGCAGCAAGAAGATCGTGGTGCACGCCGACGGCAAGATCGAGATCGATGCGACCGGCTCGGTCGAGGTGCGCGGCAACGGCATCACGCTCGACGCCGGCCGCGGCGACCTGACGCTCAAGGGCCGGCGGATATCGGTGACGGGCGCCGTCGAGGCCGACGTCCGCGCGCCCATCGTGAGACTGAACTGAGGAGCATCCATGCCGCATCTGCCCGCCGCCCGGATCGGCGATCCGATCAGCGACCTGGCCGCCCCGATGGTGCCCGGCCCGCCCACCGGCGTGCTGGGCATGCCCGGCACGCCACCGCTGATGGGTGTGCCGACCGTGCTGATCGGTGGCAAGCCGGCCGCCGTGGTCGGCACCGTCGGTGTCTGCACGCCGCACTACGAGCTGCTGGTGACCAATGTCGTCCGTCCGCCCACACCGCCCCGGATCGGTGGCCAGGTGCTGATCGGCGGGTTTCCGGCGGCCCGCCAGTTCGACCAGGTGGTGTGCAACGCGCGGATCGTGGCCGGCGCCCCGAACGTCCTGATCGGAGGGTGAGGTGGCCGAGCAGTTCATCGGCAACGGCTGGGCGTTCCCGCTGCGGGTCGACTCGACCGGCGGGATAGCCCTGGTCAGCCGCGAGCGGGAGATCGCCGAGGCGATCCGGCTGATCCTGGCCACGGCGCCCGGCGAGCGGCCGATGCGGCCCGAGTTCGGCTGCGGCGTGCACGACTACGTCTTCGCGCCGGCCGACGAGAACACCGCCGGGCGGATCGCCTTCGAGGTGCGCCGCGCGCTGGACCGCTGGGAGCCCCGGATCGACGTCGCCGACGTGGTGGTGGGCTTCGACGACGAGGACGCCGGCGTGCTCTACATCGACGTGCGTTACACCATCCGGGGCACCAACGACCCGCGCAATCTGGTCTTCCCGTTCTACGTCATCCCGTCGCACGACACCGCCGAAGAGAGCGCCGCCTGATGCCGCTGCCCGCACCGAACCTGGACGACCGGCGCTTCCAGCAGCTCGTCGACGAGGCCAAGAGATTCATCCAGCAGCGCGCCCCGGAGTGGACCGACCACAACGTCTCCGACCCCGGCGTGACGCTTGTCGAGGCGTTCGCGCACATGGTGGACCAGCTGATCTACCGGCTCAACCGGGTGCCGGACAAGAACTACCTGGCCTTCCTGGACCTGATCGGGGTACGGCTGTTCGCGCCGGCAGCGGCCCGGGGCGGGGTCACGTTCTGGCTCTCCGGCCCGCAGGAGCAGCCGGTGCTGGTGCCGGCCGGCACCGAGGTGGCGACCGAGCGGAGCGCCACCGAGGAGGCGATCGTCTTCACCACCTCGGCCGACCTGGCGATCGTGCCGTGCCGGCTGACCCGGCTGCGGCGCCACCCGGCCGCCGGGCCGCCGGTCGACCTGCTCGACGGGGTCGCCGAGGGCCGGGACATGCCGGTGTTCCAGCAGACGCCGGCCGCCGGCGACAGCCTGCTCGTCGGGCTCTCCGCGCCGGTGCCGTCCTGCGCGGTGCTGCTCGAGCTGGACAGCCGGGTGGAGGGCGTCGGCGTCGACCCGCGGCAGCCGCCACTGGTCTGGGAGGCGTGGACCGGGGAGAGCTGGACCGCGTGCGAGGTCGACCGGGACGGCACCGGCGGGCTGAACCGGCCGGGCGACGTGATCCTGCACGTGCCGGCCGGGCACGCGGTGTCGGTGCAGGCCGGGCAGTCGGCCGGGTGGTTGCGCTGCCGGCTCGTGGAGCCGGAGCCGGGGCAGCCGTTCTACGTGCAGTCGCCGACCGTGCGGGCGGTCGCGGTGTCGACCATCGGCGGGACCGTGCCGGCCGTGCACGCCGAGACGGTCGACGACGAGATGCTGGGCGACTCCGAGGGCGTGCCCGGCCAGCGTTTCCTGGTGGCCCGGCCGCCGATCGTGGCGGACGGCGAGCCGATCGTGGTGGAGACCTCGGACGGCGACGCCTGGACCTCGTGGACCGAGGTGGACAGCTTCGCCGCGTCGGACCCGTTCGACAGACACGTGACGGTGGACCGGACCAGCGGGGAGATCGGCTTCGGTCCGGCGGTCCGGCAGGCGGACGGGACGTTGCGGCAGTACGGCGCGGTGCCGACGGTCGGGGCCCGGGTACGGATCCGCCGTTACCGCACGGGCGGCGGGCGGCAGGGCAACGTGGCGCGGCGCGCCTTGTCGGTGCTGCGGACCTCGATCCCGTACGTCAGCGTGGTGGAGAACCGCGGCCCGGCGCTCGGCGGGGTGGACGGCGAGACCGTGGACGAGGCCCGGATGCGCGGGCCGGTGCAGCTGCGCGCGCAGGACCGGGCGGTGACCACCGCCGACTACGAGCTGCTGGCCCGCCAGGCGGTGCCGGCCGCGGCCCGGGTCCGCTGCCTGCCCGCCGGGGACGGCAGCGACGCGGGCGGGGTACGGCTGCTGGTGGTGCCGGCCGCGGTGCCGGACGAGACCGGGCGGCTCCCGTTCGAGGACCTGGTGCCGGACGACACCATGCTGGCCACCATCGCCGCCGACCTGGACGCCCGCCGGCCGATCGGGGCGCGGCTGGTCGTGGAGCCGCCGTTCTACCAGGGCGTCACCGTGGTGGCCCGGTTGCGGCCCCGGCCGGACGTCTCCGCGGTGCGGCTGCGTGCCCAGGCCGAGCAGGCCTTGTACGGGTACCTCGACCCGATCCACGGCGGCCCGGACGGGCACGGGTGGCCGTTCGGCCGTCCGGTGCACTCCGGCGAGGTGTTCGGGGTGCTGCAGCGCCTGCCCGGCGTGGAGGTGGTGGAGGAGGTCCGGATGTTCCCGGCCGACCCGCTCACCGGCCGCCGCGGCGACGAGGTCAACCGGATCGAGCTGGACCGGCACGCGCTGGTCTTCTCGCACCAGCACCAGATCCGGGTGGAGGAGCGATGAGCGACACCGTTGCGAGCCGGCGGGCGGCCGTCCCCGGGCTGCGCACGCCGGATCCGCTGGGGCGGCGGTTGCCGGCCGTGTACGCGGCGGACGACCTGGCGCAGCGCCTGACCGACGGGTGCGACGAGGTGCTGGCGCCGGTGCAGGCCACGTTGGACAGTCTGTGGGCGTACCTGACGCCGGCGCTCGCCCCGGACGACTTCGTCGACTGGCTGGGCGGCTGGGTCGGCGCGGTGGCCGGCCCGGACCGGCCGGTCGAGCGGCGCCGGGCTGCGGTGATCAACGCGGTCGCCACGCACCGGCTGCGGGGGACCGCGGCGGGTCTGCGGACGGAGATCCAGGACGTGTTCGGGGTGGCGGCCGAGGTCGTGGAGAGCGGCGGGACGTCGTGGTCGGCGACGCCCGGGTCGGCGCTGCCCGGGAGGGCGGAACCGGATCTGCTGGTACGGGTGCGGGTGGCGGATCCGTCGGAGGTCTTCGTGGACCGGCTGCGGGAGTTCGTCGAGGCGAATCGGCCGGCGCATGTGCCGTGCCGGGTTGAGGTCGTGGCGGAATGACACTGTGCGACAACTGTGGTTCCCCGGTCACGCCGGGGGACGCCTTCTGCGGGGTCTGCGGAGCGTTCCTGGACTGGAGCGCGGCGGAGAAGGCGGACCCGAAGCCCGCCGAGCAACCCAAGCCCGCCGAGCAACCCACGCCCGTGGAACAAGCCAAGCCCGTAGAGCAACCGAAGCCCGCGGAGGCGGAGAAACCGGCCGAGCCGGAGAAACCAGCGGCGGAACAGGCGGCCCCGGAGGAGCCGGAGGAGCCGGAGGAGCCGGAAGAACCGAAACGGCCGGAGGAGCCGCCCGTCCGCAGCCGGGCCGCGGCGCTCGTCGTGCCCGTGGCCGAGGCCACCCCACCACCCGCGGCCGCGCCCACCGCCGTACCCCCGCGGATCTCCCCGGCCACCGACCAACCCGGCGCCGTCCAGCCCGGCCGGCCCATCGCTCCGCGCCCGGTCCTGCGGGAGTTCTCCGACGTCCCGGACACCGTAGGTGAGATCGCCTGCGCGAACTGCGGCACCGCCAACCCGGCGGACCGCGCGTTCTGCCGCCGCTGCGGCCGGCCCCTGCGCGCCGAGAAGGCCGTCGAGAGCACCCGCCGCCGGTGGCGCCTGAGCTGGCCGACCGGCCGCGGCCGGCTGCGCCGCCTGCTCGCGGTGCTGACGCTGGTGGCCCTGCTGGCCGCGCTGGTCTGGGCCGGGATGCGGTACGGCCCGCGCGCGGTCGACGCCGTCCGGGACCGGCTGGCCAAGCCGGAACTGATCACCCCGAACTCGGCGCGGGCGTCGAGCTCGGCGACCAAGCACGGGCCGGAGCTGGTCAGCGACGGCCTGAACAACCGGTTCTGGGCGCCGGTCGCCGGCCACGAGAAGAAGCCGTGGGTCGAGCTGACGTTCGACAAGCCGATCCGCGTCCTCAACGTCATCGTCAGCGGCGGCGTCTCCCCGCAGCAGCAGGACTACGCCCGCCAGGGCCGCCCCGCGGACGTGCTGCTGGAGCTGTGGACGCCCGGCGGCACACGCACCGAGAAGGCCCTGCACCTGGCCGACCGCGCCGGGCCGCAGACCTTCGGGATGGCGGTCGGGGACGTGTCCCGGATGCGTTTCACGATCCTGTCCGGTTACGGCCTGACCGGCGGAAACACTTCGGCGATCGCGGAGATCGAGGTCTTCAGGCGACCCTGAGGATGCTGCCGGGAGCGCTCCCGAGGACGGCCTGCAGAGGCACGCCGAGGGTGTGCAGGACCCGCTGGTACTGGCGGCGGGTCCGTTCGGCGGCCGCCGGGTCGCCGACCCGCACCTGCGCGGCGATCAGCAGCCGCCACCCGGCGTCGTGGTGGTCGTCGAGGTCCAGCGCCTGCCGCGCGGCCCGCACCGCCGCCATCGGCCGCTCGCCCTCCAGCTCCAGCTCGGCCAGCATCGCGGCGGCGTCCGCGGCCTGCGCGCGGTACCGCTCGCGCTCCGCGACCACCCAGTCGGCCGGCCCGTCCTCGGGCAGCAGATCTCCCGTGTAGCACCGCAGCGCGGCCTGGAACGACCGGATCGCGGTGGCCCGGTCGGCGGGCATGGCGTGCCGGCCGGCCCGGTACGCCGCGCCGAACTCCTCGACGTCCGACGCGGACGAGGTGACCAGCCGATATGTCGGTCCGTTGCGCACGATGTAGCGTGACGCCCCGCGCGCCACCCCGGGCTCCAGGAACGTGCGCAGCGTCGACACCGCCACGTGCAGGCTGTTGACCGCTGTGGTGCCGGCCGTCTCCGGCCACAGCGCGTCGATGATCTGCTCGCGGTGCACCGGCCCCGCGGCGGCGGCCAGGTAGCGCAACAGGGTCCGGCTGCGGGGCCGGATGGCTCCGAGGTCGAGCTCGCGCCCGTCGTCCTCGACCCGGAATCCGCCGAAGCAGTACCAGCGCAGCGTCATGATCACTCCCATGAACCTCGGCGGGTGTTGACCGTCCGGGCAAAGCCGATAAACCTGGTGAACGTGCAGTGTGGACGATCGGGCTGAGTATCGGGGACCTGCGGGTGACAACGGCAGGCGTCAGTTCGGGGACATTGCGGTGTTGAGGATCTTGTGACGGTTGCCCGTTCTGACCGCTTCGGTCCCGCTGCCTGGGAGGATTGATGACCGCCGACAAACGGCCGCCCCACGGTTCACAGGTGCCGCACGGCAGTTCCCTGTCGTTCGAATCACAGGATTCGAACCGTGCCACAGATCTCAGAGTCGAACACTGGCCGATTTCCGACCGGACACGGCTTTCGTACGCGGTCGTGGTGCTGCCGGACGGTGCGGACGCCGACCCGCTGGGACTGATCGCGGCAGGTGCCCGCGCGGTGATCGCCGACGAGGCGGAGCTCGGCGCGGCCCGTGCGGCGGTGCTGGCCGGGGGGTCGTACCTGTCGCCAGCGGTGCTGGCCCGGCTGGCCCCGTCCGAGCCCGTCGAGACCGTCCGGCTGGCGCCGCGCGAGGTGGCCGCGCTGCACTGCATCGTCGCGGGACTCACCCACCGGGAGGCGGCGCGCGAGCTCGGCGTCACCGAACAGAGCTTCAACACGTACGCGAAACGGCTGCGCCGCAAACTGGGCGCCACCAACAAGGCGGAACTGACCAGGCGCGCCGCCGAGCTCGGGTACGTGCCGATGTGACATGCAAAATGCCTGTCGTCTTGCCTCGTCCCGGCAACAACCGTGCGGTTGGCTTTCACCTGGGGATGGGGAGGCGCGGTGGAGGTCTACGCGGTGGTGTCCGACCCGCAGGCGCGACGTGGGGTGCGCCGGCTGGTCCGGGAGATCGAGGACGACGTGCGCCGGTGTGTGCTCGTCGAGTCGGCCGGCGCGGTGGCCGGCACGCCGGACGTGGTGCTGACGGCCGGGCAGCCGGCCGCGGTGATGCGGGCGCTGGGCAGCCGGCATCCGGCGGTGGCGGTGGTGCCGGGGACCGCGACGGTGTCCGCGCGGGTGGCGCTGCGGGCCGGTGTGCGCTCGGTGGTGAGCTACTCGGCGGACGCCGACGAGATGCGGATCGCGGTTGGCGTGGCCCGGGCCGGCGGCGGTTATCTGAGCCGGGAGCTGTCGGCGCGGCTGCGGGCGGAGTCGGCGGCCGGCGCGTCCCTGGGCCGGCGGGAGAGCGAGACGCTGGCGCTGATCGCGCACGGGTTCACCCACGCCCAGGCGGCCCGGCGGCTGGGCGTCTCCGAGGCGACAGTCAATTCGTACGTCAACCGGATCCGCGCCAAGCTGGACGCCGGCAACAAGGCCGATCTGACCCGGCACTTCCTAGCCGGCGCGGGCGTCCTGCCGGCGTAACGACCGGCGCAGCCGCCCGACCTCGGCCAGCCGGTCGTGCTGCACGTCCGAGGCGAGGAAGATCTCGGCGGCGCGATCCAGGCAGGCCTCGGCGTCCTTGCGCGCGTGGCGCTCCAGCGCGATCGCCGCCATCGAGAGGTACGCCTCCCCGGTGTGCCCCACGTCGTCCCCGGCCGCGAAGTCGGCGACCGCCGCCGCCAGGGTCGTCATCGCCTCGTCCGGCTGGCCCCGGTCGGCCTGCACCATCCCCAGCTGGGTCCGCAGGTAACCGCGGATCGCGACGCCCGGCAGCCGTTCGGCGACCCCGGTGTGCCAGCGCTCCAGGGCCGTCTCCAGCACGTCCTGCGCTGCCTGCAGCTCGCCGCGCGAGCGCAGCACCTCGGCCTGTGCCCGGGCCACCACCACGCCGGCCAGCCGCTCGCCGGTCGTGGCGAAGATCCGCTCGGCCTCGGCCAGGTGCGCCAGGGCGCCGCCGGTGTCGCCGCGCGCGGCCAGCACCGCGGCCAGGTATCGCAGCGCCCAGCCGACGCTGGACGGATCGCCGGCCGCCCGCCCGAGACGCAGCGCCTCGCGGTGGTGCGGCTCGGCGTCGGCCGGCCGGCCCCGGGTCACGCGCAACGCCCAGCCCAGGTTGTTCTCCTGCGTGGCCCGCGCCCGCCGGTCCCGCAGCGCCCGTGCCGCGTCCACCGCCAGTCCGAAGAACTCCGGCCAGGGCAGGGCCGCGTGCCGCCGCTCGGAGTACCAGTAGAGGTCGCGCGCCGCGGTCAGCACCTCGGTGTGCCGGCCCTGCGCCGCGGTGTGCCGGACCGCCCACCAGAGCGCGATCTGCTTGCGGTCCAGCCAGGCCAGCGCGTCGTGCGGCCCGCTGAAGCCGGTGTCCGCGGAACACGGCTGCTCCGGCTCCAGCCAGGAACCGGCCGCCGAGCAGCGTCGCAGCAGGTGCGTGGCGAGCCGGTCGCGGGCCGCGAGCTGTTCCGCCGGGTGGTCCTCGGCGTCCGCCCGGTCGCGGGCGAAGAGCGCCAGCAGGTCGTGCAGCCGGTACCCGTCGCCGGCCCGGGCCGGCTCGGCGAGCCCCGCGTCGGCCAGGGTCTCCAGGATCTCCTCGGCGGTCGCCTCGTCGGTCTCGGCGAGCGCCGCGACCAGCTCCGGGGAGTACGCCGGCAGCGGCGCCACCGACAGCCGCCGCAGCACCCGCCGGGCCGGCTCGTCCAGCTGCCGGTACGACACCTCGAACGCGCTGCGCACCCCGAGGTCGCCCACGTGCAGCCGATCGAGCCGGTGCCGTTCGTCGCGGAGCCGGTCGGCCAGCGACCGCACCGTCCACTCCGGCCGGATGACCAGCCGGTTCGCCGCCACCCGCAGCGCCAGCGGCAGCCCGCCGCAGAGCCGGCCCAGCTCGGCGGCGGCCCACGGCTCCATGCCGATCCGGGCCGCGCCGACCGCGCCGGTGAGCAGCCGCTGCGACTCCGTGTCGGTGAGTACGTCCAGCGTGATTCGCTCGGCCGCGGAGAGCCCGCCCAGCCGGCTGCGGCTGGACACCAGCGTGAGCCAGCGCCCACCGGCCGGCAGCAGCGGCCGGACCTGCGCCTCGTCCCGCGCGTTGTCGAGCACCAGTAGCCCGCGGCCCCGGTTGGTGACCGTCCGGTACGCGGTCAGCCGGCCCTCCGCGGTCTCCGGCAGCCGCCCGTATCCGAGCGCGGTGAGCAACTGGCCGAGTGCGTCGGCGATGGTGACCGGCTCGTCGTCCATCCCGCGCAGCGCCACGTAGAGCACCCCGGCCGGGAACCGCGGCGCCAGCTCGTGCCCGGCCTGCACGACCAGGCTGGTCTTGCCGACGCCGGGCGGGCCGGCCACCACGACCGTGCGCGGCCCGGCCGCGTCGGCGAGCTCGGTGATCCGGCGCAAGTGCGCGCGGCGGCCGACGAAGTCGGGCAGGGCGGCCGGCAACGAGACCGGTGGCGCGCTGGACGGGCGGCCCGCGTCGAGCAGCCGGGCGCGCTCCGCGGCGCTCAGCGAGAGACGGTCGGCGATCAGGTCCAGCGTCGGCCGCCGTGGCCGGGCGACCTTGCCGAGTTCGAGGTTGCGGACCGTGCGGACCGCGACCCCGGCGAGGTCGGCGAGTTCTTCCTGGGTGAGGCCGGCCGCGACCCGGTGGCGTCGCAGAACCGTGGCCAGTCCATCGACAATCGTCACCATAGGATGATTGCAGTCAGGCTCCGGTCACCATGCTCGACCCGCCAGCGGCGATCCGCTTGGCGTTCGCCTCGGCCTCGCGCTCGCCGGCGCCGTCCGGGTCGGTGACGTTCACTCCGCCGACCGCGCCGCCGGCCGTGGTGATCGGTTTCACCACGTGGGTGAGCTCGTGGATCCGGGTCTCGGTGGACGGGCTGCCGGCTCCGTACACGATGGAGTCGCCGATCGTGAACGCCTTCGCCTCGACCGCCGCGGCGGCCCGTTCGGCGGCGGCCCCGCGGAACTCCCGGACACCGGAGAGGTCCGACCCGAACGCCGACTCCATTTCCCGCTGGAACGGCGCCTCCAGCGGCCGCCCGGCGCCCCGCAGCGCGGTGGCCACCAGGTCCCCGGCGCCCGGGGAACCGCCGTGCCCGCAGCCGTCCCCGCAGCCGGCGTCGTGGCTGCGGGCGGCCAGCAGTTCGCCGACCGCGCGGTTGCCGACCATCCGCTGCAGGGTGGGGAGGTCCAGGGCGCCCGCCGCGGCGTGCTTCGGCGGCGCGGCCGCCGGTGCCGTCTCCGCGCGTCTCTCGGCCGGTTGCCGGCTGCTTCTCACCGTGCCCCCAATCCCTCACGCCGGGTCCCGTCCGGCGGCCGTCGCGGGCGCGGGCGCGGTGCGACCGTCTGCGGGAGGCTCACGCCGCGTCCGTCCGCCCGACGGTAACCCGGATCCGGGCGGTGCGGCGGGCACCGAAGCGGTACGCGCGGGCAACGAACGTGCCCTCAGCGCCCCTTGAGATCGGCGGACATCCGCCGGTGCACGTGCCGGATCAGCCGAGCCAGGTCCGCGCAGTAGACCGAGGGGTTGCGGAAACCGTCACCGGAGCGGTATCGGTGCGCGTAGTGCCCGCCGCCGCAGACCCGGTGCAGCGGGCAGGCGAGGCAGGAGTCGCCCAGCGCGCCCGCGCCGATCTGCCGGGCCACCACCCCGGGATGCCGCAGCACCGCGTCGAACTCGTCCGCGAGGACGGTCCGGCCGGTCGCGCACGCGCCCGGAAACGCCGACTTCAACGAGTCGGCCAGCTCGATCGCCCCGTCGGTCTCCACCACGACCACCGCCACCGGGCTCAGCCCGACCTGCTCCGACCGCCCCGCGCCGCCCAGCAGCAGCGCCATCACGTCCTCGAAGAGCCGGATCGAGGTCTCCTGGCGGGGCGCGTCGTACCACCTGTCGAAGACCGCGATCAGCCAGTCCGCGAACGGCCGGTCCGGTGGGGTGTCCCAGTTCGCGTGCGGTAGCAGCAGGTCGATCGCCGGCGGCCGGTGGCTCAGCAGCGCCTCGTAGCAGGCGACCGGATCGGTGTCCGGGTCGATCGTGCAGAGCAGCCCGGCGAAGTTCGCCGCGGGCAGCAGCCGCAGCCCGCGGTCCACGTCCGCGGAGCTTCCCCGCCCGTCGGCGCGCCGCCGCCGCCGGTCGTTGGCCTCGGCCGCGCCGTCCAGGCTCACGCCCACCCGGACGTCGTGCGCGCGGAAGAGCTCCACGGCGGCCTCGTCGATCAGCGTGCCGTTGGTCTGCATCCGCACGTCGAGCCGCCGCCCCGCCGGGAACGCCGCCCGGAAGTCGCCGATCAGCTCGTCCAGCCGCCCGGGGCCGGCCAGCAGCGGCTCGCCGCCGTGCAGCACCAGCCGCATCTCGGCCAGGTCGTGGGCGTCGGCGTGCCGGGCCGTCCGGGCGGCTGCGCTGCGCCAGGTCCGCCGGTCCATCACCCTCGGCCGCCGCCGCCAGGACTGGTCGGCCATCGTGTAGACGTAGCAGTAGTCGCAGGCGAGGTTGCACCTCTGGTGCACCTTCAGCACCACGTCCCGGAACGCGGTCGGCCGCCATCCGCCACGCAGCAGCGCGGCGACGTCGAGTCCCTGATCCGGCCAGATCGTCCGCAATTGCGATCCTTCCCCGTCCGACGGCCCGTTGAATGCTAGACACCGACCGGGAGGTACGGCGGCGCCACGCCACCCTTGCCGGACTGGCTGTTCACCCTGATCACCGCCTGGTGGGAGCGGCCGGAGATCGGCCGGGCGGGGAGCCGGTCGTCGGATCAGGCCCCGCCGTGGCGGCTCAGGAGCAGCGCCACGACGGCCGGGACGATACCCGAAGCGGCGCCCGTGTCCCGTGGCTGCTTGGATAGTGGGAATGTCCAGGACACTGCGGATCAGCACCCGGAACGCGACCTTCCAGCAGTGGCAGGCGCTGCTCACCAACCGCACCAAGCGCCACCGCGCGGGGGAGTTCCTGGTCCAGGGCGTACGCCCGATCACGCTGGCGCTGGAGCACGGCTGGCCGGTGCACGCCCTGCTGGTCGACGACCACCGCCGGCTCTCCGGGTGGAGCCGGGAGATGCTGGACCGCGCGCCCGGCGCGGCCCGGTTCGCGGTCGACGCCGAGCTGATGCGCGAACTGGGCGGCAAGGACGAGGAGTCCCCGGAGTTGCTGGCCGTGGTCGGCATGCCCGCCGACGACCTGTCCCGCATCCCGGCCGGGCCGCGGATGCTCACGCTGGTCTTCGACCGTCCCACCACGCCGGCCAACGTCGGCGCCCTGATCCGCTCGGCCGACGCGTTCGGCGCCTCCGGACTGGTGGTCACCGGTCACGCCGCCGATCCGTACGACCCGAAGGCGGTGCGGGCCAGCACCGGCTCGCTGTTCGCCCTGCCGGTCGTCCAGGTGGCCAGCCACCGCGAGGTGGTCGACGAGGTGATCACGCTGCGCCGCGGCGGCCTGCCGGTGGAGATCCTCGGCAGCGACGAGGCAGGCGAGGTGGACCTGGCCGACCACGACCTGACAGGTCCCAAGGTGATCGTCGTCGGGAACGAGACCCGGGGCTTGAGCGGCGCCTGGCGGGCCGCCTGCGACCGGATCCTGCGCATCCCGATGACCGGCGCGGCGAGCTCGCTGAACGCCGCCGCGGCCGGTTCCATCGTCCTCTACGAGGCCGCCCGCCAGCGAAAGTCGCGCTAGCCGCCGGCCCGGGGGATGTCCCAGGCACCCGGAGGGACCTCTCCCGCCCAGCCGCCAGGGGTGTCTCGCGGGCGGGTTCGTTGCGCCCCGCCTACGAGACGATGGCGTTGCCCGGGGACGAGGGGCTGCGGCTGCTGATCCAGCTGCCGGCGGTCGAGGTCATCGCCGAGGCGCCGCGCGGGATCTCCCCGTCGCGGCTGGTCGCGAGCTGGGCGATGGCGGCAAGCGTGGAGGTGTCGCTCAGGAAGTAGCCGTCGTGACCGGTGACGTCGCCGGCCGGCAGCGGCAGCGCGCCGAACCGCGGGTCGACCGGCGACCGGCCGTGCCCGAGGCCGAACACCCGGATCGCCGGGAGCTTGCGGGTCCAGTCGTCCGGCGCGCTGCCGGCCCACACCCGCGCGGCGCCGCCGAGCTGGGCGCGGGTCGCGACGCCCAGCCCCGGGCTGCCGAGCGCCACGATGTCGGTGACCTGCGCGGGCAGGCGCGCCGCGGCCCGCCCGGCGACGACCGAGCCGTAGCTGTGCCCGACCACCACGATCCGCCGGTCCGGCCGGTCCACCACCAGGCCGTCGACGAACCGGCGCAGGGCCAGGGCGCCGGCGGCGGCTCGATCCTCGCGCAGCGCGGCACGGCGTATCCCCTCGGGCGGGTCGTAGCCCAGCCACGCGATCACCGCTACCTTCTCGCCCACCCGCTGGAAGAGCTGGCGGGCCTGCCAGGCCGGCGCGCGCCGCCGGACCCCGCCCAGCCCGGTGTCGAAATCGGCGAGCGTGTTGTCCACCCCGGGGATCAGCACGACCACCCGCTCGGCGGCCGCCAGGTCGCCGAGCACCTCGACGATCCGGCCGTCGCCACGCCGGTCGAGCGCCATGATCTGGCGCCCGCCGAAACCGTTGACGGCATAGCGCAGCGCCAGGGGCGCGCCGTCCAGGTTGCCGACCACCCCGGGGTACTCGCGTGCCAGAGCGAGGGCCTGATCGGCGGTGAGGCCCGCGAAGTACGAGGCGATCCCGGCCGGGGAGGTGGTGGCCGGATCCGGCAGATGCCGCGGATCGACCCGCCACGACGCCACGCCCGGCAGCTGGCCCACGCTCGCCCGGGTCGGCCCGAAAAGCCACACCACCACCAGCAACAGCAACACGATCCACAGCCGACTCACGACGCCTCCCCGCACCCGGCACCTCCGGGTGCGGCGAAGGTAGGCGGGCGGCCTGGTGGCGGGCGTCGGTCCGGGGCGGGATCCGGCCCGTAGTACCGCGGGGCTACGGCGGTAGCCCCGCGGTAGGGCAAGCAGCGATCCTGATCTATGCTTTACACGTGAAACAAGGCGATGAAACAAGGGTGACCGTTCGTGACCTCGCGGCCCACACCGGCCTGTCCATCGCCACCGTGTCCCGGGTGCTCAACGACCGGGCCAACGTCGCCCCCGCCACCCGGGACCGGGTGCTGCGCGCGATGGGCAACCTGGGCGACCGGGCCCCGCGCCGGCGCGGCAGCCGGGGCCAGGGCGCCGGCGTCTTCGTCCGCTGCCCGTACGTGCTCACCGACTACTTCGGGCTGATCGTGTCCGCGGTCGCCGAGGCCCTGGAGCCGCACGGCCTGCACGTGATCCTCAACGCCGGCACCGCCGCTCAGCAGGCCCGGGTGCTGCCCACCCTGCCGGAGCGCCGGGACGTGGCCGGCGCGGTGCTGATCCTCCCGCCCGAGCCGGGCGCCGACCTGATCCGGCTGCGCGACCGCGGGTTCCCGTTCGTGCTGGTGGACCCGCGCATCTCACCGCCGCGCGACGTGGCCGCGGTCTCCGCCGCGCACTTCGCCGGCGCCCGCGCGCTGACCGCGCACCTGATCGAGCTGGGGCACCGCCGGATCGGCATCATCGGCGGCCCGCGCGACTGGCTGGCCAGCGACAACCGCTTCCATGGCTACCTGGCGCCGCTGGCCGACGCGGGGGTGCTGCCGCCGCCCGAGCTGACCCGGTTCGTCGCCGAGCCGACCACCGAGCTGGGCCACCGCGCCGCCGCCGACCTGCTCGACCTGCCGGACCGGCCGACCGCGCTGCTGGCGTTCAACGACAAGATGGCGGTCGGCGTGCTGCGGGCCGCCGCCGAGCGGGGCCTGAAGGTGCCGCACGACCTGTCGGTGGCCGGCTTCGACGACATCGACCTGGGGTCGGCGTGCGATCCGATGCTGACCACGGTCCGGCAGCCGCTGGGCGAGATGGGGCGGATGGCGGTGCACCTGCTGCTGCGGATGCTGGGCGGGCACCGGATCGACGCGCTGCACGTGGAGCTCGGCACCGAGCTGGTGGTCCGGGACTCCACGGGCCCCGCGCCGGCGCTCGGCTGACGTGTTTCACGGTTCCGGAACCGAAACGACGCATCCGGAACCCGTAACTCATTGACTGGCGTTTTTGACAAAGGTTTCCTTCCTGTTACGCCATCCCCCTTCGGCGGTAAGGGAGCCAGTCCATGTCCCCCATGCGTAAATCTCTGATGGCCGCGGCGGTGCTGGCCGCCGGCGCGCTCTACGCGCCGACTGCCGCGCTGGCCGCCGGCGAGACGGTGAACGTCTATCTGACCACCACTTCGGACGGCGGCGGCCGGACCGTCACCCGCGGGCTGCAACAGCAGGCCGCGATCGCGTTCGGCCCGGCCGGCGGCAGCGCGTCGACGACCATCAACGTCAACGAGGGCGCCACCTACCAGACCTTCGAGGGCGGTGGCGCGTCGATCACCGACACCACCGCCTACCTGCTGCGCGGCGGCCCGGTCAGCGCGGCCACCCGGGACGCGGTGATGACCAAGCTGTTCAGCCCGACGAACGGCGTCGGGCTGTCGTTCGTACGGAATCCGATCGGCGCCTCCGATCTCTCCCGGCCCGGCAACGTCTCGCTCGACGACACCTGCTGCGACCTGTCGGACTTCGGCGCCAACGGCTACGACACGAATGTGCGCCTGCTCACCCAGCAGGCCAAGCAGCTCAACCCGGGCCTGCGCGTGATGGGCGTGCCGTGGAGCGCGCCGGGCTGGATGAAGGACAACGGCCGGATGGACCAGATGGGCTGGCTCAAGTGGGAGAACTACCCCACGTACGCCCAGTACCTGGTCAAGTACATCCAGAGCTACCAGGCGGCCGGCGTGCCGGTCGACTACCTGTCGGTGCAGAACGAGCCGAACTGCTGCCAGGCCGGCAATCCGGCCGCGATGGACTACCCGGGCATGAGTTGGAACCCGTCCGGCCTGGTCGAGTTCACCAAGAACTTCGTCTACCCGGCGCTGCACGCGGCCAACCTGAACACCAAGGTGCTGGTGCACGACTGGAACTACGGCGACTACGCGAACTTCGGCTCGGGCATCCTCAACGACGCCGGCATCCGCAACGATCCGGCGTTCGGCGGCATCGCCTGGCACGGCTACGCCGGCAGCCCCTCGACCGGCACCGACGTGCACAACACGTACCCCTCGGTGAAGCAGTTCGAGACCGAGCACTCCGGCGGCACCTGGATCGGCAACCAGCAGAACGAGGACATGAACAACATCATCGACTACACCCGGAACTGGGGCAGCTCGGTGGTCAAGTGGAGCCTCGGCGTGAACCAGAGCATGGGCCCGCACAACGGCGGCTGCGGCACCTGCACCGGCTTCATCACGGTGCAGGAGGGCGGCTCCCGGGCCGGCCAGGTCGACTACACCGTCGAGTACTACACGATGGGTCACCTCACCAAGTTCGTGAAGCCGGGCGCGGTCCGCATCGACTCCAACGACGGCAGCGCGGTGCGCAACGTGGCCTGGAGGAACCCGGACGGCTCGAAGGCGCTGATCGCGCACAACGGCGGCACGTCCAGCCAGTCGGTCCGGGTCAACTGGGGCGGGCAGTCGTTCACCTACACCCTGCCGGCCCGCACCACTGCCACCTTCACCTGGTCCGGCACCACGACCACCCCGCCCCCGGCCTCCGGCGGCACGATCACCGGCCTCGGCGGCAAGTGCGTGGACGTGGCCGGCGCGAACACCGCCAACGGCACCGCGGCGCAGCTCTACACCTGCAACGGCTCGACCGCGCAGCAGTGGGCCCGGGGCTCCGACGGCACGCTGCGCTCGCTCGGCAAGTGCCTGGACATCACCGGGCCGAGCACGGCCGACGGCACGCTCGCCCACCTCTGGGACTGTCACACCGGCACGTCCCAGAAGTGGACGTACGACAGCGCGACCCAGCACTTGGTCAACACCTTCGCCAACAAATGCCTGGATGTGAAGGACAACAGCTCGGCGGATGGCGCCCGGCTGCAGGTGTGGACCTGCACCACCGGCGCCAACCAGAAATGGGTGCTCAACTGATGCTGCTGAAACCGTTGATCGCGGTGGCCACCGCGGCCGCCGCGATCATCGGCGCGCCGTCGCACAGCGCGCCGACCGTCACCGGGACCTACTCATCGGGCGCCGCGCGGTGGCAGTCGCTGCCGCCGACCCACCTGACCGGATCCGCCAAGACCGCGGACGCCACGGTCGTGATCGATCCGAGCCGCACCGAACAGAAGTACGCGGGCGTCGGTTTTTCCATCGACGAGACCAGCGTCTCCAACCTGTGGAAGCTGACCCCGGCCGAGCGTGAGCGCGCGATCCGCCTGCTGGTGGACCCGCGGACCGGCGCCGGGCTGGACCGGTTCCGGCTCACCATCGGCAGCCCCGACCTGATCGAGCACCTGCCGTTCTGGTCCTACGACGAGCTGCCCGCCGGCGTGACCGAGGACTGGAACCTCCGGCACTTCTCCATCCAGCGCGACATCGACCTGCACATCGTCGACACGATCAAGCTGATCCAGCGGTACAACCCGCAGGCCACGTTCTTCGCGTCCGCGTGGAGCGCGCCGGCCTGGATGAAGACGAACAACAGGTTCCTCGGCGAGGTGGCCCTCAAGCCGGGCAGCACGACCGACTACTACCAGGCCGGCAAGCTGCGCGACGACTGCATCGACGTGTTCGCCCGGTACTACGTCAAGTACCTGCAGGCGTACGCCCGGCACGGCATCCGGGTCGACGCGATCACGCTGCTCAACGAGCCCGGCATGGACGTCGTCTACCCGGCCATGGACATCAGCGTCGAGCAGCAGCAGAAGCTGTCCGTCGCGATCAAGCGGGAGTTCCGCTCGGCCGGGCTGCGCACCGACCTCTACGTGCACGACTTCAACTTCTGGGACTGGCGCGACCCGAACAGCACCGCCACCAAGAACTACCACCGGATCCTGAACGACCCGAAGGCCGCGGCGGCCGCCGACGCGATCGCGTTCCACCCGTACTGGGGCGACCCGGCGGTGATGCGCGACGCCTACCGGCAGACCGGCAAGCCGGTGCACATGACCGAGACCAGCGATCTCTCGCCGTCGACGGTGCTCTCCTACTTCCGGCTGGACGCCAGCAGCTACGTGCTCTGGGCGCAGACCACCGACCAGGACGGTGGCACGCTGCACTGGACCGGCGAGCGCGACAATGACGTGGACTGGGACGAGGTGGCCCGGACAAGCAAGTGGCCCGATCGGCTCGTCAAGGTCGACACCGACACCCGGACCTTCACGGTACGGGACGAGCTGGGCCCGCTCGGACAGTTCGCCAGGTACCTGACGCCGGAGCACGTGCGCGTCGGATCCGGCGCCGCCGACCACGGGGTGAGCAGCGTGGTGTTCCGCGACGGGGACGACTACGTGGCGGTGCTCGGCAACAGCAACGCGACGGCGACCAGCGTGCGGGTGGTGGCCGGGGACGGCTCGTTCGTGTCCGCGGTGCCGGCCCGGGCGTACGCCACCTATCGGTGGACCGCCAGGAAGCCCGACGCGCGCCACAACCACGCCCCGCGCCTGGCCCGCGTGCCCGATGTGGTCGCCGACCAGTACGGCACCACCCGGGTCCGGCTGCGGGCCACCGACCCGGACCGCGACAGGCTGTCCTACTACGCCGTCGACCTGCCGGCCGGCGCCCGCCTCGACGCGGACACCGGCGAGATCACGCTGTCCCCGGTCGTGCCCGGGTCGCAGGACCTGACGGTCTCGGTCACCGACGGCAAGGCGCACGCGGAGACGACGGTGCACGTGACTGTCCTGCCGCACGGGGCGCCGGTCGGCGCGATCGTGGAGGCCGAGGGGTACACCGCCCAGCACGGCTGGACCGAGGGCGGCGCGAACTTCGTCGAGAGCAACGCGTCGGCCAGCGGCGGGCGCAACATCGGCTGGACCGCGGCCGGGAACTGGCTGACCTACCGCTTCGACGTCCCGGCCGGCGCGCACCGGCTGGAGCTGCGGGTGGCCAACGGCAGCGGAGCGCCCGCGACCGGCGCGATCTCGGTCCGGGACGCCGCCGGCACCGTGCTCGGCACGGTGTCGGTTCCGGACACCGGGGGATGGGCGGCGTACCAATCGGTGGACGTCCCGGTCCCGCTGGCCGATGGTGATCAGGCACTCACGGTTTACTGTGAGACGGGTGGGTTCAATCTGGACTACCTGCGGCTGACCGAGTAGGGGCGGTCGTCCGCAACGCTGCCGGAGCCGCGCCACAAGCGCGTCTCCGGCAGCGTCGCTTCCACCAGGCACACCCCCGGCAGCCGGCCGCGCTGAGCCGGCTGGGCGTGCGGGGTCCGTCGGTGATCCCCGCCCGGCTCAGGGCAGCTTGGCCACCTCGGCCTGCTCGCCGGGCGGGGTGACCAGGCCGTGCAGCACCTCTGTCGCTTCGTCGTCCGGGTTCTTCGCCGGGAGCGTCACGGCGACCGGCCCGTCGCCGTCCCCGGCCGAGCCGGCCGGCTGGGAGACGGTCTTCTCGTCCGTCGCGGCAATAGTCGAATTAGCGGTAATACCGGATTTATTCGATTCGGCCGGCGCCGTGGTGTCGGTTCGGGTCACCGGCAGCAGCGTGGTGGTGTCCTGCGAGACGGCGCCGAGCGCGGAGGCCGGCTTCTTCTCGCCGGCAGCCGGCGCGGCGCTCGCCTTCGGTGTAGCGGGCAGCGCCACGGTCGCGTCTTCCGAAGCCGCAGGAGCGGTGGACGCCGCGGAGGAGGCAGGCGCCGCGGAGGTGCTGGGCACGGTGGAGGTGGCAGGCGCCGCCGGAGCGGCGGGCGCGGCCGGCGGCATGGCGACCGTCGCGTCCGCGGGCCGCCTCGGCGTCTGCGCGGTCCGCAGCACCGTGGTCTCCGCGGCGGCCACCGAGACCCCGGCCACCTTCGCCGACCCGCGGAAGCGCCCGATCTCGCCGATGATCGGCAGCACCGGCGGCTCGTAGCGCGCCCACCGGCGGGCGCTCAGCATCGTGCCCAGCAGCGGCACCGCGAGCAGCGCGGCCAGGCCGTAGCCGGGCCGGCTCAGGTCGAAGCCGTCCTTCACCACGTCCGCCGGCCAGACCCCGGCGTACGACTCCGGAGCGCTCCACGCCCAGTACGTCACCCCGAGGAACGCCGCGCCGGCGATGGCCGGGCCGAGCGGCGAGATCGGGGAGAACGTCATGATCGCGTAGAGGATCCCGGCGAAGAGGAGCAGCAGCAGGCCGCTCAGCGACTCGGCCGCGAAGAAGTCCCGCCCGCGGCTGGTCAGGTCGTGGGTGAAGCCGACGCCGGCGAGGACCCAGACGGCGGGAGCGAGGACCAAGGCGTACAAGATCGACCGGAGGTGGCGCATGATCCGGCACGGTACCTCGCGACGGCAATCTCCCGCCAAACGCGTCGTAGGGTGCCGATATGGATGAACAACTCCCGGGGCGACCGACCGCGCACAGCCGCGTCACGCTCAGCAAGATCATGACTGCGGTGGACGTGAACCTGTACGGGACGGTGCACGGCGGCGTGCTGATGAAGTTCGTCGACGACGTGGCCGGCGCGGCGGCGGCACGGCACAGCGGGGGGACCGCGGTCACCGCGGCGATCGACGAGATCGTGTTCCTGGAGCCGGTCCGGGTGGGCGACCTGGTGCACGCGTACGCGCAGGTGAACTGGACCGGCACGAGCTCCATGGAGGTCGGCGTCAAGGTGACCGGGGAGCGCTGGGACGCGGTCGGCGACCCGATCCGGGTGGCCACCGCCTACCTGGTCTTCGTCGCTGTCGATGTGGCCGGCAACCCCCGTCCGGTCCCTCCTGTGTTGCCGGACGACATGGACGACAGGCGCCGGTTCAAGGAGGCTTTGATCCGCCGTGACCATCGGCTGGCCCGCCGCGCGGCCATCCAGAAGGCTCGGGCTGAATGAACGTTAGGGTGTGCGCATGACGGTGACGACGGGCACAGTCCTCTGGGAGCCGCCGGCGGATGCCCGGCAGACCTCGCGGATCGGCGACTATCTGGCTTGGCTGGAGCGGGAGCGCGGGCTGACGTTCGCGGACTACGCCGCCCTGTGGGAGTGGTCGGTCACCGATCTCTCCGGGTTCTGGGGTTCGATCTGGGAGTACTTCGACGTCGTCGCGCACGACCCGCCGGCCGCGGTGCTCGACGGCGCGGAGATGCCCGGGGTGCGGTGGTTCCCCGGCGCCACGCTCAACTACGCGGAGAACGTGCTGCGCATGCCCGGGATCGGGGACGACGAGCCGGCCGTGCTGGCGTACTCCCAATCCCGCGAGGCGATCACCTGGACCGCGCGGCAGTTGCGGGAGCAGGTGCGGCGCGTGCGTGCCGGGCTGAAAGCCCGCGGAGTCGGCAGGGGCGACCGGGTCGCGGCCTACGCGCCGAACATCCCGGAGACGTACGCGCTGATGCTGGCCACCGCGAGCCTCGGCGCGATCTTCTCGTCCTGTGCGCCGGAGTTCGGGTCGCGCAGCGTGATCGACCGCTGGAGCCAGATCGAGCCGAAGGTGCTGGTCGCGGTCGACGGCTACCGATACGGGGACAAGTCCGTCGACAGGCGTGCCGAGGTCGAGAAGATCCGTGCGTCGTTGCCGTCGGTCGAGCACGTCATCACCATCGGCCATCTGGCGGAGGAGGAGGATTTCTCCGAGCTGACCGGCCCGGACGAGCTCGCCTTCGAGCCGGTCCCCTTCGACCACCCGCTCTACGTCCTCTACAGCTCCGGCACCACCGGCCTGCCCAAGCCGATCGTGCACGGACACGGCGGCATCCTCCTGGAGCACCTCAAGATCCTCGCGCTGCACCACGACCTGGGTCCGTCCGACCGGTTCTTCTGGTTCACCACCACCGGCTGGATGATGTGGAACTACCTGGTCAGCGGCCCCGCGGTGGGCGCCGCCATCGTGCTGTTCGACGGCAACCCGGGCTGGCCGGGCCTGCACACCCTCTGGGATCTGGTGGACACCGCCGGGATCACGTATTTCGGCACGTCGGCGCCCTTCCTGATGGCCTGCCGCAAGGCCGGTCTGCGGCCGGACAAGACCCTCAAGGGCGTCGGTTCGACTGGCGCGCCGCTACCGCCGGAGGGCTTCGCCTGGGTGTACGAGGCGGTCGGCCGCGACCTGCAACTGCTGTCGCTGTCCGGCGGCACCGACGTCTGCACCGGCTTCGTCGGCGGCGCACCGCTGCTCCCGGTGCGCGCCGGCGTGATCTCCGGCCGCAGCCTGGGCGCCCGCGTCGAGGCCTACGACCCGGCGGGCGAGCCGGTCGTCGGCGAGCTGGGCGAGCTGGTGATCACCGCGCCGATGCCGAGCATGCCTGTCGGCTTCTGGAACGATCCGGACGGCTCGCGCTACCGCGAGGCGTACTTCGGCGTCTTCCCCGGCGTCTGGCGGCACGGCGACTGGATCACCATCGGCGCGGACGGCGCCTGCGTGATCACCGGCCGCTCGGACGCCACCCTGAACCGGGGCGGCGTCCGGCTCGGCACCTCGGAGTTTTACTCCGTGGTGGAGGGCCTGCCGGAGATCGCCGAAGCGCTGGTGGTGCACCTGGACAAGGCCGGCGATCCGAACGGCGAGCTGCTGCTCTTCGTGGTCCCGGCGGACGGTGGCGAGGTCGACGACGCGTTGCGCGCGAAGATCGCGCGGGAGCTGCGCGGCTCGCTGTCGCCGCGGCACGTTCCGGACCAGATCTACGCGGTACGGGCGGTGCCCCGCACCCTGTCCGCCAAGAAGCTGGAGGTCCCGGTGAAGCGCATCCTCACCGGGACGCCCGTGGAGTCGGCCGCGGCCCGGGGCGCCCTGGCCAACCCGGAGTCGCTGACCGCGTTCGCCGAGCTGGCCCGGGAGCGGGCGGTCACACGGCCAGGACCAGACTGACCTTCTCCGCGGTGGCGCGGGCGTCCAGCCGGCTCTCGTCCAGGTTCGCGCAGAGCACCGCGGAGGCGCCCACCACGAGCGGCGCCAGCAGCCAGTCCACCGGGTCCGGGTGGATCGCGACGTCGATCAGCACCCGGTCGCCGGCGCCGAAGCCGAGCTGCGCGGCCCGGTCCTCCGCGGCGGCCAGCGCGTCCGCGTGGCTGAGTTCGATCGGGCCGGCGAACGCCCGGTCGGCCGGCGCGACCGGCTCGCCGCGGAAGTGATCGCCGTGGTTGCGCACCTCGGTGACGAAGTCCGCATATCCGGCCGGCAGCTCGCGCAGCGGCATGGCCAGCGGGAGCAGGCCGGTCGCGAACCGGTCAGCGGTGGCCCAGGCGGCCGCCTGGTCGACCCGCTCCGGGGTGGTGAACAGCGCCTCCACCGGCTGCGGGTCACCGCCCAGATCGGCCAGGTCGGCGGCGAGGCCGGCGGCCGACACGCCGAGCAGGATCGCCGCGGTCTGCCAGTGCGGCGGCAGCAGCAGGGCGACGCTGTCGCCGTGCCCCAGGCCCACGCCGTCGACCAGCAGGTTGGCGGTCTTGGACACCCAGTTGTCCAGGGTCGCGCCGGAGAGCTCGGTGCGGTCGCCGGTGGCGTCGTCGTACCAGGTCAGCAGGGGCGCGGCCGGATCGTGCCGGACCCAGCCCGCGAACGCCTGGGGAATAGTGGTGTTCATCGTGCTTCAGCCTAGGTGGGTCACTCTGTGTGATCGTGCCGGTGCATCCATCCGGCCTCGATTACGGCAACGTAAGGCAACCACCGGCGTCGCGGACACTTGCCGGAAGCCTTCCGGGCGTACGCTCGTGGTGGACGCCGCCGACCCACGGCGCCCGAGTTACACCGCAGCATCGGTACGTCAGAGACGCCAAGGAGATGCCTCGTGACCCCCGGTCGCCCCCCGCGAGTGCTGGTCGACGCCACTAGTGTGCCCGCCGACAGAGGTGGTGTCGGCAGATATGTCGACGGATTGCTCGGCGCCCTTGCGCTGCTGGGCCCCGAGCGTTCGAACCTGGCCGTTGTCGCCCAGCGTTCGGATGCGGAGCGTTACCGCCGGATGCTCCCGGACGCCGAGGTGATCCCGGGCCCGGCGGCCATCGCGCACCGGCCCGCCCGGCTCGCCTGGGAGCAGACCGGTCTGCCGCTGCTCGCCCAGCAGGTCGGCGCCCAGGTGCTGCACTCGCCGTTCTACACCTGCCCGCTGCGGGCGAGCTGTCCGGTCACGGTGACCGTCCACGACGCGACGTTCTTCACCGAGCCGGAGCACTACGACAACACCAAGCGGACGTTCTTCCGCAGCGCGATCAAGACGTCGCTGCGCCGGGCCGCCCGGGTGATCGTGCCCAGCAAGGCCACCCGCGACGAGCTGATCCGGCTGCTCGACGCCGACCCCACCAGGATCGACGTGGCGTACCACGGGGTCGACCAGACCGCCTTCCACCTGCCCAGCGAGGAGGAGAAGGCCCGGGTCCGCGCCCGGCTGGGCCTCGGCGACTCCGGTTACGTCGCGTTCGTCGGCGCCAAGGAGCCCCGGAAGAACGTGCCGAACCTGATCCGCGGCTGGGCCCGCGCGGTCGCCGACTGGCCGCACCCGCCGGCCCTGGTGATCGCCGGTGGTCAGGGGCACGACGACGACATCGACCGGGCGGTCGCCGAGGTGCCGTCGCGCCTGCGGCTGCTGCGCCCCGGTTATCTGCGCTACACCGATCTGCCCGGTTTCCTGGGCGGCGCCCTGGTCGCGTGTTATCCCTCGTTCGGTGAGGGTTTCGGCCTGCCCATCCTGGAGGCGATGGCCTGCGGCACCCCGGTGCTCACCACGCCGCGCCTCTCGCTGCCCGAGGTCGGCGGCGACGCGGTGGCCTACACGACCGAGGCCCCGGAGCGGATCGCCGAGGACCTGGCCGACCTACTGCACGACGAGCAGCGCCGGCAGACCCTCGCCAAGGCCGGCTTCGATCGGGCGAAAGAATTCACCTGGGCGTCGAGCGCGGAAGTACATGTGACAACGTGGAATCGGGTTGCGGTCTGAGCCTCCACTAAACTCTGCGCGCATGAGCGACGAACAGAATGTGCTGTACGGAGTGGTTCTGGCGGGTGGCACCGGAACCCGCCTATGGCCGCTGTCCCGCGCCGGTCATCCCAAGTTCCTGCACCCGCTCACCGGGACCGAGGCCTCCCTGCTGCAGGCCACGGTGGACCGGTTGGACACGCTGACCACGCCCGAGCGGGTGTTCGTGGTGACCGGGGTGGCGCACGCCGCCGCGGTCTCCCGCCAGCTGTCCGCGATGCCGGAGGAGAACGTCCTGGTCGAACCGTCGCCGCGGGACTCCTGCGCGGCGATCGCGCTGGCCGCCGCGGTGATCGCGCGCCGCGACCCGGAGGCGGTGATGGGCTCTTTCGCGTCGGACCACCTGATCACCGACAAGGAGGAGTTCGCCTCCGTGATCCGCAGGGCCGCGGTGGGCGCGCGGGACGGCCTGCTGATGACGCTCGGCATCACCCCGACCCGGCCGGAGACCGGGTACGGCTACCTCCACTGCGGCCCCGAGCTGCGCGAGGGCCCGATCCTTCGGGTCGAGGAATTCAAGGAGAAGCCGTCGTACGACGTGGCCGAGGCGTACGTGAAGTCCGGCAACTACCTGTGGAACGCCGGCATGTTCGTCTGGCGGGTCGACGTGTTCCTGGCCGAGTTGGCCAGGCAGCAGCCCCAACTGGCCGCCGGGGTGAGCCGGATCGCCCAGGCGTGGGGCACCACCGAGCAGGAGGAGGTGCTCGGCGAGGTCTGGCCGACCCTGCCGCGCATCTCGGTGGATTACGCGGTGATGGAGGGCGCGGCCTCGGCCGGCCGGGTCGCCACGGTCCCGGGCGACTTCGGGTGGAACGACGTCGGCGACTTCCACACCCTGGGCGAGGTGCTCACCGCCGACCCGGCCGGCAACGTGGTGGTCGGCCACGACATCACCGCGGACCGGCCCACCGTGTTGCTGCGCGACACGGAGAACCTGGTCGTGGTGCCCGGCTCGGGCCGTCTGGTGGCCGCCATGGGCGTCCGCGACCTGGTCATCGTCGACACCGCGGACGCCGTGCTGATCTGCCCGCGCGAGCGCGCGCAGGAGGTCAAGCACCTGGTCGATCAGCTCAAGGAGCTGGGCCAGCACGGTTACATCTGATCGAGGCGGGCCCTCGCCGGCCCGATCTGCTGCACCACGCCCGCGGCCAGCGGGCTGGGCAGCGCCTCGGTGGTGAACCAGCCCAGCTCCGCCGACTCCGCGCTGACGCGCTCCACCGCACCGGCCGGGGCGCGCAGCAGGAACCGGACGTCGTAGTGCACCGACGGCCCGGCCGGCGCTCCGTCCGCGGCGCCGCAGCGCACCTCGTGGACGTCGATGTCGATCGGCTCCGGGTCGAGGAGCAGCCCGTCGATGCCGGACTCCTCGGTCGCCTCGCGCAGCGCCGCGGCCGCCAGGGTCTCGTCGCCGGCCTCGCAGTGCCCGCCGAGCTGCATCCACAGCCCGAGCCGGCCGTGCAGGCAGAGCAGCACCCGGCCGGCGTCGTCGACGATCAGGGCGCTGGCCGTGACGTGCCCGGCCCGGTGCGCGCGGGTCATCGCGACCGGCCCGTCGGCGAGCAGGCCGAGGGTGCGCTTGCGGTTCACCTCCGCCGCGTCGGAGGTGGCTGTCCAACTGGTCAGGACACGCACGGCGTCCTCGTACAGGCTCATGCTCCCTCGAACGTGATCGTCACCGCGTCGTCGCCGAACTCGATGCCGCTGGCCAGACCTTCGGCGGCGAGGGCCGCGCGGAGTCGGTGGGCATCGGCGCCGAGCCGGATCAGGTCGGCGGGCCCGGACCCGGCCGGCGTCATCCGCAGCACGCCGGCGCCGGCGGTGACCGTGGTGCCCGGCGTGATCAGGCCGGTGACCAGGCCGAGGGCCCGGTCGGCCGCATCGCGCTCGAAGGGGCCGCCGGCCCCGGCCAGCCGGGCGGCGTCGCGCAGCCCCTCGACCCGGGCCTCGGCGGTGCCCAGGCTGAACATGTCGCTCTCGCCGTCCCGGATCAGCACAGAGACTCCCCGATCGGTGTCGCCGCGCCGGCGCGGGTAGCCGCGCACCACCGCCACCGGCACCTGGTCGCACTTGCCCTTGACGAGTTCCGCAGCGGCCGCGAGCTCGTCGACGATCGCCATCTGGGTCAGATTCAACTCGTTCCCGTACGGGTCGATCTCGCCCCGGTGATCGAGCAGGGCGTCGATCCCGGAGGCGCCCAGCGCCACGTCGGTCAGGCCGTTGCGCCAGGCCCGGCCCATCGTGTCGGAGACGATCACGGCCACGTCCAGCCCGCGGGCGGCGAGGTCGGCGCGTAGCCGCCGCGCGGAAGCGTCCGGGTCGGCCGGCAGCAGCACCAGATGGGTCTTGTCCACGTTCGACGCGTCGATGCCGGCCGCCGCCATCACGAACCCGTGACGGGTCTGCACGATCGTGGTCGGCCCGCGGCGGGCCACCACCCGGGCGGTCTCCGACTCCAGCACACGGTGGCGGGCCTCGTCGCGCTCCGGGCCGTCGGCCGGCACCTCGACCAGCCGGCCCTCCGCCTTCGACACGATCTTGCTGGTCACCACGAGCACGTCGTCGTCGCGCAGCCACGGCGCGGCGCTGGTGATCAGCCCGGCGAGGTCGTCGCCGGCCGTCACGTCGCCGATACCCGGCACCGGGAGGATCTCCAGCTTCATCGGGCCAGCTCCAGCGCGTCGGCGACCATCCGGGCGGTCGCGGTCTCGTCCCGCATCCACAGCGGCACCACGCGGGTGGCCACCCCGGGGATCTCGGTGCCGGCGTCCGCCGTGTCGACCAGCCAGCCGTCGAGCAGGCCGCCGTCGCGCCGCGGGCCGTACATCCGGCCGACGCCCGCCGCGCTGACCTCCACCCCGAGCGTGGCCAGGCACTTGTCGGCCATGCCCCGCACGGGTGAACCTCCGATGATCGGGGAGACACCGACGACCGGCGCCGGGCCGCCGGCCACGGCCTCCCGGATCTGCTGGACGGCCAGAATCGGCGCGATGCTGACCACCGGGTTGCTCGGCGCCAGCAGGATCACGTCGGCCTGGCCGAGCGCGTCCAGCACCCCGGCCGCGGGCTTGGCGTTCTCCGCGCCGACGAAGACGAACCGGTGCGTCGGGACGTCGCCGCGGTGGCGCACCCACCACTCCTGGAAGTGGATCGCCTTGCGCTCGCCGTCGACGTCGGCCACGACGTGCGTCTCCAGCCGGTCGTCGGTGGCCGGCAGCATCCCGATGCCCGGCTGCCAGCGCTCGCACAGCGCGGCGGTGACCGCGGAGAGCGGGTAGCCCGCGCTCAGCATGGTGGTGCGCACCAGGTGGGTGGCGGTGTCCTTGTCGCCGAGGCCGAACCAGGACGGCTCCACCGCGTACTTCGCCAGCTCTTCCTTGACGACCCAGGTCTCCCCGACCCGGCCCCAGCCGCGCTCCGGGTCGGCGGCGCCGCCCAGCGTGTACATCACGCTGTCCAGATCCGGGCAGATCTGCAGCCCGTGCATCCGGACGTCGTCGCCCACGTTGACCACAGCTGTCACCTCGGCGCCGATGGCACGGGCGTGCGCGCGCACGCCGACGAGGAACCGGGCGCCGCCGATACCCCCGGTAAGGACCACGATCCGCATCAGCTCATCCTCTCCCACCCGCGTCGCCGGGCCAGTTGCCGGGTCGCGGTTTACTCTGGGCGAACCTCGATCACCGTACGTCCGGGAGATACCGTGACCAGTCCACCGCCGCCCACGCCGGCTGACGGCAAGCCGATCGGCCAGTACCTGACGCCGCTGCGCGACCTTGCCGCGTACGTTCTGGTCGGCGCGCCGGCCGTGTTCCTGCTCGTCGCCGTGCTCAACCTGTTCGGGGAGAACTTCGGCAACCGGTCGGCGGCCGGCTTCGGCAACTTCATCAGCCTGGAGACCATCGGGATGCCGCTGGCCGCGGTGCTGCTGGCGCTCGGGCTCCGGCCGGTCCACCCGAAGGCCCGGCTGATCACGCTGGCCGCCGTCGTGGAGTACGCGGTGATGGGCTTCTTCGCCGTGATCTTCGGGCTGCTGTTCGGCGTGATCAACATCGCGTCGTACGACGCCGGGGGCGCCTTCAAGGCGTTGCTGGTGCGGGTCGCCTGGCTCGCCGTCTACGGGCTGGCCGCGTACGCGATGTACCAGATCTGGCGGGGAAACTACGCGCCGGTGAAGCCGAAGATGCCGCCCGGGGTGTACGGGGCGCCGCAGCCTCCGTACGGGCAACAGCCGTACGGCCAGGCGCCGTACGGGCAGCCGTACGGGGCGCCGCAGCCGCCGTTCCCCGCCCAGCCGGGCACCTACGGCCAGCCGGTGGCGCCCGCCGCCACTCCGGCGCCCGGCCAGCCGGCCACCTACGGCCAGCCGACGGCGCAGCCGGTCTGGAACCAGCCGCCGGTCGCCACGCCGCCGCCGGCCTCGGCGCCGCCCGCGGCCTACCCGGCGCCGCCGGTCTCCTCGCCACCCGGCGCGCCGTTCTCCGAGCCCACCCAGGTGGTGCCGCGCGACACGCCGCCCCCGATCGACCGGACCAGCAAGCTGCCGGACGAGCGGCCCGGCTTCGGGCCGGCCGACGCCGACCCGCCGCGCCACTGATCTGATTTCCGGTCCACAGGTCCGCTCCGTGTCACACGACACTGGGCGGGCCTGTGGACGGCGGCGGCAGCCGGAACAATTCCGGTCTAGGTTGTTTTCGTGGTAGAGGTCAACGAGGCACCGACCGAGGCGAGCATCCGACGTGCGCTCCGGCGCGCCGCCGACGGTAAAGCGATAGACGTCGACGAGGCGACCGCGCTGCTCGCGGCGACCGGCGACCAGTTCGGCGAGCTGCTGGCGATCGCCGGCGGCATCCGGGACGCCGGGCTGCGCGAGGCCGGGCGGCCCGGCGTGGTGACGTTCTCGAAGAAGGTCTTCATCCCGCTCACCCGGCTCTGCCGGGACCGATGTCACTACTGCACGTTCGCCACCGTGCCGCACCGCCTGCCGGCCGCGTTCCTGGAGCGCGACGAGGTCCTGGAGATCGCCCGGCAGGGTGCCGCGCAGGGCTGCAAGGAGGCGCTGTTCACCCTCGGTGACCGCCCCGAGGAGCGCTGGCCGGCCGCCCGGCAGTGGCTGGACGAGCGGGGTTACGACTCCACCCTCGACTACGTGCGGGCCTGCGCCATCGCGGTGCTGGAGGAGACCGGCCTGCTGCCGCATCTGAACCCGGGCGTGCTGAGCTGGGCGGAGCTGCAGCGGCTCAAGCCGGTCGCGCCGAGCATGGGGATGATGCTGGAGACCACCGCGACCCGGCTCTGGTCCGAGCCCGGCGGCCCGCACTTCGGCTCGCCGGACAAGGAGCCGGCCGTCCGGCTCCGGGTGCTCGACGACTCCGGCCGGGTCGGGGTGCCGTTCACCACAGGCATCCTGATCGGCATCGGCGAGACGCCGGCCGAGCGGGTGGACTCGCTGTTCGCGATGCGCCGGGCGGCCCGCGAGTTCGGGCACATCCAAGAGATCATCATCCAGAATTTCCGCGCCAAACCGGACACCGCGATGCGCGGCATGCCCGACGCCGAGCTGCGTGAGCTGGCCGCCACGGTGGCCGTCGGCCGGATCATCATGGGTCCGCGGGCCCGCATCCAGGCCCCGCCCAACCTGATCGACGACGAGTTCTCGCTGCTGCTGCGGGCCGGCATCGACGACTGGGGCGGGGTGTCCCCGGTGACTCCCGACCACGTGAACCCGGAACGCCCCTGGCCGCAGATCGCCCTGCTGGCCGAGAAGTCCGCGGCCGCCGGGTTCACCCTGCGCGAGCGCCTCACCATCTACCCGGAGTTCGTGCGCCGGGGCGGCGAGGGCTGGCTCGACCCGCGCCTGGCCGCCCACGTGGCGGCGCTGGCCGACACGGACGGGCTGGCCCGCGAGGACGCCCTGCCGCAGGGGCTGCCCTGGCAGGAGCCGGACGACGCGTTCGGGACCGGGCGCACCGACCTGCACGCCGCGATCGACACCGAGGGGCGCACCGGCGACCGCCGCTCCGACTTCGACTTCGTCTACGGCGACTGGGACGAGGTCGCCGCGCACGTGAAGAGCGCGCCCCGGACCGTGCCGACCGATGTGCTCGCCGGTCTCCGACTCGCCTCCACGAATCCGGCCGCGCTGCTGTTGCCGGAGCACGAGGACGAGGCGATGGCCCTGTTCAACGCGGACGGCAGCGCACTCGACGAGCTCGCCCGGATCGCCGACGACCTGCGCCGCGAGGTCAACGGCGACGACATCACGTACGTGGTGAACCGCAACATCAACTTCTCCAACGTCTGCTACGTGGGCTGCCGGTTCTGCGCGTTCGCCCAGCGGGAGAAGGACGCCGACGCCTACCGGCTCTCCGTCGAGCAGGTCGCCGACCGCGCCGAGCAGGCCTGGCGCGACGGCGCGTCGGAGGTGTGCATGCAGGGCGGCATCGACCCGAAGATGCCGGTCACGGCATATGCGGATCTGGTGCGCGCGGTCAAGGAGCGGGTCCCCGGCATGCACGTGCACGCCTACTCGCCGATGGAGATCGTCACCGCCGCGTCCAAGGCCGGCGTCTCGCTCAAGGAGTGGCTCACCGAGCTGCGCGAGGCCGGCCTGGGCACCATCCCGGGCACCGCCGCCGAGATCCTCGACGACGACGTCCGCTGGGTGCTGACCAAGGGCAAGCTGCCCACCGCCACCTGGGTCGACGTGGTCACCACGGCGCACCAGGTCGGCATCCGCTCCAGCTCCACGATGATGTACGGGCACGTCGACCACCCCCGGCAGTGGCTCGGCCACTTCCGGGTGCTGGCCGGCATCCAGGACGTCACCGGCGGCTTCACCGAGTTCGTCGCGCTCCCGTTCATCCATACGAACGCCCCGATCTACCTGGCCGGCATCTCCCGCCCGGGCCCGACGTGGCGGGAGAACCGGGTGGTCCACGCGATGGCCCGGGTCCTCCTGCACGGCCGGATCGACAACATCCAGTGCTCCTGGGTCAAGCTGGGCGACGAGGGCACCCGGGCGATGCTCGACGGCGGCTGCAACGACCTGGGCGGCACGCTGATGGAGGAGACCATCTCGCGGATGGCGGGCTCGGAGCACGGTTCGGCACGTACGGTCGCGGAGCTGAAGGAGCTCGCGGCGGCGGCCGGCCGTCCGGCGGTCGAGCGGACGACGGTCTACGGCCGCCGCTGAGGCGCCCCGTCCACTCCCAGCCGCAGCCGGCCTTCCCGGCTGCGGCTGGTCACCGCTGACCTCAGCGCGGCCGGTCTTCCCGGCTGGGGCTGCTCACCGTTGACCCCCACGCAGCCGGCCCCTGCTGGCCGCGGCCGCCGGCCATCCCCCCGCTCCGGCTCCTGGTCGCTCCGGCTCCTGGGCGGTCCGTCGCGCTGTCGCTTGTCGTCTCGGCCGTGCCGGGCTCATCGCCTTTCCGCCGTCCCATCCCACCGCTGGTGGGTCGGCTCCCAATGCGCGGGAACGGGTGTTCCACGAGCGGGTGAGATTCCGCCCGCGGCACGGGGGTGGGATACGACACGGATGTCGTGGGTTTCGATTTACCGATGACTGGGCATCTGCCGCCGCAACCTCGAATCTGGGACGCTGTGGACCGTCTCATCGGGGCGGTCCGGGCCGGACTGTCCCACCTGGCGGACGGGCGCCGGAAATGCTTGTCGCCGATCGATGCGAGACGATCCGCCGGGGCGTGTCCTGCCTGGTAGGAGGGGGGCACGGCGCCGGAGCCGGCCCGGTTGCGGGACCCCCCTTCTACTGACGTAACAAAACGGGTTAAATTGGACGTGGAGACCGACGTTCGCGTCACCTTCCGGTGGCTCCGGGAGATAGGGCAGGAACGGGACCTCGACGCGCCCTGGCGCCGAGGGGAAACGGGCCTATTTATCAGGTTCGGCTTGACGACGCACGTCTTACACGCGTGTAATTTTGGTGGGGTTGTGGGGGCGATGTGCGACTTTTACGTCGAACCCGCAAAAACACGCCGCGTGCGTGGGGGGTCAGCGCCGGCACTGCTGCCGGCGCAGAAATTTGGAGGCACGCCGATGGAAGCGCAGGTTGAAGGGGTAGACCTGCTCGGGGACGCGCCCGAGTGGCAAGAGCGGGCGCTGTGTTCGCAGACCGACCCGGAGGCCTTCTTCCCGGAGAAGGGCGGGTCGACGCGCGAGGCCAAGCGCATCTGCGGCCGTTGCGAGGTCAAGGCCGAATGTCTGGAGTACGCACTCGGCCACGACGAGCGTTTCGGGATCTGGGGTGGACTGTCCGAACGTGAGCGTCGCAAGTTGAAGCGCCGCGTCGCCTGATCATCACCCGTGCGAGGGGGCGCGGCAAGTGATCGGGTAGGGGCCGGCGCCGCGGATGCGCAGGACCGGATGTGCCGGCTGTGGGCGGGGCACGCTGAGCGACAACCGGGTAGAAGACAGGAACCGGCCGGTAACCGGTCAGAAACCCCGGCCATCGACCGGCACGGGATCGGCGGCCGCGGGAAACGCCGGCAGGCGTCAGGCCAGTTCGTCGGGGTCGACGCCGAGCAGGTTGGCAACCTGCTCGATGATCACATCGTGGACGAGGTCGGCGAGGTCCTCGCGGTCCATCGCCCGGAACTCCAGCGGGCGGCGGTACAGCACGATCCGCGGCGGCAGCTCGTGTCGCCCCGGGCGGCCGGGCAGCAGCCGGGCCAGGGGCACCTCGCCGTCCTCGAGCACGTCCGAGTCGTAGACGTTCAGCTCCGGCGGCACGTCCTCGACCGCGAACTCGACGCCGGCCAGCTCTTTCGCATAACGCCGCTCGAGGCTCTCGACGGTGTCCAGCACCAGGTCGTCGAAAATCTCCGCCTTGGTGCGGGCCAGCGGCACGGTCGCCGGCACCAGCCGGCCACGCAGGCCGCGCCCGTGGCGATCACGCCGTGCCGGATGACCCGGGCCGGAGGTACGCGCCGCCTTCGCGTCGGTGCGGCGGCGTTCGGGACTGGTGGTCACACGCTGAGCGTATCCCCACCCGGGCGACATCAGTGGTCAGCCCGTTCCTGACCGTGTGTCTGACCCGTTAATTCGTCCCATCGAGACGGCGTGTCGCCCGACCATGGCCGAATCGTGATGCATCGCGGGCCGGCGTGTCGCGGGGTAACGCTCCCCAGAAAGCCCGGCGGAGAGATAACGTGCCGCCGTGAGGTCACCACGGCGCTGCTCCCGGAACGGCTGTCCCCGACAGGCGGTCGCCACCCTGACCTACGTCTACAGCGATTCGACAGCTGTCGTCGGACCGCTCGCGGCGTTCGCCGAACCGCACACCTACGACCTCTGCGAGCCGCATGCCCGCAGCCTCACCGCCCCCCGAGGCTGGGAGCTCGTCCGGCACGACGGCGATTTCGCCCCGCCGCCGCCCACCACGGACGATCTGGTCGCGCTGGCCGAGGCCGTCCGGGAAGCGGCCCGCCCGGCCCCGCCCCCGCGGCCGGAGACGCAGGACCCTCAGCCGGGCCACCAGACCGGTCGCCGAGGCCACCTCCGGGTCATCCCGCCCTCCCACTGACCCGGAGCCCTCGCCCACTGACCCGAAGCCCCCGGCATTGACCCGGAGCCCTCGGCCACTGTGTCAGAGCCCCCCACTGACCCGAGCCCCCGGCGCCCCACCGGCCCCGCACGCCGCCCGCCCGGCGGGCGCGGGGCCAAGCCGTCGTGTCGCTCAGGCCCGGAAAACCCTCCACCCCCGGAGCCGCCCCCGAATCCCAGCCACAAGCCCCCAGCCGGTGCTGGGAGGTGTCTCCGCGCCATCGAGGAACCCTTGGCGGCCAGCCGCCGGCTGTGGTCTGCTGCTGGGAGGTGTCCCGGGTCCTCGGCACACTCCTGGCGGGCCTGCCGGGTCCGGTGGCGTGTGGCCGGCCTGAGCGGGGCCGGCGGGCCGGGCCGTGGTGCCGAGGCGGTGGCCCCGCTCAGGGGAGGGCGATGAGGCGGTAGCGCTTGCGGAGCCAGGGCAGCAACGTGGCGTAGGCCCGGATGGTGTCCGGCTGGGCGTAGTCGTGGGAGAGCACGATCGCCCCCGGCCGGGTGTTCCGCTTCACCGAATTGATCACCCGGTTGGTGTGCGCGCCGTCCGACTCCTCGCGCTGGTGGTCCCAGTCCCGCGGGTCGACCTTCCAGTAGATCGACGTCATCCCCAGCTCCTTGGCGATCTTCACGACCTGCGGGGTGAAGTTGCCGCCGGGGGAGCGGAAATACTTGACCTTCGCCCCGGGGGCGGCGGCCAGGATCGCGGCGTTGGTGCGGGACATGTCGGCGCGGATCTGGGCCGGCGTCTTCCTGCCCAGCTTGAGGTCGTGGTCCCAGGTGTGGTTGCACAGCGTGTGCCCGCCGGCCACGATCTTGCGGACCAGGTCGGGGTGGCGTTTCACGTTCGAGCCGACCAGGCAGAACGTCGCCTTCACACGCTGCTTGGCCAGCAGCTTCAGCAGGGCCGGGGTGTTCGCCGGGTCGGGACCGTCGTCGAAGGTGAGCGCGACGCCCTTGGAGCCGGTGGTGAGCCAGGCGCCGCCCGGGCCGGTGCGCGCCTTCGGCTTCTTCCTGCTCTTGGGGACGGTGGTCTTCTCCGTACGCGGGCTGGTCCGGCTGGGTTCGGGGGTTGGTTTCCGGGTGACCGGGGGCTCGGCGGGAATCGTGCTCGGCGCGATCGCCACTGGTGGGGTGGCCGCGCTGTGGGACGATTCGGCCGCAGCCGCCTGGCCGAGAAGACCGGCCATGATCAGCGACAAGCTGATCAGGAGGGCCTTCCGGGTGTGGGACAGCCGCATCGATTACCTCCCCAGATCATCGGCGACTGACGAGGATGCCTTGCGAACCGGCGGGTCGCCAAGTCGGTACGCATCCTTCGCAGTGGTTCTCCGCATCCTGGCGCACCTCGTCCACCCCCTCAGCACGCCGCCGGATGTCCGGAAAAGGATGTAGTGTGCCGCGACACACTGGTGATATGAGTATCGATCCGGAAGCGACCGCCCGTCCCGTCCCTCACCCGCCCGGGGTCGTCCGCTTGCGCCCCCTCCGCGAAGATGATCTGCACCTTTTGCGACGTTTCGCAACCGAGCCGGATCTGCTCGGGCTCGACTGGAACGGCTTCCGGGACGTCGGCGCGATCGCTCGCCGGTTCGCCGAGAACGGTCACCTGTCCGACGAGCGGAGCGACCTGATCGTGGAGGTGGACGGCGTCACCGCCGGCCTGGTCCAGCACCGCCAGGGCCTCTACTCGGGGCGCGCGTCCTACCAGGAGATCGGCATCGTGCTGCTGCCGGACTTCCGGGGGCGTGGCATCGGCTGGCGGGCGCAGGCGATGCTCTGCGACTACCTCTTCCGGCACTGGCCGGTCCAGCGGATCCAGGCCGGCACCCACCCGGAGAACATCGCCGAGCAGAAGTCGCTGGTGAAGGCGGGGTTCCAGCGGGAAGGAGTGATCCGCGCCGCGGAGTTTCGCGCCGGCGGGTGGCAGGACGGCGTGCTCTACAGCCGGCTGCGGACCGACCCGGCGCCCCTGACCTGACCGGTCCGTACCCCGGATCAGGCTCTCAATTCGCCAGCTCGGCCAGCTCCTCCTCGGTGAGCAGCCGGGACCTGATCAGGAAACGGACCCCCTCGGGCGCCTCCAGCGAGAAGCCGGCGCCGCGCCCGGGGACCACGTCCACCGTCAGGTGCGTGTGCCGCCAGAGCTCGAACTGCGCCGCCGACATCCAGAACGTGATCGGCTCCGGCACCCCGTCGATCGCCAGGGACTCCAGGAGCACGTCGGAACCGCCGGTGCGGAACTCGCCCTCCGGGTAGCACATCGGCGAGCTGCCGTCGCAGCAGCCGCCGGACTGGTGGAACATCAAGGGGCCGTGCTGCTCCCGCAGCCGCCGCATCATCTCGGCGGCTGCGGGAGTCACGTCGACGCGGGTGGCCATCGCTAGAACAGCCCCATGGCCTTGGGCGAGTAGCTGACCAGCAGATTCTTCGTCTGCTGGTAGTGGTCCAGCATCATCCGGTGGTTCTCCCGGCCGATGCCGGACTGCTTGTAACCGCCGAACGCGGCGTGCGCCGGGTACAGGTGGTAGCAGTTGGTCCAGACCCGGCCGGCCTTGATCGCGCGCCCGGCCCGGTACGCCGTGTTGATGTCCCGTGTCCACACCCCGGCGCCGAGGCCGTACAGCGTGTGGTTGGCGATCTTGATGGCGTCGTCGAAGTCGGCGAACGGGGTCACCGACACCACCGGTCCGAAGATCTCCTCCTGGAAGATCCGCATCCCGTTGCGGCCCTCGAAGATCGTCGGCTGGACGTAGTACCCGCCGGACAGGTCGCCGCCGAGCTCGGCGCGCGCGCCGCCGGTCAGCGCCCGCGCGCCCTCCTGCCGGCCGATGTCCAGGTACGACAGGATCTTCTCCAACTGGTCGTTGGAGGCCTGCGCGCCCACCTGGGTGTCGGTGTCCAGCGGGTTGCCCTGCCTGAGGTTCTCCACCCGCTTCACGCCGGCGGCCAGGAAGTCCTGGTAGTGGCTCTGCTGGATGAGCGCCCGGGACGGGCAGGTGCAGACCTCCCCCTGGTTCAGCGCGAACATCGAGAAGCCCTCCAACGCCTTGTCGTAGAAGTCGTCGTCGGCACGGCTGACGTCGTCGAAGAAGATGTTCGGGCTCTTGCCGCCGAGCTCCAGGGTGACCGGGATCAGGTTCTCCGAGGCGTACTGCATGATCAGGCGCCCGGTCGTGGTCTCGCCGGTGAACGCCACCTTGGCCACCCGGTTCGAGCTGGCCAGCGGCTTGCCGGCCTCCACGCCGAAGCCGTTCACGATGTTCACCACGCCGGCCGGCAGCAGATCGCCGATCAGCGAGAACAGGTAGTGGATGGAGGCCGGGGTCTGCTCGGCCGGCTTGAGCACCACGGCGTTGCCGGCGGCCAGCGCGGGCGCCAGCTTCCAGGTGGCCATCAGGATCGGGAAGTTCCACGGGATGATCTGGGCGACGACGCCGAGCGGCTCGTGGAAGTGGTACGCCACGGTGTCCTCGTCCAACTCGCCCGCGGTGCCCTCCTGGGCCCGGATCGCGCCCGCGAAGTAGCGGAAGTGGTCGATGGCGAGCGGGATGTCGGCGGCCAGCGTCTCGCGGACCGGCTTGCCGTTCTCCCAGGCCTCGGCGACGGCCAGCTTCTCCAGGTGCTGTTCCATCCGGTCGGCGATCCGGTTGAGGATGTTGGCGCGCTCGGCCGGCGAGGTGCGGCCCCACCCGTCGGCGGCGCCGTGCGCCGCGTCCAGGGCCTTCTCGACGTCGTCCGCGGTGCCCCGGGCGATCTCGGTGAAGGCCCGGCCGGTGACCGGGGAAGGGTTCTCGAAGTACTGGCCCTTGGCCGGGGCGACGAACTCGCCGCCGATGTAGTGGTCGTAACGGGACTGGTAGTTGACGATCGCGCCGTCGGAACCGGGCGGGGTGTACGTGGTCACGGTCTCGCCTCCTCGTTTGGGGCGGACGTTAGTCACGGCGACGTTGCACGGACGTTGCACGCGTAGTCGGCGGCCAGTGCGGCGGCGCGGCGGGCGGCGGCCAGGTCGTTCGGGGCCAGCCGGGTGTACGCCTCCCAGATCTCCAGGTCGTCGGCGCCCCACTGGCTGTCGATCCAGGCGCGCAGCAGGCGCCGGTCGCCGGTGGCGAGGACCGCGGTGCGCAACCGGCCCTCGATCATCCGCCGGAGCCGGACGATGCCCGGCGCGTCCGAGCCGGGCAGCAGCGGTCCGGGGTAGGCGTCCAGCGCCAGGGGCGTCCGCCCGTTGCCGAGGTGCTCCAGCACGGCGTCGAAGTCGGTGGTGAGGCGGCGTCGCAACCGGTAGGGGCGCGAATCGAGCAGTTCCGGTCCGAGGATCCGTCTCAGCCGGGACAGCTCGGCGCGGACGGTCACCGGGTTCGCGTCGTCGCCGTACAGGTCGAGGCCGAGCTGGTCGCCGGTCCGGCCCTCGGGATGCGTGGTGAGCAGAACCAGCAGCTCGGAGTGGCGACGTTTGAGGCTCGCCCGGGTCCGCCCGGACGCGAGCACCGCCTCGTCCCGGCCGAGTGCCGCGACCGCCGGCTCCGCCCGCGGCGGCGCGAGCCCGCGGAGGTACGTCTCAGCCGCCAGCGCCGTGGCCCGGACCAGCGCCAGGCTGTGCGGGTTGGCCAGGTGGTTCCCGCCGGTCACGTCGATCGCGCCGAGCAGCCGCCCGCCCGGGTCGTGGATCGGCGCGGCGGTGCACGTCCAGCGCTGCACCGAGCGGCTGAAGTGCTCGGTCGCGAAGATCTGCAGCGCGTGGTCGACGGCGAGCGCGGTGCCCGGGGCGTTGGTGCCGGCGTGCGCCTCGTCCCAGCGGGCACCCGGCACGAAGTTCATCGAGGCGGCTCCGCGCAGCGTGGCGGCGTGCCCCTCGACCCAGAGCAGCCGGCCGTGCGCGTCGCAGACCGCCAGGATGTGGTCGCCGTCGTCGGCCAGTCCGCCGAGCAGGTCGCGGAAGATCGGCATGACCCGGGCCAGCGGGTGCGCCGAGCGGTAGGCCTCCAGCTCGTCGTCGCGCAGCACGATCGGCGCGGTGCCGTCCGCCCCGATCCAGCCGGCCGACCGCGCCCAGGACTCGGCGACGACGGCGCGGACCGGCACGGGACGGGCGCTGCCGGCCAGGAACCTCTCGTGCGCGCGCCCCACCTCGCGGATCCGCTCGGCGGGATCGTCACCGGGGGCCAGGGCAAGCCACGGATTCACGGGCGGGCACCTCCAAACCCACTCATCGTGACGTGTGTCACCGCCGGAGACAACACTGTCTATGCTGCCGTCGTGGAGTTCTGGCCCCGTACCGAAGAAGAGGCGCTGGCCACGCAGGACGCCCTGCGCGCCCGGGTGGTCTCCGCCCCCGGCCCGGCGGATCCGGCCACCGTGGCCGGCCTCGATGTCGCCTACGACGACTCCGGCGACCGCCTGAGCGCGGCCGTGGTGGTCCTGGACGCCGCGGACCTCACGGTCCGGGACCTGGTGACGATCAACGGCAGACCCGCTTTCCGGTACGTCCCGGGCCTGTTCGCCTTCCGCGAGGTGCCGGCCCTGATGGCGGCGTTGGCGAAGCTGACCGTGCGACCGGACGTGCTGGTCTGCGACGGGCACGGGCTGGCCCATCCGCGGCGGTTCGGCCTCGCCGCGCACCTCGGCGTGCTCACCGATCTTCCCTCGTTCGGGGTCGGGAAGACCAGGCTGGTAGGTGAATGGGAGCCGGTCGGCGAGGAGCGCGGGAGCCGTTCCGCGTTGATCGACGAGGGCGAGACGGTCGGCGCGGTGCTGCGTACCCGGACCGGCGTGAAACCGGTCTTCGTCTCGGTCGGACACCGGATCGCCCTGGACAACGCGTGTGCGCTGACCCTGCGGCTGGCTCCGCGCCACCGGCTGCCGGAGACCACCCGGGCGGCGGACCGGGCGTGCCGTGATCTGCTCAGCCGACCGGCGCGGTCGTGTGGATAAAAGCGTGCCGTGGCCGGCGCTCCGCTAGCCTCAGCCCCAACAGGGCTTTCGGTTAGGAGTGGGTTCGTGCTCGATCTGTCCCAGATCATCAAGGCGTACGACGTCCGGGGGACCGTCCCGGACCAGCTCGACGAGCCGGTGGCCCGGGCGATCGGCACGGCGTTCATCGAGATGCTCCGTGAGTCCGGTGACCAGCCGGACCAGATCGTCATCGGGCACGACATGCGCGAGTCCGGCCCGGCTCTGGCCGCCGCGTTCGCCCGGGGGGTCAACGCGGCCGGCGCCGGTGTGATCAACATCGGACTGGCCTCGACCGACCAGCTGTACTACGCCTCCGGCTCGCTGGGCCTGCCCGGCGCGATGTTCACCGCCAGTCACAACCCGGCGAAGTACAACGGGATCAAGCTGTGCCGCGCCGGCGCCCGCCCGGTCGGCCAGGACAGCGGCCTGGTCGTGGTCCGGCAGCGGGCCCAGGAGCTGCTCGGCGACCTGAACGCGGAGGCCGACGGCCCGTCCCGGGTGGAGCAGCGCGACCTGCTCGGCGACTACGCGGCGCACCTGCGCTCGCTTGTCGACCTGAGCCGGATCCGCCCGCTCAAGGTCATCGTGGACGCCGGCAACGGGATGGGCGGCTACACCGTCCCGGCCGTGCTCGGCGACCAGGTCCTCACCGCGCTGCCGCTGACCATCGTGCCGCTCTACTTCGAGCTGGACGGCTCGTTCCCGAACCACGAGGCCAACCCGCTGGACCCGAAGAACCTGGTGGACCTGCAGCGCGCGGTGCGCGAGCAGGGCGCCGACATCGGCCTGGCCTTCGACGGCGACGCGGACCGCTGCTTCGTGGTCGACGAGAACGGCGACCCGGTCTCGCCGTCCGCGGTCACCGCGCTGGTCGCGGCCCGTGAGCTGGCCAAGTTCCCGGGCAGCACGATCATCCACAACCTGATCACCTCGTCCGCGGTGCCGGAGATCATCGTGGAGAACGGCGGCAAGCCGGTGCGCAGCCGGGTCGGCCACTCGTTCATCAAGGCCGAGATGGCCCAGACCAACGCGGTCTTCGGCGGCGAACACTCGGCGCACTACTACTTCCGGGACTTCTGGTTCGCCGACACCGGCATGCTTGCCGCGATGCACGTGCTGGCCGCGCTCGGCGGGCAGGACCGGCCGCTCTCCGAGTTCGCCGCGGAGTACGAGCGGTACCAGGCGTCCGGTGAGATCAACTCCACGGTGGCCGACGCCGCCGCCAAGAGCCTCGAGGTGCGGGCCGCGTTCCCGGACGCCCGGGTGGACGACTTGGACGGTCTGACCTTCTCGTTCGAGGACGGCTCCTGGTTCAACCTGCGCGCGTCCAACACCGAGCCGTTGCTGCGGCTGAACGTGGAGGCGCCGGACGCCGGCCGGATGGCCTCCCTGAGGGACGAGGTGCTCGCCATCGTTCGCGGTTAGGATCGCGGGGACACGCTTCGGCCGTTGCAAAAGGAGTAGATCGGTGGCGCTCGATCCGCAGTTGCTGGAAATCCTGGCCTGCCCGGACACTCATCACGCGCCTCTCGACTACGACGCCGGCGGGCAGACGCTGACGTGCACGGAGTGCGGCCGAATCTTCGACATCAAGGACGACATCCCGATCCTCCTTCTCGACGAGGCCCGTACCGGTGCCGGGGAGAAGGGGGAGGACCACTGATGGTCAATCCGTTGGAGGGCTCCTCGGGGGTCAACGGGCACCGGGTCGCCGACGAGTCGCTGCTCAACGACGAGAAGTCGATGCTCGACAACGACCCGGGCGGGATGCTGCGGGCCACCGCGTCGGCCGGCGCCCAGGTCCGGGAGACCGCGGCGCTGGCCGCCGAGGTCGACCTGACCATGCTCGCCGACGAGGGCCGGCCGCGTGCCGTCGTGGTCGCCGGCATCGGCACCGCCGGCCTCACCGGCAACATCCTGTCCACCGTCGCCGGCCCGCGCTGCCCGGTGCCGATCATCGGGCACCGCAGCGCCGGCATCCCCGGCTGGGTCGGCGCTGCCGACGTGGTGATCGCGGTGTCCGCCTCCGGCCGCAGCCCCGAGGCGCTGGCCGCGGCCGAGGCGGCGGCCCGCCGCGGCGCCCGGCTGGTCGCCATCGGCAATCCGGACTCCGAGCTCGAGGCGGTGGCCGAGCGGGCCCGGGCGCCGTTCATCGGCGTGCCGCGCCGCGCCCCGGCTCGGGCCACGCTCTGGGGCCTGGCCGTCCCGGTGCTGCTCGCCGGCCGTGCGCTGGGCCTGGTCAAGGTCACCGAGGCGGACATCGCCGAGACCGCCACCCGGCTGGACGCGGACGCCGAGCGCTGCCGCCCCGGCGCCGACTCGTTCGTCAACCCGGCCAAGGCGCTCGCCCTCGGCCTGGCCGGCTCGGTGCCGATCGTCTGGGGCTCGTCCCCGCTGGCCACCGTCGCGGCCCGGCGCTTCGCCGACACCCTCGCCGCGAACGCGCGGTACCCGGTGATGGCCGGCGCGCTGGGCGAGGCCGGCCGCGGCCGGGTGGGCCTGCTCGACGGCGTCTTCGGCGGCCTGGCCGAGGGGTCGCGGGACATCTTCGCCGACCCGGACGACGAGGACGAGGCATTGACCCGGCTGCGTCTCGTGGTGCTCCGCGACGGCGGGCTCAACCCGGAGGACGACGCCGACGAGCCGGTCGCCGTCGAGGAGCGCCGGGCGGACGCCATCCAGACTCTCGCCGATCGACGTGGCGTACGCTGCGACGTGCTGACCGCCGAAGGCGGTTCGACGCTGGAGCGGCTGGCCTCGCTTGTCGCGGTGCCCGACTTCGCGTCGTTGTACCTGGCCCTGGCGCATGGCCTGGACCCGATGGCCGTGCCCGCCATCAGCGAGATGAAGGAGCTGTCCAACCCGATGCCAGAGGGACTTTCGTGAGCGCCGAGGGCGGCACCAAGGCGATCATCGCGGCGTTGAGCGCGAACCTGGGTATCGCTGTCACCAAGTTCGGTGCCTGGTTGCTCACCGGCTCGTCGTCCATGCTCGCCGAGTCGATCCACTCGGTCGCCGACTCCGGCAACCAGCTGCTGCTGCTGATCGGTGGCAAGCAGTCGAAGAAGCAGGCCACCCCGGAGCATCCGTTCGGGTACGGGCGGGAGCGCTACGTCTACGCGTTCATCGTCTCCATCGTGCTGTTCAGCGTGGGTGGCCTGTTCGCGCTCTACGAGGCCTGGCACAAGATCCAGCACCCGGAGCCGATCGAGGAATGGAAGTGGGTGCCGGTCGCGGTCCTGGTGGTCGCGATCGCGCTGGAGGGCTACTCGTTCTACACCGCGATCACCGAGTCGAACCGGACCCGCGGCAAGACCTCCTGGGTCGACTACGTCCGCCGGGCGAAGGCGCCGGAGCTGCCGGTGGTGCTCCTGGAGGATGCCGGCGCCCTGGTCGGCCTGGTGCTCGCGCTCTTCGGCGTGGGGATGACGCTGATCACCGGCAACGGCATCTGGGACGGCATCGGCACCGCGGCGATCGGCGTCCTGCTGGTGGCGATCGCGGCGATCCTGGCTGTCGAGACCAAGAGCCTGCTGATCGGCGAGGGGGCCAACCCGGAGACGGTCGAGAAGATCAAGCAGGCCGTGCTGACCGGCGCGGGCATCGAGCGGATCATCCACATGAAGACGCTGCACCTGGGGCCGGAGGAGTTGCTCGTCGCCCTGAAGATCGCGGTGCCGAGGTCGGAGACCGCGGCCGAGGTGGCCCGGCACATCGACGAGACCGAGGTGCGGATCCGGGAGGCGGTTCCGATCGCGCGGGTGATCTACATCGAGCCGGACATTTTCCGGGCCCGTGCGGCCGGCGACGAGACGGTGGCGTCCGCGCCGCCGGTCATCGCCTGACTCCTGCTGTTCGTAGCGCCGGCGTCGTGGGCCACCGCGGCGCCGGCGGCGTCTCCGGGCTGCTAATTTGCCGGGTATGACCGTGTATCCGCTGACCGGAGTAATCCGGCCGTACGCCTGGGGATCCCGGACCGCGATCGCCGAACTCCAGGGCCGCCCTGCCCCCACCGAGGGGCCGGAGGCGGAGCTGTGGCTCGGCGCGCACCCGGGTGACCCGTCCACTGTGCCGGGCCCGGACGGGCCGGTCACCCTGACCACCCTGATCGACAGCGATCCGAGGGCCCAGCTCGGGCCGGCCGTCGCCGAGCGTTTCGGCCCCCGCCTGCCGTACCTGATGAAGGTTTTGGCCGCCGGCGCGCCGCTGTCCCTGCAGGCGCATCCCGATCTGAAGTACGCCGCCGAGGCTTTCGCCCGGCAGGAGGCCGACCCCGCGCTGCCGAAGAACTACACGGACGCCAACCACAAGCCGGAGATGCTTGTCGCGCTGACGCCGTTCGACGCGCTCTGCGGCTTCCGCCCGGCCGGTGTGTCGGCGCGGGTCCTCGCCGAGCTGTCGCTGCCCCAGCTGGAGCCGGTGGTGTCCGTCCTGCGGGCCGGCGACCTGTCCGAGGCGGTCCGCCTGCTGCTCACCTGGCCGGCCGAGGAGCGGCCGGCACTGATCGACGCGGTGGTGGCCGCGGCCGCGGGCTTCCCCGATTCGCATCCGGACGCCGAGTCCTTCCGGCTCGCGATCGATCTGGCCGGCCACTATCCCGGTGACCCCGGCGTGCTGGTCGCGCTGCTGCTCAACCTGGTGCACCTGGCTCCCGGCGAGGCGCTCTGGATGCCGGCCGGGAACCTGCACGCCTACCTGCACGGGCTCGGGGTGGAGCTGATGGCGGCCAGCGACAACGTGCTGCGTGGCGGGCTGACGCCGAAGCGGGTGGACGTGGGCGAGCTGCTCAAGGTGCTGCGCTTCGAGACGCTTGACGATCCGCTGCTGCACGGTACGCAGGTCGAGCCCGGGGTGACCGCCTGGCGGGTGCCGGTGCCGGACTTCGAGATGTACCGGGTGGAGCTCAGCGGCAGCCGCCCGCCGGTGAGGCTGCCCGGTGGCGGGCCGCGGATCCTGCTCGGCGTGTCCGGGGACGTCCACGTCGGTGAGGACCACGGGACTCCTGTGACGTTGCCGCCGGGCACCGCCGCCTTCGCGCCGGCCGGCGCCGGCCGGCTGACCGCCGCGGGCGCCGGCACGCTGTTCGTGGCCGCCGTCCCGGACTGAGCGATCGGGTGTCCGATTGTCGCCCGAATAGGTGCGGTGACTGCTTTCCGTGATCGTCGGCCACACTTTGCGCCGGAAATTTCAGGAAATGCCTTGACATCGCATGTGCGGAGTGTGAATCTATAAGTACGCAGCGTCATTGGTGATCGGGGGGTCCCACGGACGCGCGCGGTACCAAACCGGGGGGATGAACGGGGCGGCGGGTTTCGACCTGTCGCCCCGTTCGCTATCTCCGGATGCCCGGTTCCGGGACGGTCGGGCGCCGGGGTGGCCGATGTCTGTTTCACGGCCCTTTCCGCTCCGATTCCGGAATCGGTGGCGGCCACGTGACCCGCCGATGACACGCCATTTCCGGCGACCCTCACGCTTTTTCGTCGCCGGGCCCGCCCCGGCGACCCGGGAACCGAACCGCCGGCCATTCGCCAACGCTCCGCCGATCCGTTGCAACCCCCGGAACCCGTCTGTTTCCAGGGCCCTCCGGCACGCGTTTTCCGGACCGTCCGGAGCGCGCGCCGGCGAACCACGGAAATGTTGGACGTCATAGCCGTGTCACCACTCGCCGGAGCGTGGGCGGCGCCGGCCGCCCGGCCCTGTGCCCACGCAGTGGGAACCGTCGCGAACCCGTCTCCGGCCGCCGTCCCGATGGCGGGCTCCGGCGCCCGGTCCGCTGCGGCGGCCCGGAGCTGTCCTCGATCGGCGGGGCCGCCGTACGGCGCACGCTCAACAAACCCGCCGAAGACGGCCAGCCGGTGACGAATCACGCCGCCGTCCCGCCAGCGCGCCCGGCGCGACTAGTCACCTGTATGGATGACGATTACGTCACGTGGCCACGCGGCCCCCCAGCCCCGCCCGAGCGCGGCGGGATTCGGTCACCGTCCCGTCGCCGAGCGGCCCCGCAAGCCCTCTACCTGGGCATTGATCGCGAAAAGCCGGCATCCGCCACCGCGGAACGACGGCCGTCATCGTCGCGGAAACACTCCACACGGCCACCGAGTTCGAACCGAGAAGTAGCGCGCTTTCCTTACCGATCGGCACTGCAACTTGCAATGGGCTATTGATGCGCCGATATGGTGGCTCCGTGGCGAGGCCGACATCGACAGCGCGCCGGGAACTCGGCGGCGAATTGCGCCGGCTCCGTGGCGAGCGCCGGGCGGTGGATGTGGCTACCGCGCTGGGCTGGTCGGAGTCGAAGCTGAGCCGGATCGAGACGGCGCACACCGGGATCACCGAGGCGGACCTGGACCGCCTGCTCACCCTGTACGGCGTTCCCGCCCAGGACCGCGGCCGCCTGCGCGACCTGGCCAAACGTGGCCGGGCCCGGGCCTGGTGGACGTCCTACCGCTCGTTCGTCACCGACCCGTACGACGAGTACCTGGCCCTGGAGGGCGAGGCGATCTCGATCTCCCAGTGGGAGGCCCAGGTCATGCCGGGCCTGCTGCAGACCAGCGAGTACGCCCGCGCGGTGATCGAGACCGGCGCCGACGTCGAGGACAGCGAGGTGATCCAGCGCCGGGTCAACGTGCGGATGGACCGCCAGCGGGTGTTCACCCGCGAGCCCCCGGCGACGCTGCGGGTGGTGCTGGACGAGGGGGTCCTGCGCCGCGAGGTGGGCGGCCGGGACGTGCTGGTCCGCCAGCTGACCCGGCTGCACGAGGCCACCGACCGGCCCGGCGTCGAGGTGCTGATCCTGCCGTTCGTGGCCGGCGCGCACGCCGGACTCACCGAATCGTTCCTGGTGCTGGAGTTCCCGGACGGGACGCGTAACCCGGTCGTGCACTCCGAAGGGTTGACCGGCGGTCACTTCCGGGTGAAGCCCGAGGAAATTGACGTTTACCAGGATGCCTTTGATGACCTGCGAGAACGCGCTTTGTCGAAAGAAGAGAGCCGAACGGTCATCGCTGAGACGAGGGATCGTCTCGCTCGTTGAACCCCCGCGGTGCGGTCCAATGGACCTGCATTTTCCATGGAAGGGGAGAAACCATGCAGGACGCCACGATCACTTGGCGTAAGAGCAGCCGGAGTGGCGCTGCTGGGCATTGTGTCGAGGTCGCCAATACTCCGGCAGCGGTGATGGTGCGCGACTCCAAGGACGTCACCGGCCCGGTGCTCAGCTTCGACACGCAGGACTGGACCGGTTTCGTCGCCGGGGTCCGCGCGGGAGAGTTCGACCGGCCCGGCGCGTAACGACGGTTTCGCGCGCCACGGGCGGTCCCGGACCGGGACCGCCCGTTCTTCTGTTTTCCCAGGTTTTCCGGCCCCTCGTGCCTTCTGGGCAGGGTGGTTTTTCGCGTAGGCTGCCGGGCAAGATCGCCCCCGGGTGGCGCGGGGGCCGGGAGGACAGTGCAATATTGGACCGCATGAGAGCCCGGGTACTGGTCGTCGACGACGATCCCGCGTTGGCCGAGATGCTCGGCATCGTCCTGCGCAGTGAGGGTTTCCTGCCCTCGTTCGTGGCGGACGGCGAACGCGCGCTCGCCGCTTTCCGGGAGAACCGCCCGGACATCGTCCTGCTGGATCTGATGCTCCCCGGGATGAGCGGCATCGACGTCGCCCGCGCGATCCGCGCCGAGTCGGGCATCCCGATCGTCATGCTCACCGCGAAGAGCGACACCGTGGACGTGGTGCTCGGCCTGGAGTCCGGCGCCGACGACTACGTGGTGAAGCCGTTCAAGCCCAAGGAGTTGGTCGCCCGGATGCGGGCCCGGCTGCGCCGGGGCGAGGACGCCGCGCCGGAGATGCTCACCATCGGCCCGCCCGGCAACCAGATCAACATCGACGTGCCGGCGCACACCGTGTCCCGGGACGGCGAAGAGGTGAAGCTCACCCCGCTGGAATTCGACCTGCTGGTCGCGCTGGCGCGCAAACCCCGTCAGGTCTTCACCCGCGAGGTCCTGCTGGAGCAGGTCTGGGGCTACCGGCACGCGGCCGACACCCGCCTGGTCAACGTGCACGTGCAGCGGCTGCGGGCGAAGATCGAGCCGGACCCCGAGCGGCCGGAGATCATCCTGACGGTCCGGGGTGTCGGCTACAAGGCGGGCACCGGCTAGTCGCCGCGGGGGGCTAACCTTGCCGCGTTATGCGCGCTCCGGCCTGGCTTCCCCTGCCCGTGCGCCGCGTCCTGCGTGTGGCGCGGCGCTCCTGGCGCGTGGTCGCCGTCCGCCTGGAGAGGTACACCGCGCCGGTGCGCCGCTCCTGGCGCCGCTCGCTGCAGGTCCGCGTGGTGACCCTGACGCTGCTCGCGTCCAGCCTGCTGGTCGGCACGTTCGGCTGGTTCGTCGCGGCGCAGAGCGCCAAGATCCTGCTCAACCGCGCCCAGGACGAGGTCTCGGCGTCCCTGGAGCGCAAGGTGGTGTGGGCCTCCCAGCAGCTCACCGTGCACCCCCAGGCGTATGACCCGGAGCTGCCCGCCACGATCAGCGAGACCGTCAACGAGCTCTACGACGGCGACCAGGCCGGCGACAGCGGCACCGTGGTGTCGATCCGCGCCCAGCACTACCCCGAGCTGGAGCCGCAGACCGTGCCGGCGGTCGACACCGGCCAGCTGATCACCCCGGCGATGATCCGTTCGGTCGCCGACGACGCGCAGGTCGCGCAGCAGATCCGCACGGTCGGGATAAATGGCAGGCAGACCAAGTTCCTGGTGTACGGGTCGCCCGTGCCGGCCAAGTTCGGGCACGTCGAGCTCTACTACGCGGTCCCGCTGACCACCGAGGACCGCGCCGCCAACCAGATCCGCACCACCGTGCTGGTCACCGGCTTGGCCCTGGTGATCCTGCTGGGCGTGGTGGCCGGCCTGGTGACCCGGCTGGTGGTGACCCCGGTGCGGGTGGCCGCGCGCACCGCGCAGCGTCTCTCGGCCGGCCTGCTGGACCAGCGGATGAAGGTGGAGGGCGAGGACGACCTGGCCCTGCTCGCCGCCGCGTTCAACCAGATGGCGGCCAACCTGCAGCGGCAGATCGTCCGGCTGGAGGAGATGTCCCGGCTGCAGCGGCGCTTCACCTCGGACGTGTCGCACGAACTACGCACCCCGCTCACCACGGTGCGGATGGCGGCCGATCTGATCTTCTCGGAGCGCGAGGAGTTCGACCCGGCCGTGGCGCGCAGCGCCGAGCTGCTGCAGGCCGAACTGGACCGGTTCGAGGACCTGCTCACCGACCTGCTGGAGATCAGCCGGTTCGACGCCGGGTTCGCCGCGCTGGACGCCGAGCACACCGATCTGGTCCCGATCGTGCGCCGGGTCGCCGACCGGCTCACCGGGCTGGCCGAGCGGGTCGGCGTGGAGCTCGAGCTGCACCTGCCGGACTCCCCGGTGATCGCCGAGGTGGACCCGCGCCGGGTCGAGCGGGTGCTGCGCAACCTGGTCGGCAACGCGGTCGAGCACGGCGAGGCCCGGCCGGTGCAGATCACCATGGCCACCGACGACGCCGCGGTCGCGATCACCGTCCGCGACCACGGCATCGGGCTCAAGGCCGGCGAGGAGCGCCTCGTTTTCAACCGGTTCTGGCGGGCCGACCCGTCCCGGGCCCGGCAGACCGGCGGCACCGGCCTGGGCCTGTCGATCAGCGCGGAGGACGCCCGGCTGCACGGCGGCTGGCTGGAGGCGTGGGGCGCGCCCGGCGAGGGCGCCCAGTTCCGGCTCACCCTGCCGGTCCGGGCCGGTGACCGGCTGGTCGCCGCCCCGCTGCCGCTGATCCCGCTGGACCGCACGGCGGAGGTGAGCTGATGCGACGGCGTTCCTCGGCGATCGCGTTGCCGGCAGTGGTGGCGCTGGTGGCGATGCTGACCGGCGCCTGCGGGATACCTGACGACACCGGGGTCACCGTGGCCGGTCCCGGGCCGTCCACCGGCACCAGCTCCAACGACGCGCACGGCGGCACCGAGGTGACCCGGGAGAGCGCGTCCATCGATCCGGTGCTGTTCGTGCAGAACTACTACCTGAAGGCAGCGGCCGGCGACCTCGACTCGGCGGCCGCCCGGCTGCGCAAGTTCATGACCAAGGAGGCGGCCCGCCAGTTCAAGCCCAGCGGCAACGAGCTGTCGGTGATCCGCCTGGTCGACAAGCCGCTCAACACGCCGGGCAGCGACGTGGTCGAGCTGACCTACGAGCGGGTCGGCACGCTCGACAAGTTCGGGCTGCTGGAGCCGGCGACGGAGACCCGCCAGGACACGTACAAGATCAAGGTCGGTCATGTCGCGGGGGAGAACGGCCTGTTCGTCACCGAGGCCCCGCCGGCCCTGCTGATCGACGACCGCGCGCTGAACGACTTCTACGAAGAGCAGACGATCTACTTCTGGAACACCGACTACACCTGGCTCGTGCCCGACGTGCGGTACATGCCGCTCGCGGTGCCCACCGAGCAGCGGCCCACCACGGTGCTGAACTGGTTGGTCAACGGCCCGGCCCCGTGGCTGTCGGTCTCCGACCTGGCGGACGGGACCACGCTGATCGGCAAGGTCGTCGAGGTCAGCGACAACAAGTACCGGATCACCCTGAGCACCCAGGCGTTGCCGGCCACCGAGACCGCCGAGGCGCTGGACCGGCTGCGCCGGCAGCTGCAGTGGTCGCTGCGGCCGCTGCTGCCCGACGCCGAGCTGGTGCTCACGGTCGGCCACCAGGATGCCGGGTCGTATTCCGACGAGGACTACCTGAACAGCAACCGGGTGGCCCGGATGCCTGCCGAGCCGGAGCAGTTCGTGGTGTACGGCGGCAGGATCCGCCGGCTCTCCGAGACGCCCAGCGCGGTCTCCCAGCCGCCGGTGCTGGAGCCGGAGGAGAACAAGGGCATCCGGTCCGCCGCGATGAGCGCCTCGGTCACGCACAACTTCGCGGCCGTGGTGAGCCACGGCAAGGCCGACTCGCTGCGGGTGGCGGCCGCCCCGACCGGCTCGCGGGCGGCCCTGCAGCCGGTCGGCGACCTGCCCGGCACGCTCGGCGAGCCGGCCTGGGCGATCACCCGCAACGGCTCGGCCGGTGGCGCGATCGGCCTGATCACCGGCGGCGGCAAGCTGTACTCGTTCGCTCCGGGAAAGGGCGCCGCCCACCAGATCCCGTGGACCGGCCAGGGGACGAACATCACGGCTGTCGCGGTGGCGCCGGACGGCCGCCGGGTGGCCCTGGTGGTGGACGGCAAGCTGTACCGGGCGGCGCTCAACACCAGCGGCGACACGCCGTCGCTGGGCACCCCGCAGCAGATCCGCCCGGCCGACCTGCGCTCGGTCAGCGCGGTCGGCTTCAACAGCGAGGGCTGGCTGACCGTGGCCGGCGTCCGGTCGGCGGACAAGCGGGTGACGATCGTCGACGTGTCCATCGACGGCGCGCTGCAGTCCGGCCGGCTGTCCGACCTCGGTGACAAGCCTGTCGACTCGCTGAGCGTCTACCCGGCGAACCCGATGGAGTCGAACCCGAGCAGCGGCCGGGCGTACACCCGGTTCGTCTCCTACTCGTTCGACGGCAAGGCCTGGGAGGCACTGTCCCGGCCCACCCTGATCGGCGTGGACCGGCTCGCCGGGCCGAACCCGTCCGGCAGTCCGGCCGGCAACACCGTGCCCACCGCGCCCTTCTACCTCGACTGACGGTCCCCGGCGTGCGCACCCTGCTCGGCGACCTGGCGGACCTGATCCTGCCGGGCACGTGCGCGGGTTGCGGCGCCGACCGCACCCGGCTGCTCCACGGCGCCTGCTCGGTGTGCGTGGCCGAGCTGGAAGCCCTGCGGCCGTACCGGACGGCGCCGAGCCCGCCGCCGCCCGGGTTCCCGCCCTGCGTGGCGGTCGGTCCCTACGGTGGCGCGCTGCGGGGAGCCCTTCTGGCGTACAAGGAGAAGGGTCGTCATCGCCTCGCCGGGCCGCTCGGCGCGTTGCTGGCCGGCGCCGCCGCGGAGATCGCGCCACCCGGACAGCCGATAGTGATCATCCCGGTCCCGTCCACCCGGGCGGCCCGGCGCGAGCGCTACGGCGACCACATGATCCGTCTGACCCGGCATGCCGTGCGCCGGCTGCGTGCCGCCGGCTGGCCGGCGCGGGTCGAGCAGCCGCTGCGGGCGCTGCCCAGGCCCGACTCCACGTCACTGGACGCCGCCGGTAGGTCCGCGGCCGCTGTCAATTCGCTGCGAATCAACCCGGCCCGAATCGGCAATCCGCGGCGCGGCGGCGCGATGCGAGGCACCCTGATGGTAGTGGACGACATCGTCACCACCGGGGCCACGCTGGCCGCGGCGGTACGTCGTCTTGAGGAGGCGGACATGCAGGTCACGGGCGCCGCGGTATTGGCAGCGACACGACTTCGCCGCAACTGTCCGCCCCCATTGTCTGCGGTCAACCCTCGGTGCGCCGATAGAGGCGAAGGTCAGCCTTCCGGTATCCCCAACCAGGGGTGACTCGCAGGGATCGGCAGGTTAGCGTCTAGGTGACGAGGGTAGGGTTCATCAACTCACCCACCCACCGGGAGAGCGTTTCTCGCCGCACCGGAAAGGAGTCGTCTCACCCACTTTGCCGCGCGCCGCTCTTGCTCTCTCTCATCTTCAGTGCGCGGCGTCCTTCTGGAGGCAACACGATGCGCCGGCAGCCGGCGCCCCATGCACAACACGTTGGGGGAGGTCACGAGTGGACATTGTCGTCAAGGGCCGCAACGTAGAGGTTCCCGACCACTATCGAGAGCACGTCGCCGACAAGCTGAGCAAGATCGAGCGGTACGACCAGAAGCTGATGCGGGTCGACGTGGAGCTGTTCCACGAACGGAACCCGCGCCAGTCCGACACCTGCCAGCGGGTCGAGATCACGGTCATGACCAAGGGCCCGGTGGTTCGCGCCGAGGCTCAGGCACAGGATTTCTACGCAGCTCTGGACTGCGCCATCAACAAGCTGGACGCCCGGCTGCGCCGTTCCGCCGACCGGCGCCGCGTCCACCGCGGACGGCACGCGCCAGTCTCGGTCGCCGCCGCCACCGCGAACCTTCCCACCGACCTGACCAGGGGTGGCACCACCACGCTGACGGCCCAGCCAGAGGCTGAGGAGTTGGCCGAGCACGACGAGAACCAGCCGTGGCGCATCGTTCGCGAGAAGGAGCACTCCGGCGAGCCGATGACCGTCGACGACGCGCTCTTCCAGATGGAACTGGTGGGACACGACTTCTACCTGTTCCAGGACAAGGAGAGCGGCCGCCCCAGCGTCGTCTACCGCCGTCGAGGCTACGACTACGGGATCCTCAGCCTGGCTGTGTGAGTTCTCCGCCGGAGGCCTGCGCGAGCAGGTCTTCGGCGAACAGCACGAACTGGACGTCGTCGTGACGGGTGCCGGCCACGCCGGGCAGCCGCGAGCGCAGGTATGCCTCGCGCCGGAAACCGGCTTTCTCCAGCACCCGTTGCGATCCCAGGTTCTCCGGCAGCGTGCCGGCGATCAGCCGGGCGATCCCGGTCTCTGCGAAGGTCCAGAGCGCTACCAGTTTCGCCGCCCGGGTGGTGAGGCCGCGGCCACGGAACTCGGGCAGCATGCTGTAGCCGATCATCGCCTGCGCGGTGCGCGGCTCCTGGTAGTAGAGCGAGATCTCGCCGGCCGGCGCGCCGCTCGCGGCGTCCACCACGACCATGTCCGCCCGGTGGCCGGCCAGCCAGTGCGCGGCCGCCCGGAAACAGCGCAGGCGCACCTCGTCCGGCTCCGGCGCCACCGGCGGCACGCTGGTGGCCACCACGTCCGGCCGGCCGTGCAGGTCGGCGTAGAACGCCACGTCATCCTCGCCGAGCGGGCGCAGCGTCACCACGCCGTCGGTCAGCTCGCCGCCGGGCAGGTCGGGCAGCAGCCGCTCGGCCGGCTCGCCGGAGTCGCCGGCCAGCCGGGAGTAGACCAGCACGTCGTCGCGCCCGCCGGCCGGGTTGGGCAGCGCGCCGCGCCGCTCGCCCTCACGGGTGTAGCCGGCGGCCAGCGCCACGCGCTGCGCCACCGGGTTGTCCTGGTGGATCAACAGCTCCAGGCGCGCCAGACGGGGCATTCCGGGCGCGCCGGTGAGGACCTGCTCGCTCAGGGCGCGCAGGGCGGCGGTCGCGATCCCGCGGCGTCGCGCGTGCGGCCCCACCCAGAACCGGGCCTCGGCGGAGCCTCGACCGGGGCGGAGCTGGTCCAGATCGATGCCGCCGACCGGCTGGCCGCCTCCGGCGATTATCGCGTACGAGAAGTCGCTGGTCTCCCCGGTGATCCGCGGAAGGAACCGGCGGCCCGGCGCGTCGTCGCGGGTCGCGGCGAACGCCGCCTCGTCGAGCGGGCCGAGAGCGCGCAGGCTCACCTCGTCGAGCGGGCCGAGAGCGCGCAGGCTCACCTCGTCGTGCTGATCCACCGCGCCATCCTTTCTCAGACTCGCCCGGGCGCCAAACGGGTTCCAAACGGTCGTCAGCTCCGCTGTCAGCGAACTTCCTGACACCTTAAGTCCCTTTTGTGAGATTAGCGGGAGGCTCGGGTCACAGCCTCCCGGAGAAGGTGCCTACGATGGTTCGGCAGACTGTCTAGGGGAGCGCTGACCCGTGTCGATATTGGAAAAGATCCTCCGTGCCGGCGAAGGCCGCATGGTACGCCGGCTCAAGGCGATCGCGGACGCGGTCAACTCGATCGAGGATGACTACGTCGACCTCACCGACGACGAGTTGCGCGAGTGCACCGAGCAGTTCAAACAGCGCTATCGGGACGGCGAGTCACTCGACTCGCTGCTCCCGGAGGCGTTCGCGGTGGCCCGGGAGGGCGCCAAGCGGGTGCTCGGCCAGCGGGCCTACGACGTCCAGTTGATGGGCGGCGCCGCGCTGCACTTCGGCAACATCCCGGAGATGAAGACCGGTGAGGGCAAGACCCTGACCGGCGTGTTCCCGGCCTACCTCAACGCGTTGAGCGGCGACGGCGTGCACATCATCACGGTCAACGACTACCTCGCCCAGCGTGACGCCGAGTGGGTCGGGCGGGTGCACGTGTTCCTCGGCCTGACCGTCGGCGTGATCCTGCCGAACCGGCCGGCCGCCGAGCACCGCGCCGCCTACCAGTGCGACATCACGTACGGGACGAACAACGAGTTCGGCTTCGACTACCTGCGCGACAACATGGCCTGGTCGAAGGACGAACTGGTGCAGCGCGGGCACAACTTCGCGATCGTCGACGAGGTGGACTCCATCCTCATCGACGAGGCACGCACCCCGCTGATCATCTCCGGTCCGGCCGAGCACTCCCAGCGGTGGTACGCGGAGTTCGCCGCCATCGTGAAACGGCTGGAGCGCGGCAAGGACGGCTCCGGCGACTACGAGGTCGACGAGGCCAAGCGCACCGTGGCGATCACCGAGCGCGGCGTCTCCCGGGTCGAGGACCGGATCGGCATCGACAACCTGTACGAGTCGGTGAACACCCCGCTGGTCGGGTACCTGAACAACGCCATCAAGGCCAAGGAGCTGTACAAGCGCGACAAGGACTACATCGTCAGCCCGGAGGGCGAGGTCCTGATCGTCGACGAGTTCACCGGCCGCATCCTGCACGGCCGCCGCTACAACGAGGGCATGCACCAGGCCATCGAGGCGAAGGAGGGGGTGGAGGTCAAGCAGGAGAACCAGACCCTGGCGACCGTCACCCTGCAGAACTACTTCCGCCTCTACTCCAAGCTCGGCGGCATGACCGGTACCGCGCAGACCGAGGCCGGCGAGTTCAACAGCGTCTACAAGGTCGGCGTGGTGTCCATCCCGACGCACCGCCCGATGATCCGGATCGACCACCCGGACGTCATCTACAAGACCGAGAAGGCCAAGTTCAACGCGGTCATCGAGGACATCGCCGAGCGGCACTCCACCGGCCAGCCGGTCCTGGTCGGCACGGTCTCCGTGGAGAACTCGGAGATCCTCTCCCACCTGCTGCGCCGCCGCGGCATCCCGCACAGCGTGCTGAACGCGAAGTTCCACGCGCAGGAAGCCACGATCATCGCGCAGGCCGGCCGCAAGGGCGCCGTCACGGTGGCCACCAACATGGCCGGCCGCGGCACCGACATCCTGCTCGGCGGCAACCCCGACTTCCTCGCCGCGCAGGAGCTGGCCCAGCGCGGGCTCGACCCGGTGGAGAACCCGGAGGAGTACGCGAAGGCACTGGAGGAGGTCCTCCCGGTCGTCAAGGAGGCCTGCGAGGCGGAGCAGGCCGAGGTGCAGGCCGCCGGTGGGCTCTACGTCCTGGGCACCGAGCGGCACGACTCCCGGCGCATCGACAACCAGCTGCGCGGCCGCTCCGGCCGGCAGGGCGACCCGGGCGAGTCCCGGTTCTACCTGTCGCTGCAGGACGACCTGATGAAGCGGTTCCGGGCGGGCGCGGTCGAGGCCGTCATGGAGCGGTTCAACATCCCCGAGGACGTGCCGATCGAGTCCAAGATGGTGACCCGGCAGATCCGCAGCGCGCAGACCCAGATCGAGGCGCAGAACGCCGAAATCCGGAAGAACGTGCTGAAGTACGACGAGGTGATGAACAAGCAGCGGCAGGTCATCTACGCCGAGCGCAAGCGCGTGCTCGACGGTGAGGACATGCACGACCAGGTCACCAACATGATCGACGACGTGATCACGGACGTCGTCACCGCGGCCACCTCCGACGGGTACGCCGAGGACTGGGACCTGGAGCAGCTCTGGACCAACCTGAAGCGGCTCTTCCCGGTCACCCTCACCATCGAGGACCTGATCGAGCAGTCCGGTGGCGAGCGCAACGCGATCGACCAGGAGTTCCTGGTCGCGCAGCTCAAGCAGGACGCGCAGGCGGCGTACGCGGCCCGCGAGGAGGAGCTGGGCTCCGAGGCGGTGCGGGAGCTGGAGCGGCAGGTGCTGCTCGCGGTGATCGACCGCAAGTGGCGCGAGCACCTCTACGAGATGGACTACCTGCAGGAGGGCATCAGCCTGCGGGCCTACGCGCAGCGCGACCCGGTGGTCGAGTACCAGCGCGAGGGCTTCGACATGTTCAACCAGATGATGGAGGGCATCAAGGAGGAGGCTGTCGGCTTCGTCTTCAACCTGGAGGTCCAGGTCGAGGAGCAGCCCTCGGTCACGCTCGACCCGTCGCAGGCGTTCGAGCTGCCCAAGGTCGGCGAGGTTCCGGACGACACCCCGGTCGAGGAGCCGCACGACCACGTCGAGGTCCGCGCCAAGGGTCTCGGCGGCGGCACCCGCCCGCAGAACCTGCAGTACACGGCCCCGGCGATCGATGGCGAGGCGGGCGGCGGCCGCCCGGTGATCCAGCAGCCGCAGCAGCCCGAGGTGCCGTCGGCGTTCACCCCGGGCGGCTCGCCGATCCCGGCCAACCCGGCCCACACCACGGCCGGCCGCCACACGGCGCCCGGCCAGTCCGAGTCGAACGGCCCGTCCCGCAACGCGCCGTGCTACTGCGGCTCGGGCAAGAAGTACAAGCGCTGCCACGGCGCCCCGGGCGGGGCCGCCTGACCCAGGGCTCGCCCGCGACATCTGCCGAACGGCCCGCGCCCGGCTTCTGCCGGCCCGCGGGCCGTCCGCGTTCCCGGCGGGCCCGCGCACCGTCCGCGAACGCGGAGTTTGGAACCCGGGGCGCCCACCGCCTGTGTCGCTCGCCAGGCGCCCCGGGGCCTGCCCTGCTGACCCGCGGCAGCCGCCTGCCCGCGACCGGCCCTACCCGCGACCGGCCCTGCCCGCGACCGGCCCTAGATGAGCCGCAGCGTCGTCGCGCACCAGGCGTCCTTGTGCAGCTCCAGCCGCAGCGCCATGGCCCACGTGCGCTCGCCGGTGACCAGGGCGACCGCCACTTCCACGGCACCGGTCCGTGGCTCGCAGAGGTGCACCTTGAGCACCGCCACCGGCGCCGCGCGTTGGAGCCGCCGATCGCCGCCCCGCCGGGACCGCCGCATCTCGGCCACCCGGCGCGCCCCGGCCAGCCCTTCCGCGACCACCTCGGCCGCTTCGGCCGGCAGCGTCAGCCGCCGCAGGTGAGCCGCCGGCCGGTACCCGTTGAGCACCTCGACGCACATGCGAACGAACCGCTTGACGGCCAGCTTCGCGTCCCCGGAAGCCCCCATCGGCGCCGTCGTGCCGCTCGCCGCCGTCGTGCCGCTCGCCGCCGTCGTGCCGCGCGGCACCGGAGAGATCCCGTGGACCGCCACCCCGCAGTCCGCGGCACCGCCCCCGGCTCGCTCACGCTTCCGGCCCTGAGCGCGCCCACCGACAGCACCGGACCCGACGCCGTGGCCGAAGCCCGCCGACCCGGCCAACTCCGACCCGGGCGGCCCGGCCCCAGCCAGGACGGGTGCTGCGCCAGTCCCCGCCGATCCAGACATTCCAGCCACGGCTGAGCCGGCCCCTGCCGATCCAGACGCTCCGGCCGCCGCGGACCCGGGCGGCCCGGCCCCGGTCGATCCCGCCCACCCGGACGCCGCCGGCTGTGCCCAGTCCAACGCCAACTGGTGCCTCACCGGCCACAAGTCCGGCATCGACTCATCGTCGAAGGGTGGTTCATACCGAGGAACCGGGCGCAGGCGAATCGTCGGCCGCGCCCCGGCGGATGCGCTGGCGACCGCCGACCGCATCTCCACCGCCAATCCCCGCATCGGCAATCCCTCCATCGGCAGATCTTGCGTTTGCCTCCGTTTGCTTGCGATGAAGGAAGTCTGCTCCCGATCGCCACTGCCCGTCAACGCCACCGAGCGCATCCGGAAAGAGGCACAAAAACCTCATTCCGCAGGCGGCGTCTCCCGCTCGCCCATCGGGTTGTCGCGCACCCAGGCAGCGGTCTCCGCGTACTTCGACTGGATGTATTCCTCCAGCTTGGCCCGCTCGACCCGCCACTGGCCGCGGCCGCCGATCTTGATCGCGGGCAGCTCGCCGCTGCGGACCATGTGATAGACCTGCGAGTCCGAGACGTTCAGCTCGGCGGCCACGTCGGACAGCAACAGGAACCGGGCCTCCACGTGGCCTCCCACTCTCTTCGCTACGGCAGCTTGAGTTTGCCACCGTTTGCCGCCACCAACATCCCGGGTGACCACGATCCGGAGAGGCCTGGTGGAATGGGCCTCTCCCGGCCCGCGGCGGCGGTGTACTGACCGGGATGGCGAAGCAGGAGGAGAACGTGCCGATCACCGAGCTGGTCCGGGTCTACATGCCGGCCACCCTGCCGATGCTGGCGGCCCTGCGGGCGGACGGCCGGCTCGGCGACGGCGCGACGCAGGCGCACGCGGTGACCCCCGCGCTGCGGGAGTGGTATGCCGAGGGTGACGAGGAGGAGCTGGAGTACGTGGCCTTCACCCGCGCCGCCCAGGGCGCCCTGCGACTGCTCCGGCACGACGGCGAGGCTCCGCGCCGCCGGGTGGTCGTCTCGGCGGACGTGCCGGCCGCCACGTTGGTCCGCGAGGACGTGGAGCTCGGCTCCAGCACCGTCCGGCTGCCCGAGCCGGTCCAGCTGGCCCAGGTCGCGAGCATCCACGTGGACGGCGCCGAGGCGCTGGAGGCGGTCGCGTCCGCCGCCGAGGTGGTCGAGGAGGCCCTCGCCGGCGACCCGGACGCCCAGTTCACCGTCGACGGTGCCGAGGACCACGAGCTGGAGTGGTACGCCGTCTCCGAACTCGACGAACTGCTCTGACGACCGGACCCTCAGGACCGCTCGCCGCCGGCCGCGGCCCCGGCGGGCCTCTCCCCGTCGACTGAATCCGGCTCCGCCTTCGTGGACGCCGCCGGGGTGTCCTCGGGGCCCCTGGCGGGCACGGCCGCGACGGCGGGCGCGGTGTCCGGGGTGTCCGACCGGGCCGCCGGGGCCGGCTCGTCCTCCTCCTCGTCGTCCGTGGGGGAGATGGTGCGGCCGACCGAGACCATCGCCGTGAACGCTCCGACGAAGAGGACGATCAGCGCGCTGTTGAGCCGGTTGGTGCTGAGGATCTGCTGGACCGACTTCTCCAGCTCGCTCACCTTGCCGGCCAGGTCGAGCACCTGCGCCCCGGCGGTCCGGGTGAGGATCTCGGCGATCACCGCCAGCACGCCCGGCCCGGCGCCCGCCGTCAGGTAGAGCGGCCAGCGCAGGTCCGCGCCGGCCCGCCGGCCGGCGCGGCGCAGCACCGCGAACACGATCAGGCCGGCGGCCACCCCGCTGAGCGTGGCCTGCCCGTACGCGAAGTACTGGTTGGCGTGCGCCGCGGCCTCGGTGGTGTCGTTGCCGAGCAGGTCGAGCACCGGGTCCTGGACGAACTGCTCGTTGAGCACCAGGCCGACCACGAAGACGCCGAGCGTGGCCCACCCGGCCGCGGCGATCACCGGCGGGATGCGCAGGCCGGCCAGCGCGCCGCCGATGGTGGCCGCGGCGGCCACCGTCCCGCCGACCGCGGCGTAGATCGTGCCGTCGGTGTTGATGGTGACCACCGGGATGGCGCAGAGCACGCCGACCAGCAGCCCGGTGCCGGTGCCCAGCGCGAACCGGGTGGTCGCGCCGAGCGGGCGGCGGACGCTGAGCAGGGTGAGCGCCAACAGGGGGAGGGCCGCGCCGGCCACCACGGCCGCGGAGACCGCGCCGGGCAGCGCGTACGCCGTGGAGGTGACCTCCATCGCGGCGTCCGCCCAACTGGTGATTTTGGCGCGGGCCGAGGCGAGCATCCCAGCCGTCCACGCGAGTGCGGCCACCGCCAGCAGGATCGCGGTGAGCCGCGAGACCTCGCGGGTCTCCGGTGCGGACTGGGGCTCGGGGTCGGTCATGAGGGCCAGGGTAATAGGCGAACCTGCGAGGACCGGACCGGCCGTACGGGACCGCGACGGTGGACGGAACGGACATCGTCCAGCGCTTCCGGGCGTACCGAATCAATCGGTTCGGGAGGACCCGGACCACGGACTCCGTCCTCGTGCCCGGCGGCCCGGTCCGGGAAGCGGCCCCTGAGGCGCTTGTGGGCAATTGTCCGAATGTGCACGGCGACTCGCGTATGTATGGGCGATTCCTGCCTCGGCCTGCCCGTCTGACCGAATAGGTGCTCCATTTTAGCTGGTCAACCGCGCGATGGGGCGCGAAACGCCCGGTCTGGGCGCTCGTTGTCGGACTGTCTGTGCGGGACAGTCGTTTGTGGAGGCGCAAACTGGACGGATCGTGCGAAATCCTGGACGCCGGAGCGACAAAGTGGCAGCTTAGAAGGCATGCCCGACTTCCAGATCAATCCCACGGCTGCCGCCTTGCTCGGCCTGCTTCACGAGGGGCCGATGACCGGCGGACAGCTCATGGCGGCTGCCGAACGCCGCCTCGGGCCCTACTGGTCGATGACGCGGAGCCAGGTCTACCGTGAATTGCCCGTACTGGCCGAAATGGGGTATGTACGCCTCGGCAAGCCGGGTCCGCGTTCCAGTCAGCCCTATGCGATCACCGCCTCCGGGAAGCGCGCCTTCGGACGCTGGCTCACCGAGACGCCCGGCCGGGACGCGCTGCGGAACCCGGTCGCGCTGCGAGTCGCCTTCGGCCAGCAGCACAGCACCGAGCAGTTGCAGACTCTCTACACCAACGCCAACCAGTACCACTCGGAGGCGCTGGCGATGGCGAAGGAGCAGGCCAAGGAGGCGAAGAAGAACGACGACCCGTACGGTGCGGCGGCGCTGGAGTTCGCCGTCGCCTACCACAAGGCGGCGCTCAGCTGGCTGAAGACCGTGCCGTCCGAATGAGTTGCGGACGCCCCGGCCAGCCATCTGGCCGGGCGGCGTAAACTTGGGTGTCGTGACCGCTGCCGACTTCCCCGAGCAACTCAAAGCGCTCGACGCCACCCTCCGCAACATCGAGACCGTCCTGGACGTCGACAAGCTGCGCCGCGACAAGGCGGAGCTCGAGGAGCAGGCATCCGCGCCCGACCTCTGGGACGACCAGGCGCGGGCGCAGGAGGTCAACAGCCGTCTGTCGTACGTCGCCGGCGAGATCTCCAAGCTGGAGCGGCTGCGCACCCGTCTCGACGACGCGGGGTTGCTGCTGGAGATGGCCGAGGACGAGGGGGACGCCGGCTCGATCGCCGAGGTCGGCGAGGAGATCGCCACGCTCACCAAGGCGATCGAGGAGATGGAGGTCCGCACCCTCCTCTCCGGGGAGTACGACTCCCGCGAGGCGCTGGTGGCGATCCGCGCCGGGGCCGGCGGGGTGGACGCGGCCGACTTCGCCGAGATGCTGATGCGGATGTATCTGCGGTGGGCGGAGCGCCACGGGTACCCGACCGAGGTCTACGACACGTCGTACGCGGAGGAGGCGGGCCTCAAGTCGGCCACCTTCACGGTCAAGGTGCCGTACGCGTTCGGCACCCTGAGCGTCGAGTCCGGCACCCACCGGCTGGTCCGGATCAGTCCGTTCGACAACCAGGGCCGCCGGCAGACCAGCTTCGCCGGTGTCGAGGTGATGCCGGTGGTGGAGCAGACCGACCACATCGACATCCCGGAGAACGAGATCCGCGTCGACGTGTACCGGTCGTCCGGCCCGGGTGGTCAGAGCGTCAACACCACCGACTCGGCCGTCCGCCTGACGCACATTCCCACGGGCATCGTCGTCACCTGCCAGAACGAGAAGTCGCAGCTGCAGAACAAGGCGTCCGCGATGCGCGTCCTGCAGGCCCGGCTCCTGGAGCGCAAGCGTCAGGAGGAGGAGGCCAAGCTGGCCGGCCTGAAGCAGGACACCACCGGCTCGTGGGGCGACCAGATGCGTTCGTACGTGTTGCACCCGTACCAGATGGTGAAGGATTTGCGCACTGAGCACGAGACCGGCAACCCGTCGTCGGTCTTCGACGGCGACCTGGACGGTTTCATCGAGGCCGGGATCCGGTGGCGCAAGCAGAATCAGGTAGCCGTCTGACGGGATTCATCACGGTGAGCGACTCTGTCTGAACGCTCGGTCAGGCCAGAGTCGCACCGTTTTGTTGTTGCCGCAGGTGGCGAAGATTCCCGACCCCGGTGGGCTTGGCGATTTCGTTACACCGCGTAGACTCCAGTCCCGTGATTCAGCTCGAGAACGTGACGAAGACGTATCCGAAGGCGTCTCGGCCGTCGTTGGACAATGTCAGCGTCGGGATCGAGAAGGGTGAGTTCGTCTTCTTCATCGGCCCCTCCGGTTCCGGTAAGTCGACGATCATCAAGCTGCTGCTGAAGGAGGTCCAGGCGACCAACGGCAAAGTTGTCGTGAACGCCAAGGACGTCACTTCGCTGCGGTCCTGGAAGATCCCGCATTTCCGCCGCTCCATCGGCTGTGTGTTCCAGGACTTCCGGCTGCTGCCCAACCGCACCGCGTACGAGAACGTCGCGTTCGCCCTCGAGGTGATCGGCAAGACGAAGGCGGTCGCCCGGCGCGTCGTTCCCGAGGTCCTCGAGCTGGTCGGCCTCGGTGGCAAGGAACACCGGTACCCGCACGAGCTCTCGGGTGGTGAGCAGCAGCGTGTCGCGGTGGCCCGGGCCTTCGTGAACCGGCCGCTGATCCTGCTCGCCGACGAGCCCACCGGTAACCTCGACCCGGACACGTCCATCGAGATCATGCGGCTGCTGGACCGGATCAACCGGACCGGCACGACGGTCGTGATGGTCACGCACGACTCCAACATCGTCAACCAGATGCGCCGTCGCGTCATCGAGATCGAGAGCGGACGGATCGTCCGTGACCAGGCCCGCGGTGTCTACGGCTGAGACCCGCTCCGCCCACATGTTCAACGCTGAAGCAGCACCACGCGGAGTCCTGGAAGGATCCCCCCGATGCGCGTGAAGTACGTCCTCAACGAGGTCCTGGTGGGCCTGTGGCGGAACGTCACGATGACTGTCGCCATGATCATCACCATGTCGGTCTCGTTGACCATGCTGGGCGCCAGCGTGCTGATGTACCTGCAGGTCGACCGGATGAAGGACTTCTACTACGGCGAGATCGAGGTCTCGATCTTCCTGGCTGACAATGTGACCGAGGGTCAGATCGCAGCCATCGAAGGCAAGATCAAGAGCGACCCGCTGGTCAAGGAGTCCAACCACGAGACCAAGGAGCAGGCGCTCGAGCGCTTCAAGGTGCTCTACCAGGACTCGCCCGACTTCGTGGCCGCCGTGAACGCGGACAGTCTGCCCGAGTCGTTCCGGGTGAAGCTGAAGAACCCGGAGGACTACGACTCGTTCGCCAAGAGTCTCGACGGCGAGCCGGGCGTCCAGCGGATCATCGACCAGCGGGAGCTCCTGCAGAAGGTGTTCAACATCTTCAACTCGGTCCAGCTGATGTCCCTCGTGGTCGCGGCGGTGATGGCCTTCGCCGCGTTGCTGCTGGTCGGCAACACGATCCAGGTGGCCGCGTACAGCAAGCGCCGAGAAGTCGCGGTGATGAAACTGGTCGGCGCGTCCAACTGGTTCATCCAGGCGCCGTTCGTCCTGGAGGCGGTGGTCGCCGGCCTGATCGGCGCCATCCTCGGTTTCGTCGCGCTGTTCATCGGCAAGATCGTCCTGCTGGACAACAAGCTGCAGGCCCTGACCGCGATCCTGACACCCGTGCCGAACGGCAACGTCTGGCTGATGCTGCCACTTCTGGCCGGTGTGGGAGCGTTGGTCAGCGCCGTGACCGCCTGGGTCACGCTGCGGTTCTACCTCAAGGTCTGACCCTCTCCGAGACCTTTGTGCCGAAGGCCGCGACCCTGCCGGGTCGCGGCCTTCGCGCCCTTCGGGCGGTTTACGGCAAAGCGAGCGTTTAGTCAGAGTACGGTGACTCCCCGTGAGGTACCGCCGCCCGAACCCGCTGTTGACCCTCTGTCTCTGCCTGCTCAGCGCCGTCGCGCTCACCCTCGCCGTGCCCGCCCGGGCGCTGGCCGACCAGGACGACGCCACCCGGGCCGCGCGGGCGGTGCGCGAGGCCGAGGCGCTCCTGGAGAACGCCGGGGCCACCGCGCGCGTCGCCGCCCGCCGGCTCGCCGTCGCCTCGGCCGCGCTGCCGGCCGCGCAGAACCGGGTGGCAGTCGCGCGCGGCGTCGTCGTCGCCACCCGGGTGCAGGCCGCCACCGCCCAGGCCCGCGCCGGGGTGGCCCGGCAGAACTACCGGCAGGTCGCCGCGGACTGGGCGGCAGCCCAGGAACGGGTGGCCGGCGCCCGGGAACGGGTCGCCCAGATCGCCCGCAACAGCTACATGGGCAGCCCGGTCACCCGCTTCAACCTGCTCGTCTCGGCCCGTGGCCCGGTGGACCTGATGGACCGGATGAGCCTGGTGGACGAGATGGTGCGGCAGGAGAACGAGGACGTACGTCGGTTGGTCGACGCCCGCCGCGAGGCCCGTGCCGCCCAGGACCGGGCCGGCGCGGCCCAACGGTCCGCGGAGGCGGCCGAGGCCGAGGCGGCCGGCAGGCTGCGCGCCGCGCAGGCCGCCCAGGCCGAGGCGGTCCAGGCCCGGCGCGACGTGTACCAGCTGGTGCTGGCCCGGCGGGCGGCGCTGGCCGCGGCCAACGCGCAACGGGAGACCGTGCTCGCCCAGTACCGTGCGGCGCTCGCCGCGGAACGCAAGATCCGCTCCAGCATGCGCGGCTGGGAGGCCCGCTCCGGCTACTCCAGGCAGTACCGCGGCCGGCTGCTGATGCCCGTGCAGGGCTGGAAGAGCAGCGACTTCGGCAACCGGTACGACCCGTACTACCGGGTCTGGCAGTTGCACGCGGGCACCGACTTCGCGGCCGGATCCGGCACCCCGATCCGTGCCGCGGCGGCCGGCCGGGTGATCCAGGCCGGGTGGAACGGTGGATACGGCAACTACACGTGCGTCAGCCACGGGCGGGTCATGGGTGCCGGCTTCTCCACCTGTTACGGCCATCAGTCCCGGATCTACGTCCACGTCGGCGAGTACGTCCGGCAGGGTGAGATCATCGGTCTGGTCGGGAGTACCGGCGCGTCCACCGGCGCACACCTGCATTTCGAGACCCGTTTCGGTGGTGTGCCCCGGAATCCGCTGAATTACCTGCCTCCCTGCCTCTGTTGAACCGCGAGCTAAGATCGACCAGTTGGATCCCCGGTGTCGAAGGAGTCCTCGGTATGCCACGCGAACAGGGGCGTAAGCTCGTCGCCTCCAACCGCAAGGCGCACCACGACTACACCATCACCGACACCTACGAGGCCGGCATGGTGCTCACCGGCACCGAGGTGAAGTCGCTGCGCGCCGGCCGGGCCTCGCTGGTCGACGCGTTCGGCCACGAGAGCGGCGGCGAGATCTTCCTGCACGGCCTGCACATCCCGGAGTACTCGCAGGGCACCTGGACCAACCACGAGCCCCGGCGGGTCCGCAAGCTGCTGCTCAAGCGCGACGAGATCCACCGGATGATGGGGAAGCTGCGCGACGACGGCATCACCCTGGTCCCGCTCTCGATCTACTTCCAGAACGGGTACGCGAAGGTCGAGCTCGGCGTCGCCAAGGGCAAGAAGAGCTACGACAAGCGTCAGGACATGGCCGAGCGGGACGCGAAAAAAGAGATCAACCGCGCCCTGGGCCGCCGTGCCAAAGGCATGGGCTGACGGGGTATTCTGCGCGGCCAGACTCTTTGATCGCACCCCGCCCGCGGTGATCCGCGGGCGCGCTCCCGCTCTTCTTCTTCGACTCGACTCTTCCTCGAGGAGACCGGCCGTTGTCCACCACCAAGTCCAAGCACCGGGACCGCCAGTTCTTCATCGCCCGCGGGGTCTTCGGCCTCGCCGGCGCCATCCTTGTCGCCCTCGTGGTCTTCATCGCGGTTCACGCCGGCGGCGGCGCGGAACCGTCCCGCGACGCTGTTCTCGTGCAGCCCTCCGCGGACCTGCGCGCGGCCGCCGAGTCCTCGGCGCTCCCGCTGGTGCCCGAGTCCACGACGGCCTCCGTCCCGGCGTCGGTCCCCGGGTCGCCCTCGGCGTCCCCGTCGGCCTCGGCGTCCGCGTCCGCCACGCCGTCGAAGACCTCGGCCTCCCCGAAGCCGTCGAAGACCTCGGCGAGCCCGAAGCCGAGCGTCACGAAGACGACCACGGCGCCGGCCGCCAAGGACCTGGACGTCACCTACTCCACCAGCGCCAACTGGAACAACGGCTTCATCGCCGCGCTGAAGGTGACCAACAGCGGCTCCCAGCCCCACGACTTCTCGATCACCTTGAGCTACCCGTCCGGCTCCGGCCTCGCCATCCGCGGCGCCTGGAACGCCTCGGCGTCGGTCAACGGCAACCAGATCGTCGTCCGCGGCCGCTCGCCGCTCGCCGGCAACAGCAGCATCACCGTCGGGTTCCAGTCCGACAAACGGACGAACCGGCAGCTCAGGCCCACGGGGTGCACGGTGACTGGTGGCTCCTGCAAGGTGAGCTAAGATTGCCGGGCAGAGTTAAAACTGTCCAGGGGGTGACTGGTTTCGACTTCGTACGTGGAGACAGGGGAAGCGAGCCGAGGAAGCCGACGTCGTCTCGAGAATCGGTCGTCGGAAACTTATAAGCGCCAACTCTAAGTTTGACGCTGACCAGTTCGCTCTTGCCGCCTGAGGCAAGTAGCGTGGTCTGTCGGTCTGGGAGCGCCTCCGTCCCAGTTGCCGGCATCAGCTAGGAGGCTGGCCAATCGGTCCCGGTCGCGGGGACCGTGCGGCGAGATCAATCAGCGACTGGGCCCGTCGTCCGGACTCGCTCACGTGAGCCGGAGGGCCGAGTAGGGACTTAGTGAGCTGCGCTCGGAGAAGCCCTGACAAAACAACGAAGGACCCGGGTTCGATTCCCGGCACCTCCACTGGCAGGCGGCCCCATGGCCCACGCGTTACGCGAGGGCCATGGGGCCGTTCGGTTTACCTAACCGACTGCCGAGCCCGCAGAATCGCGCATGGCGGTGGGCGCCTCTGCGAAGTAGGCGACCGTCAGCGGAGTCATCGGCACGGTGACCGGCATCATCGGCGTCGTCAAGTAGCAGCTCGGGACGCAGGCAATGCGGATGCTCGGACCGTCCCGCTTCGCCGCTGGTCCGGCTCGCGAAGTGAGCTTGCAGGCCGCTATCGCAGTAGCTGCTGAAATTCGGCGGTGGTCAGGCCGGCTTGTCGGATGATCGAGGCGAGCGTTCCGCGCTTGACCGTCGGGTGTTGTGGGATCACCACGACGCGGCCGTTCGGGTGCTGATAGACGGCGTGGCCGCCTTTGGTGCGAACGTGGATGAATCCCGCCTTGGTGAGGGCGGCTACTACCTTGCGGAGAGGGAGATCAGCCAGAGCGGGGCTCATGCCGCCGAGGCGATCTGGAAGGCAGTTACGAACGGCGTCGCCTCGATCTGCGGCTGGGACACCTGCTCCAGATACAGCTCTACCGCTTCTCGGAGGTTCGTCAGAGCCTGTTCCAGTGACTCCCCTTGGCTCGCCACGTCGAGTTCCAGGCACCTCGCAACGAACCAGTCATCTTCCTGGTGAACTGCGGCGGTCAGTGTTCGCGTCATTGGTGTCTCCCGCTGATCACGCTCGGTCCTCCCATCCTAGGTGATGGTCGACGATGCCCGGCTTCCCGAGAAAGTCCGTAACTGACGAGCCTGTGTCCCTGGAGTTCACATGAACAGCGAGCACCTCCACTCCTGACGTATTTCTCCTGAGTTCAGCACCGCTGAGCCGGTTACTCGGTGAGTTGTCTCGGTGGCCGCCGGTAGGCGGAGTGAAGATTGGGTGTGACAGCGGTCATGGCGAGACGCTAAGCTACCCGCTGGTAACAAGAGGGGGCGATCGATGATCATCGGGGTTCTGGGGGAGGGTGACCCGGGAGAGAGACGGGTCGCGGCCACTCCGGCGACCGTGGGGCAGCTGCTCGCGCTCGGGTACGACGTGGTGGTGGAGCCCGGCGCCGGCCGCCGCGCGTCGTTCTCGGACGCGGCCTACGTGGACGCCGGCGCGACGGTCGGCGACCCGTACGCGGCAGACGTCCTCTTCACGATCAACGCGCCCGACGCCGCCCGGCTGGATCGGCTCAAGGCCGGCGCGACGCTGGTCGGCGTCTTCAACCCACGGCTGGACGAGGAACTGGTCCGGGATCTCGCCCGGCGGCCGATCACCGTGCTCTCGATGGACGCGGTGCCGCGGATCTCCCGGGCCCAGTCACTGGACGTGCTGTCGTCGATGGCCAACATCGCCGGCTACCGCGCGGTGGTCGAGGCGGCACACGCCTTCGGCCGGTTCTTCACCGGCCAGGTCACCGCGGCCGGCAAGGTGCCGCCGGCGAAGGTGCTGGTCGCCGGCGTCGGGGTGGCGGGTCTCGCGGCGATCGGGGCGGCCGGCAGCCTGGGCGCGGTGGTCCGCGCCACCGACCCCCGGCCGGAGGTGGCCGACCAGGTCAAGTCGCTGGGCGGCGAGTATCTCGCGGTGCGGGCCGCGGACGTCGAGGTCTCCGCGACCGGGTACGCCAAGCAGATGTCCGAGGACTACAACGAGCGGGCCGCGCAACTCTACGCCGAGCAGTGCGCCGACGTGGACATCGTCATCACCACCGCGCTGATCCCCGGCAAGCCGGCGCCCCGGCTGATCACCGCGCCCATGGTGGCCAGCATGAGGCCGGGCAGCGTGATCGTCGACCTGGCGGCCGCGAACGGCGGGAACGTCGAGGGCACGGTCCCCGGCGAGGTGGTGACCACGGAGCACGGGGTGACCATCATCGGCTACACCGACCTGGCCGGGCGGCTGCCGGCGCAGGCCTCCCAGTTGTACGGCACGAACCTGGTGAACCTGGTCAAACTGATGACCCCGGGGCGGGACGGGGAACTCGTCCTCGACCTCGACGACGTCGTACAACGGTCGATAACCGTCGTACACCAGGGGCAATTGACCTGGCCACCGCCTCCCGTGCCGGTCTCGGCGACCCCGGCCACGCCGCCGCCCGCCCCGGTCGAGGCGAAGGCCGGGCCGCAGGCCGCGAGCCGGAGCCGCGGCCTGCCCCTGGTCGCCGCGGGCGCGGCCGTGCTGTTCCTGCTGACGGCGCTGTCGCCGGTGGCCCTTCGCGGACATCTGACGGTCTTCGCGCTGGCCATCGTGATCGGTTACTACGTGATCGGGCAGGTGCACCACGCCCTGCACACGCCGTTGATGTCGGTCACCAACGCGATCTCCGGGATCATCGTGGTGGGCGCTCTCCTGCAACTCGGGCACGGCGGTCCGGTGATCACCGCGCTGTCGCTGGCCGCGATCCTGCTGGCCAGCATCAACGTCTTCGGCGGCTTCGCGGTGACCCGCCGCATGCTCGCCATGTTCACCAGGAGCTGACCCGATGATCAGTGAAACCCGGGAGCGGACCCGATGACTGTCGAAACGGCTGCCCAGGCCGCGTATCTCGTCGCCGCCCTGCTCTTCGTCCTGGCGTTGGCCGGGCTCTCCCGGCACGAGAGCGCCAAGCTCGGCAACGCCTTCGGCATCGCCGGCATGGCTCTGGCGCTGATCGCCACCGTCGCTCTGGCCCTGGTGGGCGATTTGAGTGGTACGGGGCTGGTCCTGCTCCTGGTCGCCACCGGCGTCGGCGCCACGATCGGCCTGTATCGCGCCGGCCGGGTCGAGATGACCGGAATGCCGGAGCTGATCGCGCTGCTGCACAGCTTCGTCGGCCTGGCCGCGGTGCTCGTCGGCTGGAACGGGTACCTGCACGTCGAGGCCGACCCGGGCGGCGCCGGGGCGGCCGCGCTCGCCGGCCAGGACCTGCTCGGCATCCACGGCGCCGAGGTCGTCATCGGGGTGTTCATCGGCGCCGTGACGTTCACCGGCTCGATCGTGGCGTTCCTGAAACTGTCCGCGCGGATCAACTCGCGGCCGCTCACGTTGCCCGGCAAGAACGTTCTGAACGTGGGTGCGTTGGTGGCGTTCGTGCTGCTCACCGTCTGGTTCGTGAGGGACCCGGGGATCTGGCTGCTGGCCGTGGTGACAGCTGTGGCGCTGCTGCTCGGCTGGCACCTGGTCGCCTCGATCGGCGGCGGCGACATGCCGGTCGTGGTGTCCATGTTGAACAGTTACTCCGGGTGGGCCGCGGCGGCGTCCGGCTTCCTGCTCTCCAACGACCTGCTGATCGTGACCGGGGCACTGGTCGGGTCGTCCGGCGCCTACCTGTCGTACATCATGTGCAAAGCGATGAACAGGTCCTTCCTCTCGGTGATCGCCGGTGGCTTCGGCATCGCGGCCGCGCCGTCCGGCGACACCGACTACGGCCAGCACCGCGAGATCCAGGCGGACGCGGTGGCCAAGCTGCTGTCCGAGGCGAAATCGGTGATCATCACGCCGGGCTACGGGATGGCGGTCGCCCAGGCGCAGTACGGCGTCGCGGAACTGACCCGCAAGCTGCGCGCCAAGGGGGTGGACGTGCGCTTCGGCATCCATCCGGTGGCGGGCCGGCTGCCGGGGCACATGAACGTGCTGCTGGCCGAGGCCAAGGTGCCGTACGACGTGGTCCTGGAGATGGACGAGATCAACGAGGACTTCGCGCGGACGTCGGTGGTGCTCGTCATCGGCGCGAACGACACGGTGAACCCGGCGGCCACCGACGACCCGTCCAGCCCGATCGCCGGGATGCCGGTGCTGAAGGTGTGGGAGGCCGGCGAAGTGATCATCTTCAAACGGTCGATGGCGTCCGGATACGCGGGTGTGCCGAATCCGCTGTTCTACCGGGAGAACAGCGCGATGCTCTTCGGCGACGCGAAGGAGCGCGTCGACGACATTCTGCGCTCGTTCTAGCGCACGGGGCAGGCGCTGACGTCCGCCGAGCCGTTGCCACCGGAACCGCGGGCCGAGGCCCCGATGGTGGCGGCCTGCTGGTTGTCCGCTTCCCGCCGTGCCCGCCCGCCACGTTCTCTTGCCAACCCGGGCCGGTCCCCGGCGGCCCTGCGATCGTCCCCGAAAGGGGGACCCTAAGCTTCTGGTCAGGGGTTGGCAACGAGGCGTCCCGTTCGACACGATGGCGCCCGAGGGGAACGGAAGGGGCGTCGTGACCACGTCGGCTGATGAGTTCACGCTCGGTGCGGACTTTCCCGCGGCGACGGCCGAGCAGTGGCGGAGTCTCGCCCTGGCCGCGCTGCGCAAGTCCGGCGCCGCGACCGAGGACACCGATCCGGAGCAGGTGGACGACCTGCTGGCCACCGTCACGTACGACGGGGTGCGGCTCGCCGCGCTGCACACCGCCGACGACGCGCCCGCCGCGCCGGCCGGGCTGCCCGGCCAGTGGCCGTTCGTGCGCGGCGCCCGCGCCTCCGGCGGCCTCGCGACCGGGTGGGACGTGCGTCAGCACCACGCCGGGCCGGACCCCAAGGAGGTGCGCGAGGCAGTTCTCGGCGACCTCGAGCACGGGGTGACCTCGCTGTGGCTGGCCGTCGGCGGCACCGGCCTGCCGGTGGACGCCCTGCCCGAGGCGCTCGACGGCGTCTACCTCGATCTGGCCGGTGTGGTCCTCGACCCCGGCCCCGAGTTCACCGCCGCGGCGGATGCCTGGTTCCGGCTGCTCGCCGCCCGCGGGGCCGACCCGGCGCGAGTCAGCGGCGGGTTCGGCGCCGACCCGCTGGGCTGGCGGGCCCGCACCGGCGACACGGCCGGGCTCGCCGGCGCGCTGCGCGACGCCGCGACCCTGGCCGGCCGGTCCACGGCCGAGACGCCGGGCATGCGGGCGATCACCGTCGACGCGACCGTCTACCACGAGGCCGGCGGATCGGACGCGGAGGAACTGGGCCTCGCCGCCGCCGCCGGCGTGGCCTACCTGCGCGCGCTCACCGAGGCCGGACTGCCGGTCGGCGTGGCGCTGGCCCAGCTGGAATTCCGGTACGCGGCGACCGCCGACCAGTTCGCCACCATCGCCAAGCTGCGCGCCGCCCGCCGGATCTGGGCGCGGATCGCCGAGATGTGCGGGGCCGCCGAGGCCGGCGGGCAGCGTCAGCACGCGGTCACCTCGGCCGCGATGATGACCGCCCGCGACCCGTGGGTGAACCTGCTGCGCACCACCCTCGCCACCTTCGCCGCCGGAGTGGGCGGCGCCGCCGCGGTGACCGTGCTGCCCTTCGACCACCGGCTCGGGCGGCCCGACGCGTTCGCCCGGCGCCTGGCCCGCAACACGCAGATCCTGCTCGTCGAGGAGGCCCACGTGGCCCGGGTCGTCGACCCGGCCGGCGGCTCGTGGTACGTGGAGCGGTTCACCGACGAACTGGCCCGGGCCGGCTGGGGCTGGTTCACCGAGATCGAGCGGGCCGGCGGGCTGGCCGCGGCGCTGGACAGCGGACTGGTCGCCGACCGGCTGGACGCCACCTGGCAGCGGCGGGCGGCCGACATCGCGCACCGGCGGGCCCCGATCACCGGCGTGAGCGAGTTCCCGAATCTCCAGGAGCAGCCGCCCGAGCGCCCACCCGCTCCCACGCCCGCCTCCGGCGGCCTGCCCCGGCGCCGCTACGCGGAGGCCTTCGAACAGTTGCGTGACCGCGGCGACGCCCATCTGCGGGCCACCGGCAGCCGGCCCACGGTGTCGCTGGTCACCCTCGGTTCGCCGGCCGCGCACGGGCCCCGCGTCACGTTCGCCGCCAACCTCTTCGCGGCCGGGGGCATCGCGGTCACCACCGAGCCCGGGTCGCCCGTGGTCTGCCTCTGCGGACCCGACAAGGCGTACGCGGCGGAGGCCGCCACCGCCGTCGAACAGCTGCGTGCGGCAGGCGTCCGCCGGATCCTGCTGGCCGGCCGCGGCGACTACCCGGGCGTCGACGGGTACGTCCACATCGGATGCGACGCCGTCGACGTGCTCACCACCGTGCTGGCCGACCTCGGAGTGCAGGAATGATCCCCGACTTCTCCGCCGCCGAGCTGACCGGCGCCGCTCCCGGCCCGGACGCTCTCGCGACGTGGCGCGCCGCCGTGCTGGCCGAGACCGGCCGGCCGGTGGACGAGCTGACCTGGCAGACCCCCGAGGGCATCGCGGTGCCCCCGCTGTACACCGGCGCCGACCTGGCCGGGCTGGACTTCCTGCGGACGTACCCGGGCGTCGCGCCGTACCTGCGCGGGCCCTATCCGACGATGTACGTCAACCAGCCGTGGACCATCCGGCAGTACGCGGGCTTCTCCACGGCCGAGGAGTCCAACGCGTTCTACCGCCGTAACCTGGCCGCCGGGCAGAAGGGCCTGTCCGTCGCGTTCGACCTGCCCACGCACCGCGGCTACGACTCCGACCACCCGCGGGTCACCGGCGACGTCGGCATGGCCGGCGTGGCGATCGACTCGATCTACGACATGCGGCAGCTCTTCGACGGCATCCCGCTGGACCGGATGAGCGTCTCGATGACCATGAACGGCGCCGTGCTGCCGGTGCTGGCGCTCTACATCGTCGCGGGCGAGGAGCAGGGGGTCGCGCCGGAGCAGCTGTCCGGAACGATCCAGAACGACATCCTCAAGGAGTTCATGGTCCGCAACACCTACATCTACCCGCCGGCGCCGTCGATGCGGATCATCTCCGACATCTTCGCGTACACGTCGCAGCGGATGCCGCGCTTCAACTCGATCTCCATCTCCGGCTACCACATCCAGGAGGCCGGCGCGACCGCCGACCTGGAGCTGGCGTACACCCTGGCGGACGGCGTGGAGTACCTGCGCGCCGGCCGCGACGCCGGACTCGAGATCGACAAGTTCGCGCCGCGGCTGTCGTTCTTCTGGGCGATCGGGATGAACTTCTTCATGGAGGTGGCCAAGCTGCGCGCCGGCCGCCTGCTCTGGGCCAAGCTGGTGCGCGAGTTCGGACCGAAGGATCCGCGCTCGCTGAACCTGCGCGCGCACAGCCAGACCTCCGGCTGGTCGCTGACCGCGCAGGACGTCTACAACAACGTCATGCGCACCTGCGTCGAGGCGATGGCCGCCACCCAGGGGCACACCCAGTCGCTGCACACCAACGCGCTCGACGAGGCCCTCGCCCTGCCCACCGACTTCTCCGCCCGGATCGCCCGCAACACCCAGCTGGTGCTCCAGCAGGAGTCCGGCACGACCCGGGTGGTCGACCCGTGGGGCGGCAGCGCGTACGTCGAGCGCCTCACCCGCGATCTCGCGGCCCGGGCCTGGGAGCACATCACCGAGGTCGAGGCGGCCGGCGGGATGGCCCGCGCGATCGACGAGGGCATCCCGAAGATGCGGGTGGAGGAGGCCGCCGCCCGTACCCAGGCGCGCATCGACTCCGGCCGCCAGCCGGTGATCGGCGTCAACAAGTACCGGCCGGACGCCGACGAGCCGATCGACGTGCTCAAGGTGGACAACGCCGCGGTCCGCGCCAACCAGGTGGAGAAACTGCGCCGGCTGCGCGCGGAACGTGACGACGTCGCGTGCCGGTCGGCGCTGGACGCGCTGACCCGGGCCGCCGCCGACGAGCGTGCCGGCACCCGCGGTCCCGGACTGGAGCAGAACCTGCTCGCCCTGGCCGTCGACGCCGCCCGGGCCAAGGCGACCGTGGGGGAGATCTCCGACGCGCTGGAGAAGGTGTACGGGCGGCACACCGCCCGGATCCGTACCATCTCCGGGGTCTATCGCGGGGAGGCCGGCGAGGTGACGAACATCGAGCGGGCCCGGGCCGCCGCCGCCGCGTTCGCCGAGGCGGAGGGCCGGCAGCCGCGGATCCTGGTGGCCAAGATGGGCCAGGACGGGCACGACCGCGGACAGAAGGTGGTCGCCACCGCCTTCGCCGATCTCGGCTTCGACGTCGACGTCGGCCCGCTGTTCGCCACCCCGGCCGAGGTCGCGCGGCAGGCCATCGAGGCCGACGTGCACATCGTCGGGGTGAACTCGCTCGCCGCCGGCCACCTCACGCTGGTCCCCGCGCTGCGCGACGAGCTGGCCGCCCAGGGCCGCCCGGACATCATGATCATCGCGGGTGGCGTGATCCCGCCGCAGGACTACGACGCGCTGCGCGCCGCCGGGGCCGCCGCGATCTTCCCGCCCGGAACGGTCCTCGCCGACGCGGCGCTCGACCTGCTCGCCGACCTGTCCGGCCGGCTCGGCCACCCCGTCGCGGCGTGACGGCCCGGCCGCCGCTCGACCTGCCGGCGATGGCGGCCGGGGTTCGGCAACGCACCCCGGCCTGGGTCGCCCGGGCGATCACCCTGGTCGAGTCCACCCGTCCCGATCATCAGGCCCAGGCGCAGGAACTGCTCGGGATGCTCACGCCGTACGCCGGAAAATCGCACCGGGTCGGCATCAGCGGCGTGCCCGGCGCCGGGAAGTCCACATTCATCGACGCCCTGGGCAGTGACCTGACCGCGGCCGGCCACCGGGTCGCGGTCCTCGCGGTCGACCCCTCTTCGACCCGCAGCCGCGGCAGCATCCTGGGCGACAAGACGCGGATGGCGCGCCTGGCCGCCGACCCGTCCGCGTTCATCCGCCCGTCGCCCACCGCCGGCACGCTGGGCGGCGTGGCCAAGGCCACCCGCGAGGCGATAGTGGTCGTCGAGGCGGCCGGTTACGACGTCGTCGTGGTCGAGACCGTCGGCGTCGGCCAGTCCGAGACCGCGGTCGCCGACATGGTCGACTCGTTCCTGCTGCTGGCGCTGGCCCGCACCGGCGACCAGCTGCAGGGCATCAAGAAGGGCATCCTGGAGATCGCCGACGTGATCGCCGTGAACAAGGCCGACGGCACGCACGAGCCGGAGGCGAAACGCGCGGCCCGCGAGCTGTCCGGGGCGCTGCGGCTGCTCCGCGACGACAGCTCCTGGACCACGCCGGTGCTGACCTGCAGCGGCGCCGAGGGCACCGGGGTGACCGAGGTCTGGGCGCAGCTCACCGCCCACCGCGAGTCGCTGGACCTGGACCAGCGCCGGCGGCGGCAGCAGGTGGGCTGGATGTGGGCGATGGCGCAGGACGCGGTGGTCAGCCGCTTCCTGAACCATCCCGGGGTCCGCTCCACGGCCGCCGCCGCGGAACAGGAGATCCGGGACGGCTCACTGACGCCCGCGCAGGCGGTCGAACGCCTGCTCACCGCCTACGACGAGTAGTGGTAGCAGCAGGACAGGATCTCCAATTATCCCGCGCGTCCACGACCCGGTGTTCCTCGTTGACGCGCTTGTTCGACACGCGTCGATGCGGTCACGACCCCCTGCCGGCCACACGCCGAAGACCGGCGGCGACAGCCGGAAAACGCACGCGATCAGTGCCTCAGGGCAGGTCGAAGGGGATCTTCAGGCCCTGGAGGGCGTCCCCGCACCCACAGGTGCGCTCGGCCGGCAGCCCGGTCACCGCGTCCAGGAGCACCTCCCGCAGGCGGGCCGTGTTCTCCGCGAAGACCTCGAAGACCTCCTCCTGAGTGACGCCGTGGTCGCCCTCCACGCCCGCGTCCAGGTCGGTGACCAAGGCGATAGCGGTGTAACAGACGGCCAGCTCGCGCGCCAGGACCGCTTCCGGGTGACCGGTCATGTTCACGATCGTGCCGCCGATCGAGGTGAACCAGCGGGACTCCGCGCGGGTGGAGAAGCGGGGACCCTCGACGACGACCATGGTGCCGCCGTCCACCGCGTTCACCCGGGCGGCGGAATCGAGGACCGCGGCGCGGCCGGCGGGACAGTAGGGGTCGGCGAACGAGACGTGGACCGCGCCCTCGTCGTAGAACGTCTGGACCCGGCCGCTGGTGCGGTCGATCAGCTGGTCGGGGACCACGAAGGTGCCCGGCCCCAGCTCCGGCCGCAGGCCGCCGACCGCGCACGGAGCGATGATCTGGCGTACGCCCATCGCCCGCAGCGCCCACAGATTCGCCCGATATGGAATCCGGTGGGGCGGAAAGCGGTGATCGCGCCCGTGTCGGGGCAGGAAGGCTACTCGCCGCCCCCCGACCTCGGCCACCGTGATCTTGTCGGATGGCGGACCGTACGGCGTCTCGATCTCGTGTTCAATGGCGCCGTCCAGAAGTGCGTACAGACCGGATCCGCCGATGACGCCGATCTCTGCTGCCGGGGGTGACGGGTTCATGTGCAGACCTTATCCATGACTGGAAACTCCGGCTAATGTGCTGAGCATGGCGTTGACGTCGAAAGGGCGGCAGGTATCCCGTGTACGGTGAGGGACAGCGGATCGGAGGCCGGTCGGTGGAGTCGATGACCGGTCAGTTGCTGGTTGCCACCCCCACCCTCAAAGATCCGAACTTCGACCGTACGGTCGTGCTGCTCGTCGCCCACGAGCCGGGCGGCGCCCTCGGGGTGGTGCTGAACAGGGCGACCGAGGTGCCGGTCGCCGAGGTCCTCGGCAACTGGGGCGACCTGGCCGGCGACCCGGCGGTGCTCTTCGAGGGCGGCCCGGTGCAGCCCGAGTCGGCCATCTGCCTGGCCCGCACCCGCCCCGAGGTGAAGAAGCGGGTGACCGGTTTTCATACCGTCTCCGGCTCGCTCGGCACCCTCGACCTCTCCGCCGACCCGGAACGCCTCCGGGAGAACGTGGCGGGCATCCGCGTTTTCGCCGGCTACTCCGGCTGGTCGGCCGGCCAGCTGGAGGAGGAGATCGCCTCCGGCTCGTGGTTCGTCTTCGACGCCCTCCCCGGCGACCCGTTCGTGAGCCGCCCGGACGACCTGTGGGCCATGGTGCTGCGCCGCCAGGGCGACATCCTGGCTGCTGTCGCACACTTCCCCCCGGACGTCTCGCTGAACTGAGGGGGTGCTGCAGAGGGCCTCTGCGGGGTGTGTAGTATTTCCAGCGTGCCCGGGGGGAACGCCCGGGGACGGAGTAAGAAGCAGTACAGCAAGGGGCTGTGGCGCAGCTGGTAGCGCACCACACTGGCAGTGTGGGGGTCAGGGGTTCGAGTCCCCTCAGCTCCACCCCTGGTAGAGGGCCTGATCGGATCTCCGGTCGGGCCCTTTTTCGTGCCCGCAGAGATCCACAATCTCACCAGATCTCACAACTGCTTGGTGGCCCTGTGAGATCTCACGCCGCGGGCTTCTCGGGGGTCCGATCCGGTGCCGGACGGAGCATCCCGGTCAGCGCCGCTCCGGCCGTCGAGCACCGAGCGGGTCTTCTGGATCGTGATGGTCGGCTTGATCAGGTCGACATCGCACCAGCGCAGGCCAAACACCTCACCGCGGCGCAGGCCATAGGGCGGCATCTCCCAAGCGATCGCCATCCGGGGTAACGTCCCAATTCGGTTCGCTCACAGCTTCTTCGGCTTGTCCAACTGCTCGGCTGCGCGGCGTCGTAGCTGGTGCACCCGGTCCTCAATCCGCCGACCGCTGATGATGTTGACGCACGGACGGCCGGCGGAGGAGCCGCATCCCGGGCACTTGACCTTCAGGCCGGCTCGGATGGCCTCCGGCGACATCACGAGGCCCGCCGAGAAGGCGACTCGGGCCGCCGGTACGGGCCGGTCCGGTCGTTGCGAGGCCGGGGAGTCGTGTCTCCGACCCACCGGAGGCCGTGGATCTGCACGAAGATGGAGCGCCGATCGATGGCGTCGCCCGCCGAGTTGAGCTGGTAGCCGTCGAGCCAGATCCAGCCCTCGTAGGTGATCAGATCGAGCATCCGGATGACCCGGAACTGGAACGGTATCTGGAACTGCACGGATGCCTGGCGGGTGATCGCCAGCACGTCGCCTGACCGGGGGGTCCTCATGCCGTCACCTCGCTCCAGTGGTTGCAGCTCAGCGGCTCCTCCAGGCGGTCGGCCACGTGGGCGAGCGGCTGGCCGAAGCAGCGCCAGCGGAGCTCACTGAAGCTCCGGCCGGGGAGCATCCGGGCGAGCTCGTCGAACGTCCGCCAGAGCGCGGCGCTGAGTAGCAGCCCGGTCCCGTGCTCGGCGACCAGCGCGCCGACGGCCGGTTCGCAGGGCCACTCCTCACCGCACGTGCCACAGGTCGCGTCAGGCCAGGTTGGCTGATGGACCCCATACGCCGGGTGCTGTTTCTCCATGGCTGATCGCCTCCGCCAGAGCCGCTCCGGGAAGAGCTCAGCGCGACAGGTCCGGGCATTTTCCACGGGCTACCTCGACGACCGGCCTGCCTCGCTGGGCAGCGGCGGGCAAAGACCGAGCTAGGGACTTCCGCCCGCCGCCATGAACACCATGTCTTCGCAACGATGCTGGCCGCGACGTCGCCCAGGGCGACATTCCGGCGACATATGAGGCGACATTCCGGCGACGTGCGGCGTACCGTGTTGACCATGAATACGCAGCCCCGGCCGAACACCGCCTTTCGCGCCGCTCGGCTTGCCCTGCGGCTTTCTCAGGACGAACTTGCCGAGCGGATGCGGGAAGCGGGTGCGGCCAGCACGACGAAACGAACGATCCAGCGATACGAGTCCGGCGAGATCGTCAACCCGCGGCCCGCCAGCGCCCGCGCACTAGAAGTCGTCACCCGGCTCCCGGTCTCGTCGCTCGGCTTCCCGGCTGGCGTCGATGCGGTGGTGGTGGATGATGGTCGAGGCGGTCACGACCTGGAGGTGCGGCGTTCCCCGGTTCCTGCGACCGGCCCTGCGCGGCCGCAGGGCGGCTACTCGGGTGTCTGGCTCAGCCGGTACGAGTACTTCAGCAGCAGCCGCGGGGAAACGTATGCCGGGCTGCACAACGTCGTCCTGATTCAGCATGGCGACCGGCTGACCGTGCGGTCGCTGCAGGGGTCGGCGGCGTCGACGCTGACCATGGATCTGACTGTGGAGGGCAACGTGCTGACCGGCACGTGGACCGAGCAGACCGACCCGCACGGGCATTACAAGGGTGCCCGCTATCACGGCGCCATCCAACTCCTTGCCGAGCCGACCGGGCGCCGGCTGGCCGGCAAGTGGCTCGGATTCGGCAAGGACATGGATGTGAACACCGGGCCGTGGACGCTGACGTTCCAGGACCCCAGCACCAGCAAGGCCACGTTGACGAAGTACGCCCGGCCGCCCGCGGTTGAGTAGTTTCTGCGAGCTCGCTCGGGGCCCCCGAAGGCGCATAGTCACAACACCATGCAGACCTGCACCGTTGTTACGACGGTGCAGGTCTGCAACCGCCCTCGAAAGCGTGCGGGCCACTGGTGTCACCGGGTTCAACTTCTGTGACACCGCCTCTGACCTGGGTGTTTGCGGCGCTGAACCCGGGGCCCCGATGAGGGAGGGGAAGGGTTCTGGATCTTGCTGCGGAGGTAACGCGGTGTACCTGTTGGAGCTGGGGGTCTAAAGGGC
>NZ_BOMW01000044.1 GCF_016862395.1 Actinoplanes siamensis | reverse complement strand
CCTTGGGCGTCGAGCGCGTCCACGGCGTGGCCGCTGCGCTGTTCCAGAGCGGTGTCGACACCCCGCGCGATGTCCGGCGACTGGCTGCCCACCGACACGCTCACCCCGCAGGAGAGCCCGTCGAAGCCCTTGTGCGAGGAGTCGTAGCCGATGGCGAGGACGGTGTCGCGCACGATGCTGGGGATGTCGGCGTAGGCCTGGGTGCTGACCTCACCGGCTACGTGCACCTGACCGGTGGTGATCAGGGTTTCCACCGCGACGCGGCTGTTCGGGTCCTCGGCCAGGAGCCCGTCGAGGATGCCGTCGCTGATCTGGTCGGCGATCTTGTCCGGGTGGCCTTCGGTGACCGACTCCGAGGTGAACAAGCGTCGTGACATGTGAGCTTCTCCGCAACATCCGACCGGTGGCGCCGGGGGTGGCACCTCGCCGGAGTCTCGGCCGCGGCACTCGAAAAGGGCTCGACCCACCCGGGCACCAGCAGCCCTCGAGCGGTCACCGCGACGTTGGCCGCAGCGCCCGCGCGACGGAAAGGAGAGCGATGGGTTCTCCCGGCCGCTTCGCCGAGCGGCCGCACCCGGTGTCGCTCTCCTTCCTGGTGGACGACCTGGTCGTGCGCCTGGCCGGCCGGCGCGCGCGGTCCTACCTGACGGCCCCCACCGCCTGACGACATGTCGCGCTGTCGCCGAGAAAGAGGAAGAGGATGGACGTCGCTGTGCCGTTGCCGCATCCGAGATGGCGCCTCCCGGTGCTGGGAGATCTGCTCGGTGTCTCGCCGGACCACCAGATCGAGCACGCCGTGCGGTTGGCCCGGCAGCTCGGCCCGATCTATGTCCGCAAGATCTTCAACCAGACCGTCGTCTTCGTCTCCGGGCCCGGCCTCGCCGCCGAGCTGGTCGACGAGAAACGATTCGCCAAACACGTGGCGCCGACGATCGTGGCGCTGCGGCCGCTGATCGGCGACGGGCTGTTCACCGCGTACAACGACGAGCCGAACCTGCACGCCGCGTACCAGGTGCTGACTCCGGCGTTCAGCCAGGCGGCCATGCGCGGGTACCACGCCACGATGGTCCAGGTGATCCGGGAACTGCTGGACCGCTGGGATGCCGGCGCCGAGTCCGACGTGGTCTCGGACATGACCAAGCTGACCCTGGAGATCATCGGCCGTACCGGCTTCGGGTACTCGTTCGACTCCTTCGACCGGCCCACGCCGCACCCGTTCGTCGCCGCCATGATCCGGTCGCTGGTGTACGCCCAGCGGTCGATGTTCCGGCCGCCGGTGATCGGGCGCCTCACCGGATGGCGGGCGGACCGGCGGAACAGGGCAGACATCGCGTACCTGAACGCGGTGGTCGACGAGGTCGTCCGGACCCGCGGCCGGGACGGCGACGGTGACGACATGCTGGCGCTGATGCTGCGGTCGCCGCTGGACGAGGTGAACATCCGCCATCAGATCATCACCTTCCTCGCCGGCGGTCACGAGACCACCGCGAGCATGCTGAGCTTCGCGCTGCACTCCCTCTCCACCCACCCGGACGTGCTGGCCCGTGCCCGTGCCGAGGTGGACGCCGTCTGTGGCGCCGGTGACCCGGCGTTCGAGCACGTCGGCAAGTTGCGCTACGTGCGCCGCATCGTGGACGAGTCGCTGCGGCTGTGGCCCACGGCGCCGGCGTTCGCGCGGGAGGCGCGGGCGGACACGACGCTCGGTGACGGCCTGCGGCTGCGCCGGGGGGAGTGGGTTCTGGTGCTGACCGCCGCCCTGCAGCGCGATCCCGGCGTGTGGGGGGTGGACGCCGACGAGTTCAACCCGGACCACTTCGCGCCGGAGGCGGCCAAGCGTCGCCCGAAACACGCCTTCATGCCGTTCGGCACCGGCATGCGCGCCTGCATCGGCCGCCAGTTCGCCGTCCACGAGGGCGTGTTGGCGCTGGCCATGCTGATCCGCCGCTACGACCTGCGGCCGCGGCCCGGCTACCGGCTGCGGGTGCGGGAGCTGCTCACCCTGAAACCGGAGGGGCTGTTCCTCACGCCCGAGCGGCGCTGAACCGCTCCCGGACGGCGGCGCCGGCGAGCCGGCGCACCGCCCGGACCGGGGTCAGCCGCAGGACCCTGGCGTCGGTGCGGCTGGCGGCGAGCATGCGGCGTGCCAGCCACGGGGCGACCACGTCGACCGGGTCGGCCAGCACCCGGTAATACCACTGCTGCCGGCGCCCGCGCAGTTCGTCGGTGGCGATGCCGGTGTCCACCACCAGGTCGGTGAGGACCAGGCCGGGATCGACGAGCCCGACCCGTACGGGGGTGCCGTCGGTCTCCAGCAGCAACGCCCGGTGCAGGTAGTCCAGCGCGCGCTTGGAACATCCGTAGGCGGCCATCCCCCGGGAGACGCGGGCGTTGCTGCCGAACCCGAGGGTGTTCCAGACGAAGCCGTGCCCCTGCCGCAGCATGCCGGCGATCGCCACCGCGCTGCCGTGCAGGGAACCGAGGAGATTTACGGCGATCACCTCGGTGACGCCCTCCGCCGGTGCCTCCCACAGCAGCCGCGGGCGCATTCCCGCGCCGGCGTTGTTCACCCAGTGGTCCACGGCGCCGAACTCCCCGGTCGCGCGTTCCCAGAGCCGCTCGACGTCCGTACGACGGGTCACGTCCGCGGCCGTGCCGACCGCGCCGGACCCGATCCGGGCCGCGGCGGCCCGCGCAACGTGCTCGTCCCGCCCGCAGATGACCACTCGCTGGCCCGCCGCCGCGAAGGCCCGCGCGAGCGCGTATCCGACTCCCCGAGTACCCCCGGTCACGACAACCGTCATGGTCGCCAGCGTCACCACACCGGCTCAAACGATGCTCGAGGGCACCTGCAGGCGCCGGCGCTTGAGCCAGCCGTTGAGGCGCAGGGCCAGCTCCATCTCGTTGCGGCTCAGCCGGGGCGCGTCCACCGCCCGGTCGTCCAGCAGCGGGTGCACCGGTTCGCCGGGATCGGCGCAGAGCCGGCGCACCGCGGTGCGCAGCGTGTGATCGTATGCGGCGTCGCGGGTCAACGGATACCCGGACTTGCGCCGTCCGCGGACCGAGGCCGGCAGCAGGTCCCGCGCCGCCGCCCGCAGCAGCGTCTTCTCCCGGCCGTCGGCGGTGTGCACCGCCCACGGCACCGCGAACACGTAGTCGACGAGCGCTCGGTCGCAGAACGGGGTACGCACGTCGAGGCCGGTCGCGGCCCCGAACCGGTGCGCGCGTTCCAGTTGCTCGGGCAGGAACCGGGTGAGGAACAGCTGGATCACCAGCCGCATCCGGTCGGTGTGCGGGTCGCCGGCGAACTCCGCCACGGCCCGCCGGTACTCCTGGTCGCGGAAGCCCGGCACGTCGAGAGCGGCCGAGGCCCGGCCGAAGAGGGTGCCGACGACCAGGTCCGTGGTGGGCGCCCAGGGGAAACCGGGCGCGGTCGCCCACTGCGGATGGTGGAACCACGGGAAGCCGCCGAACAGTTCGTCGGCGCCCTCGCCGCCGAGGACGGCCCCGCTCGCCTCGGCGACCCGCCGGTAGAGCAGCAGCATCGACGGTTCCACGTCGGCCAGCACGGTGGGCGCCTCGATCAGGCCGACGAGCGTCTCCCACAGTTCGCCGCCGGTCAGATCGGCTGGCTTCAGCAGCACGTCGGTGTGCCGGGCGCCCAGGTGCGCGACCATGTCCCGGACGTACGGGGTGTCCGGGTCCGGGCGGGCGATGTGCGGCTCGTACCCGTCCTCGTAGCCGGGATAGTCGACGGCGAACGTCGTGATCGGCCCGGACCGGTGGCGGGCGTGCAGCGCGGCGAGGGTGCTGGAGTCCAGGCCGCCGGAGACCAGCGCGGCCACCGGACCGTCACCGGTACGCCGTTCGACGGCCCGCTCCAGCAGCTCCCGGGTCCGTCGTACGGTGGTCGCCAGGTCGTCGGTGTGCCCGGCGCTCGCATCCGGCCGCCAATGCCGCCGCCATGACACGCCGTCACGCCCGAAGCGCACCGCATGCCCCGCCGGGACCTCCCGCACTCCCTCGTAGGGAGTCGCGCCCGGCACCGCGATCCCGGCCAGCGCCTGCCGGAGCCCGTCGAGGCCGAGCCGGACCGGTACCCGCGGGTGGGCCAGCAGCGCGGCCAGGCAGGAGGCGAACACGACGCCGTCGTCCGTGCGGTGGTAGTAGAGGGGCCGGGTGCCGAGCGCGTCGCGGACCAGCGTGAGTTGCCGGCGCGATTCGTCCCAGACCGCGAGCGCGTAGTCGCCGTCCAAACTCCCGGGCAGCGTGTCCGGGCCGTCCGCGCACGCGTCCAGGACGGTGTCCGGGTCGTCGGTGAGCGTCCCCGGCCCGGCGGCGCAGCGGCCGAGCAGCGCGGCGACCAGACCGGGCCGGTCCGGGCGGCCGGCGGCCGGCGCGCGGGCCGCGCGCAGTCCGACGACCGCGTGCCGGCCCGACCAGAACCGGCCGGCACCCGCTCCGGGGGCGGCGGCCAGCATGCCGTGCTCCACCCCGCGCATGGTGTCGGTGCTGAAGGTGACGTGACCGACCAGTTGGCTCATGGCCGCCGAGTCCATGCCACCGGGTTCGAGGTGCCGTCCAGAACCGGTCGACCCACGTCTTCGAGGCATCCTCCACCTGCGCCCGACCATGGCTCCGTTGCCTGACACACGGTGTACGACGATCCGGGAAGATATGGGGGAACTCCGATGGATTTTCCGTTCGCCTTCGACGGCGTCCAGATGTCACCACAGTTCGCCAAGTTCCGGGAACAGGAGCCGGTGGCCCGCGTGGTGCTGCCCGCCGGCGACCCGGTGTGGCTGGTCACCCGGCACGCGGACGTCCGCGCCGTACTCAGTGATCAGCGGTTCAGCCGGGCCGCCGCGGAGGCTCCGGGCGCGCCCAAGTTGGGCCCCTTCAGCCCGAGTCCGCAGACCATGCTCGGCATGGACCCTCCGGACCATACGCGCCTGCGGCGGATGGTGTCCCGGGCGTTCACCCGCACCCGGCTGGAGGAACTGCGGCCGGTCATGCGAGCCGAGGCGCACCGTCTGCTGACCGCGGTGCTCGAGCGGGAGGGGCAGGCCGACCTGCTCGCCGACTTCGCGCTGCCGTACTCCACCACGGGGATCTTCGAGCTGCTCGGCATCCCGCGGGCGGACAGCGGCCCGCTGCACGTGTGGACGCCCGTGCTGTTCAACTCGCGCCGTGCGGACGGCGGCGACCCCTTCGAGAAACTCTTCGCGTACCTGCGGGAGGTCATCGCCGACGCGCGCCGTGAGGATACCCCTCGCGGGGTGATCGGTGCGCTGCTCACCGCGCACGACGACGAGGGCCGGCTGACCGAGGACGAGCTGATCCACATGGTGCTGCTGCTGGTGACCGCCGGGCACCGCAGTACCGCCAACGCGGTGACGACCATCCTGTTCCACCTGCTCACCCGCCCCGGGCTCGCTGACCGGCTCCGGGAACAGCCCGAGCTGGTGCCGCAGGCGATCGAGGAGATCCTGCGCTACAACCCGTTCAACTCGCTCGGCGCGCTGCCCCGGGTCGCCCTCGCGGACGTCGAGCTGGGCGGTGTCACCATCCGGGCCGGCGACACCGTGCTGGCCTCGCTGGGCTCGGCCAACCACGACGACGACCTCTTCGCCGACCCGGAGATCATCGACATCGACCGGCAGAACCTCAATGCGCACTACGCCTTCGGCATGGGCATCCACTACTGCATCGGCGCGCCGCTCGCCCGCCTGGAGATGGAGGAGGCGATCGGGCACGCCCTGCGGATGCTGCCGCCCACGCTGCGGCTGGCGGTACCCGCCGAGCAGGTGCCGATCAGCCCCCTGCTCGTCGGATACGTGGTCGCCGCGTTGCCGGCCGTCTGGTAACGGCAGGCGTTCTCTCAGCGGACCCGGGCCGCCTGGTTCGAGCGCGGCGCCGGGGACGGCGGTCCAGGCCGGACCCGGCCATTGCCTGACCATGAAATGAATGGCCATGTCATGGCTGGGTCCATGCGGTGGACGAAGACCGGACCAACATCCCTGGCGGACCGTCAGGCCAGCAGATCCGGCAGGCCGGCGGCGATCGCCGCGGGCGGCTTCTCCTCGAGCATCTCCGCCCGCACCTGCGCGGCAGCGGTCCCCGCGTCGCCGGACAGCAGCGCGGCGGCCTCGGCGCGCAGCCGGTCGCCGGTCATCTCGTCATAGGTGAGCACCTGGCCCACGCCGCGAGCCAGCACCCGCGCGGCATGCCCGGCGTGGTCCGGCAGCTGCGGGACCAGCAGCAGCGGGGTGCCCGCGTGCAGCGCGGTCAGCACGGTGCCCGCCCCGCCGTGCGACACCACCAGGTCGCATTCACCGGCCAGGTGGTGCAGCGGCGCGTCGACCAGCACCGTCACGCCGTCGGGCAGCTTCTCGAGGAGCAGGTGCTGCTGCCGGTGCGACACCGCCACCACCACCGACGCGTCCCGGGCCAGCGCCGCCGTCACCTCCGCGACCGGGAACCGCTCGGGAGCCACCCGGCCGATCGTGTGGCCCCAGGTCACCAGCACCCGGGGCCGGCGGCTGCGATCCGGCAGCGCGGCCGGCATCCGGCCCGGACCGTTGAACGGGACGTAACCCATGCCGATGCGGCCGGCCACGCCCGGCAGCTGCATCGACTCCGGCCACGGGTCGACTGTCACCGTGCCGTACGGGTCGAACGAGGTGACGCCGTGCCGGGCCGCCAGCGGGGCCAGCAACTCGGGCAGCGCCCGCCGGGCCCGCTGCATGAGATCGGTGCCGTACAGGTGCCGGACCGCGGGAACCCCGGCGGCGGCGGCCACCACCGGACCGGCCATCGCCGTCGGGTCGTACACCACCACGTCCGGCCGCCACTGCTTGGCGAAGTCGAGCAGGCCGTCGGCCATGGACATCGCGTTGGCCAGCACCATGGCCAGCGCCCGGGGACCGCCGCCGGTACGGGGCGCGGTGCCCAGCCCCGCCCCACCGGCCGCCTCGGCGGGCAGCACGTAGCCGCGGACCATCCCGGCCGCGTCCACGTCGGTGCCGACCTCCACAGCGGTCAGCCCGGTCGACTCGATCGCCTGGCGCAACGCCGGCTGGCTGGCCACGACCACGTCGTGGCCGGCCGCGCGGCAGGCCCAGGCCAGCGGGACCATCGCGTACAGGTGCGAGGGCCAAGCCCAAGTGGTGAACAACAGCCGCATGGCGTACATCCCCTCGTCGTAACGGAAGCCCGAGAGTGGCAAGGCGCTCTCACAACGGGCTCGAGTCTTGCTAGGGCGGCTCGGCCGAGTCTCGAGGCCACCGGGCCAGGCTGGCCGGCATGGACGACGTGACTGGCGACTTCCGTGCCACGGTGACCGCCGCCCTGGACGCCGCCGCCGAGCGGCTGACCGGGCATCCCTACTACCACGCCCTGCGCCACGGGACGCTGCCCGACGTGGTGTACGACCACTTCGCCGGACAGGACCTGCACCTGCTGCCGGCATACGGCCGGGCGCACGCCGGCGCGGCGAGCACGATCCCCGGCGCCGAGGCGGCGGGCTTCCTGGCCCGGATGGCCGCGATCTGCCTCGACAACGCGGCGGCGGACGCGGCCCGCGGCGGGGGACGGCCGGAGGCCGGGCCGGCCACCGTGGCGTACACCAGCTTCCTCGCCGCGGCCGCCGCCGCCTCGCCGGCGGCCGCGCTGGGAGCCCTGTTGCCCTCCGCCTACCTGCAGCTGGCGGTCAATGACGACCTGGTCACGCGGGTGGTTCCGGGCACCGGCTACGAGCAGCGGGTACGCGAGTCACATCCCGGGGACGAGTACCGCAAGCTCGTCGACGAGTTCGTCGGCCTGGTGGCCGGATTCGGCGCCGGGCGGTGCGCCGCGGAGCAGGCCGAGCTGATGCGCCACCTCACCGTCGCGGCCCGATTCGAGTACGCCTTCGTGCAGGCCGCCTGGCTCCTGGAGTCCTGGGCCTGACCCCGCCGGCCGGCGATCCACCGTCGCCTGCCGACTTCCCAACCGAGGAGGAAACCCATGTCCACCGCTTCCGACGATCTGGCCGGCGCCCTGGCGCGCGACGGCATCGAACATCTGCTGGTCATGTTCGTCAACCTCCATGGCAAACCGTGCGCGAAGCTGGCCCCGGTGGAGACCCTCGACGAGCTGTTGCGCGACGGCCTCGGCTTCGCCGGGCACGCGGCGGACGGTCTCGGGCAGGGACCGCAGGACCCGGATGTCGTCGCCGTTCCCGACGCCACGTCCTACCTCCCCGTGCCGCTGCGGCCCGGCCTCGGCATCATCCAGTGCGACCTGTTCGTCGAGGGCGAGCCGTGGCCGTACTCGCCCCGCGGCATCCTGCGGGCGCAGCTGGGCCGGCTGGCCGAGCGGGACCGGGTGGCCCGGATCGGCGCCGAGCCGGAGTACTTCCTGGTCCGGCGCGACGCCGACGGCACGGTGCGGGTCGCCGACCCGCAGGACACCGCCGCGTCACCGTGTTACGACGCGTACGCGGCCACCCGCTCGCTGGATCACCTCGTCACCCTCAGCCGCACGATGAACCAGTGGGGCTGGGGCAATTACTCCAACGACCACGAGGACGCCAACGGGCAGTTCGAGCAGAACTTCGGGTACGCCGAGGCGCTGGTGACCGCCGACCGTGTGGTGGCGTTCCGGTACCTGGCCCGGATGGCCGCCGAACGGGACGGCCTGATCGCCACCTTCATGCCCAAACCGTTCACCGACCTCACCGGCAGCGGGCTGCACCTGCACCTGAGCCTGGCCACCCCGGACGGCGCACGGGCCACCTTCGAGCCCGGCGACGGCCCGGACCGGTACGGCCTGGGCCTGTCCGAGGAGGGCTACCACTTCGTCGGCGGTGTGCTGGCCCACGCGCCCGGGCTGCACGCGCTGACCAGCCCGACGGTCAACTCGTACAAGCGGATCGGCGCCGTCACCACCCGCTCGGGCGCGAGCTGGGCGCCCGGCTACGCCTCCTACGGCGGCAACAACCGGACGCACCTGGTCCGGGTGCCCGCGCCCGGCCGCATCGAGGTGCGCTGCGTCGACGCGGCGGCGAACCCGTACCTGGCCGCCGCCGGGATCATCGCCGCCGGGCTGGACGGCCTGGAGCAGAAGCGGGACCCGGGCGCGCCGGTCGAGGGCGATCCGGCGCGGCTGACCGCTGACGAGGCGGCCCGCGCCGGTCTGCGGCCGTTGCCGCCGACGCTGCTGCACGCCGCGGACGCTCTCGCCGCCGACGAGGCGCTGCGGGCCGCCCTCGGCAAGGTGCCCGGCGGCGAATACGCCGACTACTACGCGCAGGCCAAGCGTGCCGAGTTCGCCGAGTACCACCGGCAGGTCAGCCGGTGGGAGTGGGACCGCTACCTGTGAGCCGCGTGCCCGGCCGGATCAGTACCGGCCGGGCGCCAGCACGTCGGCACGGTAGGCGTCGAGGTCGGGCTGCGCCGGCCGGATCACGTGCCGCAGCCAGGCGTCCCGCTCGTGTGCCATCACCAGCAGCTCCCAGACGCAGGCGGTGGCGTGCCCGCCCGCCGGGCGCGGCGCGGCCAGCTCGTCCCAGTCCGCCAGCCAGGTACGCGAGTGCAGGATCACCCGGTTCGGGCTCCACCAGCCCACCACGGCGTAGCAGCCGTCCTGGTCCTCGTGCAGCACGCAGTACGCCTGGCGCAGCGCGCCGCTGAACTCCCGCGGCAGGCTGCGGGCCACGGCCAGGCGGCCCATCGCCCGCACCGGCTCGGGCGGGGTGTCACGCAGCGCAGAGATCCCGTAGTGCTTGACCGTCCACCCGCCGGGCGTCTGCTCGACGCCGATCGCGCCGATCGCCCGGGGCCGGTACGTGACCGCGCGTTCTCCCACAGTCGTCATGGGGCGATCGTCACACGGCTCGCACACCCCGCCAACCACGCTTCGAGCGCCCCTCGACCGCGGGGCTCGAGGCTGCACACGGTCCGGCCCACGCGGCCACACCGACCCCGCACCGCACCCTTCAGGAGGTCCATCGTGCGCTCGTTCACCGTCGACGGCTCGAACCTCACCGCGGAGTACGGCATAGCGGTGGGACGGTGGTCGCAGTTCGAGCAGGCGCGGCAGTTCCCGTTCGAGGCGATGTGGTGCGTCATCCCGGCGGCCTCGCGCAGCGCGCCCGACCAGCACGCGGAGGTGGAGCTGGCGATCGTCGTCGGCGGGCGCGCCCGGTTCGTGGTGGAGGGCCGCGACGTGGAGGCGCCGGCCGGCACGGCGGTGCTGCTGGAACCGCAGGAACGGCACGTCATCCACAACACCCGCGACGACGAGCCGGTGCAGATCCTCAGCGTCTACTGGCTGCCCGGTGAGCGGCCGCCGGTGGAACCGGCCGAGGACGCCGCGCCGGTCACTGTGGTGCTGTCCCCGCCGCCCACCCCGAACGGCCCCCTGCACCTGGGGCACCTGGCCGGACCGTACGTGGCCGCCGACGTCGCGGTGCGCGCCGCCCGCCTGCGCGGCGAGCCGGTGGTGTCGGTGTGCGGGCTGGACGACCACCAGAACTACGTCCCGGCTGCCGCCCGCGCCGCCGGCCGCGCCGCCACCGAGCTGCGCGACGAGTACGCCGGCCGGATCCGTGACGTGCTGGCCCGGGTCGGCGTGCACCACGACGTCTTCGTCGAGCCACTGACCGACACGGGATACCGGCAGGCGGTGCTGCGGCTGCTCGGCGAGCTGGTCGAGAAGGGGACCCTGCCGGTGCGGGAGCGGACCGTACCGGTGTGCGAGCCGTGCGGCGGCATCCTGCACCACGCGTACGTGTCCGGCAGGTGCCCGCACTGCAAAGCCGCGATGGGCGGTGGGACCTGCGAGGGCTGCGGCGGGTTCAGCTCCGCGGCCGAGCTGACCGAACCGCGCTGCACCCGGTGCGGCGCCGAGCCCAGCGGTACGGCCGTCGTGCGGGGGCCGGTCCTGCCCCTGGCCGACCACCGGGAGGCGCTGCAACGGATCTGGGGGCGGGCCGTGCTGCCCCCGGCGGTCCGGGCGCTCACCGATCGCCTGCTGCGCGTCGGCCTGCCCACGATCCCGTTCACCTATCCCACCGACTGGGGCATCGAGGTGCCCGGCGACGACGGCCACCGGCTGGACGTGTGGGCCGAGATGGGGCTGGGCTACCTGCACACCGTGGGCCGGCGCTTCGACCCCTCGGCCGTCACCCTGGAGCAGCACGTGCGGGCCTGGGACCGGGTCGGCGGGCTGTGGGCGTTCCTCGGCATCGACAACGCGTTCTACTACGCGGTGCTCTTCCCGGCACTGCTCACCGCCGCCGGGGTACGGCCGGAGACGGTCGCCGGGCTGGTGGTCAACGAGTTCTACACCCTGGACGGGGAGAAGTTCTCCACCAGCCGGCAGCATGCGGTCTGGGCCGAGGACCTGCTCGCGCGCTACCCGGCTGAGCTGGTGCGCGCCTACCTGTGCTGGGACCGGCCGCAGGAGTTCGCCAGCGACTTCCGGATGGAGCAGTTCCGGCAGGTGGTCGACGGCTGGCCGCGACCGCTGACCGCCGCGTCGCTGACCGGCGGCAGCCTGACCCGGGCCGCCCACGCGCTACGGTTCGGCCATTTCGCCGCGGACCTCAGCGTGCGGTGCCTGCTGACCGGGGACCCGGGCGCCACCGGCGCCGACCCGGAGGCCGCCGGCGCGCTGCTGGGCGTGCTCACCGGAGTGGATCCGACATGAACGTGGCGGTGATCGGCGGGGGTCTCGCCGGTTCCCTGCTGGCCTGGCGGCTGGCCCAGTACCGGGGGATCCGCGTCACCCTGTACGCCGCCGCGGCCGGTGGCGCCACGGCGGTCTCCGGTGGACTCGTCCGCTGCTTCGAGCCCGACCCGGTAAACGCCGCAGCGGCCGCCGCCGGCCTGGCGGAGCTGCTGAGCAGCCCGGTTCTCGCCGGCTGGGCGGGCTTCCGGGCGACCGGTTCGGTGTACGTCTGCCCGGGTGTCCCGGACCCGGCGGCCCTGGCCGCGGCCGCCGGGCCCGGCCATCTCGACCTGTGCGACCCGGCGCAGCTGCGCGCCCGGTGGGGACTGGCCGGTCTGCCCGACGGCGCCACCGGCGTGGTCGAGCCCACCGCCGGCTACCTCTCGCCCGCCCGGCTGGCCGCCGCCGTGCGGCGGGATCTGCTCGACCGCGGCGGCGTCCTGCTGCCGGTGGCCGTCCGCCAGGTGCGCGCCGGCGCCGGCCGGCCGCAGTTGCTCTCCGGCGACACCTGGATCGATGCCGACGTGGTGGTGGTCGCGGCCGGCGCCTGGACCGGTGCCCTGCTGCCCGGCACCGGCCTGCGAACCAAAGCCGTCCAGTACGTCGTCTGCCGGGCGCGGGGCCCGCTGCCACCGGCGTTCGTCGACGAGACCAGCGGGCTGTACGGCCGGCCGGACGGCCCGGGCCGGCTCCTGCTCGGCCTGCCCACCGACCGCTGGGACGTGCCCGCGCACACCGACCGGTTCGACCCGGCCTGCCTGCCGCGGCTGCGCAGCCGGGTCCGGGAACGGTTGCCCGGCGTACGCCTGGGCGCGGTGTCGGCCCAGGTCGCGGCGGCCGACGGCTACAGCCCGGACGGGCGGCTCGCGCTGCGCCGGGCGCCCGGCACCGATCTGCCGCTGTACACGTTCGCCGGCGGCAGCGGCGGCGCCGCGAAGACCGCGCTGGCCGTCAGCGCCGAGGCCGCGGCCCGGCTGCTGGCCGGCACGCCCGCACCTACCGGAGGAGAGAGATGAGCGCCACCCTGTATCAGGCCGTCGCCAAGGCCTGTCCGGGCCGCGTCCTGACCCGCGACCATCCCGCGTACGACGGAGTGCGCGGGCTGTTCAACGGCATGCACGACCGCCGCCCGGCGCTGATCTGCCTGCCGTCGAGCGTCGCGGAGCTGTCGGCCGCGATCCGCGCCGCCCGTGATCTCGGCGTCCCCACCGCGATCCGGGGCGGCGGGCACAACGTGGCCGGCTACGGCAGCGTCAACGACGGGCTCGTCATCGACCTGCGCCTGCTCAACCGGGTCGCCGTCGACCCGGCCACCGGCACCGCCACCGTCGGCGGCGGCGCCACCTGGAGCGACGTCGACCTGGCCACCTCGGCGTACGGGCTGGCCACCACCGGCGGCACCTTCGACACCACCGGGGTGGGTGGGCTCACCCTGGGCGGCGGCATCGGCCACCTCATGGGCAAATACGGCCTGACCTGCGACAACGTGCTGTCGTATCGGATGGTCACCGCGGACGGCGAGGAACGGGTCGTGGACGCGGCGGGCGACCCCGAGCTGGACTGGGCGATGCGCGGCGCCGGCCACAACTTCGGCGCCGTCGGCGAGTTCCGGTTCCGGCTGCACCCGGTCAGCACCGTGTACGGCGGCTACGTCGCCTTCCCCGAGCGGGTCCTGGCCCCGGCCGTACGCCTGTTCCGCGACCTCATGCTGGAGGCCCCGGACGAGCTGACCTGCACCCTGCTGCTGGAGCGGTACGGCCCGATGCAGCAGGCCGCCGCCGTGGTCAGCGTCGCGTACTGCGGCACCGACGAGGAGTACCGCCGGACGATGGAGAAGCGCCTGCGCTCACTGCCGGTCCTGGACTGGCGGCTGGAGACGCGCGGCTACGTGTCGATGCAGCTCTGTCTCGGCCGGCTGCCGTTCGGACTGCGGCACTACTGGAGCGCGCGGTGCGTGGAGGCCCTGCCGGACCGGCTGGTCGACCGGCTGGTCGCCGGGTTCCTCAACGGGCGGTTCCGGGCCCCCTTCAACGACACCGTGCTGATCGAGCCACTGCACGGCGCGGTCCGCCGCGCACCGGCGACGCCTACCGCCGTCCCGTTCCGGGACGCCGCCTTCAACATCACCGGCATGGCGATCTGGGAGCCGGCCGAAGCCGACGGCGAGCAGATCGCCTGGGCCCGCTCGATCGCCGCGGCCACCGAGCCGTACAGCCGGTGGGGCGAGGGCTACATCAACTACGGCCCGGACAGCGGCGGGGCCCGGGCCCGCGCCACCTTCGGCGCGGACGCGTTCGCCCGGTTGCAGGCGGTCAAGCGACGTCTCGACCCGGACAACTTCTTCCGGTCCAACTACAACCTCCTGGCCGACCAGGAGGGCCGATGACCGGGACGGCCGGCGCCTGGAACTACGACAGCCGGCGGTTCCGGTCCACCGCCGCGGAGACGTCCGACGGCACCCGGACCCCGATCGGTCACTACCACCAGTCCGGTGACTTCGTCTGGGCCGAGTTCGCCGGTGGCGCCGTGCGCGGTGGCCGTCTCGTCGGCCGCTGTGCCGAGGACGGCACCCTGACCCTGGCCTACAGCCAGTTGATGACCGACGGCCGGGTGGTCGCCGGTGAGTGCGTCACCACCCCGGAGCGGCTTCCCGACGGCCGGCTCCGGCTGCGCGAGAGCTGGCGCCGCCTGGACGGCAGCGGTGCGTCAGGCATCTCGTACATCGAGGAACTGATCTGATCGACAGAGAGGCTGAGCAGTGCGGAAGAGATCGATACTCGCGGTGGCCGGGACGGTGGTCGCCATGCTGGCGGCCGTGCCGCCGGCCGCCGCCACGGCGTCCTCGTCCAGCCGTACCTTCTACGTGGACTGCGCCGCAGGCTCGGACAGCGCCGCCGGCACCACCCAGAAGACCGCCTGGCGTACCCTGGGCCGCGCCTCCGCCGAGGTGTACCGGCCCGGCGACAGCATCCGGCTGCGGCGCTCGGTCACCTGCGCGGGCGACTTCACCCCCCAGGGTTCGGGTACCGCCGCGGCGCCCGTCACGCTCGGCGCGTACGGCTCCGGGACCAAGCCGAAGATCGTCGGCACCGGCGGCCTGGCCGCCGTGCACCTGCTGAACGTGCAGGGCTGGGAGGTCAGCGACCTCGAGGTCACCAACCACGGCCCGGCGCCGGCCGCGCAGGAGCCCCGGTTCGGCATCCTGGTGCAGCTCAACGACTTCGGCACGGGCAGCTACTACCGGGTCAGGCGGGTCGACGTGCACGACGTCAACGGCTGTGACTGTCAGGACCGGCACACCGCGGTGCCCAGCGGAGGCGTGGTGTTCTGGGTGACCGGTTCGGCGGTCCCGACCACCTTCGCCGACGTGCAGGTGGCCGCCAGCACCGTCCGTGATGTGGCCAGCGAGGGCATCGCCACCGAGTCCAGCTGGCAGAAGCGGGCGGAGTTCCCCTCCGGCCCGGGCACGGCGTTCGTGCCGATCACCGGTCTGGTGGTCAAGGGCAACGAGGTGACCCACGTGACAGGTGACGGCATCGGCATCTTCGCCTCCGTCGACGCCAAGGTCGAGGGCAACATCGTCCGCGACTACGGGTACGCCACCTCGCTGTTCCGGGTCGGGATCGGGGTGGGCAACGCGAACGGCACCGTCCTGCAGTACAACACGGTCACCGACGGCAACGGGCCGAACCCGTCCCAGGCGTTCGCGATCGACCACGCCGCCAACCGCACTGTCGTCCAGTACAACCTCACCCAGCGCAACAACGGTGGGGCCCTGCTGTTCTGCAACGGCGCGGGGGAGACAGCGGTCGGCAACATCTACCGCTTCAACGTCAGTGACGACGACCACCCGACCGGCTCGTACGGGTTCGGCGCCCCGCTCGCCGTCTACAACATCCCGTGTCCCGCGGTCGGCGACCTGAGCATCTACGGCAACACGGCCTGGACGGCCGTCGGCACGACGTTGGTCTCCAACTTCCAGGGCGCCACGACCAGCTTCACCGACAACGTCTTCGTCGGTCCGGCGGCCGGCGCCGCCATCGTGGACCCGTACTCCTCCTACGACCACAACCTCTACCACCGGGTGTCCCCGCCGGCCGCGGACACCACAGCGATCGTCGGCGATCCGCTGCTGGCGGCGCCGGGCACGAACAGCGCCGAGGGCTACCGGCTGCGGGCCGGATCGCCGGCTCTGGACACCGGCGTGCCGGTCGCCCACGCGGGCAGCCGCGACTACTTCGGCAACAAGCTCACCGTGCCCTGGAACATCGGCGCGGACCAGGGCGCCGGTGTGACCGGCTGACCCCTCCCGCACGGACGGCGCCACCCGGCCATCGGCGGCCGGGTGGCGCCGTCCGCGCCGGCCCGGACCGGCCGGCCACTCGCGCCCCGGCCACCGGCCGGGGCGCCAGCACTCACCACCCGAAGACCTGCTCGCCGCGGCGGAACGTCCCGCTGGGTCCGTCGTCGGGCAGCAACGCCGCGTCGGCGACGTCGACCGCGGCGTCCTGCACGCTGCGCCGCCCGTGCGGCATCATCCGGGTCCGGGTCGGGCCCGGGTTGACCGCGTTGACCAGCACTCCGGTGCCCTTGGTGGCGGTCGCCAGCAGTTGGGTGAGGCCGTTGAGTCCGCTCTTGGACAGCGCGTACGCCGGGCTGCCGGTGAACAACCCCGCGCTGAACGACCCGGTGCCGCTGGACACGAAGACCACCCGGCCCCAGCCTCCGGCGACCATCGCCGGCACGAAGGCCTGCGCCACCCGCCAGGCGCCCAGCAGGTTCACCTCGAGGGTCCGCTCGACGACGTCCATCCCCACCGTGAGCGGATCGCCCGCGCCGTCCTCGAGCAGCACGCCGGCGTTGGACACCAGGACGTCCACCGGGCCGGCCGCGACGGCCAGCTCGCGGACAGCATCGTCGCTGGTGACGTCCAGGCGCAGGCCTGTCGCGCCGGCACCGATCTCGGCGGCCGCCGCGGCCGCCTCCTGCTGTGCGCGCGCGGTGAGGATCACCCGTAGTCCGCGCCGGTGCAGCTCGGCGGCGACCGCCCGGCCGATGCCCCGGTTGGCGCCGGTCACCAGCGCGGTCCTCGCGTCCGGCATGACACCACCTCCTGTTCGTAGGACTCCGCTGGTGATCGTCGGCCGGGCGGCTCGACTCCCGCTCGTGCCGGCTTCGGTCGTTTCGCGGGTGGGCTCGGATAGTCCTGGTCACGGGTGGCGGGGCGGGAGCGGCCGGCAAGTCCGGCTTGCATCTCGGCGCGATAGCCCTAATATGGATATCACTAGTGTGTCTAATGACGTTAGCGGCACCCCTTGCGATCGGAGGCAACTCCATGACCGGCTCGAAGTTCCACGTGATCATCATCGGCGCCGGCACCGGCGGCATGTGCCTGGCACACGGCCTGCGCCGGGCCGGCATCAGCGTCGCCGTCTACGAGCGCCACCGCCACCGTTCCGACGGCCTGTACGGCTATCGCGTCGGCATCGACCGCACCGGCAGTTACGCCCTCAACAAATGTCTGTCTCCGGACCTCTACGCCACCTTCGTGGCCACCTGCGCCCGCGAGCCTCGCTACTTCACCTTCCTCGACGAGCAGCTGCGCTCGGTGCTCGATCTCAAGCTGCGCGAGCTCACCGACGAGGTCGGCGGGGAGAAGTCGGTGAGCCGCATGACGCTGCGGCAGGTGCTGCTCACCGACGCCGACGACATGGTCCACTTCGACAAGGTCTTCACCCGGTACGAGCAGAACGCCGACGGCACCGTCACGGCGTTCTTCGAGGACGGCACCTCGGCCACCGGCGACCTGCTCGTCGCCGCGGACGGCACCCGGTCCCGGGTCCGCCAGCAGTATCTGCCGCACGCCAAGACGCTCGACGCCGGCATCATCTCGATCACCGCCAAGGTGCCGATGAACGAGCAGACCAAAGCGCTGCTGCCGCCGCACGTCTTCCAGGGCATCGGGCTGATGCAGGCGCCGCACGGCTACTCCTGCATCCTGCACTCGATGGAGTTCAACTGGGACCGCGACGGTCGCGCCAAGAACAACATCGGTGGCAACGAGGCCGAGCTGCTGGAGAAGTGGCCCGGGCTGCTCTACGACAACACCCGGGACTACATCAACTGGGGTTTCTGGGCCTCGACCGACAAGTTCCCCGGCACCGTCATGCAGATGCGGCCCGCCGAGCTGGTCGCGCTGGTGAAGAGGATGTGCCACGACTGGCACCCGAACATGCACAAGCTGTTCGACCTGGCCGATCTGGACTCCTGCTTCCCGATCAACATCCAGACCTCGGTGCCGATCCCGCAGTGGAAGACCACGAACGTGACGCTGCTGGGCGACGCCATCCACACGATGACCCCCGGCATGGGCGTCGGCGCCAACACCGCCCTGCGCGACGCGGCGCTGCTGCGCAAGCGGCTCATCGAGGCGGACGCCGGGCAGAAGTCGTTGCTGCAGGCGGTCAACGAGTACGAGACCAAGATGATCAAGTACGGCTTCGAGGCCGTCCTCAAGTCCCGCAAGCTGACCAGCGGCGACCAGATCACCCACAAGCCGGTGGTCGGCCGGGTCGCTCTGGCCGCGACGCGGACGGCGCTGCGCGTGGCAGAGCGTGTGCCGGCGATGAAGGCCAAGATCCTCGACGGCATGTACGACGCGCGCAGCGAGGTCGACGACTGAACCCCGGCGGCCCGGCCCGCCGGGCCGCCGCCTTTTCCGACCATCATTTTCCTGATGAGGAGCTGACCACATGGACCTGGGGTTGCAAGACAAGCGGGTGCTCGTCACCGGTGGCACCAAGGGGATCGGGCGCAGCGTGGCGCAGATCTTCGCGCAGGAGGGCGCCCGGGTGGCGATCACCTACCACTCCGCGCCGGAGGAGGCCGAGAAGGTGGTGGCCGAGATCGGCGGCCCCGACCGCGCCTTCGCCACCTTCCTCGACCTGCGTGACCCCGCGACGATCGACACGGCCATGACCCGGATCCTCGAGCGCTGGGGTGGCATCGACGTGGTCGTCGCCAACGCCCAGACCTTCGTCTGGATCAACCCGGAGGATCTGCAGCCGTTCGAGGACATCGACACGGACGAGTGGTTCACGCACCTGCGGGCCAATGTCGAGGGCCACATGCACACGATCCGGCCGGCGCTGCGCGGCATGCGCGAACGCGGCTGGGGCCGGGTGATCCTGCTGTCCTCGGTGACCGCCCGCACCGGGCTCTACGGTTCCGAGGTCTACGGGGCGGCGAAGGCCGCCCTGAACGGCTTCGTCAGAGGTCTGATGTGGACGCGCGACGGCATCCTGAGCAACGTCGTCGCGCCCGGCAGCACGCTGACCGAGAGCCAGCAGAACGTGCATGCCGAGATCGTCGAGCAGATGCGCAAGGACACCCCGAGCGGCCGGCTGGCGACCCCCGAGGACGTCGCCCGGCTCATCGTGTTCCTCGGTTCCGAGGCCAACGGCAACATCAACGGTGAGGTCATCGCGACGGCCGGCGGCCACTGAGCATTACTGCGACCCCCGTGAAAAACGGAGGGGCCGGGTGCGATGCACCCGGCCCCTCCGCTGGTCCGCGGCTCAGACCGCCTTCAGCATGCCGGCGTCGATCAGCCAGTCCGCACCCACCACGTTCGGCACCTTGCCGGACGCGAGCAGGGTCACCATCGCCGCGACCTCCTCCGGGCCGATGATCTGGCCTGTCGACAGGCCCATCCACTTCGGCACCGTGGTCAGCACCTGCTCGACGGTCATGCCCATCCGCTCGGCGCGCTGCGGGCTGGTCCAGGTGTCGGTGAGCACCGGCCCCGGCGACACGGTGTTGACCCGCACGCCCTGCGGCGCGTACTCCTCGGAGAGCGCCTTGGTGAGAGCGGTCAGTGCGGCCTTCGCGGCCGAGTACTCGACCAGCCGCGGGGCCGGCAACCGGCCGTTCACCGAGCCGACGTTGACGATCGAGCCCCGGCTCTGCACCAGGCTCGGCAGGGCGGCCCGGATCGACCGTACGGCGCTGAAGAAGTTCAGGTCGAAGCCCTTGCGCCAGCCCTCCTCGTCGAGGTCCAGGAAGCCGTTGGCCGAGACGGTCCGGCCGCCCACGTTGTTGACCAGGATGTCCAGGCCGTCGAACGCCTTGAGCGCGCTGTCGACGAGGCGCTGCGGCCCGTCCGCCTCGGTCAGGTCCACCGCGAGCACGTGCGGGGTCGCCCCGGCCAGTTCCGTGCTGATCGTCCGGGCGCCGCCGAAGACCTCGACGCCTTCGGCGGTCAGCGCCCGGACGATCGCCAGGCCGATGCCCCGGCTGGCGCCGGTCACGACCGCTCGCTTGCCCTTGAGCTCCAGATCCATGCGTACTCCTCGGTTCGTCGGGTGGGCGGTTCGTCGTTCCGCTCTCGCGCCATGGTCGGGGCGGCCACTCACGGCCGCCTCGAGGACTGCTGGTCCGGGTGGGTGAGTGTCGAGGCTCTCTTGAGCCGCGCCCCAGTGCCCGGCGCGAGGGTGACCGCACCGGCGTCCCGGCCCGCGGGCCGGTGCCGGCACGCCTATGACGAAGGAGCGACACATGTGTGGCATCGCCGGTTGGGTGGACTTCGAACGGGACCTGAGAGCGGATCGGGAACTCGTCGAAGCGATGACCAACTGCCTGGAGCGCCGCGGCCCCGATGCCCGCGGGACATGGCTGGACGCGCACGTGGGGCTGGGACACACCCGTAACTCCGTGATCGACCTCGTCGGCGGGACGCAGCCCATGGTGGCCGAGGAGGACGGCCGTACGCTGGCGGTCCTGACCTACAGCGGCGAGGTGTACAACTTCCGCCAGCTGCGCGGCGAGCTGGAGACCCGTGGCCACCGCTTCCGCACCCGCAGCGACACCGAGGTGGTGCTGCGCGCGTACCTGGAGTGGGGCGTCGACTGCGCGAAGCGGATCGAGGGCATGTTCGCGTTCGCCGTGTGGGACGTGCGCAAGCAGGAGCTGGTGCTGATCCGTGACCGGATGGGCATCAAGCCGCTGATCGTGGCCGAGGTCGACGGCGGCCTGATGTTCGCCTCCGAGCCGAAGTCGCTGCTTGCCACCGGCCGGGTCCGCCCGGTGGTGGACACCGAGGGGATGCGCGAGCTGTTCTCCACAGCGAAGACCCCGGGCCGGACCGTCTTCCGGGACATGCGGGAGCTCAAGGCCGGGCACACGCTGGTGTTCAGCCGCTCCGGGGTACGCGAGCAGCGCTACTGGGCGATCGAGGCGCACCCGCACACCGACGACCTGCCGACCACCATCGACACCGTCCGCGGGCTGCTGGAGGAGATCGTCACCCGCGAGCTGGTGGCCGACGTGCCGCTGTGCACGACGCTGTCCGGCGGAATCGACTCCAGCGCGGTGACCGCGCTCGCGGCGCTCGCCCGGCGCCGGGCCGGCGACCAGCCGATCCGCAGCATCACTGCCACCTTCGTCGGCTACAGCGAGAACTTCCGGCCCGACGACCAGCGGGACACCCCGGACGCGCCGTACGCCGCCGCGCTGGCCCGCCACGTCGGCACCGAGCACACCGACGTCGTGCTGGGCACCGCCGACCTGATCGACCCGGCGGCCCGCAAGGCGGCGCTGGTCGCCCAGGACCAGCCCAGCACGCTCGGCGACATGGACATCTCGCTGTACCTGATGCTGAAGGCGACCCGCGAGCACTCGACAGTGGCCCTGACCGGGGAGGTGTCCGACGAGATCTTCGGCGGCTTCAAGTGGCTCTTCGACGAGGAGCTGGTCTCCGCCGACATGTTCCCGTGGATCGCGGCCGAGAAGCGCCACGCCGGCGGCCAGATCGGCCAGGGTCGTGGGCTGTTCGCCCGCGGGCTGCTCGACAAGCTGGACATGACCGGGTACTACCAGGACAACTTCCGGCAGACGGTGGCCGAGACGCCGCACCCGGACGGGCAGACCGAGCTGGACCGGACGATCCGGGTACGCCTGTACGCCCACCTGACCCGGTGGCTGCCGATGCTGCTCGACCGGGCCGACCGGCTCGCGATGGCCTCCAGCCTGGAGACCCGGGTGCCGTTCTGCGACCACCGCCTGGTGCAGTACGTCTACAACGTCCCGTGGGCGTTCAAGACCTTCGACGGCCGGGAGAAGAGCCTGCTGCGGGCGGCCGTCAAGGATCTGGTGCCGCAGGTGGTGATGGACCGGCCGAAGAGTCCCTACCCGGTGACCCAGGACCCGCGATACGCCGAGGCGCTGCACCGGGAGATGGCCGCCGTCCTGGCCGACCCGTCGTCGCCGGTGCTGCCGCTGCTGGACGTCGCGGCGGCCCAGCGGGCGATCGGGGACCGCACCCCGGTGGCGAACCAGTGGCACAGCCGGGTCAACGTGGAGACCGCGCTGCAGTTCGACGCGTGGCTGCGGCACTACGGGATAGAGCTCGCGCTCTGAGCGCCGGAACGCCCGGGGCGGGAGAGACCGCGGTCCCTTCCGCCCCGGGCGTTCGTCGTCAGAGGGGCTGGTCGGTCAGTGTGATCGACTGGGTGGGGCATCCCCGGGCGGCCCGGCGCACGGCGTCGTGCAGCTCCGCCGGCGGCCGGGCGTCGAGCACCACCACCAGACCGTCGTCGTCCTGGTCGAAGACCTCCGGCGCCCGGTAGACGCACATGCAGCTGGTCACGCAGGTGGTGGGGTCGGCGGTGACGAGCAGGCCGGTCATCGCCGTCACCACCGGACCGGGACGTAGGAGAACCCGCCGAGGAACCCGCCCTCGACCCGGGGCAGGTCCTCGCCGGGCTGCGCCAGCCGCAGTCCGGGGAACCGCCGCAGCAGCCCCTCCATCGACACCTGCAGCTCCATCCGGGCCAGCGGGGCGCCGGCGCAGTAGTGGATGCCCGAGCCGAACGACATGTGGTTGTTCTCCCGGCGGTGGATGTCCAGGTCCATCGGGCAGGTGAACACCTCCTCGTCGAAGTTCGACTCCACCGAGAGCATGACCGTCGAGCCCTTCGGCACGACCGTGCCGTCGGACAGCTCGATGTCCTCCAGGCAGTAGCGCAGCGAGCCCAGCGACGTACCCATCAGCTGGTAACGCAGCAGCTCCTCGACGGCCGTGGGCACGATGCCGAAGTCGGCCTGCACCTCGCGCACCAGGTGCGGCCGGTGCAGCAGCACGGCCATGCTGGTGCCGATCTGGCTGGCCGTGGTGACGTACCCGGCGATCAGCAGGGTCTGCACCCAGTGCTGCAGCTGGTGGTCCGACAGCTTCTTCTGGTCCTCGTCACTGATCTTGACGAGCTCACTGGTCAGGTCGTTGGTCGGGTGGTGACGCTTCGCGTCGATCAATTCCCCGAGGTACGTCCACAGACCCACCCGGCAGCGCTCGACCTCCTCGGTGGGCAGCTTGGTGACCGACAGGAAACCGTCGACCAGCTCCCGGAACTTGGCGTGCTCCTCGTGCGGCACGCCCAGCAGCCGGCAGATCACCCGGATCGGCAGCGGGAACGCGAAGCTCTCCATCAGGTCGACCGGCTGCTCGGCGGCCGCCATGGCGTCCATCAGCTCGTCGGCGATCTCCCAGACGTGCGGCCGCAGCGACTCGATGCGGCGCGCGCTGAACGCCCGCACGACCAGGCTGCGCTCCTCGAGATACCGCGGCGGATCGTTGTCGATCTCCGGATCGTTGAAGATCTCGTTGTTCGGGGAGATCCGGGAGGTGGGGTAACGGCCGGTGTTGCGGCTCAGCCGGTGGTCGGAGAAGAGTGCCTTCACGTCCCGGTACCGGGTGACCAGCACGGCCGGGTCGCCGCTGGGCAGGCGCACCGGCTGCAGGGAGTGCTCTCGCAGGGTGCGCCAACCCGCCGGGACCTCCATCGGAGGCTCCCACGCGAAGGGATAGTCGACTGCATCGGGCAGGCTCATCGCAGACCTCTCTCGCCGGGGGACACGTATCCGGCTGGGCCAGCCTGGCGGTGCGCCGTCGGAGGCGGCTCGAAGCGGGATCGAGGCCTGTCGCGTTCTTCCATCCGGCGTCGAGTCGTTCTCCAACCACTGTGGCGACAGTCGCGGCGGACGTGCACGCCGACGAGAGGGAAGACCACCATGACCGCCGCCACACCCATCGGAGACGTCGACACCTCGGCCGGTCTGCTCCGGCTCGGCAACCGGTTCTGCGACGCCGCGGCCCTGCTCACCGCCGTACGGCTGGAGGTGTTCACGACCCTGCACGAGCGGCCGGCCAGTGCCGGGGAACTGCGCGAGCGGCTGGGCCTGCACGGTCGCGGCCTCGACGACTACCTGCGGCTGCTGGTCGCCCTGGGCGTGCTGCGGAAGACCGGCGACCGCTACGCGAACACGCCGGCCACCGACAGGTACCTGGTGACCGGCAGCGCTGACGACATCGGCGGCTTCCTGCGCGGCGCCTACCTGAACCTGTACCCGGTGTACGCGGGGCTCGCCGAGGCGTTGCGCACCGGGAAGCCGCAGGCCACCGGTGACTTCGAGTCGATGCTCGACGACCCCGTGGCGGTCGGGCACTTCGTCCGGATGATGGACGGCCTGACCCAGGGCCTGTGGGAGGAGTTCCGGCAGGCGGTGGACTGGACCGGTCGCGGCAGCGTGCTCGATTTCGGCGGGTGCCGGGGCAGCCTGGTCGCGCACCTGGTCGGGCACACCCCGGGACTGCGCGGCGCCGTCTTCGACCGCCCGCAGATCGAGCCGTTCTTCGCGGAGGTGGCGGCCGAGGCCGGGGTGACCGACCGGGTGACCTTTCACCCCGGCAACTTCTTCCGGGACCCGCTGCCCACCGCCGATGTGGTGATCTTCGGACACATCCTGCACGACTGGAACCCCGAGGAACGGGCGCTGCTGCTGCGCAAGGCGTACGACGCCGTCACGCCCGGCGGCGTGCTGGTGATCTACGACCGGATGCTGACGGCCGAGCGGGACAACGTCGAGAACCTGATGGCCAGCCTGAACATGCTGCTCGTCACCGACGGCGGCGGCGAGTACACGGTCGAGGAGATCGGGGCGCAGGCGCGCGCGGCGGGATTCACGTCGATCACCGACCGCCGGTTCGGCGCCTTCGACATCCTCCTGACCTGCGGCCGGGACTGAGGACGGAGCGGCAGATGAGTCTCGACATCGGGGTTCTGCTCCCCAACATCGGTCACCTCGGCAACGACCTGCCCGGCATGGCGGACGTCGCCCGCCACGCCGAGGAGGTCGGCCTCGACTCCGTCTGGTCCGGCGACCACCTCAGCATGGGTGGGGTTCCGCTGCTGGAGTGCACGCTCACCCTCGCCGCCGCGGCCGCCGTCACCAGCCGGGTACGGCTGGGTTTCTCGGTGATGCTGGTGGCGACCCGGCCGGCGGTGTGGGTCGCCCGACAGCTCGGCACGCTGCAGTACCTGTCCGGCAACCGGGTGGAGTTCGGCGTCGGCACCGGCGCCAAGTGGGCCGAGGAGTGGCACGCCTCCGGGGTGCCGCTGACCGAGCGGGGCCGGCGCACCGACGAGTTCCTGCGCCTGCTGCCCGACCTGCTCGCCGGCCGCCCCACCAAGCTGCTCGGCATGCCCGCGCAGCCGGAGGTCACCCTGCGCCCGGCGGTGCCGGTGCCGCCGGTCTGGGTGGGTGGCCGCTCCGAGCGGTCCCTGCGGCGCGCCGCCGAGCACTGCACCGGCTGGCTCACCACGATCAGCACCCCGGAGGAGATCCGTGCCTCGGCCGACCGGCTGTCCGTGCTCGCCGGGCAGTACGGCCGCCCCACGCCCCGCGTCGGCACGATGATCTACGCCAGGATGGCCGCCCGGCCGCATGCGGATCTTGCCGAGCAGATGGCCCGTAGCCTGGCCGACGCGTACCGGTTGCCGATCGAGCACACCCGGCAGGTGGTGGTCGGCGGCGACCCCGAGCAGACGGCGGAGGGGCTCGCCCGGCACATCGAGGCCGGCGTCGACCAGTTCGTGGTGGCACTCGAGGGCGCCGACTGGCGGGAGCAGTACGCCCTGCTGGCCGAGGCCCGCGCCCGGCTGGTGTGACGGTGGCGCCGGGCCCGGCCGGGCCCGGCGCCACCGGGGTCAGCGGTGCAGCTCGGCGGCGAGGTCGTCGACGTGCTGCGGATCGCCGGTGCAGGGGAACAGCAGCAGCTCGTCGCAGCCCGCCTTGGCGAATCCGTCGACCGCGGCGCGCAGTCCGGGACCGTCGGTGATCAGGCTGTCGACCAGGAAACGCGCCTTCGGGCCGAGGTGCTGGTAGTAGCGCAGGACGTGCCGTTCGGCCTCGGCCCGGCGCTGCTCGCCGAGAGCGACGTTGGCCAGCGCCACCAGGTACGGCGCCTCGGTGCGGCCCTGCGCGGTGAACACCGCCCGCGCGTGCTCGACGAGCTGCGGGAATCCGGCCGCCGACCCGCCGGGTGAGATCCAGCCGGCGCCGTGCCGGGCGGCGCGGCGCAGCGCGGCCGGTGAGTGGCCGCCGATCCACACCGGCACGTCGCCGCCGGTGGGCCGCGGCCCGATCCCGGGGAACGGCCCCCGGCCCGCCCAGATCTCGCGCATCTCCTCGATCATCCGGTCGAGCCGGCGCCCGCGGTCGCCGTACGTCGTGCCGGCCGCGGCGAAGTCGTCCGCGCGGCCACCCGCCGAGACGCCCAGCACGAGCCGCCCGCCGGAGAGCCGGTCCAGCGACGCCAGCTGCTTGGCCAGTTCCGCGACGCTCGGGCGGTACGGTGCGAGCAGGACGGTGGTGGCCAGCCGGATCCTCTCGGTGGCGCCGGCCGCGGCGGCCAGCGCGATCAGGCTGTCGTAGTTGTCGTACACCAGACGGTCGAAGCAGGCAAGCGTCGAGAAGCCGGCCGCCTCCGCCCGCAGCGCGAAGGCGACCAGGGCGCGGCCGTCGGCGCCGCTGACCGTGGTCGGCAAGCCGATTCCGATGTCCATCGTGGATCTCCTCACAGCCGGTGCGCAGATGCGGTGCAGCATCGCCCGCGGGCTTGGAGGGCGCGTCAAGGGTCGTTCGAGCCGTTCGCCCGTCCTCGCTTGTGGATGATCGTCCGACGCCGATGCGCCGTTAGGTCCTTTCCGGTCGATGACCAGCCGACCGGGGCGCGCACGGGGCCTCGGTTCTTGCCCTCCGGTGCAACAATCCTTCCCGCCGAACCTGTGGCCGTTGCCCCCGGACAGATCTGTTCGCGGACGCAGACCACCCGGCGCGGGGGGACCATCCACAGAGAACCGGCGGGCCGTTGCTCGCCGGGCGTGGTTCCCTGCCCATTTCACCATTGGGGGGTAGGAGATGCGGGTATTGCCAAGATCCATCAGCGGTACGCTGCGCATGGGTCTCGGATTCATTCTCGGAGTCACCGCGGTCACGGCTCTGACAGCGACTCCGGCCGAGGCCGCCGACACGCAGTATTTCGTCGACTGCGCGGCCGGCTCGGACAGCAACTCCGGAGCCGACAGCAAGCACCCCTGGCGCACCCTGGCCAAGGTCAACGCGCTCACCCTGGGCGCCGGTGACGAGGTGGCGTTCAGGTCCGGCACCACCTGCACGGGCACCCTGACGCCGCACGGATCCGGCACCGCCGACTTGCCGATCATCCTGCGGTCGTACGGGACGGGCAACCGCCCGCAGATCGCGGGCGCCGGCGCGCGGGCCGCGATCCTGCTGCGCAACGTGCAGGGCTACACCATCAAGAACCTCGACGTCACGAACACCGGGGCCGCTCCCGGCGCCGATCAGCAGCGGGTCGGCATCTACGTGCTGCTGGAGGACTACGGCATCGGCGCGGACTACCGGATCGCCAACGTGTCGGTGCACGACGTCAACGGCTGCGACTGCCGCTACCCGAACCCGTCGGGCGGCATCGTCTTCGACGCGGCCGGCGCCACGACGCCTACCGGATTCCGGGAAGTCACCGTCACCAAGTCGACGGCGACCCACGTGGACCGGACCGGCATCGGCCTGTTCTCGTCCTGGCAGAAGCGGGCCGGCAATCCCACCGGGCCCGGTTCGGCGTATGTCCCGCTCACCGATGTGTCGATCAACAACAACCAGGTCAAGGACGCCGGCGGCGACGGCGTCGTCCTGCTCAACGGTGTCAGCGCCGTCGTCCGCGACAACGTGGTGGACGGATTCAACACCCGTTCACCCGACTACAACCTGGGCATGTACGCCTGGAACTCCGACGACACGAAGTTCCGCAACAACTTCGTTTCGAACGGTTTCGGGGTGGGGATCGGCTACGGCATCGAAGCGGCGAACTTCGGCACCGTGTTCGAGTACAACTACAGCAGCAACAACGCCGGCGGCTTCATGTTCATCTGCGCCTCGGACGGATCCTCGTCCGCCGACGACACGGTGCGGTACAACATCAGTGTCAACGACGGTTCGTCGAATCCCTACCTGGGTGTCTTCACCCTGCCGTGCGGGCCGCAGCCCAACACGCAGATCTACAACAACACGGTGTACGCCCCGGCCGCGCCCGCCCTGGTGCTGACCAACGGTGGCACGGCCGCGACGTGGACCAACAACATCTTCGTGGGCCAGCCGGCGGGCTCCACCATCGCCGACCCGGCGGGCACCTACGACCACAACCTGTTCCACCGGGTCACCACCCCGCCGGTGCATCAGCTCAACGGGGTCACCGGAGACCCCCGCTTCGTGGCGCCGGGAACCACGGCGGACGGGATGAAGTTGCGGACCGGGTCGCCGGCGCTGGGGGCCGGCGTCAAGGTCAAGGCGGCCGGCGGGCAGGACTACTTCGGCAACCCGCTGCCGAGCAGCGGCCTGAACATCGGCGCCTACCAGGACGCCGGCCTGTAACCCGCGATCGATCGCGACAGCTCCGGCCGCCCAGGCAGCCGGGGCTGTCGTTCTTCGAGACCGTCTCGAGGCACGGCCGCGATGGTGGACCGAATCCCGACGATCCCGGAGGAACGCCATGCCTTTCGCCGCCCTGACCTACGACATCCTGCCCGGCCACGAGGACGAGGTGGCCGAGGTGTTCAGCGGCTTCCGCCGGCCCGCCTCGCCGGACGTGCCCGGCGAGGCGGGTCGGCCGGCGGCGCGGATCCTCGCCACCGCCGTGTTCATCCGGGACAGCACGCTGGTGCGGGTGATCGAGTACGAGGGCGACCTCACCGTGGTGGCCCGCTTCATGGCGTCCCAGCCGGGCGTGCGCGAGGTGGAGCGCCGGCTCAAGCCGTTCCTGCGGACGCCCCGCGACACCGGTGACGAGGCGGGGTTCGTCCGTACCTTCCAGAACAGCCTGCTGCGCTGCGTCACGCAGATGTCGGTGCCGCGCACGCCCGCCGTCTCCTGAGCCGGCGCCGCCGCGACAGGCGTCCGGGACGGCCCTCGAAGGCCGTCCCGGACGCCCGTGCCGGACTCAGTCCTTGCGGCACACCACGAACGTGTCGTAGTCGCCGAGCGGCTGATCGGTCACCGAGCCGAAGCCGGCGGCCTCGGCGTTCCGGCGCAGCTCGCTCACCGGGTATTCGGCGCCGCCGTCGGTCACCAGCAGCATGTCGAGGCTGATCACCAGGTTCTCCACGTGCCGCGGGTCGTCGTCGAGCATCCGGTCGTAGACGACCAGCGCCCCGCCGGGACGGACCGCGTCGTACGCCTTGCGGACCAGGGCCGCCCGCTGCTGCTCGTCCCAGTCGTGCAGCACGTGGCCGAGCACCACCACGTCGGCCGTCGGCAGCGGGTCGACGAAGAAGCTGCCGCCGTGGAACGTCACCCGGCCGGTCAGGTCCAGCCCGGCCATCAGCTCGTCGAAGAACGGCTCCATCGCCGGCATGTCGAAGACGTGGCCCTCGATGTCCGGGAACGCCTTGACCACGTGGGAGGCGAAGTTGCCGCGGCAGCCGCCCACATCCAGCAGGGTGGCGTGCCGGCCCCAGTCGTACGCGTCCACCAGTTCCGGCGCGAGCTGCTGGGTGAGCGCGTCCATCATGCCGATGAACTGACGCAGCACCTCGGGACGGGCGAGCACGTCCTCGAACCGACCACCGGACTGCGGCCGCCCGGTGCGCAGCGCCTCGTCCAGTTTGCCCCAGGCCGGATAGAGGTTGCGGTTCGCCCGGTGCATGAAGCCGCCGACATAGCTGGGCTTGCCGCGGACCAGATAGGCCTCGGCGCCCGGGGCGTTGCCGAAGCGGTCGCCGTCCTTGACCAGCACACCGAGCGCGGTGAGCAGGTGCAGGAAGTCGGACAGCCCGCGGCCGTGCAGGTGAAGCCGTTGCCGGATCTCCTCCTGGGTGGCCGGCCCTGCCTGCAGGTGGGTGAAGAGGTCGAGGTCGACCGCCGTGAGCAGGGCCTTGGCGTCGCAGAACGCGTTGCCCAGGCGCATCAGGCCGGCCGGCGTGCTGACATCCGTTGCGGTGGTCATACAGGGCTTTCCTCTCGAGACACGAGCCGGCGATCGGGTACCGCCGCGTCGGGATCCTGCCGAGCGGCTGTGGAGGACCACTCGACGTGCTGTGGAGCCGGCCCCCGCGCGTACCGCCCCAGCAGCGCCGGACTGCTGCGCCAGAGATTCTCGAGCGGGGGTGCGTAGCACTGTCTCTTGCCGGTGATCCGGCGGCGACGACCGTGCCGATGGATTCGCGGCGCCGCGCGCCACCGGCAGAGAGGAATGTGGATGTCAACCGTCGAAGTTCCCGTGCTGATCGTGGGGGCCGGGCCGGTCGGCCTGTCCGCCGCCCTGTTCCTCGGCCGGCACGGAATCCGTACCCTGCTGGTCGAGAAACGCAGCGGCACCTCACGGCTGCCCCGTGCCCCGGGCCTGCAGGCACGCACCATGGAGTTGTTCCGGGCCGCCGGGATCGGCGCCGACATCCGGGCGCTCGAGATGGGCGACTCCCACCCCTATTTCGAGGGCGGGATCATCCGGGTCAACACGTACGCCGAGATCGACGACGCCGAGGTGCTCGAGTCGCCCTCGCTGGACGGTCCGGGCATCAGCCCGGAACGGGTGATGGGCTGCGGGCAGGACCGCTACGAGGTGGTGCTTACCGAGTACGCCCGGCAGGGCGGCTGCGACCTGCGGTTCGGCACGCAGCTGGAGTCGATCGAGCAGGACGACCAGGGAGTCACCGCCATCGCCCGCGACCGGGAGACCGGTGAGGTCCTCACCGTCCGGGCGAAGTACCTGATCGGTGCGGACGGCGCGTCCAGCACCACCCGCGATCTGCTGGGTGTGCGGCGTGAGGGACGCGGCGCGGTCTTCCACGCGATGAGCATCTATTTCCGCGCCCCGGAGCTGGAGAACCTGCTCAAGGGCCGCAAGTTCATCCTCTGCTACGCGACCGCGGCGCCCGGTGTCTCGATGGGCCTGTCCCGGCTGCACGGCCGTGACCCCTGGCTGGCCGCCCCGATCTACTTCCCGGAGAAGGGCGAGGGCCCCGAGGACTTCACCGACGAGCGCTGCGTCGAGCTGCTTCGGGCCGGCGCGGGCAAGGCGGACCTGGACGTCGAGGTGATGGCGAAGGTGCCGTGGGAGGGCGCCCAACTGGTGGCCGAGACGTTCCGGGTGGGCCGGGTCTTCCTGGCCGGGGACGCCGCGCACGTGCACCCGCCGGCCGGTGGGTTCGGCGCGAACACCGGCATCCACGACGCGCACAACCTGGCCTGGAAGCTCGCCGCGGTGCTCGGCGGCACGGGCGGCCCGGCGCTGCTCGACACGTACGACGCCGAGCGCCGCCGGGTCGGCAGGGCGATGGCCGAGCAGGCCATCATCCGCAACCGGATCCGGCACGGGTACGCCGACGAGGCGACCCGGGCGGCCATGGTCGACGACATCATCATCACGCTGGGCTACCGGTACATCTCGAGCGGGATCCTGGGCGTCGAGCCGGACGCCGCGGTGCTCACCCCGGCCCTGGTCCTGGACGGCAAACCGGGCACCCGGGCCCCGCACGTCCCGCTGCGGCGCGACGGCGAGCGGATCTCCACGATCGACCTGTTCTGGGACCGCTTCGTGCTGCTCACCGGCAGCTCCGGCACCGCGTGGACGGAGGCGGCCGAGCGGGCGGCCAAGCAGACGGGTGTGCCGCTGCGCAACTACGTGATCGCCGAGGACGGCGACCTGCGGCCGGACGGCGTGGACTGGGCCACGGCGTACGACGTGTCGCCGGGCGGCGCCGTGCTGGTCCGCCCGGACGCGTTCGTCGCGTGGCGCTCGGCCGGTGCGGTCACCGACGCGGACGAGATGCTCGCCGGCGCGCTGGCACGCGCCTCAGGACACCGGTCGTGACCGGGCCGCCCACCGGACAGGTCAGCCTGTCCCGCATGCCCGCCTGGTACCGGTCGCTGTTCGTGGCCGATGCCCTGGAGCGGTTCGGCTACTACGGCATGCACGCGGTGCTCGTGCTGTTCGCCGCGGGCGCGCGAGCCGACGGCGGCCTCGGGCTGTCGATCGGTGACGCGGCCGCGCTGTTCGGCATGTGGGTCTCGCTGATGTTCGCGCTCAGTCTGCTCGGCGGCTGGCTCGGTGACCGGGTCCTGGGCCAGCGCCCGGCGCTGATCGGGGGGAGCATGCTCAGCGCGGCCGGATACGCGATGCTGGCGTGTCCGTGGCCGGGGGCGGCGCTGACCGGCCTGGCCGTGGTGGCGGTGGGCGGGGCCCTGTTCAAACCCAACCATCAGGCGCTGGTCAACACCCTGCTGCCCGACCAGGCCGCCCGGGAGTCGGGCATCTCGCTGATGTACGTCGGCACCCAGTTCAGCGCCCTGGTGGCGCCTCTGGTGACCGGGTTCGTCGGGGAGCGGGTCGACTGGCAGCTGGGCTTCGGGCTCGGCGCGGCCGTGATGGCGGCCTGCGGTGTGTGGCTGCTGGTCACCGCGCCGGGCTTCGATGGTGCCGGCACGTCGCCGCGCCGGCCGCTCGACGAGGCCGAACGCCGCCGGGTGGGTGTCTGGGCGGCGGTGGGTGGCCTGCTGGTGGCGGCGCTCGTCGCCGGTGCGGTCACCGGGCGCGTCGGCGTGCTCGGCGGGGTCGCGGTCGTCGGCCTGGTCAGCCTGCTGCTGACCGTGGGCGGCTACGTCTGGCTCCACCGTGACCCGCTGCTCGGGGCGGCCGATCGCCGTCGCCTGCGGGTGTTCCTGCTGGTTTTCCTGGGCACGACGCTGTTCTGGATGATCATCGCGCAGGCCGGGTCGGTGCTCACCGCGTTCGCCCGTGACGAGGTCGACCGCCAGTTCGGCGGCTTCCTCGTCCCGGCCAGCTGGCTGCAGGCGGTGACGCCGCTGGGACTGCTGGTCTTCGCGCCGGTGCTGGCGTCGGTGCTGCCACGGTACGGCCGGCGGCACGCTCTGGCCGGCCGGCTCGCCACCGGCCTCGCCCTGGTCGGCGCCGGTTTCCTGCTGATGGCGGTGGCCGCGGTGACCGCCGCGGGACCGGCACGCGCCTCCGCGGGCTGGCTCGTCGCCTGCTACCTGTGCAACGCGGTCGGCGAGATCGTGGTGGCCGCGGCCAGCATCGCGGCCTGCGCCGAGGTGCTGCCGATGGCGTTCCTGGGCCGGGTCATGGGGATGTACTGGCTCTTCGCCGCCATCGGCGGCGGGGTCGGCAACGGCGCCCTCGCCCGGCTGAGCACGACAGTCCCGCTGCCGCGCTACTTCGCCGTGCTGGGCGGCCTGGCGGTGGCCGCCGGGATCGCCTTCCACCTGGGCCGGCGCCGGTTGAGCGCCGCGCTCGCCCCCGAACCGGCCACCGTGGCCGCCGACCCCGCGCCGGCCGCGGGCTGAGAGAGAGGACATCGAGACATGGACCTCGGAGTCAGCGGAAAGAGAGTGCTGCTGACCGGCGGGAGCAAGGGCATCGGGCGGGCCACCGTGCTGGCCTTCGCCGACGGCGGCGCCCGGGTGCTCACCTGCTATCACTCGTCCGACCAGGCGGCCAAGGACCTGCAGGCCGAGCTCGACGCGCGCGGCCCGGGCCATCGGGTGGTGGCCGCCGACGTCACCACCCGGGCCGGGGCCGATCAGCTGGCTCAGGCGGCCGAAGAGACCTTCGGTGGACTGGACGTGCTGGTCAACAACGTGGGAGTGGACGGCAACGTGCCGTTCGACCAACTCCGTGACGAGGAGTGGGACCGGGTGGTCGGCCACAACGTCACGACGGCGTACCTGGTCACCTCGGCGGTGCTGCCGCTGGTCGCCGACGGCGGATCGGTGGTCAACATCGGTTCGTCGGTGGCGCTGCGCGGGCGGTCCAACGGCGTGCACTACACCACCTCGAAGGCGGCGCTGATCGGGTTCACCCGTGCGCTCTGCAAGGAGGTGGGACCGCGCGGCATCCGGGTCAACACGGTAGCGCCCGCGCTGACCGAGACCGAGCCGGGTGCGGGACTGCCGCCACAGGCGGTGAGCCGCATCGTCGGCATGACCGCCCTGGGCCGCATCTGCCAGCCGGAGGACGTCGCCGCGGCGGTGCTCTTCCTGGCCGGGGACGCGTCGCGCTACATCACCGGAACGACCCTGCCCGTGGACGGAGGAATCTGATGCCGTACGCCGCGATCATGTACCGGGTGCAGCCCGGGCACGACGACGAGATCGCCGAGATCTTCGCCGGCTTCCAGCGGATGGACACGCCCGACTTCCGGGACGGCGAGGGCCGGACGGCCGGACGGCTGCTCGGCACCGCGGTCTTCGTGAAGGAGGACGTGGTCGTCCGGATCATCCACTTCGAAGGGGACTTCGCCGCCATCGGCCGGCACGTGGCGGCCCAGCGCGGCGTGCACCTGATCGAGGAGAAGCTGCAGCCGTTCCTGGCCACCCCGCGCGACACGTCGAGTCCGGAGAAGTTCCAGGCGTACTTCCGGGACGCGGTGATGCGCCCGGTCTCGCAGCTGTCGGTCGAGACCCACCCGGCGGCCGGCGCATGAGCGCCGCGGAGCGGCCGTCGGTGGCCGTCATCGGGCTGGGGGCGATGGGCTCGGGCATGGCGGCCTCGCTGCTGCGCGCCGGCTTCGCCGTCACGGTCTTCAACCGTACGGCGGCGCGGGCCGAGCCGCTGGCCGCGCTCGGCGCCTCGGTGGCGGCGAGCGCGACGGACGCCTTCGCCGCCGCGCCGGTCGTGGTGCTGAGCCTGGCAGACGAGGCGGCGGTGACCGAGGTCCTGTTCGGAGCCGGATCCCCGCCGCGCGGCACGACCGTCGTCGACACCAGCACGGTCTCGCCGACGTTCGCCCGCTCGGCCGGGGAACGTCTCTCGGCGCTCGGCGTCGACCGGGTGGAGGCGTGCGTGATCGGCAACCCGCCGATGGCGCGTGAGGGCCGCCTGCGGATCCTCACCGCCGGCGACCCGGCGATCGCCGAGCGGGTGGGCCCGGTCCTGCGGGCGTGCGGCCAGCAGGTGCGGCACGTCGGCCGGTCCGGTCTGGCCAGCACCGTGAAGCTCGCCTTCAACCTGCTGCTCGGGGTGCAGACGGCGGGGCTGGCCGAGGCGGTCGGGCTGGTGGAGGCCGCCGGACTGCCCCGCGACGTCCTGCTCACCGCGCTGGAGCACAGCGGCTGGCGGTCCCCGGTGCTGAGCTTCCGGGCCGGATACATGGCCGGGCACAACTATCGGCCGGCCGGTTTCCGCGCCGAGCTGATGCGCAAGGACCTGGACCTGGCCTGCGCGGAGGCGGCGGAGCACCAGGTACGGCTGCCGGTGACCGAGCGGGCCGCCGAGCGCTTCGCCACAGTGGTGCGCGGCGGCCGCGGCGACGAGGACGCGGCGGTGCTCGCCGAGTTCACCGCCGCGGCGCCCGTCGCGTCCCGCTGACGCGGCGGCGGCCGGGCCGCGCCGGCGGACCGGCCGCCGCCGGGAGGAGGAAACCATGCTGCAGCAGACTCTCGGAGTGCTCGCCGTGGTGGGCAGCGGCCTGGTGGCCGGCGTGCTGTTCGCCGTCGCGCTCAGCGTGCTGCCCGGGCTGTTCGCCATGCCGCCGGACCGGTACGTGTACGCGCACCGGCTGATCGGCCGCAACTGGGACCCCACGATGCCTGTCGTCGTGCTGACCTCGGCGGTGCTCGACATCGTGCTCGCGGTTGTCGCCGGCGGCCCCACCCGGCAGCTGTTCGCCGGGTGCGCGCTGTTGCTGGTGGGTGTCTCGGTCGTCTCGCACTTCTGCAACGTGCCGCTCAACCGCCGGGTCAAGGCGCTGGACCCGGACCGGCTGCCCGGCGACTGGCAGGACCCGCGCCCGCTCTGGCGGCGCTGGCACCTGCTGCGTACCGGCCTGGCCCTGCTCGCCCTGCTGGGCAACGCCGTCGCGCTCGCCTGACGCGGCCGGCGCACGGGCCGGACCGTCGAGGTCCCTTCGAGAAGGATTCCAGGGTGCCGCCAGAGACTGACGACGTCAGACCGGCGGAGACGGGGAAAGGGCAATCGGTGACCATGAATGCCTCAGGGGTCAGAAATGCCGTGATCACCGGTATCGGCGTGGTGGCGCCGACCGGAATCGGGACCGACGCCCACTGGCAGGCGGTCCTGCGTGGCAAGTCCGGCATCGGCCGGATCACCCGCTTCGACCCCGCGTCGTACCCGGTGCGTCTGGCCGGGCAGGTGCCCGGCTTCGTCGCGCGTGACCACGTCTCCGGCCGCCTGCTCCCGCAGATGGACGTCTGGACCCACATGAGCATCGCGGCGGCCGACGCGGCCCTGGCCGACGCGGACGTGAATCCGGCTGCCCGGCCCGAGTACGACATGGCGGTCGTCACGGCCAGTTCCTCCGGCGGCACCGAGTTCGGCCAACAGGAGATGGTCCGGCTGTACCAGGAGGGGCCGTCACGGGTGGGCGCGTACCAGTCGATCGCCTGGTTCTACGCGGCGACCACCGGACAACTCGCCATCCGGTACGGCATGCGCGGACCGTGCGGCGTGGTCTGCAACGAGCAGGCCGGGGGACTGGACAGCCTCGGGCACGCCCGCCGCCTGATCCGGTCCGGCACCGGTCTGGTGGTGGCCGGCGGCCTGGACGCCTCGCTCTGCCCGTACGGCCTCACCGCCCAGCTCACCAACGGCCGGATCTCCACGGTGGACGACCCGGACGGCGCCTACGTGCCGTTCGACGCGAGTGCCAGCGGCTACCTTCCCGGCGAGGGCGGCGCCATCCTGATCGTGGAGGACGAGGAGGCGCTCGGCGACCGGATCCCCTACGGCCGCATCGCGGGTTACGCCTCCGGCATCGACCCGGCGCCCGGCCGGGGCCGTCCGCGGGCGCTGGGCCGGGTGATCCGGGGCGCGCTGGCGGACGCCGGCATCGCGCCCCGCGACGTCGACGTGGTGTTCGCCGACGCCATGGGCACCCCCGAGGACGACCGGGACGAGGCCGCGGCCCTGGCCGAGGTATTCGGCGCCCGCGGGGTGCCGGTCACCGCGCCCAAGACGCTTACCGGCCGGCTGTACGCGGGCGGCGGCGCCCTGGACGTGGCCACCGCCCTGCTGGCCATGCGGCACAACGTGCTGCCGCACACCACCGCCACCACCCAGCTCGCCCCGGGCTGCGAGATCGACCTCGTCCTCGGCGACCCGCGGCAGCGCCGGCTGCACACCGCCGTGGTCGTCGTGCGCGGCCACGGCGGCTTCACCGCCGCGGTCGTGCTGCAGCGGGACTGAGCCGCCGCCCCGTCCGCCGTGAGCCGGGACCGTCCCGGCGTTTTCGTGAACCGAAGGGAAGCACCGTGCCGAAGCACATCACCATCGACGACCTGACCGAGATCATGCGCAGCAGCATCGGGCTCGACGACGATGTCGAGCTCACCGGTGACCGCAGCGAGATGGACTTCGCCGACATGGGCTACGACTCGCTCGCGCTCATCGAGCTGGCCAGCCAGCTCCAGCACCGGTTCGGGGTGAAGATCTCCGACGACGAGGCGCTGGAGCGGCTGCGCAGCCCGCACACCGCTGTGTCGTACGTCAACGAGCAGCTCGCCGGTCAGGCGGTGTGAGATGTCCGGACACGTCGACAACGAGATCCTGATCGACGCGCCGCTCGAGCTGGTCTGGCGGATGACCAACGACGTGCCGTCCTGGCCGGATCTGTTCGACGAGTACGCCGAGGCCACCGTCCTGGAGGAGCGCGACGGCACGGTGTACTTCCGGCTGGCGCTGCACCCGGACGCGGACGGCAAGGTGTGGAGCTGGGTCTCGGCCCGAACCCCGGACGAGACCACGCACACCGTGCGGTCGCACCGGGTGGAGACAGGCGTCTTCAAGTACATGTCGATCTTCTGGGAGTACCTGCCGGCGGACGCCGGCGTGCGCATGCGGTGGGTGCAGGACTTCGAGATGAAGCCCGGCCTCCCGGTCGACGACGCCACCATGACGGCGCGGATGAACGGCAACACCAGGCGCCAGCTGGAGCTGATCAAAGGCAAGGTCGAGGCGGCCGCGCGGGACCGGTCAGCGGTGCGCTGAGAACAGCCGGCCGATGACCGTGACCACACCTCTGATCCCCGTCGTCCTGCTCGCCGCCGGACTGGCGGCCGGCGTGATGATGTGGACCCAGCTGGGCGGCTGGCCGCTGCTGAGCACACTGCCACCGGACCGGTACGTCTACACGCACGCCTTCTTCGCCGGCCGCTACGACCCGTTCATGCCGGCCTGCATGCTGGTCGCCGGCGCCGGCGACGTGGCCCTCGCGGTGCTCGTCGAACCGCCGCCGGCACGGTGGCTGTTCGCCCTCGCCGGCCTGCTCGGCGCTCTCTGCATCGCCATCTCGATCAGCCGCAACGTGCCGGTGAACCGCTGGATCCGGACCCTCGACCCGGACAACCTGCCGGCCGACTTCGCCGCGGTCGACCCCCGGCGCAGTTGGGGCGGGTGGAACCGGCTCCGGGCGGTCCTCTCGATCGCCGCGTTCGCCCTCAACTGCCTGGCCCTGACCGCACTTCTCTGAACCCCTTCCGACCCCTTTTCAGGAGGAACCACCATGGACCTCGACCTTGCCGGGAAGAAGGCGCTCGTCACCGGGGGCACCCGCGGTGTCGGCCGCGGCGTCGTCCTGGCGCTCGCCAGGCACGGCGTCGACGTGATCACGTGTTACCAGCAGGCCGGCGAGGCCGCCGAGTCGCTGGAACGCGAGCTCAAGGACATCGGCGGCCAGCACCGGGTGGTGGTCGCCGACCTCGGCGATCGGTCCCAGGTGGAAGGGCTGGTCAACGAGGCGCGTACCACCTTCGGCCGGCTGGACCTGGTGGTCAACAACGCCGGCGTGATCAGCCACGTGCCGTACGAGAAGCTGCCCGCGCCGGAGTGGGACCGGACCCTTGCCGTCAACCTGACCGCCGCACACCTGATCATCCAGCAGGCGCTGCCGCTGCTCGCCCCGGGCGCCTCGGTGGTCAGCGTCGGCTCGAAGTCGGTGGAGGTGGGCATCCCGCTGCGGGCGCACTACACCGCCACGAAGGCGGCCCTGGTCGGGCTCTCCCGCTCGCTCGCCCGCGAGCTGGGCGGCCGCGGCATCCGCTGCAACGTGGTCGCGCTCGGCGTGATCCACACCGAGGCCACCGAGGCCCTGCCGCAGCAGCAGCGCGAAGCCCTGGTCGAGCGGTACTCGGGCAAGACCTCCCTGGGCCGGCTGGGCACGCCCGACGAGGTCGCCGGTGCGGTGCTGTGGCTGGCCAGCGACCTGTCCCGGTACGTCACCGGCGCGACGATCGCGGTCGACGGGGGGATCTCCTGATGGCCGGCGCCGGCGCGTTCCGGGTGATGCTGCGCATGCAGATCAAGCCGGGGGCGGAGGACGAGTTCGAGCGGGTGTGGACCGAGATCGGCGACTCGGTCACCTCGCATCCGGCAAATCTCGGCCAGTGGCTCTCGCGCAGCGAGGAGAAGGGCGTCTACTACATCGTCAGCGACTGGGTGGACGAGGCCCGGTTCCGGGAGTTCGAGACCAGCCGGCGCCACCTCGACCACCGGCAGAAGCTGCACCCGTTCCGGACCGGCGGAACCATGACGACCATGCAGGTGGTGGCGTTCCTGCCGAGTTCGGCGACAGCCGTCACGCACGCCGAGTGGGAAGCCGCGCGGTGACCGGGGAGGTCCGGGTCCTGCTGTTCCACATGGCGTCCGGCCCGGAGCGGATCGCCGCGGCCTACCACGAGGTGAGCCGGCGCCTGGCCGGCACACCGGGTCTGCTGGGCAACGAGCTGATGTGCTCGGTGCTCGACCCCACCGAGTTCGTGGTGATCAGCACGTGGACCGACCTGTCCGCCTTCCAGAAGTGGGAGCAGGGCGAGGCGCACCGGGACGACACCGCGCCGCTACGGCCGTACCGGCAGTCCGGACGGGCCTTCGGCGTCTACGAGGTGACCGCGGCGTACTGACCGCGGACCGGGAGGGAGGAACGAGGGCATGCGGGACAGACCAGAACGACGGGGGCTGCGGATCCTCGTCGCCGGCGGCGGTGTCGGCGGGCTGGCGCTCGCGCAGCGACTGCGGGCCGGCGGGGCGGACGTCACCGTGTTCGAGCGGGATCCGTCGGTGGCCGCGCGCTACCAGGGATACCGGCTGCACATCAGCCCCGAGGGGGAACAGGCGCTGCGCGACTGCGTGCCGCCCGCGGTGGCCGGCCTGATCGCGGCCACCGCGAACGCCCGTTCCGGGCAGGGACTGGTCGCGTACGACGACCAGCTCAACCAACAGTGGGCGCCCTCCTTCCCGGATCCGCGCACCGGCCGGACCGACCGGATCGACTCGGTGGACCGGGGCACGCTGCGGCATGCGCTGCTGGCCGGCATCGAGGACCGGGTCCGATTCGGCGGGCGGGTCGTCGGGCACGAGGTGCTCGCGGACGGCGGTGTCACCGTCCGCCTGGCCGGCGGCGCGTCGGTGACCGGGGACGTGCTGGTCGCCGCGGACGGGGCGGCCTCGCCCGTCCGGGAGTCGTACCCGGACACCGCGCGGCCCCGGGACCTCGGCATCCGCACGATCTTCGGCCGGGTCCCGATCACCGCCCGGGTGCAGGACGACATGTCCGCCGCGCTGCGCGACCGGTTCAGCTACCTCATCAGCGGCAGCGGCTCCCACCTGGGCATCATGCCCATGGTGTTCCGCAACCCGCCCCGGGAGACGGCGGCCCGGATGGTGCCGGGCGCGGTGATGCCGGACTCCGCCGACTACTACATGTGCGTGTTCAACGTGCACCGGGAGGACTTCGACGTCACCGACGACGCGCTGGCCGCGATGGGGGGCCCGCAGCTGTGGGAGGTCGTCCTGCGCTGCACCGGGCAATGGCATCCGGACGTGTGCCGGTTCCTGCGGCACGCCGAGGCCCGGGTGTCGTTCGCGGTCCCGCTGCGGGCCACCGAGCCGGTCAAGGCCTGGGACCACCTGCCGGTGGTGCCGCTCGGCGACGCCGTGCACACCATGCCGCCCTCCGGCGGGGTCGGCGCGAACGTGGCCCTGCGCGACGCCGCGGCACTGGGCGCCGCGCTGCTGCGGGCCGACCGCGGGGAGCAGCCGCTGGCCGACGCGGTGGCCGATTATCAGGCGCGGATGGTCGAGCACGCCACCGAGGCGCTCGCCATGTCGATGCGGATCGCCGAATGGTCGATCCCGCGCAGGTCGGCGACGTGAGCGCGGGAACGCCTGTGGATCCCGGTCGGCCGGCGGTGTTCCTGTTGCCCGGCCAGGGCTCCCAGCACGTCCGGATGGCGGCCGGCCTGTACGGCCGGCACGAGGATTTCAGCGCGGCCATGGACATGGTGTTCGCCCTGATCGGGAAGGACGGGGCGGCGGTCCGCGCGGACTGGCTGAGCGCCACTCCGCGGGTGCCGATCGAGCACGTGATCCGATCCCAGATCCTGCTGTTCGCCGTCGACTACGCGATCGGCGTGCAACTGCGTGCCTGGGGGGTACGCCCGGCCGCGCTGCTCGGCCACAGTGTCGGCGAGATCGCCGGCGCGGTGCTCGCCGGGGTCTTCGAGCTGCGTGACGCCGTACATCTGATGTGGGACCGGATCTGCCGGCTGGCGAAGGCCCCGCCGGGCGGGATGGCGGCGGTGGCCGCCACCCCCGATCAGGTCCTGCCGTTCCTCGAGGACGGCGTGGTGATCGGGGCGGTGAACGCCCCGCGGCAGGTGGTGCTCAGCGGCCCGGCCGCCGGGCTCGACACGGTCACCGCGCGCCTGCGCGCGGCCGGTTTCACCCTCCGCCCGGTGGCCGCCAGCACCGCCTTCCACAGCCCCATGCTCCGGGAGGTGGCCGAGCAGGCGGTTCCGGTGATCGCCCGGATGACCGCGCGGGCGCCGAAGACCACCCTGATGTCCGGGTACACTGCCGCTCCGCTCACCGCCGAGCAGGTCACCGACGCCCGTTTCTGGGCGTCGCATCCCGTGGCGCCGGTCCGGTTCTGGCCGGCCCTGGAGCGCCTGCTGCGGGAGGTGCCCCAGTGTGTGCTCATCGAGGTCGGGCCCGGCCAGTGGCTGTCCACACTGGCCCGGCGCCATCCGGCGGTCCTGGCGGGACGGTGCCTGGTCCGGCCGAGCCTGCCCGCGCGCCCGGCCGGCGACGAGGCGGACCTGGAGTGCTTCGAGCGACTGGGCGCGGGCCTGGCCCGGCCGGTGCGGTGGTGACCGGTGGACCTGTACCTGGCCGGCGTCGGTTCCTGGCTGCCGCCGGCCAGGACCGCTGCCGAGGCGGTCCGGCGTGGTGACTGCGACGAGGTGACCGCGAGCCGCAGCGAGGTGGCCTCGGTGACGATCGACGAGGAGCCGACCGTGCCCGCCGAGATGGCGGTGCGGGCCGCCCGCACCGCGCTGGCGCAGGCCGGGTGCCCGCCGTCGGAGGTGGCCGTCGTCCTGCACGCCTACCTGTACGACCAGGGCAACGAGCTGTGGTCGGCGGCGTCGTACGTGCAGCGGCGCACGCTCGGCAACGACTGCCCGGCGATCGGGGTCCAGCAGGTCTCCAACGGCGGCATGGCGGCGATCCACCTGGCCGCCGGGTACCTGTCCGGGTGGGGCGGGCGCCACGCGCTGGTCACCACCGCCGACCGGTTCGCGGCGCCCGGCTTCGACCGCTGGCGCAGCGATCCGGGCACGGTGTACGCCGACGGCGGCACGGCCGTCGTGCTGTCCACCGAGGGCGGCTTCGCGCGGCTGGCCTCCCTGGTGCTGGTCGGCGACAGCGACCTGGAGGGCATGCACCGCAGGGGCAGCGCGCGGGGCCCGGGCGTGCACACCGGCACGCGGCCGGTGGACCTGGGAACCCCGAAGCGCCATTTCGTGGCCGAGCGGGGCAACGCCGCGGTGCTGCGCCAGGTGGTCGCCGGCCAGCAGCGCGCCATGACGGCGGCGCTGGAGCAGGCCGGCACCGAGCTCGGCGAGATCGACTGGTTCGTGCTGCCGCACTTCGGGCTGCGGCGGCTGCGGCTGAACTACCTGAACCACCTGCGCGTGGACGCCGAGCGGACCAACTGGTCGTTCAGCCGCACGGTGGGGCACCTCGGCGCCGGGGACCAGGCGGCCAGCCTGACGCACCTGGCCACCAGCGGCCGGCTGCGTCCCGGGCAGCGGGTGCTGGTGATGGCCGTCGGCGCCGGTTTCAGCTGGTCGTGCGGTGTCGTCGAGGTGCTGCGGGAGCTGCCCTCGAGCCGTCCCTGAGCCGCCGTTGTTGCCATGGTCGAAAGAGCCAGCACGTCTCCTGGGAGGAACTTCATGCACCGAACCCTGATCATCGCGAAGTGGAAGTCGGACGACCCCGCGGCGGTGGCCGACATCTTCGCGGAGTCGGACGCCACGGATCTTCCGCACATGATCGGCGTCAGCCGGCGGACCCTGTTCACCTTCCACGACCTCTACATCCACTCGATCGAGGCGGACGGCGACATCGCGCCCAACCTCTACCGGGCCCGCAGCCACCCGCTCTACGAGGACATCAACACGCGTCTGGCCGAGCACGTGTACCCGTACGACCCGGCGTGGTCGGAGCCGAAGCACGCGATGGCCACGCCGTTCTACGTGTGGACGGCGTCCGAGGGGCGGATCCGGTGAGCGGCGGCAGGCGGGCGGTGCGGATCCACGTGGACACGGTGGCCGCGAACCGGCGGCGGGGCGGGGACATCCGCATCACACTGGGCCCGGCAAACGCCGGCGCCACGTCCGGCTTCGGCGGGCGGCTGAGCCTGCGGCCCGGTGAGGTGGTGATCGAGCACTGTCACCCGTACTCGGAGGAGTTCCTGCACGTGGTCTCGGGCACGGGCACCATCCGGGTCGACGGGGAGGAGTTCGTGCTCGGGCCGGGGGATTCGCTGATCGTCCCGATCGGCAGCCCGCACCGGCTGGTCAACACGGGCACCCAGGTGCTAGAGGCGGTGTTCCACCTCTCGCCGCTGGCGCCGCGGCCCGCGCTGGGGCACGTCGACCTGGAACCGCCGGTCGACGCGGACGCCCCGCAGCCGGCCGTGGGAGGCACGGCGTGACCAGGGACGTGGCGATCACCGGCATCGGGGTGGTCGCGCCGGGCGGCGTCGGACGTGAACCGTACTGGGAGATGCTGACGGCCGGTCGCACGGCGACGCGCCGCATCACGTTCTACGATCCGGAGCCGTTCCGGTCCCAGATCGCCGCGGAGGTCGACTTCGACGCCAGGGCCAGCGGCCTCACCGACCGGCAGGTGCGCCGGATGGACCGGGCCGCGCAGTTCGCCGTCGTGGCGACCCGGGAGGCGGTGTCGGACAGCGGCGTCGACCTGGCCGCCGGGGATCCGGCCCGGGTCGGGGTGAGCATCGGCAGCGCGGTCGGCTGCACGATCGGGCTGGAGACCGAGTACGTGGTGCTCTCCGACAACGGCCGGGAGTGGCTGGTCGACCACCGGTACGCGGTGCCGCAGCTGTACGGCTACATGGTACCCAGCACGCTGGCCGTCGAGGTGGCGTGGGAAGCCGGCGCCGAGGGCCCGACGGTCCTGCTGTCCAACGGCTGCACCTCCGGGATGGACGCGATCGGGCACGGCGCCGCGCTCATCCAGGACGGCTCGGCGGACATCGTGATCGCGGGCGCCACGGACGCGCCGATCTCGCCGATCAGCTCGGCGGCCTTCGACGCGATCAAGGCCACCACCCCGAACAACGCGAACCCGCGGACCGCGTCCCGGCCCTTCGACCGGGACCGGGACGGATTCGTGCTCGGGGAGGGCAGCGCCGTGCTGGTGCTGGAGGATCTGGCGGCGGCGCGGGCCCGCGGGGCGCACGTGTACGCGCTGATCAGCGGTTTCGCGGCGCGCAGCAACGCGTTCCACATGACCGGGCTCAAGCCGGACGGGCGGGAAATGGCGGAGGCCATCACCCGGGCGATGCGCCAGGCGCGGGTGAACCCGGACGACATCTGTTACATCAACGCGCACGGGTCCGGCACCAAGCAGAACGACAGGCACGAGACGGCGGCCTTCAAGCGCAGTCTCGGTCAGCGGGCGTACGGCGTGCCGGTTAGCTCCATCAAGTCGATGATCGGGCACTCCCTGGGCGCCATCGGCGCGCTCGAGCTGGCCGCCTGCGCCCTCGTGGTGGACCGGGGTGTCGTGCCGCCGACGGCGAATCTGCACACCCCCGACCCGGAGTGCGATCTGGACTACGTGCCGCTGACCGCCCGCGAGCATGCCGCGGACACGGTGCTGAGCGTGGCGAGCGGGTTCGGCGGCTTCCAGAGCGCCGCCGTCCTGGCCCGCGCCTGACCAGCGAAGATCGAAACAGGCCGTTGGTGCTCAACGGCCTGTTTTCGTTGACTCCGGCGGTGGCACCTGTCAGAATTTATTTACGCGTGTTGATGATTCTTGGCGGTGCCCGAGGCGGGGGGATCGATGCCCCGGGCGGCGGCCGGATCGGAGTCGTGGACGTATGACAGAGGACATCGCCGGCGACGTTCTCGTGACCATGCTCAGCGCCCTTGCCAACCCCCAGCGCCTCCGGATCGTGGCCGCTCTCACCGCGGGGCGGCAGTATGTCAGCGAGCTGGCCCGCACCGTGCGCCTCAGTCGGCCGCTGGTGCACGCTCATCTGGCGCGTCTGAGTGCGGCGGGGCTGGTCACGAGCGCGCTGGAAGTGTCGCCGGACGGCAAGGCGACCCGCTATGTCGAGGTCGAGCCATTCGTGCTGCATCTGACTCCGGACCGGGTGGCGCGCGCCGCGGAGACGCTCAACGCGCCGGGCCGGCGCCGCGAAGTGGAGGGGGATTGAGATGACGTGGCAGACCGCGACGACGGGCATGGTCTCGCTCGTGCTGCTGGGCATCATCGTGACAGTCGTCATCGCGCAGCTCGGGGCGACCTGGCGGGCGAAGGCGTCGGCGGACGCGATCGAAGGATACCGCCGGCTGGCCGAGGAGGCGCGCACCGCCGAGCAGCAGTTGCTGGCTCGTCTGGGCGAGGTCAAAGCCGACCTCGAGCATCTCCGGACGCGTAGTGACGAGGTGTACCGGATGCTGCGTGACGTGCAGTGAGCCGGTTCATCGCTCAGCTCCGATGAGCGGGAGCCGGCAGGTTCTCCGGCAGGTGCAGCTCGCCGGCGAGGATGGCGCGATGCAGTCGTTGCAGTTCGCTGCTGGGCTCGATGCCGAGCTCGCTCACCAGCGCCTCCCGCGCGTGCTGGTATGCGTGCAGCGCGCCGGAGCGCCGTCCGGCCCGGTACATCGCCACCATCAACTTGGCCTGGAAGCCCTCGTGCGTGGGGTGCTGGGCCACCAGGCCGATCAGCTCGCCGAGCACCTGGTGCTGACGGCCCAGGCGCAGGTCCGCCTCGATGCGGGCTTCGAGCGCGCTGTTGCGGATCTCCTCCAGGCGCAGCAGATCCATCTGCAGGATGGGCCCGGGGGAGACGTCGACCAGAGCGGCTCCGCGCCACAGCCGCAGGGCCTCGCGCAGGATCCGGGCGGCCTCGGTCACGTTGCCGGCCTCCAGCCGTGACCGGCCCAGCCGGGCGAGGCGTTCGAAGCGCAGACAGTCCAGTGCCTCGCTGTCCAGCGACAGCATGTATCCACCGGAGAAGGTGTGCAGAGCGGCGCTGGAATGCGACTGCTGACCACCGCGCCCGGTGCGGTCGGCCGGACTGGAGACGCGGAAGTGCAGCACTTTGCGCAACTGGTAGACGTAGGTCTGCAGAGTCGTGGTGACGCTCACCGGGGGGTTGTCGTCCCACAGCTCCTCGATGATCTTCTCGTTGCGGACGACGCTGTTGGCGGACATCGCCAGCAGGGCCAGGACACGTCGCGGCTTCGGCGCCGTCGGGGTTGCGTCTTGGCCGTCCACGATGACCGACAGTGGTCCCAGCAGACGGATTTCCAGCGTCATGCCTCGCTCCTCTGGTAGTTCGACTCCTGCGCACAGATGAATGACCCCCGGTGTCCCGGGGGTCCGGGAAATTCTCTTGTCCTGCCGATGTCTCGATATCGGCGCTGTTCAAAGGAACTTTTTACTGATCTTCACGGGCATGCCGAATCGTGTCCGTTTACCCGGAGATAATTGATTGGGAAAACATCGGCGAGGTCGTCAGCCGCGGTGTTCGCCTACATCAAGGCTCCTCCCCCCAAAGGTGCCCTTGAACACTCCGATGCGCCGTCGTCGGTGACGGTACATACGTGTTCCCTGGCCACTGACGAGCTGCCGTGCCGGCCATGAGGCATTCGTAACGCACGGTAACTGTCTGGTGACGAAGCCAACTATGCCCTAGGTCGACTCGCAGGGGCAAGCATTGAAGAAGTTCATTTGTGCATGAGCGACTCTCGACCAAGCCTCGAGCGGCCCGGCGGAGATCGCGTTTCGAGGCCCTTCTGCGCGCCCTCCGAAACGTCTGTCCACCTGCGACGGCGGCCTCTTGCCGACACCATTTCCGACGGTCTTGTGATGATCTCCGCGGTGTGCCGGACGGGCGTCTGCCATTCTTCGCCGGCTGTCCGGCGACGGGCTTGACGGCTGGTCGACGGGTCTGTAGCCGGTCTCGAGCGGCGTACGAGGACGCGCCGCCAGGTTGGCGGCTGGCGACAACCGGAAGGAGGCGGCCGATGAGCACTGCCGAACGCGAGGACGCACCGCAGGAGATCCAGGTTCTGCTGCGTGGCGGGCCCTATCCGACTCCGACAGCTGTCCGGGTCAGCCGGCAGGCGATCGCCTACGGCAAGGTCAAAATCGCCCGCGACGGTGGATACGACCACTTCGAACGGGTCGGCGACGGCCCGCCGCAAGCCGGGGAGACGTTCGTGTGGACGACCCGCACCCGCGTCGCCGAGTGACGTGGCCGCGGCGCAGCGACAGGAGATCCTTTGAGTGCGACCAGCGTCACCACGGTGGCCCAACCCGATCCGCGAAGCCCGGAAGCGCGGATGGAGCGGTTGTTCGACAGCGGCACCGTCGCGGTGCTCAACCCCGCTGACCCGTCCGGCGTGCGCATCGCCCGCGGCGCCGTCGGCGGTACCGCGGTCATCGCCTTCGGCACCGACCCCACCCGGCGCGGCGGGGCCATCGGCGTCGACGGCTGCGCCCGCATCGTCGAGGCGATAGACCTGGCCGTGCGGGAGCGGCTGCCGGTGGTCGGGGTCTGGCACTCCGGTGGCGCGCTGCTGCCGGAGGGGGTGCTGGCCCTCGACGCGGTCGGCCGCATCTTCGCCGCCATGGTCCGCGCCTCCGGCCAGGTGCCGCAGATCTCGGTGGTGCTCGGCCCGGCCGCGGGCGGCGCCGCGTACGGCCCGGCCCTGACCGACATCGTGGTGATGAGCGACGCCGGCCGGATCTTCGTGACCGGCCCGGACGTGGTCCGCGCCGTGACCGGCGAGGACGTCGACATGGCCCAGCTCGGCGGGCCGCAGGTGCACGCGGGCAAGTCCGGGGTCGCCCACGTGGTCGCCGGCGACGAGGCCGCCGCCCTGGCGGTAGCCCGGCGGCTGGTCGACCTGTTCGGGCGGCCCGGGCGCATCGCGGTCGCCGAGGCCGACGAGCGCGCCGACCTGGCGGCCTTCCTGCCCGAGCGGGCGAACCGGGCGTACGACATGCGGCCGCTCGTCAACCGGATCCTCGACGAGCCCGGGGTGGAGCTGCACGCCGGGTGGGGGCGCAGCATGACGACCACGCTGGGCCGGTTCACCGGCCGTACGGTCGGTGTCCTGGCCAACAACCCGCTGCGGCTGGGTGGCTGCCTGAACTCGGTGAGCGCCGAGAAGGCGGCCCGCTTCGTGCGGATGTGCGACGCGCTGGGCGTGCCGTTGATCGTCCTGGTCGACGTGCCGGGGTACCTGCCGGGCGTCGCCCAGGAATGGGAGGGCGTGGTGCGCCGGGGCGCCAAGCTGCTGCACGCCTTCGCCGAATCGGCGGTGCCGCGGGTGACGCTCATGGTGCGCAAGGCGTACGGCGGCGCCTACATCGCGATGAACTCGCGCAGCCTCGGTGCGACAGCCGTGCTGGCCTGGCCGGATGCCGAGGTGGCGGTGATGGGCGCCGCCGCCGCGGTGAACATCCTGCACCGCAAGGTGCTGGCCGCCGCATCCGACGGCGAGCGCGAACAACTGCGGGCACGGCTCGTCGAGGAGCAGATCCGCACGGCCGGCGGGGTGCACCGGGCCGTGGAGGCGGGTCTGGTGGACCAGATCGTCGCACCGGCCCAGACCCGTCGGCGCATCGCCGAGGTGCTGGCCGCCGCCGCGCAGCGGCGCGGCCGGCACGGCAACATCCCGCTGTGAAGCAGTCCGTCACCGTCGAGGCCGGGGGAGCCCGCATGCCCGAGACCACTACGCCGCACCACTTCGTGGCCGGCATCGGCGCCGGCCCGGCGAACCTGAGCCTGGCCGCGCTCGCCGGCCGGCACCTGCCGGAGCGGGTCGTCCTGTTCGACAGGCAGAGCGGGCCGTCCTGGCATTCCGGGATGCTGGGCGCCGACGCCCGCCTGCAGAACTCGTGGATCAAGGACCTGGTCAGCCTGGTGGATCCGTGCAACCGGCTGAGCTTCCTCAACTACCTGGTCACCACCGGCCGGATCTTCGCGTTCCTCAACGCCCAGTTCACCGCCGTCCCCCGCGTCGAGTACGCGCGCTACCTGGCCTGGGCCGCCGGTGAGCTGGGCACGGTGCACTACGGTGTGGACGTCGTCGAGGTGGACTTCACCGACCGGTTCGTCGTACGCGGCCGCAACGGTGCCGTGGCCACCGCCGATCACCTGGTGCTCGGCCTGGGCACCCGCCCGCGCGTCCCGGAGTGCTTCCGCTCCGGGACCGGCCTGATCGAGGGCGCGGTGCTGGCCGAGCACCTCGATGCGCACCTGAACCGCTCCGAGGCCCCGCCGGCCGGTCAGGTCATCGTGGTCGGCGGCGGGCAGACCGGCGCCGAGGCGGTGCAGTGCCTGATCCGCCGTGGCTACCGCGACATCCGCTGGCTCGGCCGCCGGCACTGGTTCGCGCCGCTCGACGACTCGCCACCGGCCAACGACTTCTACCGGCCCACCTACCAGAAGTTCTTCTACCAGCTGCCGGATGAGGTCCGGCGCAGCTACCTGGCCGAACAGGCCTACACCAGCGACGGCATCTCACTGGACACGCTGCAGGAGATCTACCGGGCCAACTACGAGGCGTTCCTGCGCGACGGGCGGGCCCCGGTGATGCTGCTGCCCGGCCGCGACGTGGTGCGCGCCGGCAGCACCGGTGGCGGACTCGGCCTCTGGTGCGAGCGCGGCTCCGGCGGACGGGAGCGGCACACCGCCGGGCTGGTGGTGATCGCGACCGGGCGCGAGCCCGCGCCGATGCCCCTGTCGGCGGCGCTGCACGAGCTCGTGGAGACCGACAACGCCGGCGAGCCGCTGATCGAACAGGATTATTCCGTACGGTGGAAGCACTCCACGGCGCACAAGCTGTTCCTGCAGAACCGGGGGCGGTTCACCCACGGCCTCGCGGATCCGAACCTCAGCCTGCTCTCGGTGCGCAGCGCCATGATCGTGAACAGTCTCGCCGACCGGGAGGCGTACACGATCCGGGACGAGCAGGTTTACACGATGTGGGCCTGACGGCGGCCGGTCTCAGCCGGCGACCTGAATGCCGTCGGCAGCGGTCCCGGCCCGGCCGGTGCGCAGATCCTCGGTGAAGTCGGCCACCCAGCGCTTCTCGGCCTCCCACATGGCCAGCTGGAACTCGACCTCGGCCAGGTAGATGCGGTCGACGCCGCCCGGGATCTGGCTCACCCGGGACTGCACGTCTGCCCGCCAGGCGTCGATGTTCTTCTGCAGTGCCCGCTGCCGCTCCTCCAGCGCCCGCACGACCTCGGGGAGCGGCAGCGACTGCACGAACGCGAGGGCGGCCGGGAACGACGGGTACTCCGGGACGGGCACGGCGAGCATGTCGGCCAGCCACTCCAGCGCGAGCTCGGCGCCCTCCGGGGTCGCCTCGTAGACGGCGCGCTCCGGCCGCCTCTCGTGCCGGGAGACCTCTTTGAGCCGGACCAGGCCGCTGCGCTGCAGCCGATCAACCGTCTGGTAGACCGCATTGCGCTGCGTGACGTTGATGACCCGGTCCTTGTCCCACTCCTGAACCCGCTGGCGCAGGCCGTACGGATGCATCGGTTCGTGGGTCAGCAGCAACAGGATGGCCATGGCCAGCGGGGAACGGCGTGCGGCGCGATCCGGCGAGGTGGTCATCGTCCATCCCTGGTGTCGAAGTCCGTCAGCAGTTCAGGCTACTTCACCACGCTCGCGGACCTACTCCCCGTGCTCGACAGGCGCTAGAGGCGGCCGACCCTTGGCTTAACCATAAAATGAATAGTACTGTGAGGGATAGCTAGGGCGCCGCCCGGCGCCCACGGAAGGGAGACCGCCATGACCGAGGAATTGGAGACCGCGGACAAGCTGGTTCTGCAGAAGGCGGCGCATGGAGCCGTCCTCCTGGTGTCGCTGGCCTACCCGAGCACGGTCGCCACCACGAAGATCAATGTGGCCGGGTCCAGGGTCCTGACCGGCGCGACCGGTCTGGTCGGCCGGGCCCTGGCCGGTAAGGTCCAGGCCGACCTGCCCAAGGGGAGCGCGGCGGACGTCGCCGACGAGGTGCTCCCGGCGCTGCGCGACGCGGTCGCTCTGCTCGAGCGCCGCGACCCCGCGGAGGCGGACAACTTCCGGCGCACCGTCACCGTCGCGGTCGAGCAGGGCGCCTCCTCGGCCGGCTCCAACGCCGCGACCGGCGAGATGATCGCCAAGGTGAAGGATGCGCTGGGCGTCGTGCCCGCCGCCTGACCGGGCGGGGGCCGGAGGCGGCCGCGGGCCCCCGCCGGCGGTCGCCTCCACGGTGTCTCGAGTGGCCAGTAGGACGCTGAACACCCGGCTACGGTACGAAAGGCGGTTACTTCATGGCGCAGGCGCAACAGCGTCAGGACCTGTCCGAGCTGTATGAGTCGATCGGTCTGCCCCCGCTGGCGCAGATCATCCCGCCCGTGTTCGGCTACGCGACCTTCCAGATCACCGGCGTGATCTCCCGCCTCGGCGTGCCCGACGTCATCGGCGACGGCCCCCGCTCGGCGGCCGAGATCGCCGCGGCGGTGCGGGCCGACGGCCCGTTCCTGCACCGCGTGCTGCGGGCGGCCGTCGCGGTCGGACTGCTCACCTCCGAGGACGACGAGCACTACGCGCTGAGCCCGCTCGGCGCGCTGTTCCGCGCCGATGCTCCGTGGCAGGGCGCCCCGCACGATGCGCTGCACGGACACCCGGCGGTGTGGCAGGCGTGGGGCTCGCTGACCGGCGCCGTGCGCACCGGCACGCCCGCCTTCATCCACGCGCACGGCAAAGGCCTGTTCGACTATCTCGACGACGACCCCGAGCTGGCCAAACTCTTCCACGACACGATGGCCACCGGCTCCGCCGTACAGCTGTCCGCGGTGGTCGAGGGTTACGACTTCAGCCGCTTCACGCACGTCACCGACGTCGGGGGCGGTGACGGGACCACGTTGTCCGCGATCCTGCTGGCCAACCCGCACCTGCGCGGCACCGTCTTCGACCAGGAGAACGCGGTCCGGTACGCGCCGGCCGTGCTCGAACGCAACGGTCTGTCCGACCGCGCCGGCGTCGCGGCGGGCAGTTTCTTCGAGTCCGTCGTCAGCGGCGCGGACCTGTTCGTGCTCAAGAGCGTCCTGCACGACTGGGACGACGAGCGCGCCGTGCGCCTGCTCGGCAACATCCGCGCGGCGATGCGCCCGGACAGCAAACTGGTCATGTTCACCTGGCTCATGCCGGAACCGGAGGTCAAGCGGGACCCGGCCGAGGAGCTGGCGATGGCCATCCAGGACATCGAGCTGATGGTCATGACCCGCGGCGAGACGCGCCGCCTCGGCACGTACAAGAAGCTGTTCGGCCAGGCCGGGCTGGAGATCACCGACGTGATCGACATCCCGTGCCCGATGAGCCTGCACGCCGTCGAGGCGTCCCCGATCTGATCGTCGTCCTCCGGGACGGCACCGGTGAGGCGCCTCCCGGACGGATCGCAGGCGGCGGCACCGGCCACCTCCGGCGGAGACCACCTCTACGCCGGAGCCGGCGGGCGCCTCCGCGGGAAACGGTCCGCGCCGCGCCGCAACCGCGGCGCGTACCGTTCTCTCCATCCGCCCGCTCCGGATTCCGATCACCGGCCTGACCCGCCGCCGGGCGTGCCGCCACCGCCCCCGGCGACAGGCCGCCGCGCGCCGCCGCGACCCAGGCAGGTCGCCTGCATCGACGGGTGGCAGGTCGGGAAGCGGGCCACCTGGCGGCTCACGGTTCGGCGTTCGCCGCACGGCGACCTACCGGTTGTACGGCATCCGCGGGAACCAGCCGTGGTCGAACATCGCCGGCAGCCGCACGTCCCAGTACACCACCGTGAACACGCCCAGGGCGATCAGCAGGGCGCTGCTGATCGCGGCCGTCCGGGACGGCCTGCTGGTCAGCCAGCGCAGGAAGCCGCCGCGGGTGACGATGACGAGCGAGGCGAACAGCACGGTCACGATGGCCACGTTGCCCAGCGACTGGAGCACGAAGGCGCCGGCTCCGTACCACGGGTTGCCGGTCTCGACGGTCCAGTGGAAGAGCTTGTTGAACAGCGGGTACGGGCGCCCGATGAGGAAGCCGCCGACGAGCGCGCCGAGGAGGACCACCCGGGCGACGGGGCGGCGCGCGAACGGATCGGGGATGTACCGGCCGGCGGCCAGCCCCAGCAGGATGAACGCCAGCCCGATGACCCCGAAGACCACCATCGACTGGATGAGCCGCACCGGCAGGCCGGCGACCACGCCGGTGGAGAGCTGGGGGAGGCGGTCGCCCAGCAGGACCCCGATGAAGCCGTACGCCGCGGACACCGCCACCATGCCCAGGGTCAGCCAGCCCACCGGCCGCAGCAGCCTGCCCCACCGCGCCCGCCGCCCGTCCTCGACCTGGCTCATCGGGCCCACCGAGGCGACCATGGCGATGTTGCAGGCAGTGAACGTGCCGGCGAGCCCGGAAACGAAGGCGAAGAGCAGGCCGGCCGCGGTGCCCCCGATGGCGGTCGCCTTGGCGTCCCGGTCCAGCAGGGTGTTGGCCACGGTGTCGCCGATCACGTGGTCGACGAGTTCGTAGGACCAGAGCACGGCCAGCAGCAGGCCGGCCACCACGCTACCGATCAGGAGCGGCCACCGGCGGGGCCGGTCCGCAGGGGCCACGGGCGGTGTCACCGCGTCACTCGTCATCGACATGTCTAGATTTTCGGTGTGCCCTGTGCCGGCGGTCTTATCCGAGCGTGCGCACCGGCCCGCGATGCCGCCGGCACTCGTGCGCCGGACAGCGACGACCCTCACCGGGCGGTGACCGGCTGGCCCAGGGCGTGCAGATTGCCTTCGCTGTCGCGGAACCAGGCCGCCCGCTCCCCGGCGCCCAGGGACGGATAGTTGCCGGTCACCTCGGCGATGCCGTCGACGGTACGCAGGCCGGGAAGGTCGTACTCCTCGAACAGCACCCCGCGGCGGCGCAGCGCCGCGACGGCCGTCTCGATGTCCTCCACCTGCCACGACATCTGGGTGTGCGCGCCGGACGGACGTCCCGCCGAGTGGTACACCGCGAAACTGCCGGCCCCGATCCGGTACAACAGACCGCCCGGCCTCGTCTCCGCGGGGTGCAGGCCCAGCTTGCCGGCGTAGAACTGGCGGGCGCGCTCCAGGTCCTGTGCCGGTAGACGGGTGGTGACGGATACGGCGACCAGCCCGTCGGCCGTCCCGGTGAACCGCCTGTGGCGGGCGGCCCAGTAGGCGTCGGTCAGCTCGATGATCTGGACGTAGTTGCCGTCCGGATCGATCACCGTGCCGAACCAGGCGCCGGCCGGCTCCCGGTACTCCAGTTCTGCCAGCCATCGCACCCCGAGGGTGTCGAGATGCCGGGCCGTCGCCGCGGCGTCGCCGACGTGCAGATTGACGATCACGCGGGCCGGCTCGGGTGCGCGGGCGGCCACATCCTGCCGGTGGTCGATCAGCAGTCCGACGCCGCCCAGACGCAGGAAGCCGTCGCCGTCGGCGGTCACCCCGAAGGCGCGCTCGTACCAGTCGCGGAGTCGGTCGGGGTCGGTGCTGGCCAGCAGGAGGCTGCCGAGAACCGGTGCGGGGGTGTGCGACATGTTCGGGTGTCCGCTCGGTGAGTAGTGGGACGACCGGCGTCTGCCTGGGCCGGGCGCGGGCGGTCAGTCGATGCCCTGGGCGAAACGGAAGAACCGGTGCGGGTCGTAGCGGTGCTTGACGTCCGACAGCCGCCGGTAGTTCTCCGCGTAGTAGGCCGCTCGCCAGTCGTCCAGCTCGGGGTCGATGAAGTTCTGGTAGCTCTCGTGCTGGGAGGCGGGGTCCAGCGCGGTGAGGCCGTCGGCGAGCCAGCGGCGGCCCGCCGCCACGTCGGCCGCGGTGAACGCCGGGTCGGTGAGCGAGAGAGCGTACCCCCCGACGAGCACGGAATCCCGGTGCACGTACGCGGTGTCGGTGCGCCGCCGGGCTCCGGAGACGCCGCCCAGGGTCTCGAAGTAGAACAGGCGGAACTGGCCGGGGCGCCGGTCGGCGGCGAAGACGTCGAGCGCCCGGCGGAGGTCGCGCGGCGGCAGCGTACGGGCGAACATCCGGTTCCGCGTCGCGTAGAAGTTCGTCCGCGGCAGCATGGCGTCGGGCGCGTAGCCGACCCGGTGACACTGATCGGCGCTCAGGTCCGCGCAGCCGTACCACTGCATCATCGCCTCGTACGCCGGGTGCTGCTGCACGCTGCGGGTCACCGCGGGTGTGCCGGCCCCGGTCTCGAGAGCGTCCAGCAGGACGTCGAGCCGGTCCGGCCGGCCGAACCAGGCTCCGTACACCGTGACCTGCGGTTGCGAGCGCCCCGCGTCGACGTCGAGGACGCCCAGGGAGGCGCCCAGCTCGCCCGGCGCGCTCACGGCCCAGGACTGCCACGCGTCGATGACCTCCAGCGCCCGCTCCCACGGCCAGGTCAACGTGTAATTGACCATGGAGGTGACGTGTACCGGCGCCAGTTCGTACCGGGTGACGACTCCGAAGTTGCCGCCGCCACCGCCCCGCAGGGCCCACAGCAGGTCGGGATGCTCGTCGCGGGAGGCACGCACCACCCGGCCGTCGGCCAGCACGACGGTCGCCGAGATCAGCCGGTCGCAGGCCAGGCCCTGGCTGCGGGTGAGGAATCCGATGCCACCACCCTGCACGAAGCCGCCCAGGCACACGTTCGGACAGACGCCGCCGGCCAGCATGAGCCCACGCGGCGCGAGCCGGTGCAGCGCGTCGACCTGCTGGACTCCCGGTCCGGCCACGACGGTGCCGCCACCGGTCGCGAGGTGATCCAGCCGGGACACGTCGAGAACGATGCCCCGGCCGGTCGAGAACCCGCCGAAGCTGTGGCCGCCGCTGCGGACCGCGACGGGGATGCCGTGATGGCCGGCGAACCGGATCACCCGCTGCACGTCGCGGGTGGAAGCGCAGTAGGTCACCGCGGCCGGCCGGATCACGTCGTACTGTGCGCTCGCCAGCCGCCGGGCGTTCTGGTACGCCGGATCCCCCGGTCGTGCGAGGTCGCCGTCGAGATGCCGGCGCAGCCCGTCCCAGTCGGCACCGTACGGTGCGGCGCCGGCCGGCGCGGCGCCGGCCAGCCCGGCCACGGCGGCGGCGCCTCCCACGCTCAGTCGGAGAAAGCTGCGACGACTCTGCACCCGGTCCCCCTCGCTGGTCGCTTGGCGCCGCCGTCGGCGCATCCAGAGGATCGTCGCCGATCGAGGCGGCACGTGCTTCTTCCACCGTGCGGACTGTGGTGGTGCGGCACGACATCTCGCACGTCGCGAGATGCGTCTCCAGGCCCGCCGTGGCGAGGCTGGACACCCGCCACCCGCGGTCTCCTCACCGAAGGGCGTTCCCATGTCAGCTGACACGCCGGGCGACACCCGGCAAACCATCGCCGTCCTCGGCGGTACCGGATCCCTGGGATCCGCCGTCGCCGCCGCCCTGGCCGAGCGGCCGGTACGGGTGCGCCTGGTCGGGCGCGGCGCACCCGCCGCCCTGCCGGCCGGACAAGCCGAGATCGGCACCGTCGTGGCCGACCTCACCGCCCCCGGGGCGGTCGAGGCGGCGGTGCGGGGCGCGGATGTCGTCCTGTGCCTGGTCAAGCACACCGGCGGTTGGCGCGACGCCGGCTCCCGGGAGGCCGAGCTGGTCAATGTCGGCGTGCCGCGTGCGCTGCTCGATGCGCTGGCACGCGAGAGCCGGAGGCCGGCGCCGATCGTCGTGTACGCCGGCTCGGCGTCGCAGGCCGGACCTCCGGCACGGGTGCCGCTGACCGGTACCGAGCCGGAGGAGCCGGACAACGCGTTCGACCGGCAGAAGCTGACAGCCGAGCGCCTGCTGCTGGACGCCTCGCGGGCCGGTGTGTTGCGGGGCGTGTCGCTGCGCCTGCCGATGGTCTACGGCGGCCCGGTGGACAAGGGAGTGGTGACCGCGATGGCCCGCCGTGCCCTCGCCGGTGGCGATCTGACGGTGTGGGACGGCGGGGAGGCCCGCCGAGATCTGGTGTACGTGCGGGACGCGGCGGGCGCCCTCGTGGCGGCGATCGACCACGCGGACGCCCTCGCCGGCCGGCACTGGCTGGTCGGCAGCGGCACGGGCGTCCGGCTCGTCGACCTCTTCTCCTCGCTGGCCGCGACGGTCGCCGGGCACACCGCACGCCCGGCGGTACCGGTCACGTCGACGCCCGCACCGGCACAGGCGACCGCCGGCGACCTGCGCGACCTCGTGCTGGACTCCGGGCCGTTCCGGTCGGTGACCGGCTGGGGACCGTCGACGCCACTGGCCGAAGGGCTGCGCGCGACGGTTGCCGGGCTGGCCACCCGGGTGGCCGCGTCCTGACCACCGCGACGCCGTGGCGGCCCGGCCGCCACGGCGTCGCCGCCACCTCACACCACGTGGACGTCGGGCACGTAGCGCAGCCACCGGCCGCCGGACGCGGTGAACGCGCGCTCCTTGGCCATGATCTCGGCGGCGTGATTCCAGGCGAACAGCAGGGCGTAGTCGGGATACGGGTCGGCGAACGCCTCGGCGGGCCGGATCGGGATGTGCTGTCCAGGAGTCAGCTTGCCGTGCTTGTCCGGGGTGGTGTCACAGATGAACTCGACCAGGTCGGGACCGATGCCGCAGAGGTTCAGAACGGTGGCGCTCTTGGCCGTGGCGCCGTAACCGACGACCCGGCGCCCCCGCTCGCGCAGGTCGGTGAGCGTACGCACGAGGTCGTCACGGACGCGTGCGACGTTCGCCGCGAAGCCGCGCAGCGTGTCGATGCTCGACAGGCGCCGCTGCCGTTCCTCGGCGACCAGCGCGGCCACCGCCGGGGTGGGCGTCCGCCTGCCGGCCCGGGCGAGGGTGAAGCGGACCTCACCGCCGTGCACCGGCAGGCGGCGCACGTCGACCAGTTCGAAGCCGAACCGCCGGGCGGTCGCCTGTACCGACTCCGCCGACCACAGGTAGAAGTGCTCGTCGTAGATCTGGTCGAATGAGGTCTGCGCGACGACGTCACCGAGATACGGGTCCTCGAAGACGAACACGCCGTCGGGAGCGAGCAGCGCGTCCACGCCGCGGAACACCGAGTCGAGGTACGGGATGTGGCACAGGGTGTTCGCCGAATAGATCACGTCGGCGGTGCCCTCGGCGGCACACACCTCCTTGGCCGTGCGCTCCTCGAAGAAGTCCCCGCGCACCCGGATGCCCCGGGCACGGGCCACGTCGGCCACTCCGCCGGAGGGCTCGAAGCCCAGGTGGCGTACGCCCGCGTCCTTGATCGTCCGCAGGAGCACGCCGTCGTTGCATCCGATCTCCACCAGGAACGGCCGGTCGCCGGTCAGGTCGGTGTCCAGGAACTCCCGGGCCACGCCCGCGAAGTACTCCTGCATCGCCTGGGAACTCGACGAGTAGAACGGGTAGTCGTGGTGGAACATGCGGTCCCGGGGCACGTCATGGAGCAACTGCACCATGGCGCACCCGGTGCACACGCCCACCACGAGCGGGAAGAAGAACTCCTCCGCGTCGGCGCCCGGCTCCACGAACGCCTGCGATATCGGCTGCTCTCCCAGGTCCAGGAACTGCTCCAGGCCATCGCCGCATACCCGGCAGGTGGCGCGCGGTCGGGTGTTGCCGTCATCGGTCATGGCTGTCTCCAGATCGCGTGTGGTCGGTCAGAGTTCGGAGAACACGTCGTGCAGCGCCGCGATGACCCTCTCCTGGACGTGCCGGGGCAGGGACGGGTACATCGGCAGGGAGAAGATCTCGGTCGCGAGACGCTCGGTGTTGGGCAGGGGCACGCGGGGCGTGGCCAGGCCCGGGAAGCCCGACATGGTGTGCACCGGCCACGGGTAGCTGATGTTGAGCTCGATGTCGTACCGGCGTAGCAGCTCGAGGATGCGGTCGCGCTGGGGATGCCGGACCACGTAGACGTAGTGAACATGGTCGTTGCCCGGCGCGGTGGTGGGCAGGACGAGACCGGCGCCGGTGAGGTCGCTCAACCCGTCGGCGTAGCGCTGTGCGACGGCCCGGCGTCCCGCGATGTAGCCGTCCAGGCGGGTCAGCTTGCGCCGCAGGATCTCCGCCTGCACCTCGTCGAGCCGGCTGTTGTGCCCGGGGGAGCGGACCACGTAGTAGACCTTGTCCATGCCGTAGTAGCGCAGCTGGCGCAGGGCCCGGTCGACATCGTCGCGTGCGGTCAGCAGCGCTCCACCGTCACCGTAGGCGCCCAGCACCTTTGTCGGGTAGAAGGAGAACGCCGCCGCGTCGCCCATGGTGCCGGCCAGGCGGCCGTGATGCCGCGCACCGTGCGCCTGGGCGCAGTCCTCCAGCACGGCCAGGCCGTGTGTCTCGGCGAACCGCAGCACCGGGTCCATGTCGACGCACTGCCCGTACAGGTGCACCGGCACGACCGCCCGGGTGCGCGTGGTGAGCACCTCCGCCAGCTGCCCGGTGTTCATCAGGTAGTCGTCCCCGACGTCGACGAAGACGGGGGTCGCCCCGGTGCCGGCGATGGCCACCACGGTCGGGGCTGCGGTGTTGGAAACGGTGATCACCTCGTCGCCCGGACCGATGCCGAGCGCCTCGAGGCCGAGCTTGACGGCATTGGTGCCGTTGTCGACACCGACGCAGTGGGCCACGCCGTGGTAGGCGCTGAACTCCGCCTCGAACGACTGGACGGCGGGGCCCAGGATCAGCCGGCCCGATCTCAGGACCGTCCGTACCGCGTCGAGGATGTCCGTCTCCTCCTCCGCGAATTCCGGCAGGTAGTCCCACACGCGCGTGGTCACCGCGGGCCGCTCCTCTCCGATCGCAGCGACCGTGCCGCACGGGCGCTGATGTAGTTGCTGTCGTAGGGCAGGTCCAGCGCGTGCGCGCTGAGGAACTCGACTCCGTCGATGTAGTTGTAGGGCTGCATGAAATTGTTGGCGCGGATGTCGCGCAGCATCCTGGCCAGCGGGTGCCCCGCGGAGTAGGTCGCGCCGCCGACGAGGGTCAGACAGTCGTCGACGAGCGCGGGCGCGTGCCGGTTGACCATCAACTTGGCGTACTGGAACGGCACCATCATCGAGCGGCCGCGCACCGCCACGTCGGTGATCTCCTGCGCCGCCGTGTCGGCGTTCAGCAACGCGCTGCCGGCCGTGGCACGCAGCATGTAAAGACGTGCGTCGATCTCTGCGACCAGCGGGCGCACCGCGGCCGGGGGTGCCTGCCCGCCCCGGGCCACGTGCCGCACGGCCCAGTCCCGGGCGGCCTGGGCGACGCCGAGGTAGATGCCGAGCATGGTGATCGAGCTGACGGTCTGCCCCGCCAGGGCTCCGTCGTGCTGCGCGCCGACCGCGCCGCGGACCAGTACGTCCGCGCCGGGGACGCCGGCGTCCTCGTAGAGCACGTCCACCGTGCCGGACGCCCGCATGCCCAGGCCGTCCCAGTTGTCCAGCACCGTCACGCCGGGGTTGTCCGGTGACACCAGCACCGTGGCGAGCCGGACCGGACAACCGTCACCGCGGGTCTGCGCCACCGTGATGATGTGCTTGGCGACGGGCGCCATCGTCACCATCGTGGTGCGGCCGTTGAGCCGCCAGCCGCCATGACCGTCCGGCGTGATGGTCGTGACCGCGGACGGATGCTCCTTGACACCGCCACTGACCGGGTCGCCCAGCGCCATCGCGCGCAGGACCCGCTCGGCGAGCTGCCGGGCGTGCGGCTCACCGTGCAGCCACTCGTAGGTGAAGGTGAGTCCGCGGCTGAACTGGGCGTGCAGGGCCAGCGCGGTCGAGGCGTCCACCTCGGCCACGGTCAGCAGGGCGGTGGCCACGTCGTACAGGCGGTCCAGGCCCAGGCCGCCGAGCCGGCGAGGCACGGTGGCGCCCAGGACGCCGCTCTCGCCGAACGCCTTGAAGACGTCGCCCGGGAAGGTTCCGGTGCGATTGCAGTGGTCCGCGGCGTTGTGGACGCCGGGCAGGTGTCCGGTCAGCAGGTCGAGCAGAGCGGCGCCCGCGGGGGTGAGAGCGGCGTGCAGGGTGCCGGCCGCTGCCGGGATCGGTGTGTCTGACATAGAGCGCAGAAGCCTTCCGGTCTCGAAGGGAGCGATTCGTACGCGACACCGGCCGCCGCTAGTTCTGCAGGTCCACGGCGCCGGAGTTGATCGCGGCGAGCAGGCTCCGCGCCTGCATGTTGACGTAGTTGCCGTGCCGGACCAGCGACCGCAGCTGGCCCGGCGTCACCCAGAAGTGATGGGCCGGGGGCCGGGCCGGCGCCTCTGTCGCGTCGGCCTCGACGATGAGATACCGGTTCTCGGCGTTGAGGAACCGGCCGCCCTCCTCCGAGTGCGTGGCGGAGTACCGGATGCGGTCCGCCGGGGCGTGCAGCACCAGGTCGAGGAACGGGGAGCGGAGCACCCCGGACCCGTCGGCGTCCCTCGGCACGCACTGCACCGTCGGCCCCAGCTCGACGGTGTTCAGGAAGCCGGCTTCCACCCGTACTGTGACCAGCAGATGCGGCACGCCGCTGAACCGGCGCATGACGAACGCCACCACGCCGCGGTCCAGCGGCTCCAACAGGGGTTGCGTCCAGCGGGGCGCCTCGCGGCTGCCCGCCTCGACCCGCACCGCCACGACCTGGAAGTGCCGGTCGGGCACGTGCCGGATGGTGGTGTCGTCCCGTGTCCAGTCCGTCGTGTCGGCGAGCGGGATCAAGCGCGCCACCAGGCGATGTCCGGAGCGCTCGGCGACGAACCAGGACATCAGGTCGGCGTCGCGATGCAGGGCGGCGGACTCGTCGCCGGCCAGCGGGGCGCAGGCCAGCACGGTCCGGGCATCCATGTTGACGACCAGGTCCCGGCGCAGCAGCGCGCCGATCTCCGCGAGGGTCAGCCAGCGGAAGTCCTCGTGCAGCGGCACGTCGTCGCGGGTCTCGACGATCATGTTGCGGTTGACTTTGCGGTAGAACCACGCCCCCTGCTCGGACTGCAGCACGTCGACCATCACCGTGTTGTGTCCCGGTGAGCGGAAGTATTCGAGATAGCGCACGCCGGCGCCGGCGTGCACCCGGCTGTAGTTGCTCCGGGTGGCCTGCACGGTGGGGGAGAGCTGGACCAGATTCGGGTTGCCCGGCTCCATCTTCGCCTGCATCAGGAAATGCAGAACGCCGTCGAACTCCTTGGCCAGGATGCCGAGGATGCCCACCTCGGGCTGCACGATGATCGGCTGCCGCCAGGTCCGTGGCGCCGCGACCGGGGGCCCCTCCGCCTCGACGTGCAGCCCCTCCACCGTGAAGAAACGCCCGCTGCGGTGTCGCAGATTGCCGGTCACGGCGTCGAAGTGCCAATGGTCGAGGGCCTCGAACGGGACGCGTTCGACACGGAACGTGTGCCGGCGGGCATGGTCGGCCAGCCAGTCCGGCACGTCGGCGGCGAGCGCGGGGCGCGCCGTGAGGGATTCGAGAATCCGCCGCGCCGCATGCGGATCGGTACGCGGCACGAGGCTCGGTGCGACGGTCGAGTGCGCTCTCATGGGCCTCGCCTCTCGTTCGAGAATCCGCTGTGCCAGCGGCGGGGACGATGTCCGACTCATTGTCATCGGCGGCCCGAGGCGCTCCATCTCTGAGGATGCGCACCTCAGCGGGCTTGTGGCCAGGGGGAAGAGCATTTGTGGAGGTGCGTGGCCGAACCGGCGTCTCCCAGGATGGTGCGCAGTACGGGCCATCGATCTCGGAGGACGACCCATGACAACCTCGGCCACGCGACGGCGACCCCGGACCGGCGGACCGGCCTCCCCCGCCGGCGCCAGCGGTGGCGCCGCCAGTCCGCACGTCACCTCGATCTTCAACTCCGCTGTCGCGTCGTGGGCCGTCGCGGCGGCCTGGGAGATCGGCCTCCTGGACGAGCTCATGGAGACCGGCGAGGTGGACGCCGTCGTCTACGCGGCTGCGCACGGCCTGGACGCGACGTCGACCGTCGGACTGTGCCGTGCGCTGGCGTCGGTGGACCTGGTGCGCCGCACCGGCACGGTGATCACGCTGTCCGACCACTCCGCCGAGGCGTACCGGATGAAGTCGTTCTTCCACTGGCTGTCCCGTGGCAGCGCGGAACTGTTCCAGGCCATGCCGAACGCGCTGGTCAAGGCGAACCGTACCGGCTCCTACTACCGGCGCGACGCGGCGGCGATCGCGTACGCGTGCCGGGAGATCAACGAACTCTGCTACGAGAGCACCTTCCGTGCCGCCCTGGACCGCATCGACGGCGACATCGGCGTGGTGGCCGATCTCGGCTGCGGTAGCGGCGGTCGGGTGCTGGACCTGTTGCGTCGTTTCCCGGGAGCGCGTGGCATCGGTGTCGACATCGCGCGCCCGGCGTTGGTGGACGCGCGCAGTGACGCCGAGGCGGCCGGCCTGGCGCAGCGCGCGACGTTCCTCGAGGGCGACGTTCTGCAACTGCGGCGCCGCCCCGAGTTCGACGAGGTCGAACTGCTGACCTGCTTCATGATGGGCCACGACTTCTGGCCCAAGGACCGGTGCGTGGCCACGCTGCGACGGCTGCGGGAATGCTTCCCGGCGGCGCGCCGGCTGCTTCTCGGCGACGCCACCCGCACCGAGGGTGTCGCCGACGCCGACCTGCCGATCTTCGTGGTGGGGTTCGAGCTGGGCCACGACCTGATGGGCATCTCGCTGCCCACCGTCGCGGAGTGGGAGAGCGTGTTCGACGAGGGCGGGTGGCAGTTGCTGCGCACCAACCGGATCGACATGACCGTCGGCGAAGTGATCTTCGAGTTGGCCTGAGCCGGCCCGGCGCGGCGGGACACGGGCACGGCCGGACGACACGAGGAGTGACCATGACGGCATTTCCCGACGCCATCGGCGGCACGCTGGCCCGCTCGGGTGTGCGATACGCGTTCGGCCTGGTGGGCGGAGGCAACATCCTCACCGTCGCCGGCCTGACCCGCGCCGGGATCCGGTACGTGCCGGCCCGGCACGAGGCCGGCGCCATGGCCATGGCGGACGCGTACCACCGGGTCAGCGGCGAAGTGGCGATATGCACCACGTCGCACGGCGCCGGCCTGACGAACGCGGCGACCGCACTGGCCGAGGCGGTCAAGCACGGCAGCGGCGCACTCGTGGTGTGCGGCGACGCCCCGCTGGCCGGTCGCCGTCCCCATGACGTGGACCAGGCCGCCTTCGCCGCCTCCCTGGGCGCCCGGGTCCTGCGGATCACGGACCCCGCGTCGGCGATGCGGACCGTCGCCGCCGCGCTGCGCCTGGCGCGCGCCGGCAGCCGTCCGGTCGTGCTGTGCGTGCCCGGCGAGATCGTCGCGGCGGACGTGCCCGATGCCGCGCCCGCCGACGTCGCGCCGGCCGGCGAGCTGACGGCGCCGGGCGGTCACGAGACGGTGGCCGGTCCGGAGCTGGCGGCGGTCGCCGACGCCATCGCCCTCGCCCGCCGGCCGGTGCTGCTGGCCGGCGCCGGGGCGTGGCGCGGCGGCGCCACCAAAGCCATCCTGGACCTGGGCGAGAGGCTCGGCGCGCTGTACGCGACCACGGTCATGGCCAGCGGCCTGTTCGCCGGCCACCCCTGGTGCCTGGGCGTCTTCGGCGGATTCGCCCCGCCGGCGGCGGCGGAGCTGATCCGTGACGCCGACCTGATCATCGCCTTCGGCGCCAGCCTGGACCCGTTCACCCTGCACCACGGCCTGCTGGTGCATCCCGCCGCGACGCTGGTGCAGGTCAACACCGCCGCGGGTGACCCGCCGGCACGGGCAGACCTGACCGTGCGGGCCGACGCGGCGGCGGCCGCCAGCGCGCTGCGCGACGAACTGGACGCCCGGGGCGTCCCGGCCTGCCACTGGCGCGACTCACTGGCGAGCCGGAAGGATCCGCCCGCCGGGCAGCATCCCGACGACGACGGCCGCGCCGACGGACGGATCGACCCGCGCACCCTGACCGCGGCGCTCGCCCGCCTGCTGCCGGTGGAGCGGACCGTGGTGCTGGACGGCGGCCAGTTCATCGAATGGCCGATCCGCCACTGGCCGGTGCCCGACCCGGCCGGGCTGGCGTTCATGGGAGCGGCCTTCCAGACCATCGGACTGGGCCTCGCCGGCGCGGTTGGCGCGGCCGCCGGCCGCCCCGACCGCCTCACCGTCGCCGCCGTAGGCGACGGAGGCGCCCTGATGGGCCTGCCCGAACTGGAGACGCTCGTCCGTACCGGCGCATCCGCGCTCGTCGTCGTCTACGACGACGCCGCTTTCGGCTTCGAGGTCCACATGTACGGGCCACGGGGCGCCGACCTGCGGACCGCGTCCTTCGCGGACACCGACTTCGCCGGCATCGCACGGGCCCTCGGCGCGGCCGCCCAGACGGTCCGCGAGATCGCGGATCTACGGGTCGTACGGTCCTGGTCGGCGCGTGGCTGCCCCGGGGTGCTCCTGCTCGACTGCAAGGTCTCCCGCGATGTGGTCGCCGGGTTCCTGAGCGAGCTGATCGCCGGCCGCTGACGCCGGGGACCGGCGACCGTACCTGGAAGGAGTAGGTCATGCAGTTCGAATCCATCGACCAGTGCTTTCGCGCGCGGGTCCGGCGAGACCCGCACGCCGTCGCGGTGGTGTCCGGTGATCGGCGGCTCACGTACCGGGACCTGGACGAGCGGGCCGGTCGGCTGGCGGGCCGGCTGCGCGACCGCGGGTTGCGCCCCGGCGACGTCGCGGCCGTCCTCATGCGGCGCTCGCCCGACCTGGTCGTCGCGATCCTGGCCGTCGTCCGTGCCGGCGGCTGTTACCTGCCGGTTCATGACGCCTATCCGCCGCCGCGCCGGCAGCAGGTGCTTGACGACGCCGCGGCGACGATCCTGCTGTCGGACGCCGATCAGGACCCCGGCGAGCTGCCGCGCGTGAGGCACGTCGTGCCGGTCGGCCCGGGACTCGACGACTGCCGTCCCCTGGACGAGCCGAGCCCGGCCCGGCCACACGACGCGGCCTACGTCATGTACACCTCCGGTTCCGAGGGCACGCCGCTGGGTGTCCTGGTCAGCCACCGCGGCGTCCTCGGGCTGGCGCTCGACCCGTGCTGGGACGGCGGCAACCACGACCGGGTGCTGATGATGGCGCCGCACGCGTTCGGCGTCTCCACCTACGAGCTGTGGGTACCCCTGCTGCGTGGCGGCACCGTCGTCCTGGCGCCACCGGGCGTGGCCGACGGCCCGGCCCTGCGCCGGCTGATCGAACGCCACGGCGTCACCGCGCTGCACGTGACCGCCGGCCACTTCCGGGTGCTGGCCGACGAGGCGCCCGCCTGCTTCGCCGGGGCGCGGGAGGTGCTGACCGGCGGGGACACGATCTCGGCGTCCGCCGTGCGGCGCGTGCTCGCCGCCTGCCCGGGACTGGTGGTGCGGGCCATGTACGGCGCCACGGAGGCGTCCTCCTTCGCGACGAGCTGGCCGATGACGGATCCGCCCGGGGCCACCGTGCCGGTGGGCCGCCCGCTGCGGGATGTGCGCGCGTACATCCTCGACGACCGGCTGCGGCCGGTCGGCAAGGACGTCGTGGGTGACCTCTACCTCGGCGGTGGACGGCTCGCGATCGGGTATCCGAGCCGTCCCGACCTGACGGCCCAGCGCTTCCTGCCGGACCCGTTCGCCGGCGGTGACGCACGGATGTACCGCACCGGCGACCTGGCCCGGTGGACGGCGGACGGCCTGATCGACCATGCCGGGCGAGCCACCGAGCAGGTCAAGATCCGGGGATTCCGGGTGGAGCCGGCCGAGGTGGAGAACGTGCTGGGTGGCCAACCCGGGTTGTCCGACGTCGTGGTGACCGCCCGCGAGGGCACGGCGGGGGAGCGGCGGCTGGTCGCGTACGTGGTCGCCGCGGGCCCGGTCGACGTGGACGCCCTGCTGGCCCGGACCCGGGAGCACCTGCCGTCCTACATGGTCCCGGCCGACGTCGTGGTGCTGGACCGGCTGCCGCTGACGCCGAACGGCAAGCTGGACCGCCGTGCGCTGCCGGCGCCGGACACCGGCCGGCGGGCCCCGTACCGGCCGCCGGTCACCGACCGCCAGCGCGTGCTGTGCGACCTGTTCGCCGAGGTGCTGCAGGCGGACGCGGTCGGCCTGACCGACAGTTTCTTCGACCTCGACGGCCAGTCGCTGCTGGCGCTGCGCCTGGTGGGGCGGATCCGGAGCGAGCTTCTGGCCGAGGTGGGCGTGGCCGACATCTTCGACGCTCCCACCGTCGCCGAACTGGACAAGCTGCTCGAGGCGCGGACGACCGCGCCGTGAGGCCGAGGCGGGCGTGCGGGGTAAGCCGTGCCGCCTCGATTGTTCGCCACTGACCCACCGTGTCGCCCATGCGGCGACGGCAAGGAGCGTGATCGCGTGACCGACCGCCCGAAGACACGTCCGCTGACCGGGGACGAATACGTGGAGAGCCTGCGTGACGGCAGGGAGATCTTCCTGTACGGCGAACGGGTCAAGGACGTGACGCGGCACCCGGCGTTCCACAACCCCGTGCGCATGCTCGCCCGCCTCTACGACGCGCTGCACGACCCGCGGCACCGGGACGTGCTCACGACGGCGACCGACACGGGGAGCGACGGGTACACCCACCGGTTCTTCAGAACGCCGCGCAGCGCGGCGGACCTGGTCGCCGATCAGCAGGCCATCGCGGCCTGGGCCCGGCTGGGCTACGGCTGGATGGGGCGCAGTCCCGACTACAAGGCGTCCTTCCTCGGCACCCTCGGGGCGAACGCCGACTTCTACGCCCCCTTCGCGGACAACGCCCGGCGCTGGTACGCGCGGTCGCAGGAGCAGGTGCTGTACTGGAACCACGCGATCGTGCACCCGCCGGTGGACCGCGGCCTGCCACCGGAGAAGGTGGCGGACGTCTTCATCCACGTGGAGCGGGAGACCGACGCGGGCGTCGTGGTGAGCGGGGCTAAGGTCGTGGCCACCGGCTCCGCGATGACGCACTACAACTTCATCGCGCACCACGGCCTGCCGATCAAGGACCGCCGCTTCGCCCTGGTCGCCACCGTCCCCATGGACGCGCCCGGCATGAAGCTGATCTGCCGCACGTCGTACTCCGCCTCGGCGGCGGTGATGGGCAGCCCGTTCGACTACCCGCTCTCGTCGCGCCTGGACGAGAACGACGCCATCCTGGTGCTCGACGAGGTCCTGATCCCCTGGGAGAACGTCTTCATCTACGGCGACGTGCCGAAGGTGCAGTCGTTCAGCGCACGCTCGGGTTTCCTGGAGCGGTTCACCTTCCAGGGCTGCACCCGCCTGGCGGTGAAGATCGAATTCCTGGCCGGGCTGCTCGCCAAAGCGCTGGAGCTGACCGGCACGCGGGACTTCCGTGGTGTGCAGAGCCGGCTCGGCGAGGTGCTCGCCTGGCGCAACGTGTTCTGGGCGCTGTCCGACGCCGCCGCCCGCAATCCGGTGCCGTGGCGCAACGGCGCGGTGCTGCCCAACCCGCAGTACGGCCTGGCCTACCGGTGGTTCATGCAGATCGCGTACCCGCGCATCCGGGAGATCGCGATGCAGGACGTGGCGAGCGGCTTGATCTACCTCAACTCCAGCGCCGACGACTTCCGCAATCCCGAGATCCGGCCGTACCTGGAGCGGTTCGTGCGGGGCTCCAACGGCGTGCCCGCACAGGAGCGGGTCAAGGTGATGAAGATGCTGTGGGACGCGGTCGGCACCGAGTTCGGGGGCCGCCACGAATTGTACGAGCGCAACTATGCCGGCAACCACGAGAGCACCCGGGTCGAACTCTTCTCCGCCCAGCTGGCCAGCGGTGATCTCGACCGGTACAAGGCCTTCGTGGACGACTGCCTCAGCGAATACGACCTGGACGGCTGGACGGTGGGCGACCTGGAGTCGTTCACCGGCTTCCGCGATCTGCGCAACTCGGCGCTCAACGGCTGAGGACGCCGTCCGCGTCCGCTCACGCCGCGGCCCCGGCGATCCCGGAGAACCGGGTTCGTCGGGGCCGCTCGCGGAGACGTCAGCCGCCGGCCATCGGCGCCACGATGGTGATCGTGCTGCCCGCGGCCACGACGGTCTCGGCGCGGAGCTGCCGGGGAATCAGGTCGTCGTCGACCACGACGTTGAGGTAACCCAGCGGCTCGGAGTCCGGGCCCAGCAAACGGCGGCGGTATCCGGGGTGGTCGTCGGCGAACCGCTTGAGCACCGCGTTCAGCGACCCCTCGGTTCCGGAGAACTCGGTTCGGTGCCCTTCGGTCCACACTGACGGCAGAACAATCCGTACCACGTCACCCTCCAATGTCAGTCGTCTCGCGCGCACCGGAAGCCGTGCGCGAAGCTGGACCACCCGTGCGGGTCACCGTGTATGCGTTCGGCACAGCGGACCTGGTACCGGAAGTTCATCCAGGATCCGCCGCGGATCACGCGGTACCGGCCGGTGGCCGCGCGGACGGTGGGATCGCACTCGGTTGCCGGGTGGTAAAGGTAGGAGCGGGTGGAGGTCCATTCGTAGACGTTCCCGGCCATGTCGCGGCAGCCGAACGGGCTGTCGCCGGGCCCGGCGAAGGAACCGACCGCTGTGGTCAGGGGCATCGCGCCCTGCTGCTCGACCATCGCGATCCACCACTTGCGCCACGCGTCCAGCGTGGTGAGCGTGCCGGCGTGGTGCTCGGCGGTATTGGCCTCGTGGCCGCCCCAGTCGTCGCCCCACGGCCAGATCCGGAACTGCGGGCCGCGGGCGGCGTACTCCCATTCCTCCTCGGTGGGCAGGCGATTGCCGGCCCATTTCGCGTACGCTGTCGCGTCGCCGTAGGAGATGTGCACCACGGGGTGCTCGTCGAGGCCGTCGAGGTTCGTGCCGGGACCGCCCGGGGACCGCCAGTGCGCGCCGTCCCAGTCGCCCCAGCCGTCGACGCCGTAGACCATGCTGAAGCCGCGCCGCTCGGCGTCGGTGCGATAGCCGCAGTCGTCGACGAAAGCCCGGAACTCGCGCACCGTGACCGGATCCCGGTCCAGGTGGAACGTCGCGACGGTGCGGTTCACCTGCGGAGTCTCATCCTGGAACCAGATCCGGGGCAGCGGCTGATCGCTGCGCTCGAGCCAGTCCAGCATCCACGGCGGTGTGCCGATGGCGAACGAGCCGCCCGGGATGCGCAGCATCGGTCCCATGTCGTCTCCTGCGATCGTCGTGAGTCGGCGCCAACGCCGGTCGCTGCGGGGCGTGTTTCTTGAAATGTATTCGGTGATGGCTGCGAATGCTTATTCCAGAATGCGCAGATGGGTCGGACGGTTCCCTGGTAATTGCTTCTAGAGTGGGATCGGCTATTGATTCCGGAAGGGTGAGAGACATGAATTCACGCGCTCGTGCGACGCGGATGCGCCGCAGCCGGACGGCGTCGGGGCGTTTCCTTGTGGCGGCGCTCGCCGTGGCTACCGCGAGCGCCGCGGCCGTCGTCGCGCCGTCCGCACCGGCCCGCGCCGCCCGGCCGCCCGGCCCAGCCCGCGTCGCGGCGCCCGACTGGCGGCCGTGTCCGGACGCGGCGCAGGCGGCGGCGGGTCTGCAGTGCTCGTCGGTGGAGGTGCCGCTCGACTATCGGGCGCCGGCCGGTCGCACCATCACCATCGGAATCTCACGCCTGCCCGGCACCGATCCGGCTCGCCGCCGCGGAGCGCTGGTGCTGAACCCGGGCGGCCAGTTCGCCTCGGAGCTCTCCCTGCCGTTGCGGCTGGTGGCGCTGGGGCTGCCGAGCACCGTCCGCGAGCGTTACGACCTCATCGCGTTCGATCCCCGGGGCATCGGCGCGAGCACGCCGGTCACTTGTGATCTCGACGCGCCGCACCTGTTCACCATCCCGCCGGCACGCTATGCCCGGGTCCGCGCGGACATCACGGCGGACGCGGGGCGGATGCGGGCGATCGCCGACGGGTGCGGCTCGTCCGGCTCCGCCGCGTCCCTGCCGCACATGACCGTCGCGAACGTCGCACGGGACCTGGATCGGATCCGGCAGGCGCTGGGGGAGGAGCGCGTCTCCTATCTCGGCTACTCGTTCGGCACCTACATCGGCGCGGTGTACGCGACGCTGTTCCCCGGGCGTACCGACCGTGTGGTCCTGGACAGCGTCGTGGGTCCCGGCGGCATGGACCACACCTGGTCCCGGCGTCTGGGACTCGGCGCGGAGCAGCGGTTTCCCGATTTCGCGGCGTGGGCCGCCGACGAAGATGTCAGGTACGGACTGGGCGACACGCCGCATCGGGTCCGCGCCACCATGTCCCGGCTCGCCGGACGTCTGGACCGTGCGCCGGTCGAGCGCATCGACGGCAGCCTGCTCCGGTACCTGACGTTCGCGCTGCTGTTCTCCGACGCCACCTTCCCGGCGCTGGCCCAGTTCTGGGCCGTCCTGAACAAGGCGACGTCGGGCAGCACGCTGGACCCGGACGAGGTGACCCTGCTGCGCCAGATGTCGAACACCGCCTTCGACTTCTCCGGGCTGCTCCATCTGGCCTGCAACAACGTCGAGGGCTGGCCGCGGGGGGTCCGGGCGTACGAGCGAGACGTGGCGCTGGACCGCGAGCGCTACCCGCTTTTCGGGGCCGCGTCGGCTGGTCTCTGGCCGTGCGCGTTCTGGCCCGCCCGGACGGTGGAGCCGCGGGTACGGATCAGCGACGACGGTCCCTCCGACATCCTCATGGTGCAGAACCGGCGTGATCCCGGCACGCCGCTGGCAGGGGCGCTCCAGACGCGCCGGGCCCTGGGGCAGCGGGCGCGCATGATCACCGTCGAGCAGGGCGGCCACCTGGTCTATCTCCACTCCGGCAACGCCTGCGCGGACGCGGCCGTGACGCAGTTCCTGGTGCTGGGCGTACGCCCTGGCGCCGATCGGGTCTGCCCGCGCTGACCGGCGCGGGGAACCGGGCGGGTACGAGCCCGCGGTGGCCGCGTGCCCGTCCTGATGAAGGAGAGGGTGTGGTCGCATGAAGGCGGCTGTCGTACCGGCGGTCGGACAGCGGTGGGAACTGCGGGAGGTGGCGACGCCGCGGCCGGGGCCGGGCCAGGTGCTGGTCCGGGTACACGCGTGCGGGGTCTGTCACAACGACGTCTGGCTCAGCCGTGGCGTCCTCCCGTTCCCGCCGCTCGATCCGGTGATCACCGGCCATGAAGCGGTGGGCGAGGTCGTCGAGGCGGGGCCGGGCGTCACCGCGCGCAGGCCCGGGGACCGGGTGGGTGTCACCTGGGTGCAGGGCACGTGCGGACGATGTGCGTACTGTCGTCGTGGCCTGCCCCTGACCGGCCAGTCCGGGATGAACTGTGCCGAGCCGGTGATGACGGGTGTCACCGTGCCGGGCGGGCACGCCGAGTACGTGGTCGCCCTGGTCTCCGGCACGGTGCCGCTACCCGACGAGCTGGATTACGAGACGGCCGCACCGCTGCTGTGCGCCGGCTACACCGCCTGGAGCGCGTTGCGCGCGTCCCGTGCGGCGCCGCGCGAGCGTGTCGCGGTCCTCGGGCTCGGCGGCGTCGGGCACCTCGCCGTGCAGTATGCCCGTGCCTGCGGCTTCGAGACGGTGGCGGTGACCCGGTCCGCCGAGAAGCAGGAGCTGGCGCGCAAGTTGGGCGCCGCTCTCGTGGTGGCCGACGGTACGCAGCTGCGTGAGTCCGGCGGGGCCGACGTGCTGTTGGTGACCGGAACCTCGTACGCGGCGGCCGGCGAGGCCCTGGCCGGTGTGCGGCCCAACGGCCGGGTCGTGCTGGCCGGGATCGATCCGCAGGGCGCGTTCACCATCGGCCCGCGCGACATGGTGTGGGCGAACCGGCTGCAGATCGTGGGGTCCACGCACAACGGGCCGCAGGAGTTGCACGAGGCGTTGCGCATGGCGGCCGAGGGCGCGGTCACACCGTTGGTGGAGACCTTCGACCGGGAGCAGGTGGCCGAGGCGGTCGACGCGGTGGAGCGCAACGAGGTGCGCTTCCGCGCGGTCGTCCGATACGCGTAGGGCTCCGGACACCGAGAGGCCGGCGGTGTGGTCAGATGACCACACCGCCGGCCTCTTCTCGGGGGAGAGAGTGTCAGGTCAGTGAGCCGCCCGGGTCACCGGGTCGGCGGTTCCCACCTCGGCCTCGGGCTCCGCGGCCGGAGCCGCCGAGCCGCCGCTGGAGGGGAGCTCGCGCAGAGTGGTGAAGGCGAGCACGGCGGCGCCCACCATGACCGCCGCGCTGGCGATGGCCGTGCCGTGCAGACTCGTGGTGATGGCGTCGAACGCGTTGTGCAACAGGACTGTGGCCTGATCGCCGGGAAGCGCCTTGGCGCTCTCCATGGCGCCCGCCACACTCTCCCGGGAGGCGGCGGCCTGCTCGGCCGAGAGGCCGCCAGGGGTGCGGAACTGGTGGGTGTAGAGGGCGTTGCCGATCGAGCCGATGACCGCGACGCTGACGGCGATGCCGAGCTCGCCCGCCGTCGACGTCATGGCGGCCGCCGAGCCGGCCCTCTCGGGCGGGGCGGACTGCATGGCCAGTGCCGCGCACATGCTGCCCATCGGACCCGTTCCCAGGTTGGTCACCACGAGCGCGGCGACGACGAGTGCCAGGTTGCCCGAGCTCCCGAGCTGGGTGAGCATCAGATATCCCACCGCGGCCAGCACCACGCCGCCGGCGATGACGTAGGCGGGCCGGATCCGGCGGATCAGCAGCGGGGTCAGCTGCATGATGATGATCATCGAAATCGCCGACGGCAGCAGCCACAGGGCCGTGACCACCGGCGACAACTGCTGTACCGACTGCAGGTACAGGTAGACGAACAGTTGGTTGCCGGCGACGAGCCCGGCGCACATGGTCAGCAGCAACGCGGACCGGAAGATCTTGTGATGGAACAGCCGGAGGTCCAGGAGCGGGTCGGTGAGCCGGTTCTGCCGGCGCACGAAGAGCACACCGCAGACCAGGCCGACGACGATGGCGAGGATGGTCAGCGCGTCGGCGCCGGTGCGGGTGATCTGCTTCAACCCGTAGACCGCGGGCAGGATGGCCGCGAGGGACAGCACGATGCTCAACGGATCGAGCCGCCCGGCCTGCTCGTTGCGGAACTCCGGCAACAGGGCCGGTCCCAGCGCCAGCACGAGCACCATGATCGGCACGGCGACCAGGAACACCGCACCCCACCAGAACGATCCGAGGAGCAGGCCGCCGATGATCGGGCCGAGCGCGGTGCCGCCCAGGAAGCAGCTCATCCAGACGGTGATCGCCATGGTGTGCTGCTGGGGGTCGCGGAACATCGCGCTGATGAGCGCCATGATCGAGGGCATCAGGGTCGATCCGGCGACGCCCAGTAGCGCCCGGGCGGCGATCAGCGTCGCCGCGTTGTCGGCGTAGGCGGCGATCACCGAGGCCACCGCGAAGCCGGCCGCACCGAACAGCAGCAGTCGCTTGCGGCCGATCCGGTCTCCCAGGTTGCCCATCGTGACCAGCAGCCCCGCCAGCATGAACCCGTAGATGTCGGTGATCCACAACTGCTGCACGCTGCTGGCGCCGAGGTCACCGCTCAGGTGCGGCAACGCCAGGTAGAGCACGCTGATGTCCATCGACACGAGAATGGTGGGCAGGGCCAGAACGGCCAGGCCGATGAATTCCCGTCTGCCGGCCCGCGTAGGGATCGCGGCGGTCGCGTCCATGCTTTCTCCTTCGTCGTCGTCGGCGTCAGCGGGCAAGGCGGCATGCTCGCATAACGAAAAAAATATTGTACGTAAAAGGTCTGCTTGTCAATCGAATCGAGCAGGCCCCGATGTCTCAGCGCAGGGACCGGAAGAAGTCCCGGACGTCGCGTACGAGCAGCTCCGGCTGCTCCAGGGCCGCGAAGTGGCCGCCCCGGTCGAACTCGGTCCAGTGCGTGATGGTGGCGATGTCGCGGTCGGCGAGCCGGCGGATCGGCACCAGAACGTCGTGCGGGAACACCGCGACACCGACAGGCACCTTGATCGGGTCCGGACGAGCTCCACTCGCCGCCAGGCGCAGGTCCTGGGCCCCTTCGTAGTAGTGCTGCGCGGACGATCCGGCCGTCGCGGTGAACCAGTAGATCGAGACGATCTCCAGGAGCCGGTCCCGGCCGACGGCCTCGCGCCCGTCGCGCCCCGGTCCGCTCCACTCCCGGAACTTCTCGGCTATCCACGCCAGCTGGCCGATCGGCGAGTCGGTGAGGCCGTACGCGAGGGTCTGCGGCCTGGTCGACTGCACCTTCATGTAGCCGGAGAGCTCGGCGTCGAACCGGGCCAGCCGGGCCAGCCGCAGCTGATCCCGCGCATCCAGGTCCGCCAGCTCGGCGGGATCACCGCTGGGGAAGGTGAGCAGCATGTTGACGTGCACGCCGGCGGTCCGCTCCGGCGCGATCCGCCCCAGCTCCAGGGAGACGACCGACCCCGCGTCGCCGCCCTGTGCGCCGAAACGCGGGTAGCCGAGGTCCGCCATCAGCCGGGCCCACGCCTGCGCGACCCGATGCGCGTTCCACCCCGTGCTGGTCAGCGGGCTGGAGAACCCGAATCCGGGGATCGACGGGATCACCAGATGGAACGCGTCGGCCGGGTCACCGCCGTGACGGCGCGGATCGGTGAGCGGGCCGATCACATCGAGGAACTCGGTCACCGCCCCGGGCCACCCGTGGGTCAGCACCAGCGGCAGCGCCCCCGGCTCCGGCGACCTGACGTGCAGGAAGTGCACGGTCGCTCCGTTGATCTCGGTCTGGAACTGCGGGTAGTCGTTGAGCCGCCGCTCGGTCGCCCGCCAGTCGAAGCGGCGCAGCCAATGGACGGCCAACTCCTCCAGATAAGGACGCGGCACGCCGCGTTCCCAGTCCACGCCGGGCGGCTGGCCGGGCCACCGGCTCCCGGCCAGCCGCCGGTGCAGATCGTCGATCTGGCTCTGCGGGATGTCGATACGGAACGGACGCATGCCGGCTCCCATCGGGTCCATGGAGACGGCCGGGACAGCGGCCGCCGTGCCCAGCGTCCCGGCCGGTCGCCGGCGCCTCATCTCGTCGGTTGCGCATCGGCCCGGCCGGCGGCGATGTGGCAATCCGGGAGAAGGCGCGAGCCGTCACGCCAGCGCGGTGGCATGCGGCGCGATGTCACCGCGGAACAGTCCGTCCGGGTCGACCCGCAGCCGCACCCGGTCGGCGCGGGCGACCGCCGCCGCCTCCAGGTGCCCCTGCGGCTGATCGAACGACTCCACGAAGGACGGGACGGTCCGGCCGGTGTCCCACGGGCGCAGCGCGGCGCGTACCCTCGCGCAGTGCTCCCGCAGCGCCTGCGGGGTGACCCCGCCCATCGGCACGCCGGAGCCCGCGTACGAGTACGCGCCCTCCAGGTGGCTGAGCGCCCCGCCGCCGGGCGCCGGGACCGCGAAGGCGCCGCCGAGCTGGCGGAGCCCCGCGGCGATCAGCGGCGATCCCGAACCCTCGCCGAGCACCTCGAGGAGCCTGCCGATTCCGTCGTCACTCAACTCCCGCAGCAGCATGTGATCGCCGATGACGGGCAGCGGCCGGTCCGGGTCCATGTGCGCGTGCAGCACGCCGGACACGTCTGTCGTGGCCCAGGTGTCCAGGACCGGCTCGGCCACCGAACGCAGCGGCCCGAGCAGCTCGCGCGCCACCGAGGCGGACGGATCGTCGTCGCAGACCACCGCACCGTCCACGCTGACCATCACCCCGGCGGACAGCTGCGGGGGACCGCCCGGCACCGGTGGCAGATTCATCACCCGTAGCGAGGTGGTGGCGGTGCGCGGCGCCTGCCCGGCCCAGTCCCGCCAGATCCGCACCAGCCGCTCGGCGTGGACCGCGGGCCACCAGGCGGAGCCGGTGTGCACGTGCCGGACCGGCACGACGCCGACCTCGACGGCGGTCACCACGCCGAACCCGCCACCCCCGCCGCGCAGCGCCCAGAACAGCTCCGGGTCCGTGTCCGCGGTGACGTGCAGCATCTCGCCGTCCGCGGTCACCAGGTCGATCGCCCGGATCGTGTTCGCCGCCAGGCCGACCATCCGGCCGTAGAAACTCATGCCGCCGCCGAGCAGATACCCGACCGCTCCCACGGTCGGGGAGGAGCCGTGCGCCACGGTCACGCCGTGCGGCGACGTGGCCGCGACCACCTCACCCCATCGCGTGCCGGCCGGGATGCGCACCGCCCCGGTCGCCGGGTCGACCGAGACGCCGCCCCGCAGCGCCGTACGGACGAGAAGCCCGCCGTCGACCGGGCGGACGCCCGCGCTGGCATGCCCCGTGCTGTGGACCCGTACGCCGAGACCCTCGCCCCGGGCGTACCGCAGCGCTTGCCGGACCTGCTCGATCGTGTGTGTGGTGACCGCGGCCGCGGGGCACGGAACCGCTGCCAGATTGAACACCTCGGTCGCCGCCCGGTAGCCGGGGGCGCCCGGGGGGAAGGCCGCGGCGCGCTGGTGGTTGACGGAAGTCATCGGCTCGAACGTCCTATCGCTGGGTGAGCGTCGTGATCTCGCGGCATCGCCAGTCCGCCGGCGATCCGGCCAGTCTGAGCGGTGCCCGCCGGGGGCGACCACTTCATCCGTGCGCGGACCGTGCCGCCGAGCCGGCCCAAAAAGATCGAGCATCTTCGGAGAAGGCCGGCGTCGCGCGCGGTGTGAGACTGGCGCCCACAACGTCGATCCGCTTTCCCGGGCACGGCAGAAAGGCCGCTCATGAACAGTCCTGTCGCATCACCGTCCCGCGCCGGCAGACGTGAAATGATCGCCCTGGCCGTGTTGATGCTTCCCACCGTCCTGGTCGCGCTGGACCGCAGCATCCTCTACCTGGCGCTGCCGCACATCGGCGCCGATCTGCACGCGAGCAGCGTGGAGCAGCTGTGGATGACCGACATCCACGACTTCATGATCGCCGGCCTGCTGGTGACGATGGGTACGCTGGGCGACCGGATAGGCCGTAAGCGCCTGCTGTTCCTCGGTCTCGCCGGGTTCGCCGGAGCGAACCTGCTCGCCGCGTACGCCACCACCCCGGAGATGCTGATCGGGGCGCGCGCGCTCGTCGGCATCGCGGGCTCGACCATCATGCCGTCCACGATGGCGTTGATCAGCGCCATGTTCCGCGACCGCCGCCAGCACATGACGGCGATCGCGGTGTGGATGGGCTGCTTCACCGCCGGGAGCGCGGTCGGCCCGGTCATCGGCGCCGGCCTGATCGAGGAGTTCTGGTGGGGTGCGGCCTTCCTCATCGGTGTACCCGTGACTCTGCTGGCCGTCCTGCTCGGCGCGCGGCTGCTGCCGGAACACCGCGGCGCCACGGCCGCCCGGATCGATCTGCCGAGCGTCGTCCTGTCGCTGGCGGCGATCCTGTCGGTGGTCTACGGGCTCAAGCAGCTCTCCCGCGACGGCGCCGCCACCACGTCCCTGCTCGCCATGGTCCTCGGCGTGCTGTGCGCGGCGATGTTCGTACGCCGGCAGCGGCGCCTGCCCAACCCGCTGCTCGACGTCCGCCTGTTCGGCAACCGTGCCCTCAGCTCCGCGCTCGTGCTGACCCTCTGCACCGGCATCGTCTCCGGCACCATCCTCTTCGTGTACCTGTATCTGCAGTCGGTCGCGGGCCTGTCGCCCAGTGCCACCGCGCTGTGGCTGCTGCCGTCGACGCTGACGACCGTCGTGGTCATCCAGGTCGCTCCGCTGCTCGTCCGGCGGATCCGGCCGGCGTACGCGATCGGGATCGGGCTGGTCGTCCAGGCCGTGGGCTATCTCCTGCTGACCGGGGTGGACGACAGCGGCGATCTCGGCATGCTGGTGACCGGTTCGGTCATCGCCGGGATCGGCCTGGGACCGCTGGCCGCCCTGGGCGCCAGCCTGACCCTGCAGGCGGCGCCGCCGGACAAGGCCGGCTCCGCCGCCTCGCTCACCGAGACAGCGGGCGAACTCGGCATCGCGCTGGGAGTGGCGACCATCGGACTGTTCGGCGCGGCGGTGTACCGAAACACCATCCAGCTCGACCCCGGCCTTCCCCCGGAGGTCGCGGCGGCGGCCGGCGACAGCGCCGCGGGCGCCTTCTCCGTTGCCGGCAGCCTCCCGACCGACCAGGCGCAACGGTTGTTCTCCGAGGTCTTCGGCGCGGTGACGGCGAGCCTGCACGGCACCGCCGTGGCAAGCGCCGCCGTGGCCCTCGCGGCCGCGGTCGTCGCGGTGACGGCCCTGCGGCACGTCGCGCCCGTCGGCCGCTCGTCCGCCGGGGACGCCGCAGCCGCGGCTTCCACGGCCCTCCCACGGCAGGACGCCCCGATGGCGCGCCCGGACCGCGTGAGCTGACCCCGCGGCCCCTCGAGACAAAGGATCTGCAGCGATGAGCATCGCCGTCACCGATCGCGAGTACCCGTCGTCCGGTCACCCCGAGCCGGACCTGACACCGGAGGACCTGCTCGCCCGGGTCGCGGCACTCGTACCCGGGCTGGTCGAACGGCAGGCCGAGACCGAGCGGCGCACCTACTACGCGCCCGAGGTGCATGACGCGTTCACCCGTGCCGGCCTCTACCGCATCCTGGTCCCACGCCGTTACGGCGGATACGAGTTCGGTGCCGAGACGTTCATGCGCGTGGCCATGACACTGGCTCGCGGCTGTCCCTCCACCGGGTGGATGTACCTGTTCGGGGCGGCTCACGCGTTGCCCATGGCGACGCTGTTCGACCGGCCGGCCCAGGACGAGCTGTTCCGCGGCGGCGACTTCATCTGCCCGGTGACGGTCGTGCCCGGCGGCACGGCCGAGCGCGCCGGTGCGGGGCACTGGAGGATCAGCGGGACCTGGTCCTACTGCTCCGGCGCGCCGTATGCCACCCACTTCGCCGGCCACACGCTGGTACCGGGGGAGAACGGCGAGCCGGAGCCGATGCTGTTCGTCGTCCCGCGGCGACAGTGGACCCGGCTGGACGACTGGGGCGGCCAGCTCGGTCTGCGCGGCAGCGGTTCGCACAGCATCACGGTGGACGACGCCCTGGTGCCGGACCGCTTCACCGTGCGCACCCATCTCAGCCAGGTGACGGTGCCGGGCGACACGCCGGGACGCCGGCTGTACGACAATCCGGAGTACGGCGGCGGCCAGCTCAGCTTCATGCTGCTCGAACTGGGGGTGCTCGCCGCCGGGATGGCGCGCGGCGCGCTCGACGCCTACGAACAGCTCATGACGGCCCGCACCACGATCTATCCGCCCATCCACAGCCGTGCCGACGACGCCGACTACCAGTTCCGGTACGCCGAGGCCAGTGCCATGATCGATACGGCGGAGGCGGCGGCGCTGGACGCGGTGCGCCAGTGGAGCGCGCTCTGCGCGCGGGAGCCCGCGGCGTTCGGCCGGGCCGAGGAACTGCGTCTGGCGCTGATCAGCAGGGAGGCGGTCCGGCTCTGCTGGCGTGCCGTGGAGAGCCACCTGTTCCCGACGGCGGGCTCCAGCTCGGTCCGGCACGGCCAGCGCATCGAGCGGGTATGGCGGGACATGTCGATGATGCACAGCCATGCCGGCCTGGGGGTCTTCCTGGCGCATCACGCGAACCGGGAATTCAGCCGGGCTCGTTTCGGTCGCGGCTGACCGGGCGCGCCGGCCTGGGCCGCGCCGCACGCATGCCGGCCGGCCCCGGTCCGCGATCAGTACGCGGGCCGGGGCCGGCCGGACGTGGTCCCAGGCCAGTACGGCTGTCAGTTCGGCGCCGTGTCCCGTGCCGGCCGCACCGGCTGGGCGGGGCTCGCGGCGGGCCGGCGCAGCGCGTGCCGCAGCACACGGGCCATGACGGACGGGCGCATCAGCGCCTGCGGCGGGTCGACCAGGCCCGCCACGCGCATGAGCGCCTCGGTGACCCGGGCGTCCCGGCTGGCCGCGTACTGCAGGCGGGCCATGTACGCGTTGCCGGCCCGGACCTTGAGCGTGCGCCGCCCCTGCACCTGGGGGAAATCGAGATCGCCACCGGCGGAGATCTCCCACGGTACGTCGATGATCGCAGCGATGTCCGCGAAGAACCGCTGTGGCCGTACCGTGGCGGCCGTCCGCAGATGATCGCGGAGTACCAGAGCCTCGAGCGCGGCCACCGACATCCCTTGGCCGTAGACCGGGTTGAAGCTGCATGCCGCGTCACCGAGCACGATGAGCCCGTCCGGGAAGCGGCCGAGTCGCTCGTAGCGTCGCCGTACGCTCGCCGGGAATGTGAACGAGACCGGATCGTCGATGGGATCCGCGTCGCGAATCGACTCGTACACCTCGGGCACCGGAAGCGAGCGGCAGAACTCGAGGAAGCCCTCCGGGTCGGTCGGCGGCCGGTCACCGAGAATCCCGGTCAGCGACAGAATGCACAGGCCGGGACCCACCTGGCCGAAGAAGGCGCCCCTGGGGTGGGCCGGCGAGGCCACCGGGTTGATCGACTGCACCCCGTCGAACATCTCCGGACGCGATCGGTACAACCTCGTGGTGTACGCCAGGCCGATCTTCACACGGTCGGCGGCGGGCCGCTGGTAGCCCCATTCCGCCAGCCACGCCGGGGTCCGCGAACCCCGCCCGGTCGCGTCGACGACCAGAGTGGCCTCGATGAGCTCGTCGTCGGTGGCCCCGGCGTCGCGCACCCAGACACCATGGACACGTCCACCGCCCGGTGTGCCCGCCAGCCGCCGCACGTCGCAGCGCTCGCGGACGGTCACCGACGGCAGGGCCGCCACCCGAGCGCTGACATGGTGCTCCAGCACCGGCCGCAGCGCGGTGACCGACAGCAGACCGGTGTGCGCCGGCTGCAGCCGGCGGGCGTGGAAGTACCACCTCATCTCGCCGAGGTCGCCGGTGGGAACGCCGGCGGTGCGCAGCTCGTCGGTGAGACCCGGGAACAGCTCCTCGAAGATCAGATGGCCCCGGGCGTGCAGGCCGTGCGCGTGCCGGGTGTGCGGCGCACCCGGGCGGGACTCGCGTATGCCGAGGATCCGGTCCCGGTCGACGACCACGACCCGCTCGTACGTCTCGGCCAGCACCCGTGCGGCCAGTAGTCCGGCCATGCTGCCGCCGAGGACGACGGCGCACCCACGTGCGGCGCTCATGCGGCCACCCCCTGGCCGGCGGGCCGGGACCCGGACCGGCGGCCGTGACGGAGCACGCGCAGCAGCATGCCGGGGCTCATCAGAGCCTGCGGCGGCTCGACGAGCCCGGCCACCCGCATGAAGGTCCGGGTGACCTGCCCGTCGTGGACGGCGGCGCGCTGCAGCCGGGACAGGTAGGCGTTCATCAGCCGTACCTGTGCGGTGCGGCGGCCGGCCACCTGCGGATAGGCCAGATCCGCGCCGGCGGAGATGCCCCACGCCAGGTCCACGATCGGCGTGGTCGCGGCGTAGAAGGCCCTCGGATCGACGACGGAGCCCGAACGCAGCTGATCCCGCAACGCCAGGGCCTCCAGCGCGGCGACCGACATGCCCTGGCCGTAGACCGGGTTGAAGCTGCACAGCGCGTCGCCCATCACCAGCAGGCCCTGTGGAAGGGTGGCCAGCCGGTCGTACCGGCGCCGCACGCTGACCGGATACCTGAACGACGTCGCCTCGCCGACCGGTTCGGCATCCCGGACGGCATCGTGGATCTCCGGCACGGGCAGCGATCGGGTCCAGGCGAGGAAGCCGTCGAGATCGGCGGGGGCGCGGTCGCCCAGCACGCCGGTCAGCGACAGCGCGCACAGCCCGTCCTCGATCCGGGTGAAGAACGCGCCGCGCGGATGCGAGGGGCTGGACACCGGATTGATCGAGACGTCGGGGCCGAGAACGGCGTCGGACCGCAGCCGGAACCGACGTGTGGTGTACGTCAGGTCGATCTTGACCCGATCCTCGGCGGGACGCGGGTAGCCGAGTTCGGCGAGCCACGCCGGCGTACGCGAGCCCCGTCCCGAGGCGTCCACCACCAAGTCGGCGCCCATGGCCTCGCCGGCGCCCGCGGGGCCGCCACCGATGCGTACCCCGACGACGGTGTCGCGGTCCGCCGTCGTGACGAGGCCGTCGACATCCCGGCCCTCGAGGAATGTGACGTTCGCCAGCCGGGCCACCGCCTCCCGCAGATGCCGCTCGACCATGGGCCGGCTCGCGGCCACGCAGGTCAGCCCGGACGACGCGGATTGCAGACGCCGGCCGTTGAAGTACCAGCGGACGGTATTCGACAGGTCCGAGAGCGGCGCCCCGTCGGCGACCATCCGGTCGGTGAACCCGGGCAGCAGCTCCTCGATGACCTGCTGTCCGCGAGCGAGCAGCCCGTGCACGTGGCTGCCGTGCGGGACGCCGCGCCGTGCCGTGGCACGTCCGGTCAGCTCGTCCCGGTCGACTATCACCACCTCGGCATGAGCATCCGCGAGTACGCGAGCGGCGAGCAGACCGGCGACGCTGCCGCCGATCACCACCGCGCGCTGTCCCACAGGCATCGCCATGGCGTCACACCCTTCCCTGGCCGGGAACGTCCGGCGGCGCCCGGTGAGAGAACGTCCCGGGATCGTCGGCAGGACGACGCAGAGGGGCCGCGGCGGAGGTTCATTCTCGGCCGGCGCTTCCGCGCCGGCTCCCACACGGTCGCACCGTCCCCGCGGGACGGACGACTCCCAGCTTGCCCAGCCGGTCACCCGGGGGCTGGCCTGCGCACCCTGAGAGATGCCCGCCCGGAGGGCCGGATGGTGCACTGATCCGGTCCGTCACGCCGAGCGCCGGATCCGGCCGTCGGCTCGGGGACGAGTCATCCCGAACCCACTGTGGGAGTACACATGCGCGTGCTGTTCGCCACCATTCCGCATCCGACCCACTCCCTGCAGATCGTGCCCTACGCCCAGGCGCTGCAGAACGCCGGTCACGAGGTGTGCGTCGTGACCGGTCCCGGCGGGGAGGGCGACCTCCTGTCCGGCGGGCTGGCGGCGGTCTCCTTCGGTGAGCCGGTGCCGCTGTCGCTGGCCAACTGGAAGAAGCACGGCCTGCTGCCGAGCCAGGAGATGCGCGAACGCTTCGCCGACGCGTTCGATCTGGATCCGGTCGACCGGGACCACTGGGACGTCTTCTACCAGTACTACTCGCTGAACGCGCGGTTCTTCCTGCCGCGCGAGCACCGGGCCGACATCGACGGGATGGTGGAGTTCGCCAAGGTCTGGAAGCCCGACCTGGTCCTGTGGGAGTCCTGGTTCCCGCTCGGCGGCGTCATCGCCCGGGCGTGCGGCGCCGCCCATGCCCGGGTTCTGCTCGGCCCCGACTACCTCGGATGGTCCGTCGAGCTCTTCCGCGAGCGCGGGAACGCCGCGGTCGCGGCCCTCGGCGGCAACCCCGTGGTGGAGGCGGTCGCCCCGGTCGCCGAACGACACGGCCTGCGGGTGGACGACGACCTCCTGCTGGGACAGGTCACCATCGATCCGCTGCCGGAGGAGCTGCGGCTGTCGCGGCGCCTGACCACCCTGCCGGTACGCGGAATCCCGTACCACGGTGGCCATGTCCTGCCGGAATGGCTGCACCGCCGTCCGGAGCGCCCGCGTATCGCGGTGTCGCTGGGGCTGTCGGTGCGGCTGTGGCAGACCGGCGGCGACACCCGGGTACCGAAGATCATGGAGGCCGTCGAGGGCCTCGACGTCGAGGTGGTGGCGACCCTGAGCGAGAACCAGCTCGCCTCCACCCCGCGCGTGCCGGACAACGTGCGGGTAGTCGAATTCGTACCGCTCTCGCACCTGTTGCCGACGTGCACCGCGATCGTCTATCACGGTGCCGGCGGTACGTTCCGGGCGGCCCAGGCGGCCGGCATTCCCCAGATGATCATCGATACCGAGGAGCCGCACCGCCAGATCTTCAGCGGGGAGGGCGACGACATCCGGGTGAGCAACGCCGACCGCCACCAGGATTCCTGGTTCTGCTCCAAGTACATCACCGAGCGAGGCGCCGGCGTACGGATGAACCACCAGAAGCAGTCCGCCGAGGAGATCCGCGCCGAGCTGGTGCGGTTGCTGGAGGATCCGGCCTACCGCAAGGGCGCCGCGACCCTGCGCGACGAGTGGCTCGCGAAGCCCAGTCCCGCGGAGATCATTCCGGATCTGGCCGCGCTGGCGGACGGCGGGGAGCGCGGAGGCCGATGAGCCTAACCGAGGAGACGCCCGCCCCGGCCGCCGCCTTTCCGCTCTCGCTCCAGCAACAGTTCCTGTGCGGACTGGACAGGGGGGACGAGGGCGGCTCCTTCGGCGCCAAGCACATCGTGTCGTCGTGCTGGCGCCTGCGCGGGCCGCTGCGCCCCGAGGTGCTGCAGGCGGCGCTCGACGACCTCGTCGACCGGCACGAGATGCTGCGCACCGAGATCAGCCGCGGGGACGGGGCCCGGACGCAGCGGGTCCGGGCCGCCGGTGCGGTGCGTCTGAGCGTCGAGGATCTGTCCGGCACGGCGGCCGCCGACCGTGACCGCCGTGCTCAGCAGTTCCACAACACGGTGGAGGCCGCCCGCTATCCGGTACGGGAGCTGCCGCACCTGCGGGCGGCCCTCGGCCGGTTCGACGCCGACGACGCGGTGCTGGTGCTGGTGGTGCACCACGTCGCCGGCGACGGATGGTCGATGCGGGTGCTCATCGAGGACTTGGCGACGGCGTACGCGCGGCGCCGCGGGGCGGCGGTACCCGATCTGCCCCCGGTACCCCAGTACCGTGACTTCGTCACGGAACAGCGCCGGGCCCTCGGCACGGCGGACGTCGACGAGCAGCTGGGGTACTGGCGGGAGCGGCTGGCCGGCGCCCGGATGACCACCATCCCGACCGACCGGCTCGCCGGGGACGACACCGTGCCGGCGTACACCGACCTGCGCGGCCTGGTGGAGGCCGGCCTGACGGCGGCCACCCTGCGCCTGGCCCGGACCGCCCGGTGCTCGCCGTTCATGACGTACCTGGCGGCGTTCGCGGTGCTGCTGGGACGCCGGTGCGACACCGCCGACGTGGTCGTGGGCAGTTTCAGCTCGGGGCGCGGCACGCCGTCGTTCGCCGGCACGGTGGGGCCGTTCCTCAACTTCCTGCCGTTGCGCATCGATCTGTCCGGGTGCCGCACGTTCACCGACGTGCTCGGCGAGACCCGCCGCACCTGCCTGGGCGCCTACACCCACGAGGTGCCCTTCCCGCTGGTCGAGGAGCAGGCGCCGGAGCTGATGGCCGGCGCCGGGCCGGGACGGGACATCCTCGGGTTCGAGGTGCTGCAGTTCCCCGCTGGCATCGAGGGCCGGCGGGTCGGTGACCTGGTCTACACCGAACTGCGCGAGCGTGTGCTGTCGGCCCGGGACAGCTGCGACATCCCCGACGGCGGGCTGTGGGCGCTGGACGTCCTGCCGTCCGGGGGTACGGTCAGCAGCCTGAAGTTCGACCGCCGACTGCACGACGAGTCGTCGATGCGGACGCTGTCGGACGACTTCGTCGCGTTGCTCCGTGCCGTCGTCGAGCGGCCCGGACAGCCGTTGCCCCGCTCCTGACCGTCACAAGGACGCCGCAAGGGCGGGTACGCCGTGGAGGCCGTACCCGCCCTTGCGGCGTCTCAGCGGGCGCCGTCGCCGGAGGCGCCGAGCAGATGCGGCGCCCGTGCCGGCGACACGCCGCGGATCAGGTCCGCCGCCCGCTCCGCCATGGCGATGACCGGGGCGTTGGTGTTGCCCCGGATGAGCGTCGGCATCGCCGAGGCGTCCACCACCCGCAGTCCCTCCACGCCCCGTACCCGCAGATCGGCGTCGAGCACGGTGCCCATCGCACAGGTGCCGGCCGGGTGGAACAGCGTCTGCGTGCTCTGCCGCACGAAGGCACGCAGCTCCGCGGCGGACTCCGCCACCGGCCCGGAGTGCATCCGCTCGGTGTAGGCGGTGAGCGCCTTCTGCCGGGAGATGTCCAGGGCGGTCCGCAGCCCGGCCACCATGACGTCGAGATCCTCCGGTACGGCGTAGTAGTTGTGCCGGATGCGCGGCTTGGCGGTGGGCACCGCCGAGGCGAGCGTCACGGTGCCCCGGCTACGCGGCGTCAGCAGGCACGGGCCGAAGGAGAGCGCGTGGTCGGTCGGCGCGGCCAGACCCGCGTCGAGCAGCATCAACGGTGAGGCATGGAACTGCACGTCCGGCGCCGGCAGGCCGGCCCGGGTGCGGACGAACCCGCCCGTCTCCGGGACGTTGGAGGTCAGCGGACCACGCCGGTGCGCGGCGTACTGCCGTTGGTGCCGCTCCTCGAACGCCGTCAGCAGGCTGATCGGCTGGGAGTGGGTGAAGACCAGATTGACGGCGGGATGGTCCTGCAGGTTGCGTCCCACCTCCGGCTGCTCGACCAGGACCGGGATGCCGAGCGCCGTCAGGGCCTCGGGGTCGCCGATGCCGGAGAGCAGGAGCAGCTGCGGCGAGTTGTACGCACCGGCGCAGACGATCACCTCGCGTGCCGCCTCCAGCTCGATGATCTCGTCGAGCCGCTCGCCGAGGACGCCGGCCGCCCGCCCGCCGTCGAACCTGATCCGGTGCACCTGCAGGTGGGTCTCCACCGTCAGGTTGGGACGTGCCATCGCCGGACGCAGGTACGCGCTCGCGCTGCTGCATCGCTGCCCGTCGCGCTGGGTGAGCTGGTAGCGGCCGAATCCGTCCTGCCGGCCGGCGTTGAAATCGTCGTTGGCGTCGAACCCGGCCTCCACCGCGGCGTCGACGAAGGCCGTCGCGATCGGATTGTTCGACCGGCTGTCGGCGACCGACAGCGGTCCGCCGGCGCCGTGGTGGGCGGACGGCCCGCGCTCGTTCTTCTCCGACCTGAGGAAGTACGGCAGCAGGTCGGCGAACGTCCAGCCGGGCTGTCGCCAGCCGTCGTAGTCCAGCGGATTGCCACGCATGTAGACCATGCCGTTCATGGCGCTGGTCCCGCCCAGGACCCGGCCGCGGGGCAGGTACAGCCGGCGGCCACCCAGGTGCGGCTCGTCGTGGGTGTCGTAGTCCCAGTCGAGCCGGGTGCGGAACATCCGCCCCGCGCCGAGCGGCAGGTGGATGTCCGGGTCGGAGTCGGGCGGGCCCGCCTCGATCAGACAGACGCGGACGTCCGGGTCCTCGCTGAGCCGGGCCGCGAGCACACATCCGGCCGAGCCGGCGCCGACGATGACGTAGTCGTACGCCCGCTCGTTCGCGCCACCGGCGCTCACTGGCGCACCGTGCCGTCGGGCCGCAGCCGTTCGATCACGTCGGTGAGCGCGGCAGCCGTCCTGCGCACCTCGTCGCGCTCGATCACCAGCGGCGGGGACAGCACGACGGTCGGGCCGTACTCGCGCAGGATGACGGCGTGCCGGTGACGCATCTCCGCGGTCACCGCGCCCGCCATCACCGGGGTGGCGTCCTGCGGGCCGGTGACGATCTCGATGCCCGCCGTCGCGCCGGCGATCCGGACGTCGCCGACCATGGGCAGGCCGGTCAGGCCGGCCAGGTCCTCGCGGAACCAGTCGGCCACCACGTGCGCCCGCTCGATCAGGCCGTCCTTCTCCAGCACGCCGACATTGGCGAGAGCGACGGCGCAGGCGGTGGGGTGGGCGGAGTAGGTGTGGCCGTGGAAGAAGTAGGCGTCGCCGCCGGCGACGGTCTCGGCGATCTCGTCACGGAACAGGACCGCTCCCAGCGGCGCGTAACCGCTGGTGAGCCCCTTGGCCGTGACGATCATGTCCGGCGCCATGCCCCGTGCCGGCGAGTCGAGCCAGGAGCCGACGCGGCCGAACGCGGTGACCACCTCGTCGGCGATGAGCAGGATCCCGTGCCGGCTCAGCAGTTCCCGCACGCGCGGCCAGTAGTCGTCCGGCGGGACCAGGATGCCGCCACCGCCCATCACCGGCTCGCCGATCATGGCCGCGATACGCTGCGGCCCGATGCGCTGGATCGTCTCCTCCAGCTCCTGGAGGAGGTATCCGGTGACATCGGCGGAGCCGTACATCTCCTGGGCGCGGTACGGGTACGGCGGGGACACCTTGACCACGTGCGGCAGGTTCGGGCCCACGCCCTCCTGCATCGGGGGGAAGCCGGTGGCGGTGCCACTGCCGTAGGTCGCGCCGTGGTATGCCATCGTGCGCGAGATGATCCAGGTGCGGTCCGGCTCGCCGCGGCGGTGATGGAACAGGCGGGCCACCTTCAGGGCCGTCTCGACGCCCTCGGAACCCCCGCTGGTGAAGAACACCCGGTCCATGCCGTCCGGCGCCAGGCCGGCGAGCCGCGCCGCCAGCTCCACCGCCTTGTCGCTGGAGAACCCGAAGAAGCCGGAGAAGTAGGCCAGCTCGCCGAGTTGCCGTGCCCCGGCCTCGACCAGTTCGGCGCGGCCGTGCCCGACCTGGCAGGCCCAGTTGCCGGCGCCCGAGACGTCGAGGAACTCCCGGTCGCGGACGTCGCGGACCGTGCAGCCGCGGCCGCTCACCATGACCGTCCGCTCCGGGCTCGCGCCCCACTGGTGCGGGTGCAGCAGATGGCGCCGGTCCATGTCCTCCAACGGGATCGCCGACACCGCCGGTGTCGTGCGCAATTCAGTGGTGGTCACGAAAAACCCCTTCTCGCATCGGCTGTGCGGGCGCAGCCGGAGGCTGCCCGTTCATCGTCGTACGGGCCACTGACACAGTCGTCTCCCTGAATGCGCACTGCCCCGGCGCCCATCGGCGGGCCCCGGGGCCTGCCGCCGCCCGGCACGCGGCCGCCGCGCGGTGTCACACCGCGCGGCGGCCGAACCGCGCTTTCCCGCTGCCGCCGTGAGGTCAGGACATGGCGCGCCAGAAGCCGGCGGAGTGCTCGCCGCCGAAGTCGACCGGCCGGATCCCGCCCGGACCGGGCGCCAACCGCAACGCCGTGTCGCGGCGCGGATCGCTGCGCGGCCAGTACGGCAGGCCGGGCCCGTTCGGATCTCCGGTACGGGCGAACCGCGTCCAGTATCCGATCATCGTGTCCGAGAGCCGGCGCTGCGCCGGGGTCAGCCGCCGGCCGGCGAAGTAGCTCGTGTCGAACAGGTACTGCACCTCCGCGTCCTGGTACGAACCGGTGGGGAAACTGGGCAGCGGGGTGTTCGCGTACCACGGCGCGTTCGCGTCGGCGAACTCGTAGGCGTAGGTGGGGATCCGGGCCGCGGTCAGGATGTCCTTGGTGTCCACCAGCGGGCGGGCCAGCAGCGCGTCAGTGGCCAGCGCCGACCAGGCGAGACTGGGTACGCCGTAGCGCTCGAGCGGATACCGCGCCAGCACCCGGTCCACGTGCGCCGGGCCGACCATGTTGCGCACCCGGTCGGCGTACCCCTCGGCGGTGAGCGGCGGGTAGCCGTACGCCTCCAGGAACGCGTCCGAGGTGCGGTAGGCGTCCTGGTTGACCCCGAGCAGGACCGGCACCCGGTTGACGTGTCCCGACCTCAGCGCCTCGATCGGGTCGTCCGGCAGCACCCCGCCGCCCCCGTAGACCGGCGTGAACACCAGGTATTCCGCGTGAGCCAGCAGCTCATCGGCGGGCTTGGCGCGCAGGCAGGCGGCGACGGTGTGCGCCTCGGCGCAACCGGCGGCGTCGGCGAACGCCATGCCACGTGCCTCCGCCTGTGCCCGGGGCCGGGGCAGCCCGAGTGGCTCGGGGTCCAGTGATCCGTCGGGTTTCGGCACGTCGTTCAGCGTGCAGGGGTTGCTCATGGTGATGGCCCGGTGGAAGAGACCGGCGGCGCCCGGCGCCGCCAACTGGACGCAGACGCTGCGCCCGCCGGACCACTGGCCGAAGATGGTGACGTTGCCCGGGTCGCCGCCGAACGCCCGGGCGTTGCGCTGAACCCACCGCAACGCCGCTTGCTGGTCCTCGATGCCGAAGTTGCCGGATCGGTGCCGGGCCAGACCGCTGTCGAGCGCGGGAAGGTCCAGGAACCCGAGCACGCCGACGCGGTAGTTGATGGTCACCACCACGACGCCGCCCTGCACGGCCATCCTGGCCGGGGCGGTCTCGGTGCCGGACCCCGCGGTGAACCCGCCGGGATGCAGCCAGACCATGACCGGCAGGCCGGCGCGGGCCCGCCGGGGTGTGGTCACGTTGAGATAGAGGCAGTCCTCGCTCTCGCCGCCCAGGTAAGGCGGTAGGGGCAGCTGCGCACACCGCTTCCCGGGCCGGGTCGCGTCCCGCGGCGCGGTCCACGGCGTGACGGGCTGGGGCGACGCCCAGCGCAGGTCCCCGACCGGCGCGGCGGCGTACGGGATGCCGAGGAACTCGCGGTGCTGGTCGGTCACGGCGCCGCGTACCGGGCCGGCGTCGGTGCGGACCACGTCCGCGGCGCCACCGTGGGCGGCGGCCGGGCCGGAGCCGAGCGACGCGAATAGCACGGCGGCCGCCGCGGCGGCGGACATCCGGCCCAGGATTGACGACTTTCGCATGTTACCTCCGGATGAATCGGTGCCGGCGTCAGCGCTGGAGACGGACGACGTTCTCGAGGTCGGTGCCGGAGTACGCCTCGGCGCCGGTGAAGCACTCGATCCGCAGCGTCTCCGGATCGGCCGGGGAGGTGGTGGAGCAGGCCGCGTTGTAGGCGTCGAGCAGGCTCTGCGCCGACCGGGTGGCCTCGGCGAACCGGTCCTGCGGGTCGGCGCCGCCCAGCACGTCGCGCATGGCGCCGGTCATCAGGTCCTGAACGCGGGCGAACTCGCCGAACACGGCGCCTTGCGAGGGCGGCCACAGCTCAGGCCGGCCGTCCGGCCGGTTACGCAGGGCGTCGGAGGCGGCCCGGTGATAGGGATGCCGGTCGAACCAGCCCTCGGCTTCGAGCAGGTCGAAGGCGGCGTGTGTGAGCGGCAGGAAGCTGCTGATCCGATGCCGCCGGGCGGCGTTGCGCGGGCTGTGGACGAACTGGAGGAAGGCGAGGGCGCCGTCGCGGGTGGCGGGGTCCAGCCGGTCGGCGAGCCAGAACGAGCTGCCCGCGATCGCGTTGCCGGCGAACGGCGTGCCGTCGCGATAGGGGAACGGTCCCACAGCTATCCCGAAACCCTGGCCACGGGCGGCCTCGGCCATGTAACTGACGTCGTTCGACGAGCTGATCCGCAGGCCGGTCCGGCCGTCCGCGAAGGCCTGGAACGTGCCCTGCCAGTCCGGGATGCCGCCGGTGTGCAGATAGTGGCCGTTGTCGTGCAGCCGACGCCACCAGTTCACCCACGCGAGCATCTCGGCGGACTGCAGGTCGATGCGGCCGGCGCGGCCGGTGCGCCCGTTGCCGTGGTCGGTCAACGCGCCGCCCTGCGTGGCGAGTGCCTGCTGGAAGAACATGCCGTGGTTGGACCACGTGATGCCGTGCGACGGCGCGCCACCGAGGTCGGTCAGCGCCGCGCACGCCGCCTCGACCTCGTTCCAGGTGCGTGGCAGCCGGCTCAGCCCGGCCCGCTCGAGCAGGTCGGTGTTGGCGTACAGCAGGCTGGTGGTGGCGACCGACGGCATCGACATCAGGTCGCCGTGCATCGTGTAGTAGTCGCGGACGGCCGGCACGATGTCGTCCGTCACGACCGGCTCACCGAGGATCTCGGTACGCCCATCGATCGCGCGCTCCACCGAGGTCCAGTGCGGGGCGCCGTCGGGGGAGCGGGTGTCGCGGGCCACCTGACCCATGTAGAAGTAGTACTCGGCAACCGCCGGGCCGCGACCGGCCGCGACCGCCTCGGCTATCTGCCGGGGGCCGGTGAAGAAGTCCAGACCCCGGACGGCGACCTGATACTCCGGGTGGGCCTCCTGGAAGGCGATCGCCTGCTCGCTCCACCAGTCCATGTAGCCGGGGAAGGTCAGGTCCGACACCCAGATGTCGATGATGGTCGTGCTCGTCATGTCGGTGATCTCTCTGTCGCCGGGACGCGGGTGGGCAGAACGGGCTCAGGCTCTCAGTCCCCGGCGCGGCGTGGCATCTCCGTCCGTGCGCTGCGCACCGGTGGCGCATCGCATCCCAGAAGATGCGTGCCCGCGCCACCGGCGTCGATAGTGGAGGCTCGCCGGTGATCGACCGGTCACTCTCGGAAAGGGTTGGACATGCTGCGACCTGGCATCATCGTCACGCCCGGCGACCTGGTCGACGGCTTCGCCGCCGCCGCGCCGGACGATCTCGCGGAGCCGTTCGCCAGGCTCGTCGAGGCCACCTGGGCCGGGGGACAGGTCACCGCCGGCGCGCTTTCCGCGGTGCGGCGGCTGGGCGCGCGTTTCGCGGGCCTCGACCCGCACCACCAGGGGCACGTGGCGATCTTGTTCGGGCTCCTGCTGGAGGCGCGCCGTGGCGACGGCCTCGACGCCGTGCACACCGTCATCGCGGACGGGTTCGACCAGTACCTGCGTGCCTGGCCGGCCGACCGCGATGCCGACACGTTGTTCTTTCCCCTGCTCTATCTCCTGGCCCACTTCCCGGGCCGGCGTGCCGAGGTGCTGGCCGCCCCGGGCACCGGCGTGCTCGACCGCGACGACCGGTCGCGGCTCGACCGGGCCCTCGCCTCGCTGGACGAGAAGAACCCGGACGTGGGCCGGGCCTTCCCCTATCCCGCCGCCTGGGAACTGAACGAGGACGAGCGCGACTTCGACCGGGCGTGGATCGACCGGCTCGGCCCGCAGGAGTTGCAGGCGCACTGGGACAACGACACCGAGACGGTGCTCGGGCACCTCGGCGCGAAGGCGTACTGGGCGCTCCTGCACGGCTCACCGGTGCCGTTCGTCCCCACCGCCGAGGCGGCACGGGCCGGGGACGCGCCGGGGCGGCCGGCGCCGGGCGGGTTGTTCGGCCGCCACGCCGAGGCGCTGCGCTGCCCGCACTGCCACGGCCGGATGTCCGAGTCCGGCGATGCGATGGTCTGCGCGGGATGCGCCAGGAGTTTCCCGGTGGCCGAGGGGATCCTGAACCTGACCGGGACCGGCGCCCCGGTGGACCGGTCCCAGGACTTTCTCTTCAAGCTGGCCGAGATGCCCACCATGGGCTACTTCTACGAAACCTATGCGAGGCCGAATTTCCTGCGTCTCTGTGGCGCGAACTGGAACGCCGGGATCACCCCCGCGGTGGAGGACGCCTACATCGCCGAGCAGGTGCGCCCCGTGGACGGACCGGTCCTCGACCTGGCGGCCGGAGCCGGCCGGTGGACCTCGGTGCTGGCGGAGCACGTGGGCGCGGACCGGCTGATCGCTCTGGATCTCGGCCTGCCGATGCTCGCCGCCTTGCGGGAGCGGTTGCCGGCGGTGCCGGCGGTGCTGGGCGGTGCGGACGTCCTGCCGTTCGGCGACGCCACGCTCGGCGCGGTGATGTGCTGGAACGCTCTGCAAGCCTTCCCGGCGCAGGCGCCCGCGGCCATCCGGGAGGTGGGCCGGTGCCTGCGTCCGGGCGGCACGTTCACGCTGCTGACCTTCCGTAACTCGCCGGACCCGGTGTATCGGTACTTCGTCGGCCGCCACCACTTCCCGCAACACGCGGCCGGGCTGCATCTGTTCGACTACGACGACATCCTCCGCTGGATCGCCGATGCGGGACTGACGATCCAGGACGAGCGGACACCCGGGATGTTCGTCATCATGACCGCCGTGCGGGCCGGATGACATGCGTCTGGGCCCGGGCCGGCACCGTCGTACGACGCCGGCCCCAGGGTCAGGCGCTCAGCTGGAAGGGCGACGGGTCGAGCAGGGATTTCAGGCTCTCCAGCGGCGCACGCCCGAACGCGCCGGCCTCCTCGTAGCCCTGCGCCTGCAAGGAGCGGTCCCAGGTCAGCGCCCGCGTCACCTTGGCGACCCGGCAGGCCAGCTCCAGGTCGCGCGCGAGCGCGTCCGGCGGTGCGAGATCGGTGAAGACGCCGAGGTACGCGTCGCGGACCCGATGGAGCGCCGGGTCCTCGTCGGTGACTCCGAGGAACTGACGCACCACACCGAGCGCGGTCAGCATGCTGGCGAAGGGGTGCGTCACCACGCTGTCGCCCCAGTCGTAGAAGGCGGTCCGGCCTCCCGGGCTCGCCGTGGACGTGAAGATGTTCCACGGATGCAGGTCGCCGTGGTCGAGACTGGCCGGCACCGGGCTGGACGCCAGTTCGGCGCACCAGGAGCCGAAGAGCTCGCGCATCGCCCCGATGTCGTGGTGCGCCCTGCGGTCGGCCTCGTCGCCGTGCCGCTCGGCATAGGCGCCCACGACGCCGAGCGCCTGCTCGAAGCGCTGTGGCATCCCGGCGGCCCGCATGTCGGCCACGCCGGTCCGCAGAAGCCGGTCCACGTGCGGCATCAGCTCACGCTGCAGCCGGGCGTACCGGGGCAGGGCCTCCTCGAGCGCTTCGACGAGCGCGGTGCCCTGCGCGCTGTCGCCGAGCACCGGGCCGCCGTCGGGCAGCAGGATCCAGCCCTGCTCCGCGTCCGCGGCCAACGCGGTCAGCGTCCGCTCCGGGCAGACCTCGGAGAAGAGCTGGTAGAGCCCGATCTCGAAGGTGGTCTGCGGTCCCGGCGCCTTCAGCCAGTACACCCCGCCGTCGGTGGGTATCCGTAGCACCGTCCCCCACGGGCGCAGGTGTGGCTGGGTCACCTCCCCGGTGCGCTGCAGGCCAGCCGCGCGCAGCCGGCTCTCCGCCCACGCGACGGCCGTGTCACGCCATGCCGGGGTGGACCACAGGGCAAGGCCGAAGCCGAGAGCCATACTCGTCACTCCATGTCGATGGGGGAACGTCGTCCGTCCGGGCGAGCGGGCCGGCGCCTACTCCAGTACGGCGCCGCAGGTCATGTTGATCTCCGTGCCGGTGATGCTGCGGGCCAGGTCCGATGCCGCGAACGCGGCCACGTTGCCCACGTCGGCCAGCGTGGCCGACCTGTTGAGCAGCGTGGCGCCGTCGATGGTGGACGTGATCTGCGCGCGCTCGTCGTCGGGCAGCGAGTCCGGCAGCGACTCCGGGATGCCGCCTGTCCGCAGCGTCACCAGGCGGATGCCGCGCGGGCCGAGTTCGCAGGCCCATTGGCGCCGCAGGCCCTCGACGGCGTCCAGAGCCACCTTGAAACCGCCGAGACCGGCCATGGCGTTGCCCGACCCGCCGAAGGTGATGATGACGCCGTCGCCGGTGGTCACCATGTGCCGGGCGGCGGCCCGGGTGGTCAGGAACTGGGTCCGCGAGGCGTTGACGATCGGTTGGAGGAAGTCGTCCAGCGAGATCTCGAGCAGCGGCTGGTGCACGTCCTCGTACCCGATCACGTTGGCCGAGATGTGCAGGTCCCCGGCCTCTTTGAGCACGTTGTCGACGAAGGCGTCGACGTCGTGCTCGTCCTGGGCGTCGACGTGGGCCGTGTCGGCGGTGCCGCCGGCCGCCCGGATGGCCTCGGCCACCGGCTCCAGGTGCGTCCTGGTCCGCCCGGCGAGATACACCCGCGCGCCCTGCGCGGCGAAGCCCTCGGCGATGGCACGCCCGATGGGGCCGCCGGCGCCGTACACCACGGCGACCTTGTTCTCCAGCAGCATGTCCGCGGTGTCACCCTTCGTCATGGTTCGCCGGTCGCCACGTTCCGTGGCGACCGCTGTGCCGTTCCGGCGGCGTTCGCCGTCGTGGCGCCGATCCTGTCCGCCGACGTGCGCGGCACGCCGGATCAACGCAGATGGAATCGCCGCAGATCGGACAGACGTACAACGGATTCTGTACGTACAAAAAATTCTTGTCAAGGGACCGTCACCGGCGACGGAACTCCAGAAGGGTGAAGTCGGGGTGCAGCATCCCGTCGGCGTCGGCGTGCGCGGCGAATTCGGGACCGGCTCCCATCTGCTCGTAGGGGACGTCGAAGGTCTGCTGCCGGTACACCGCGGTGGACAGTCCGGCCGCGTCGGCGAACTCCTCCAGGCGGCGCCGGTTCCCGACGAGCTCACTGAAGCCCAGGAAGATCGAACCCCGGTCGGCCAGGAACCGCGGGGCCTGCGTGAGGAACTCCTCGTGGGCGCGGTATCCCGGGTCGAACACGGCGGCCTCGACGTAGGACTGCTCGCCCGTCTCGGCCGGCCCCTCGATGAAGTTGGAGTTCCAATAGATGGTGTCGAAGCGCTGCCCGGGATCGAGTTCCCGGAACAGGTAGCTGGTCACCGGTGTCACCCGGTCACCGACGCCGTGCAACTCGGCGTTGCGCCGGACGTTGTCGGCGGCGGCGGGGTTGACGTCCACCGCCACCACCGGGGTGCAGCCGTGCAGCGCCGCGGTCACCGCGGTGATCCCGCTGCCGCAGCCCATCTCCAGGAAACCGGTGCCCGCCCGGAGCGGCAGAGCGGCTGTGAAGAACGCCGTGGCGTGCATGAAGTCACCGCCGAAGACCACGCCCAGCTGCTCCCACTCGCGATCGAGCAGAGTGAACGTGGTGTCCTTGCTGTCCTGGAGGATCTGCACGGTCTGCTGACCCATGACGTAGCCGAGCTGGTTCACGGTGGTGGTCCTCCGGACGTGACGGGATCGGATGCCGGTGCGGCGGGGCGGTTGGCCGCCTGGTCCGCTGTGCGGAGTATTGGAGCGGGCGAGCGTGCCGGACAACTTCGGACGTGCTCTTCCGGCGGCCGCGGCGGCCGGGTCCACCGCATTGACAAAATCCGGCGTGACGTACAAGGATGTTTTGAAATGCTGGATGTCTTGTACCTTGACGAGATCGGACAGGCGGAGGCCCTGTTCAAGCCGCAGCGCATCGACGTGCTGCGGCAGCTCGACGAGCCCCGCTCCTGCACCGAGGTGGCGCACAAGCTCGACCAGACGCCGCAGCGGATTTACTACCACGTCAAGCGCCTGCAGGACGCCGGGCTGGTCAGCCGGGTCGCCGAGCGCCGGGTACGGGGCATCCACGAGGGGATCTATCAGGCCAACGCCCGGTCCTACTGGCTCTCGCCCCGTCTCGTCGGCCGGATCGGCAGCCGGGCCGCCCGCGACGCGCTGAGTCTCGGCCACCTGCTCGATCTGGTGGAGGAGGTGCAATCGGACGTGGCCGCGATCGAGCCTGCCAAGGCCGAGGCGCCCTCCATCGGGGTCTCCGGGAACATCCGTGTCGAACCGGAACGCCGGCAGGAGTTCCTCGACGATCTCACCTCGACCCTGCAGGAACTGTTCAGCCGCTACGGTGGTGCGCAAGGCGAGCCGTTCAAGCTGGTGGTCGCGTGTTATCCGAAGGGGGATCCGCGTGGGTGATCTGCTGATGCACCGGGTGCGGGTGCCGGCGCCGATCGCGCGGGTGCGGCACGCCTTGACCGATCCCGGCGCGCTGCGCGTGTGGCTCGCCGAGCACGTGGACGTGCGCCTGCCCGAGCGATTCCACTTCTGGGGGCGTTTCACCCCCGAGGGTGACGCCCCGCATCAGCGCCTGCTGCACGTGGACGACCATTCGCTGCGTTTCCGGTGGCGTCTGGACGAGACGGACACCACTGTCGAGTTCGCCCTGGCCGAGGAGGACCCGGACAACACGGTGCTCACCCTCACCCAGACGGATCTCCCCGACTTCGACGAGATGGTGGCCGAGGCCAGCACGCTGGGACAGATGCACACCTTCTGGGCGCTGTCCATCGCGAACCTGGTCGAGTACGTCGAAGGCCGGGAGCGGACCCCGAAGTGCGACTTCGCCGTCCCCGACATGCGGGCCGAGGTGACGGTCGACGCCTCGCCCGAGGCCGTCTACCGGTCCCTCGTCGATCCGGGCCAGTTCGCCCAGTGGTTCGGCGCCCGGATCGACATCGAACCCGAGGTGGGCGGTCGCTGGGCGATGGGCGGCTTCGACGTCGATCCGGCGCCCGCACGGATCATCGAGCTCGACCCCGGCTCCCGCCTGGCCCTCGCCTGGGACGACGGTCTGGTCACCTCGTGGGAGCTCGCCGGCTCCGAGGGGCACACCCGCCTGACCATCGTGCAGAGCGGCTTCGACACCGATCGGCCGCCGTACGGGTCCTGGATGGGACTGTTGGGCGGGATCGCGGAACTGCGCCGCTATCACGGCCTCGCCGGGTGGCGACCGATCTGGATCGAGGTGCGGCTCAACAACGCCCCGGACGGCATCATCGCCATCGGGTAATCCCCTCGGGCCTGCGCAATTCGGAAGGTGCGGCCTCCTCGCCGCGATGCGACCGTCGGTGGGGCGATCCTGCCGGGCACCCGGACGACCTCGCGGCGCCGGCCACCGCGTGGTCCCGCGGCCGGGTAGCGCGGATCGCCGCTGGTACCGGTCGATCCGAGGAGGAAACATGTTGGCGACTGACGTTCCCACCCGTGAGCAGCTCGTACGCCGGGCCGCCGAGCTGGTGCCGCTGCTCAGCGAGAACGCCGACGCGGCCGAGCGTGACCGGCGGCTGCCCGAGCCCGTGGTGGAGGCCCTGGCCGAGGCGGGGATCTTCAAACTGCGGGTGCCGCTGCGGTACGGCGGCTACGAGGCCGACACGCGGACCTTGGTGGACGTCTCCGCCGAGCTGGCCCGTGGTGACGGCGCCGCGGCCTGGGTCGCCTCGGTGTATTCGATCCCGACCTGGATGACGTGCCTGTTCCCGGACGAGGTGCAGGACGAGGTCTTCGGCACGCCCGACGTACGGATCTGCGGAACCCTGAGCCCCACGGCACACGCGCGCCCGGTCGACGGCGGCGTGGTGGTGAACGGCAAGTGGGGCTTCGTGAGCGGGGCGCTGCACAGCCACTGGCAGGAAATCATCGCGATGACCGAGGGCGAGGACGGCCGGCCCATGCCGGTGATGGCCCTGGTTCCCATGGCGGATCTGCACATCGTCGACGACTGGCACACGTCCGGCCTGCGTGGCACCGGCAGTGTCACCACCGTCGCGGAGGAGGTCTTCGTGCCGTCCGCCCGGGTGATGCCCCTCGGCGCGGTGCTGCAGCAGCAGTCGGCGTCGCGCCGCAACGCGGAAGCGGAGATCTACCGTCCTCCGCTGTTGCCGGTGGCGTCCGCGTCCTCGGTGGGAGCGGCGGTCGGCCTGGCACGCGCGGCGCAGGAGGCCTTTCTCGGCCGCCTTCCCGAGCGGCGCATCACCTATACCGAGTACGGCGCCCAGCGCGAGGCGCCGGTGACCCATCTCCAGGTCGCGGACGCCGCGGCGCGCGCGGATGAGGCGGCCTTCCACGCGTACGCCCTGGCCGAGCTCGTCGACACCAAGGCGGTCCGGAACAGCGCCTGGTCGATCGAGGAGCGTGCCCGGACGCGGGCGCACCTGGGGGCCGCGTGCCGGCGCGCCCGGGAGGCGGCGCAGATTCTCGCCGGCGCCAGCGGTGGCTCGTCGATCTACGACTCGGTACCGGTGCAGCGGGTCCTGCGCGACATCCAGGCCGTCAACCTGCACGCGTTGATGAATCCGGACACCAACGACGAGCTGTACGGCCGGATTCTCTGCGGGCAGCCGCCGAACACCATGTACCTCTGACCGCGCCCGGCCGCCCACGGATCACAGCCGGGACGGGAAGCCACGACGGCCCTGCCGGCACCGCGCCGGTCAGGGCCGTCGTCGCTTCCCGCCGGGCAGCGCCTGGCTCGTGGACGGGCGCTAGTCCCGCGCTAGTCCACGAGCCGTAGCAGATAGTCGCCGTAGCCACTGCTCAGGAGTGGTTCGGCGAGACGCCGGAGGTGCGCGTCGTCGATCAGGCCGGCCCGCCACGCGGCCTCCTCGACGCAGCCGATCTTGACGCCCTGCCGTTCCTCGACGACGCGCACGTACTCCGCGGCACGCGCCAGATCGGCGACCGTGCCCGTGTCCAGCCAGACCGAACCGCGGTCCATGACCGTCACACGCAGGCTCCGTTCCCGCAGGTAGTACTCATTGAGAGCGGTGATCTCGAACTCGCCGCGGGCGCCCCGTGGCAGCGACTTGGCGATCTTGGCGCCCTCCGAGTCGTAGAAGTAGAGGCCGGGCACGGCATACCGGGAGCGCGGCCGCGCCGGTTTCTCCTCCAGCGTCAGCACCCTCCCGTCGGCGTCGAACTCCACCACACCGTAGGCCGAGGGCCGGGCTACCGGACATGCCAGTACGTGTGCGCCGGACAGCTCCATGTCCGAGCGCGCCCACGATCCGAAGTTCATGCCGTGGAAGAGGTTGTCGCCCAGGATGAGGGCGCAGCCGCGTCCGCCGAGGAAGTCCTCGCCGATCACCAGCGCCTGCGCGATCCCGTCCGGGCGCGGCTGCACCGCGTACGACAGGCGCAGACCCCATTGCGAGCCGTCGCCGAGCAGCCGGGCGAACGGGTCCTGGTCCGCCGGCGCGGTGATGACCAGAATCTCTCTGATGCCGATGCTGATCAGCGTCGACAGAGGATAGAAGATCATGGGCTTGTCGTAGATCGGCATCAGCTGCTTGGACACCGATCTGGTCATCGGCCAGAGTCGTGATCCGGTGCCGCCCGCGAGCAGGATTCCCCGCATGGGAGCGGCATACTGGTCCGCGGGAATGCGATCGGGTGCCAAAGCGAGCTCCTCGAACAGTGGCAGCGAACAGGATTGCCGGATCGCCCGAAATCGGCCGGAGCCGTGCCGGTCGACATCGCGTGGTGGGGTGCGGGACCGGCTTCCGGTCCGTTCAGGATGCCTCGCGGCCGGCGCTCTGTTCATCTCGCAGGCTGCTGGCCTGCCCGGCGACCCGTGACCTCCATCGACACGAAACGGCATGGCCGGGCCTGATGCCCGGCCATGCCGTCTGTCGGATCGTCCCGCCCGCTATCCCAACCGCGCGGGTACCTCCGTGGCGCGTCGGCGGGCGGGATACGGCACCGCGCTGGAGTGCTTCACGATCCAGTGCGCGATGGCCAGATGCGTCACCCAGGGGAACCAGTGCAGGGAGTCGTAGACCACCGCCGGGCTGACCAGCCAGGCGATATGGGGCGCCACGACGACCAGGGCGGCGTTGCTGACCGCGACGAGCGTGATCGCCACACTGTAGGCCATCCACTGGCGATGCTTCATGTACTCCCGCCGGCGGGCGGCGCGCCAGGCGACCGCGCTGGTGCCCAGCCACACCATGCTCCAGAAGAAGTCCGCGGTGTTCGCGGGGTTCCGTAGCGCGAACAGGACGGCGACCAGCAGCAGGGAGCCGGGCAGCACGCCGCCGAACAGGTAGACCCGGCCGTTCCAGCGGTGGAAGCGGGGATAACGCCTACGGACTCCCGGCCAGATCTGCAGTACCGCGGTGATCAGGGCGAGGATGCCGAAGCCGCCGTGCAGGACGCGGACGGGGGCGATGGCCGGGTCGAAGAAACGCGGAATGAACAGAGGCAGAGTGAAAGAGAGGAACCAGACCGTGCTGATGGCGATCAAGACCACAGCGAGCGGCTGCCAGAGCGGGGAGGAGCGTAAGGGCGCGGACGCCGTTGCGGTCGATTGTGCCTGCACCATCAGTGCCTCCTTGCGAGACCGTTTGCGCGGCTCATCCTGTGGGCGACACCGATCGGCCGGCATCCTCGAAATTGCGGTTTCCCAGCGAAACAAAGCGCGGCGCGGCATTGCGGGAAGCACACGCGCCTGGTATCGGGAGCCGGGTGCGATCAACGGCGGGGACGGGCCGGCGACAGCCGCAAGCTGAAAGTGGCCTCCGTATACGCGAACCTCACAGAATTGGCGAACACCTCCCGCGGAGCCGATCGTGCGGCGGACGGCCGCCACGGCGGCAGCGAGCACTGCCCGCTCCAGGGATGCCTCACCACTGACCGAGCGTGCCGCTCACGACAGTAAGGATCGCGCTATGACCAGCAGCTCGACAGGCGCCGCCGCGGTTGCGCCCCCGGGACCCGACCGGCAGGCGCTGCTCGCCGTGCCGGCCCGCCTGACCGAGGTCTGGGCGGCTCAGGACGCCGACGGCTTCGCCGACCTCTTCCTGGACGACGGAACGATGATCCTCCCGGGCGTGTACGCGCACGGCCGCGACGAGATCCGGAGCTTCATGGCCGAGGCCTTCGCCGGCAGGTACCGGGGCACGCGGGTCACCGGTTCGCCGATCGACGTCAAGGTGCTGGCGCCGGACGTGGTGGCACTGATCACCACGGGCGGCGTTCTGGCGGCCGGCGAGCAGGAGGTCTCCGCCGAGGCGGCGATCCGCGCGTCGTGGATCCTGGTGAAGAGGGACACCCGATGGGCGCTCGCGGTGTACCAGAACTGTCCCCGTGAGCCGGCGCGGTGACCGCCTGACGGGAGAGCGACCGGCCCGGCGCGCCGGGGTCGCCGGACACCCCCGGGCGGCCCCGGCGCCGGCTCCGCCGGCAGAGCATTCTCGAAGAAATCTGGACCCGCGCCGATCGGCATACTGGCAGCCGACGCGCTCGCGGCGGCCGCGGTGCCCTGCGCCTTGTCCGCGCCGGCAGGAAGGACCTCATGGGGACGGTTCACATCGACCTGTACGCCACGCTCGACCTCGTCGGCCAGGCGCCGGGCGGGCCCGACGAGGACCCTGACGGCTTCGGTTTCGGGGGGTGGCAGGCGCCCCTGTTCGACGAGACGGTCGGCCGGCATGTCCGGGCCGGGATGCGGGGCATGGACGCGTTGCTGCTCGGGCGCCGGACCTACCAGATATTCGCGGCGTTCTGGCCGCATCAGGCCGACGGCGTGGACGCCGAATTCGCCGCGCTGTTCAACAGCGTTCCCAAGTACGTCGCGTCGCGCGGCAATCCGACGCTGGACTGGGCGGGCTCGACCCAACTCGGGCCGGACCTGGCGGGCGCCGTGCGCGAGGTGCGCGACAGGCACGAGCACGTCCACGTGATCGGAAGCCTGAACCTGGTGCAGACCCTGCTGCGCGAGCGCCTCTGCGACCGGCTCAACTTGTGGATCTTTCCCATCCTGCTCGGTGTCGGCAAGAAGGTGTTCGACGGCGGTGCGATACCCGCCGAACTGGCTCTCCTCGAGCCGCCGGTCACCTCTCCCGCGGGCGCCGTTCTCCTGCGTTACGGCTTCGGCACGGGAACGCCGCGAGGCGGAGACATGCGGCGCGAGGGCCGTGGCGTCACGTGATGGTCACCGCCGGGCGCGTCATGCCGCGGCAGCCGTGCCCGGTCAGGCGCCGGGCGGCCTGAACCGCTTGGTCACCCGATCCTGCCGTGCCGTGCGCAGCATCAACGAGATCAGGACGTCGAAGAGGATGCTGCGCGCGATGGCCGGTCCCTTTATCGCCGGGTCGTCGGCATGGATGAGATCGACCTCGGCGTGCACGACGGTTTCCGCGGCACGCGCGAACGGCAGGAGGAACTCGATGTCCACCTCGAAGCCGAGCAGGCGCAGAGCCGTGAGGACCCGGGCCAGCGATTCGCGCCCGGAGCGGGTCGCCGCCTCGTGCCAGCCCAGCCGCTCGGTCAGGGCGTGGATGTCGGCGCGGGCGCTGTCGATGCCCTCGAGTTCGACAGGTTGCTGAGCGGTCGCGGACTGGACCCGGTCGACCTCCGCGTACACCTGGGGAAGGGGAATGCCGGGGTCGTCGATGAGCGGCAGCAGGCCCCGGACCGTACCGATGTCCAGGTCGCCGACCGTGGTGAGGATCCGGATCATCCGCAGGCGCTGGTAGTGGCTCTCGTCGTAGAGAGCCTGGTTGCGGGCGGTGCGCGTGCCTGGGGGCAGGAGTCCTTCGCGCAGATAGAACTTGATCGTCGGTACTGGTACGTCAGCACGCCGAGCCAGCTCGGAGATGCGCATGGTGCCCCCGTTCAAGATTTCCGAGGCAGTCTGCCATGAACCTCGATGCCACGCCACCTAAAGCAGTGATCACCTCACTCTTCGTAATCGAGTGATGCCTGCCGGGTGGCGCGACGTGCGCCACGCCCGGGTGTCGGCCGGTTCGCACGCCGGAAGACGCGCTCGCGACCCGCCGCAGCGACTATGGAGTGCGGGCCCCCGGCGCCAGCGGGACGCCGGCACGCTGCCGTCACCGGGCCCGCGCCCAGCCGGCAGAGCCGATCCCGACTGCCGGACCGGTCGTCGGAGCCGTCGGCGGCGCCACCGAACTTTCCCGTCGCAGAGGGCAGAGGTCGATCGATGAGCGAGTCAATGGGAGACCGGACCGCAGGTGTCGCCCCGATCGGGGCCGGGCCGACTCCGGCGGACGCCGCCATCGCGGAGATGCGCGAGCGCATCAACGAGATCGACCGATCCATCATCGAGCTGTGGCGTGAGCGGGCCGCGCTGTCGCAGCGGATCGGCGCCCTCCGGATGGCGGCGGGTGGCACCAGGCTGGTGCTCAGCCGGGAGGGACAGATCCTGCGGCGCTTCCGCGACGCGCTCGGCCGCGACGGCCTGCAGCTCGGACTGCTGCTCCTGCGAGCCGGCCGGGGCCCTCTGTAGCGGCCGGGGCGGCGCCGCGGCACTACGACCGACGGCCGGCCCGCCGATCGGCGGGCCGGCCATTGGCGGTTCCCTCACGTCCGGGACCGTCTCGTCGCGGTCACCGCACCCCGGCGGCGAACTGTCCCGGCCGGCGTCCGGGCCCGGCCGGCCCGCGGTACGCCTGCGCGATGTCCAGCCAGGCGTCGGCGTCCGGGCCGCTGGCCCGCAGACCGAGATCGTCCCGGTGCCGGCGGCGCGTGACGAGCAGGCACAGATCGACAGCGGGCCCGGTCACCGACTGCCCGGCATCGTCCGGGCCGAACGTCCACGTGGCCCCGGAGGGCGCGGTGAGTTCGTACCGGAAGCTCACCTGTGGCGTGGGCAGCCCGCGGGCCTGGTAGCCGAAGTCCCACGTGCGGACGGCGAACCCGGCCAGCCAGCGGATCCGGTCGGTACGCTCCACGGTGACGCCGAGCGCGTCCGCGATGTCCTGGCCGTGCCCGAACAGCTCCATCATCCCGGCACAGGCCAGCACGGCCGGCGGGATCGGCCGGACCAGCCACGGCAACGGCTCGTGTGCCGGAGCGGCGGCCAGCGCCCGCGCCGCCGCGGCGCACTCCTCGCGCCACCGGCCGAGCAGCACCGCCGGCGGTTCCCGCAGATACTCCTGCAGCGCCGCCGTCACGTTCGCGGTGAAGTCGGCGCTCAGCCGGGAGGTGAGGGAGACGAAGGCCTGCGGGTCGGCGGCGGCCAGGCCGGCCAGCCGGAACGTGGCGGCCAGGTGGGCGATCTGATGCGCCACCGTCCAGCCGGGCGCCGGTGTCGGGGTCGTCCAGCCGGCCGCGTCCAGGCCGGACACCAGGCGATCGACATCCTCGACATCGGCCTGGAACGCGGTGACGGCGTTCGCCAGTTCGGCACTTCTCGTATCGGTCATGAGCGATCTCCTCCGCTGCCGGTGACCTGTCCCCGCGACAGTAGGTTCAGAACCGGCTGCGGCGTTCTTCCAGCTTGCGGACCTCGTCCGGCCGGTCGGCGGCGGCGTGCCCGGCCCGCCGGGCATCCACGTGCCCGGCGGCGTGCAGCCACGCGACGGTGTCGGCGAGCGTGGTCTCCAGCGGCCGGGGGCCGTGACCCAGCAGCCGGTCGGTCGCGGCCGTGTCCACCGGCCGGCCCACCGCGCAGGTGTAGATGGCGCCGTACTCGGCGGGCAGGTGCACAGGCAGGACGCGCTGCGCCGCCCCGGCCAGCCGGCCCAGCGGCAGCATCGCCCGGGCCGGCGGGAACAGCGCGGGCAGGGCCCGGCCGGTCACCCGGCGCAGGGCCGCCACCAGGTCGGTGGTGGTGGTGTACCGGCCCGGCGCGAACCACCGGTCGCCGACGATCTCCGGTGCCAGCAGAGCCACGTGCAGCTCGGCCACGTCACGGACGTCGCCGACGGGGAAACCGCCGCGCGGCCAGAACGGCATCAGACCGCGGAGGGCGTTGCGGATCCGGGTCGTCTGATCGCCCAGCCCGGGATCGTACGGGCCGAGCGTCGCCGGCGGGTAGCAGATCGTCACCGGCGTCCCCGTCGCCTGGTGGCCTCGGGCGATCCGCTCCGCGGCGGCCTTGGCGGCCAGGTACGGCTCACGGCTCACGCCCACCGCCGAGTGGACGGTCAGCGGGTCGTCGGTTCCGGGCAGCAGGGCGCCGAACGTGGACACGTGGATCACCCGGCCGGTGCCGGCCGCACGGGCCGCCTCCAGAACGGTTTCGGTGCCACGCACGTTGACCGCCGCCAGCCGTGCCCGATCGCGGGTGTCGAAGCTGTACACCCCCGCGGCGTGCAGCACCGCGTCGCAGCCGCGCAGCGCCCGCCGGACCGCTACCGCGTCGGTGACGTCACCGGCGGCCGTCTCCACGGCGCAGGCGTCGGCGCCCAGCGGCGCGAGCCGTCCCGGTACGCGTGCCGGATCACGGGCCAGCACCCGCACCCGGTGCCCGGCGCGTGTCAGCGCCGCGGCGGTGTGCGATCCGAGGAATCCCGTGCCACCGGTAACCAGTACCAACATGTCGCCGCTTCCCTCGATGGTTTCGAGCCGCGATTGTTTCCCACGGTGGTGCGGCGGCACGTCTTCTGCCGTGCCGTTTCGGTCCGCGCTTCCACGGCACCTTCGAAGATGCCGCCCGGCAGGCCGCCATCCACGATGGGGAAATGTCCTGTACCGGCGCTCGCCGGCCGATGGATGTGACGAGGCAAGGGGACTCCATTGCAGGCAGATGCGATTCGAACAGCGACCCTGGAGGCATTCGCCGACACGGTCGTGCCCGGCGAGAAACGCGGGGATGACGACGTCTCCGTGGCCGGGGCGGCGGCGGGCGGCGGAGCGGTGGCGGCCGGTGCCCTGGAGCTGCTCGCCACCGACGGCGCCGGGATGGAGCCGATCCTGGACGGTCTGGTGGCCGCTCTCAACGACCACGCCACCGAGTGGGCGGCCCGCCGCGGGCTGGCCCTCGACCGGGACCTGCCGGCCTTCGTGGCCCTGCCCTTCGGCGAACGCACCGGGCTGGTGTCCGAGCTGGTGGGCCCGGGCCACGCGGAGAAGGAGCTGTGGGTGAGCCTGGCGCTGTTCAGCAACATGGCGTACGACTCGGCGGCGCACCTGAGCACCGTCGAGGCGCTCGCGGCCGGGCACCCCGGGCTGCGCGCGATGGGGATCGACCCGCCGGACCCGGACGGGCTGTGGCGGTTCCCCGACTTCTCCTACCGGCGGCCGCTGGCCCGGCTGCACCCCGGCACGACGGCGTCGGGGAGCCCGGCATGAGCGCCGTGGAGCGGACCGACGTGCTGGTGGTCGGCAGCGGGTTCGGTGGTGCGATCACCGCCTACCACCTGGCCGCCGGCGGCGCGAAGGTCACCGTCCTGGAACGCGGGCCGTGGCTGTCCGGCACGGACTTCGAGCACGACTACCTGCTCGGCTCCTCGTACACCCGGGCCTTCGACTTCGTGGTCGGCGACGGGATGAGCGTGCTCGGCGGCAACTGCGTGGGCGGCGGCAGTGTGGTGTACTTCGCGGCGATGCCGCGAGCCCCCCGGTTCGCCTTCGAGCGGCACGGCGGCATCGGGCGCCGGATGTGGCCGGCCGCGATCAGCCGTGACACCCTGGAACCCTGGTACGACCGCGTGGCCGAGGCTCTGCCCGTCACGAAGCAGGGCTGGGACGACGTGCCGTACGCCGGTGGGGTCTTCGCCGCCGCCTGCCATCATGCCGGCCGCACCGCGAACCCGGTGCCGGTCGCGATCGACGGCAGCCGCTGCACCAACTGCAACTGGATGATGGCCGGCTGCCGCTTCGACGCCAAACGGTCGATGCTGCTCAACTATCTGCCGGCGGCGGTCGCGCACGGCGCCGTGATCCGGCCGTTGCACGAGGTGCAGCACCTGACCCGGACACCGCAGGGGCACTACCGGGTGCACTACACGGTGGTCGACGACGTCGACTACCGCGTGCACCGGGACGAGGGCGTGATCGAGGCCAAGCTGGTCGTGCTGGCCGCCGGCGCCGGCGCCACCCCGGTCATCCTGCAACGATCCGAGGCGGCCCTCGGCACGATGCCGCACGCGGTCGGCCGATACTTCTCCGGCAACGGCGAGCGGCTCAACACCGCGGTGATGAACGAGGACAGGGTCGCCGAGGTTCTCGGGCTGTCCCGGCCGGACGGCCGGGCGTACGCCGCGAATCAGATCGGCAAGGGGCCCTGTGTCGCCTCGTGGGACCGGCTCGACGGCACGCTGCCCGAATACGAGCGCTACTCGCTGGAGCAGCTCTACTTCCCGCCGGGGCTCGGCACCATCCTGGCCCAGGTGCCGGACGGTTCCACGCCGAGCTGGTTCGGCGTGCGCAAGAAGGAGATGCTGAGCCGCTGGCAGTCCTGGCTGACCGTGTTCACCATGTCGGAGGACGACAACGAAGGCGTCTTCGGGACGCCGCCCCCGACGGGGAACGCCGTGCGGATCTCCCAGCAGATGCTCGGCCGTGGCACGCTGAGCTACCGGCCGACGGAGAACACGCTGCGCGGCTGGGAACTCTCCGATGCCGACGTCAGGGACATCCTGGGCCGCGACGGGCTGGCCGGCGTGGCGCCGTGGACCAACGACGTGGTCGGCGCCTACACCGTACACCCGCTCGCCTCGTGCCGGATCGGCGACGATCCGGCGACCTCGGCCCTCGACGACCGGCACGAGCTGCGCGGCCATCCCGGAATCTTCGTGACCGACGGTTCCGCGGTGCCGGGTGCGCTCACGGTCAACCCCGCGATGACGATCGCCGCGCTGGCCGAGCGTGCGGTGCCCGGCATCGTGGCGGCGGCCCGTGCGCGCGGCGTCGACTGCCGGTACGGCGCGCCGGCGCCCGGCGGCGAGACGTCGGCGCGGCGCGGGGTGCTGCCGCTGGCCGCGCCGATCGTCGGCGCCGGCTGAGGGGCGGCGCGGGGCGATGTCGATGATCGGCAAGCTGGTGCGGCGCCCGGTGCTCGGGCAGATCCGCCATGTCCGACCGGTGCCACCGGGCTCTGCCCACGGTGTCGTCGCCGCCGTCTACCAGCAGATGGAACGGGACTTCGGCATGCTCGCGCCCCCGGTGGCGCTGCACTCGCCGGAGCCGCCGGTGCTGGCCGCCGTGTGGGCGATGCTGCGCGAGACCCTGCTGGTCCCCGGATCCGCGGGACGCGGGGTGAAGGAGACCGTCGCCGCCGCGGTCTCGGCGGCCAACCGATGCCCGTACTGCGTGGACGTGCACGGCGCCACGATGACCGCGCTGGGCCTCGGCCCGGAGGCCGCGGCCGTCGAGGGCGGCCGGGGTGGCGGCATCGCCGATCCCGTGCTGCGGGACGTGGTGACGTGGGCGGGCGTGCCCGGGGCGCCGCCACCCGGGCTTCCCGCGGGCTGGCTGCCCGAGCTGGCCGGCGTCGTCGCCGTGTTCCACTACCTCAACCGGATGGTCAGCGTGTTCCTGGTGGAGTCGCCGTTGCGACCCGGCCTGTCCCGGCGCGCGCGAGCCCGGATGCTCCCGACGTTCGGCCGGCTGCTGCGTTTTCTCGGCACGGCGGAACCGGTGCCCGGCGCCGCGCTGGGCCTGCTGCCCGCAGCGCCGGGCACCCACCGCCCGGCGTGGGCGCCGGCCGGCACCGTGCTTGCCGCGACGTTCGCCCGCGCCGCCGCGACGATCGAGGACGCTGCCCGGACCGCTGTGCCGCCGGCGGTACGCGAGGTCGTGGCGGCGGCGGTCGGCCGGTGGGACGGCCGAC
>NZ_BOMW01000043.1 GCF_016862395.1 Actinoplanes siamensis | reverse complement strand
GCGCGGCCTCGATGGTGGCGTTCAGGGCCAGCAGGTTGGTCTGCTCGGCGATCGCGGTGATCGTCTTGATGACGTCGCCGATCTCGGCCGACGACTCGTTCAGCTTTGCCATCACCGCGCTGGTGGCGGAGGTGACCTCCACGGCCCGCGACGCCACCTGTGCGGCCTGGGTGGCGCTCTGGCTGATCTCGCGGATCGAGGCGCCCATCTCCTCGGCGCCGGCGGCGACGGTCTGGATGTTGTGCGACATCGTCGCGGCCGACTCGGCAACCGTGGCGGCCTGCTGGGCGCCCTGCTCGGCGTTGGCCGAGCTGTGCCTGCTGGTCTGGGCCAGCGCTTCGGCCTCGGCAGCCAGGGTCTGGGCGTGCTCGCCCAGATCGGTCACTGTCTGCCGCAGCGTGCCGGTGGCGCGGCGCAGCGAGTCCGCCATGGCGCCGATCTCGTCGCGCTGGTGCACCTGGAGGTCGCCGGACAGGTCTCCCTCGGCGACCCGGTCCAGGACCTGGCCGACGCGGCGCAGGGGCTGCACCAGCAGGCGCGCCACGTAGAGCGCGGCGACCACGGCGAGTACCAGCGCGGTGCTCGCCATGACGGTGACCAGCGTACGGGTCCGGGACACCGTCGCGTCGAACTCCTTGCCTTTCAGCAGCGCCGCGTCGGCGTAGTCGATCTCCTGGGCGAGCAGCGTCTCGTACGCCTTGCGCAGGTCCCGGTTGGCGCCCAGAGCCAGCGTGGTGGCAGCGGCGGGCTGATCCGCGTAGAGGGCGAACTCGCTCCGCAGCGCCGCGAACCACTTGTCGGTGGCGGCCTGGATCGCCTCCACCCGCGACGCCTCCGCCGAATCGGCGACCTCGCGCGCCGCGGCCAGCGCGCCGTCGACCTTCTCCTTACGGCCGAACGCCTCCTTGCTGAAGCTGGCATCGCCCTTGAGCAGGAAACCGCGCTCATCGTTGGCCGCGGCCTTCGCGGCCAGCGCGGCCGCGTTCAGGTTCGTGCTGTACGGGAGCACTTTCGCGATCTCGGTGTTCCGGCTGTTCTGCAGCGCACCAATGCCGGTGATGCTCAGGATCCCGGTGGTGACGGTTCCGGCGATCGCCACGGCGGCGACTGCAAGCACCTTGGTCGAGACCTTCCGGTCCCTGCACCACTGCCCCAACCCACGGTTACCGGTCACGTCCCTCTCCCTTTGCTCGGCATCACTCCATCGGCATACGGGACATCGATTTGAGCCCGCGCCCCGCACTTCAATTGACCGACAGCGAGAGTTCATCTTGTGTTCATTTATGCGGGTCGGCCCGGCGTAGGCACGGGGCACATGTTCGCTGGATGTTCAGCCGCGCTCTGCAACCGCGCCGCCGTCGCGGCGGAGGATGGGACTCGCGATAGGCATCGTCTACGACGGGTCTGCAGATGATCCTTCTGGTGATAGCAGCGATGGCGGCACTCGGCGGCACGACGTGGCTGGTCCTGGAACAGCCGGTCGCCCGCGATCCCGTACGCAATCAGCGGTTGTCAATGATCGGGCTGTTGGTGTGCCTGGTGAGCGCTATGGTCGCGCTCGCAGCGGTCTTCGCGACCGCGCCGTGACCGGGCATGCCGGGAGAGCACCAGCACTGCGGCGGCCCTGGCCGCCGTGGCGCAGATGCTCATCCCGGAAACGGATGCGCCGGCGTCGTGACCGGGCTGCCATCAGATGAACTTTCCCGCGCGGCTCTCGCCGCGCCCTTGGAAGCGCTCTAACCTTGACGCCTCGAAGAGAACCGGGAAACGAAAGGTAACGCGATGACGACCGCCACGGTCGACGTCACCACCAGTTCGGACGGCACCCTCGTCATTCACCCCCTCGGCCGCCTCGACGCGGAGGACACCATCGGACTACGCCGCACCGTGGTCCGCGCCATCCGTCACGACCGGCCTCTCCGGCTGGTCCTGGACCTGACCGACGCCGTAGACCTGGACCCGATCAATCTCGGCACCCTTGCCGCGGCCTGCCACCTCGGCGACGATCACCAGGTCGCGGTCTTCCTCGACCACCGCTCCCCCGCCCTCGCCGAGCGCCTGCACGCGGCCGGCGTGCCTCGCCACCGGCTGCGGCACGTCAGCTGAGGCTCTCCCGGCCGGTTTCCGATCGCTGGTGGCGAGACCACACCGGCCGGGCGCCGACAAGATCACCGCGGCGGACGAGGTCCGTACGCTTCGGGCAGTCGCATGCCACGCTCGGCCATGACCTGACGCACCCGGTCCGGGTAGTCGGTGATGATCCCGTCGATACCCAGGTCCATCAACGCCACGACGGTCGCCGGGTCGTCGCAGGTCCACGGGATCACCTTCAGACCGCGGGCGTGTGCCTGCCGCACCATCGCCGCGCTGACGTAGAAACGGAAGCCCGGGTCGCCGATCGTCGCGTTCTGCGGAAAGCCGTAGACCGGGGACAGCGCCGTGACGCCGGGGATCGCCGCGGCAACCCGTTCGAAGTCCCCGCCGAAGTCGTCGGCGTCGAGCCCGCCCAGCCACGGCGACGCGCCGGCCTGGCCGACCTGCAGGAAGTCGTAGTTGGTCAGCGCCACCAGCGGCCACCGGGGCGCGAACCGGTGCATCAGCATCAGGGCGCCCCAGTCGAACGATTGGATGGTGACCTGCCGCTCGATGCCCGAGGCGTGGATCTCCTCGTACACCCGGCGCACGAACAGCTCCCGCGGCTGGGTCTGTTCCGGCGCGCCGGCCTCCACCTTGGTCTCGATGTTCAGCGTGACGCCGGTGGCGTGGTAGCGCTTGACCAGGTGGAGTACGTCCTTGAGCTGGACCATCCGGAAGCCGTGGATGACTTCCTGCTCGGGAAAGCCCGGCAGCTGCTGGTATCCGCAGTCGAGCGTCCTGATCTGGGCCAGCGTCAGATCCTTGAGGTATTTGCCGACATACGGGTACTGCGGGTCGCCTTCGGTGACCGGTGCGGTGTCGCGGCACTTCACCGCGCTGATCTGCCGGTCGTGGTTGACCACGACCTTCTCGTCCTTGGTGACGTGGGTGTCGAGTTCGAGGGTGCTGACGCCCAGCCGCAGCGCTTTCGCGAACCCCTGCAGCGATTCCTCGGTGGTCAGGCCGAGACCACCCCGGTGGGCCTGCAGGTCGAATCGGATCGTCGAGGCGTGCCCGTCAGGATGCTTCACCGGTGGTGAGTTGGCGCTGCCCCCGGCAGTGAGCACGGCTGAAATGACCACACCGATCGCCGCTTGAAGGGCAGCCATCACGCCTCCGATCGACGTTTCAACGACTACCAGCACCATAGGTCCGGTGTCGTAGCGTCCGGGTGGAAGCGCGGTGAACGTTGCCGAAGGCATTGCGCGCCACGGCGCTCAGCGGCCCCACCGCGAGGCGGCAGCGGCGGCTTCCAGGGCGGTGACATGCGGGGCGGTGCCGCGTTCGCGCAGGAAGGTCCACGCCAGGGAGTACGGGGGTGCCTTCTCCGGTCTGGCGTGTGCCTGGGCGACGATGGTGTCGACCAGCGAGCGTGTCATCTCCCGCCGCGGGTGGGCGGCGTGGATCCGCGCGGCGTCGGCCTCGGTCACGAAGGCCGCGTCGAGGCCGATGTCCACACCCACGCCGCGTCGTACCAGCTCGCACAGCACGCTGCGGCGCTCGGCGATACCCGGTGAGGTGTGCAGCGCGATCGCGTCCCAGACGGCGTCGACGTCGGCGGTGGGCAACCCGCGAGCGGTGAGGAACTCGGCGGCGACATCCGCGCCGTCGATCTCGAAGCGCTGCCGGCGGTCACCCAGGGCGGACAGGCCGACATCGTGCAGCACGCAGGCCACGAACAACAGTTGCGGCTGGTAGTCACGGCCCGCCACGGCCTGCTGATGCTCGGCGAGCAGCCGGGCGAACAGATAGCTGCGGACGCTGTGGTTGGCCACCTCGATGGATTCCGCGTCGGCGACCAGAGCCAGGGTGGCCGTGGCCAGTTCGTTGTCGGGCAGGGTCAGGACGTCCGAGGGCGGCGGCGTAGCGGGGTGCGTCGTCATGGTGATCATCATGGGCCCGCCGGCGACCGGAGAGTGAGTGGCCCGAAAGCCCTCCTTCGATAGGATCCTGCCATGGTCGAGCATGCGGTCGCGGTACTCGCGCTGCCCCGGGTGGTGCCGTTGGACCTGGGCATCCCGGCCAGCATCTTCGGCGAACACCTCGACCTGCCTTACCGGCTCACCATGTGCGGCCCCGAGCCCGAGGTCGCGACCACGACCGGCTTCACGGTCCGGGTGCCGGGAACCCTCGCCGACGCCCGCCGTGCCGACACGCTGATCGTTCCCGGCTACACCAGTCCTGCCGACGATCCGTCGCGGGAAGTGCTGGACACGATCACACAGGTGTACCGCGCCGGCGGCCGGGTGGTCTCCATCTGTTCCGGCGTCTTCGCCCTGGCCGCCGCAGGGGTGCTGGACGGCCGTCGCGCGACGACACACTGGAGCCGGACCGCCGAACTCGCGGCTCGATACCCGCGGATCACCGTGGACCCGCGCGTGCTCTACGTCGACGAGGACCGGCTGCTGACCTCAGCCGGGGTCTCGGCGGGCATCGACCTGTGCCTGCACCTGATACGCCGTGATCACGGTGCCGCGGCGGCCAACCGGGTCGCCCGCAAGGTGGTCGCCGCACCGCACCGGGACGGCGGCCAGACCCAGTTCATCGAGTCGCCCGTCGTCGCCGGCGACACCTCGCTGTCCGGCACCCGGGCCTGGGCCCTGGCCAACCTCGACCGCCGCGTCAGCGTGCCCGAACTCGCCCACCGGGCCGCCATGTCACCACGCACCTTCGCCCGCCGCTTCGTCGCCGAGACCGGCCGCACCCCGCTGCAGTGGCTGCTGCACGCCCGCATCGACCGCGCGCGTGAGCTGCTGGAGAGCAGCACCCTGAGCGTCGCCCAGATCGCCGGCCGCGCCGGCCTGGGCACCGCCATCAATCTCCGCGCGCACTTTCGCAACCTGGTCGGCACCACACCGACCGCCTACCGCCGTGCCTTCCGCACCGTCGCCGTCCCGTCCGAGCGCAAGCCGTAACCGTCCCCGCCGCCGCGCCGGAGAACGGGCGAGAGGTCCCGGTCGATCTCGTGGCGTATGCGGAAGTACCGTCCGACCATAACCGCGATCAGGACAAACCGCCCTGATCTCTGGGATGATGACCGCATGCGTGTGGTGGTGGACCTCACCAAATGCGAAGGGTACGCGCAGTGCGCGTTCCTGGCTCCGGAAGCGTTCCGGATGGTCGGCGACGAGGCGCTGCTGTTCGACCCGGCGCCGTCCGCCGAGCTCGGCGAGAAGGTGCTGCGCGCCGCTGCCGCGTGCCCGGTGCAAGCGCTGCAGGTGGACCTGGCCGACCTGCCCGTGCCCCCGCCGGCGGAGACGGTCGTGGCCGCGACCGACGACCGGTTGCGCCGCGAAGGCCGGATCGTGGTCGCGGGCCTCTGGAAAGCGGCGACTTGATCAGCACCCTGGTCCTGCTGCTGATCGCCGGGCACGAGACCACCGTCAACCTCATCACCAACGGCTGGCTGACCTTGCAACGCCATCCCGAGGTGCTGCAGCGGCTGCGTAGCGAACCCCGCTTCGCCATTCGACTGGTCGAGGAGTTGCTGCGCTACGAACCGTCGGTGCACATCCTGCCCTTCCGGTCAGCGATCTCCGACATCGAGGTCGGCGGCACCACCATCCGCATGGGCCATCCGATCGCGGTGCTGCTCGCCTCGGGTAACCGGGACCCGCAGTGCTTCCCGCACGCCGACCGCTTCGACCCCGACCGGACCGACAATGTGCACCTGTCATTCGCCGGCGGCATCCACTACTGCCTGGGCGCTCCACTGGCCCGCCTGGAGGCGCAGCTCGCGCTCACCCAGCTGGCCCGACGGCTGCGGAACCCGCGGCTGCTCGCCGACCCGCCACCCTACCGGCCCAGTCCCATCCTGCGGGGGCCTGTCCACCTGGCCGTCGCCTACGACAGCGTCGAACCGGCCTGAAAGTCGTCCCGCCGCCGAGCACGCGTCGTGCACCTGTTCACCGATCGGAATCGCGGCGACGCCGTGCGAGCTGGTGCTGCCCGCGGGTTCGAGAGCCGCTGATCAGCGTGTTCCGGAGCCCGCTGGCGCCAGCCGGAAGCGGCGCTCGTCAGGTGGGGAGCCACTGTGCGCGACCGTATTCGCGTCGGCAGGCGCTGGAGATCGGTGGCGGCCCGGGCTTGCATCCGGTACTCGGGTACAGGCTTACCGTCAGGGGCATGACCATTACCAAGGACCGGGCGTGGACGCCCCAGGCGTGCACTCTGCCTGCCGCCGATCGGCCGTTGCGGCTGGCTGCGTTCGACGAGTTGTCCGCCACCGCGCTGCTCGATCAGCAGCGCCCTTCGTCCACGGCACTGTGCTGGGAGCTCGATCCCGCTGCCGAGGCGACGGCTCGTGACCTGGCTGGCCGGGAGAGCAGCTGCTGCTCGCTCTTCACTTTCACCTTCGATCCGGGCGATGGAGTGCTGCGAATGCTGATCGCGGTCCCGGGCGCACAGGTCGACCTCCTGGACGCGTTGCAGCATCGGGCCGCCGGCCGGATGCGGTCGTGACCGGTCTGCGCAGCAGCCAGGTCGCCGACGCGGCCGGGGTGAACCTGCAAACCTTGCGTTACTACGAACGTCGTGGGCTGTTGGCCGAACCGGAGCGCAGCCTCGGCGGGCACCGACTCTACCCGGCCGAGGCGGTCACCGTGCTGAAGGTGATCAAGGCGGCGCAGCGGCTCGGGTTCACCCTCGACGAGGTCGCCGAGCTGCTGGACACCGCGGGGCATCGGCATGGCCGCCGGGACGCCGGCCTCCAGGAACGATCGAAAGCCAAGCTCGCCGAGGTGGAGGCGAAGATCGCCGACTTGCAGGTGATCGCCTCGACGCTGCGGGCCGCCGTCGAGGCCGGCTGCGACGACCTGGTGGCCTGCGCCGGCCGACCGTGCTGCCCGATCCCGTTCGCCACTATCGCGCCAGGAGCTCCTGATGCCGACTCTCGTTGACCGCGCTCGCCGACTGCTGCCGTCGGGGTTGACCGGTGCGGCCGGGCTCGCCTGTGCCGCTTGCTGCGTCATCCCGATGCTGCTCGCGGCCGGCGTTGTGTCCGGCGCGGGCTGGGCCGCCGCTGTCTCCTGGATGCCCGGCGCGGCGGTCGCCCTCGCCGGGGCCGCGGGCGGCGCCTGGTGGTGGGCGTCACGGCGCCGCCACCACACCGGATGCGCCGGAGGCGGCTGCGCCTGCGCGGCGCGGTGACCTCGGAGACCGCGGGCGACGATCACTGAGGTGGACGGGCTCACGTTCGGCGGCAACCTCATCGAGACCGGCACCGGCTCCTACCGTCTCGCGCAGACCCGTGCCCGGGCCGAACACGCGGCCCGGACACGAAGCTGAAGTATCCAGGTCGGTCAGCAGCGACCACCACACCCGGTGTCCTGTTCGTCTGCGTCCACAACGCCGGCCGGCGACCACGGTCACCGCAGTGATCACCACGGCGATCACTGCTGCGATGGCGGGAGGCGGATCCGCATGGCGGCGCCCTCGCTGAGCTCGTCGACGGTGAGGGTGCCCTGGTGGGCGGTGATGATGTCGCGGGCGATCGCCAGGCCCAGGCCGGTGCCGCCGGCGTCACGGGAACGACTGTCGTCGAGGCGGACAAACCGATCGAAGATGCGGTCGCGGTCGGCGTCCGGGACCGGCGGACCGTCGTTGCCGACCACGATCTCGCCCTGCCCGTCGCGAGCGGCCAGGCTGATGGTGACCCTGTCGCGGGCGTGCCGGACCGTGTTGTCGACCAGGTTGCGCAGCACCCGGGTGAGCTGGTCCGGATCGCCGATCACCCGGACCGGCGTGACGCCGCCCTCGATCCGCAGGGCGGGGTGTTCGGTGGCGACCCGCTCGCGTTCGGCGAAGACCAGATCGTCGAGGTCGACGTCCTCGCGGCGAACCGGCTTCTGCTGGTCGTCGACGCGGGCCAGCAGCAACAGGTCCTCGACGAGGCGGGACATCCGGGCGCTCTCCCCGCGGATGCGCCGGACCGAGCGTCCCGCTTTCTCGTCGAGGTTCGCGGCCCCCAGCAGGTCGGCGTTGGCCCGGATGGTGGTCAGCGGGCTGCGCAGCTCGTGACTGGCGTCGGCGACGAACCGGCGCTGGGCCGCGGCCGACGCCTCGATCCGGTCCAGCATCGTGTTCATCGTCGTGGCCAGGGCCGCGATCTCGTCGTCGGCCTCCGGCAGGGGCAGCCGGGCGTGCAGGTTCGTCGCGGTGATCGTCGCGGCCTGCCGGCGCATCGCCTCGACCGGGCGCAGGGTGCGGCCGACGAACAGGAAGGTGGCGACCCCGACCACGAGGGCGAGCACCGGCAGCCCCAGCAGCAGCGCGGTCAGGATCGCCTCGGTGCTGTCGGTGACGGCGTCCAGCGACTCGGCGACCAGCACGATCCGTTCGCCGTCCGGGGTGGAGACGCCGGACGCCACGATCCGCCACGGCTCCCCCTCGGTGAAGCGCAGGTTCTTCGTCTCCTGCAGGCGCCGCCCGGCCGCCGGGCGCAGCGCCGACAGCGCGGGCATCCCGGCGATGGCGCCGGACGCGCCGACCACCTCGCCCTGCGGGGTCACCACCTGCGCGAGGCTGCGGCCGGGGACCGACGCGCGTAACGCGACCACGAGTGCGCCCGGGTCCTGGGCGGTGAGCGCGGTGATGACCTGGGCGGTCCGGTCCTTGGCGGCGCTGTTGACGTTGTCGAGCAGGATGCCGCGGGCGGTGAACAGCAGGATCGCGCCGGCGAAGACCGACGCCAAGACGACCACGACCCCGGCCGCCAGGGCGGAGCGCATCCGCACGCCGAGTCGTCTCCGCAACAATGGGAGCATGCCGGTCACGCTAACCAGGCCTTCCTGAGGTCGTACTGAAAAGGGCTCTTGAGGAACTTCTCAGCGGTGACCGGGCAGCCTGCCGGACCCGGCGGCACGACGGAAGGTGGAACCCCCATGAGGGTGCTCGTGGTGGAGGACGAGGTCGCCATGGCGGAGACCGTCCGCGACGGTCTCCGCCACGAGGGGTTCACTGTCGACCTGGTCCACGACGGCCCCGAGGGGCTGTGGACCGCCACCGAGAAACCGTACGGCGCCTACGACGTGATCGTGCTCGACATCATGCTGCCCGGCTTGAGCGGCTACGAGGTCTGCCGGCAGTTGCGCGCGGGGCAGGTGTGGACGCCGATCCTGATGCTGACCGCCAAGGACGGCGAGTACGACCAGGCCGACGCCCTCGATCTGGGCGCCGACGACTACCTGACCAAGCCGTTCTCGTTCGTGGTGCTGATCGCCCGGCTCCGGGCGCTGGTACGCCGTGGAGCGCCGGAGCGGCCGGCGGTGCTGCGGGCCGGGGATCTGACCCTTGATCCCGCGGAGCGTCGGGTGCTGCGCGGCGACACCCAGGTACCGGTGACGCCGCGCGAGTTCGCGCTGCTGGAGTTCCTGATGCGCCACCGCGGGCAGGCGATGACCAAGACCGCGATCATCGAGAACGTCTGGGACGCGCACTTCGACGGCGACCCGAACATCGTCGAGGTGTACATCGGCTACCTGCGCAAGAAGATCGACCATCCGTTCGGCCGCAATGCCATCGAGACGGTCCGCGGAGCGGGCTACCGCCTGGCCGAGGAGGGCTGAGCCCACCGGGCGCGGATCAGCTCGATCGCGGAGATCCTCGACCGGCGGTACGCCGCGACAGCGCCCACCGCGAGCAGGCCGATCGCCGCGCCGGCCGCGATGTCTGCGGGATAGTGCACGCCGGCCCAGACCCGGGCCACGCCGACGGCGGCCGCCGCGAGGGTCAGCACCACGCCCCAGCGGCGGCTCAGGAAGGCGAACACCGCGAACGCGATGGTGAACGCCGCGGAACCGCTGAAGAGCGGTGGCGGTCGGCTACGTCACATCGGCCTGGCCGTCAGGCGATGTCCGGCGACGCGGAACCCGCGGGCCGACGACACCCGCCGCGAGCCCGTTCGGCTGGGCTCCGCCCGAACTCCCGGGCAGCGAAGGTGTCCGAACATATCGCGAAAACTTGCTTCCGAGCCGAAGACGCAGTTCAACGCCTTGTCAGTGCGTACGTCCGGAAAATTATCGAAGCGGTTCGATTGATCTGGGAGCGTTTCCATGTCAATCTTCCGCCGAGCGCGGACCGGAGTCACCGCCAGTTCCCGCGCCGCGGACCGCACGAGAGGAACCCCCCATGAGTTCGATGGCAAGGAGGGCCGGGCTCGGGATCGCCGCCACCGCCCTGGCCCTCACCGCAGCCGGGTACGGCGTGACGAGGCCCGCCTCGGCCGACGTCACAGCCCAGTTGACCGCTCCTCAACTGGTCGCCGACATGGGTGCCGGATGGAACCTGGGCAACCAGCTGGAAGCCGGCAACAACGGCATCCCGAGCGAGACGGCGTGGGGCAACCCGGTCGTCACGCAGGCCCTCATCAACCGGGTGAAGGCGTCCGGCTTCAAGACCATCCGCATCCCGATCTCCTACCTGGGAAAGATCGGGGCCGGCCCGAACTACACGATCGACGCCGCCTGGCTCACCAGGATCCAGGAGGTCGTCAACTACGCCTACAACCAGGGCCTGTACGTCGTGATCAACATGCACGGCGACGGCTACAAGTCCGTCACCGGCTCCTGGCTGATCTGCGACGCGGCCGACCAGACCACTGTCAAGGCCAAGTACCAGAAGGTGTGGCAGCAGGTCGCCACCCGGTTCGCGAGCTACAACGAACACCTCATCTTCGAGTCGATGAACGAGGAGTTCGACGGCCAGTACGGCAACCCCACCCAGCCGTGCTACTCCAACATCAACGCCTACAACCAGGCTTTCGTCGACACGGTCCGCAGGACCGGCGGGACGAACGCCTCGCGCTGGCTGCTCGTCCCCGGCTGGAACACCAACATCGACTACACCGTCGGCAACTACGGGTTCGCCCTGCCGACCGACCAGTACCGGTCGTCGTCGATCCCCGGCACCGAACAGCGGATCATGATCTCGGTCCACTACTACGACCCGTGGGACTTCACCGGCCAGGAGGACGGCACCATCACGCAGTGGGGGCCGAACGCGACAAACCCGTTGAAAACGTCGACCTGGGGACAGGCGGACTATCTCGACGGGCAGCTGAAGAAGGTGCACGACACCTTCGTGGCGCGCGGCTACCCGGTGCTCGTCGGCGAGTACGGGTCGATCGACAAGACAGCCGCCGACCCGGCGAACAACAGGTACCGTGCCGACTACGCGCGCACCCTGGTGTCCGCCGCCAAGAAGTACGGCGCGGCCACCGCCTACTGGGACAACGGCTACAACGGGGCGTACGGGTTCGGGCTGTTCAACCGCAGCTCCGCCACGGTGACCCAGCAGGGCATCATCGACGCCATCATCAGCGCCGCCGGCGGCGGTTCGCCCTCCACGCCGCCGCCCAGCAGCCCGTCGGCCACCCCGTCCGCCACGCCGCCGACGTCGAGCCCCGCCGGCGCCTGCCGGGTCACCAGCGCGGTCAGCGCGTGGAGCACCGGGCTGACCAACAGCATCACCGTCACCAACACCGGCGCCAGCGCCGTCAACGGCTGGACCCTGACCTTCGCCCTGGCCGCCGGCCAGGCCATCACCTCCGGCTGGAGCGCCACCTACTCCCCCACCAGCGGCAGCGTCACCGCGACGAACGCCAGCTACAACGGCACCCTCGCGCCGGGAGCCTCGACCACCATCGGGTACCAGGCCACCCACACCGGCAACGCCGCCGCCCCCACCGGGTTCCGGCTCAACGGCGCCACCTGCAACTGAGCCACCACGGCGGGCCGGTGCCGCACAGCGGCACCGACCCGTCGGCAGAACCGGTCCACGGGCCGGGAGCGTGGTCCGGCGAAGGCAAGCCGGCCGGCGGAAAGCCGCCCTCCTGGGGTCCTCCGGAGCAGGAGCGCGGACCCGCCGAGCGGCTCGCAACCGACTTGCTCCGGTACGGCGTTAAGCGTCACCGCCCATGTCGCCGACTTGTCTCACGGGTGAAGGTCGGCGAACCCGAGATGTCAGACATCGCGTTCTCGCACTCGGTCCACGCGATCTTTCTAGAATACTGACCGGACGCAGTGAGAGATGTTAGAGGAACCTTCGATGGACCGGCCGCTGATCATCGTTGCCGAGGACGACGGCGACATTCGCGAACTGCTGACTCTCGCTCTCGAGAAAGCCGGCTACCGGGTGGTCGGCGCGGGGACCGGCAGCGCCGCCGCCCGGCTGCTGACCACCACTCGCCCGTCCGGTCTCATCACGGACGTGCGCATGCCCGACATGAACGGCATGGAACTGTGCCGGCTGGCTCGGCGGGAGCACGCCACCCGCGACATCGCCATCCTGATGTTCTCCGCCAGCAGTCACCGGCACGACATCGAGGCAGGGCTCAACGCCGGCGCCGACCGCTATCTGCCCAAGCCGCTACGGCCTCGTCAGATCGTCGCCGAACTCGAGGAAGTCCTCGCCGGTTCCCATCAGCGATCGCCCGCGCCGTCACCCGGCGACCACCGTCCCGGTCCGGGAGGAGTCTTCACGCTCGCGGAGCCGTGACGACGCGATCGGCGCCCGCTTGCCAGGACGCCGCGTAAATGAACGCCTCGAACGCCACCTCGGCGACGATCACCAGGTCGCGGTCTTCCTCGCCCACTGCTCCCCCGCCCTCGTCGAGCGCCTGCCCGCGGCCGGCGTGACTCGCCACCGGCCGCGGCACGTCAGCCGAGGTCCCCCGGCCGGTTTCCGATCGCCGCATCAGGGTGGGCCGGGAAGACCGCGCGCATACCTGGCCGCCTACGCCTCCTGCTCAGCGGCTTCACCGAGGGCCGGGGGAAGCCGACCGGCGGGTCGGCAGGTCAGGACCGCGCCCGGCGGTCCTGCAGGCCGGTCAGCAGGGCGCAGACGATGGCGCAGGCCACGCTGAGGCCGACCAACAGCATCAGGGCCCCGGCCGCGAACAGGCCACTGTCGTCGCTGAGCGCCGCCTGGACAGTCCAGGCCGTGGTGAAACCAAGGGTCAGGGCCGCCGACGCGTACAGCGGCCGGACGCCGCCGAGCACCGCTGCGGTCAGCAGGATCAGCAGGGTGAGCGCGCAGCCGGCAACCTGCCACGTCTGGTAGGGGCCGCTCTCGGCGCCGGTGACCGGATCGGTCTGATACTCGTCGTCCCAGCCCAGCCACCCCAGCCACACTCCTGCGGACAGCACCGCGACGGACACGGCGGCGATGACCTGGAACAGCGGGCTGCGTTTCACCGGCATGGAAAGTCCTCCTTGGTGGTCGTCGTCGATTATCGCGCCCGGACCGGCGGTCCGCTCTGAAGGTGCGAACGGTGACGCCGGGCGGGACGGTTCCTCGGCCATGGCCCCCGGGGTTGGAACCGCCACTGCGGATCGCGCTCGGCTGTGCCGGTGGCCGCGCAACCCGGCGCCGACGACCTGATCACAGGAGTACGGCTGCCTGGTCGCCGCGGCCGCGTTCACCGGTGTGCGCGTATCCCGTCTCCGGCGTCCACCGCAGGCACCGGCGTCACCACGCACAGGCCTGAGATCCGCTCGGCACGTGGGTGCCGCTCCAGAGGCGCGGAAGCAGAGCGGAGCCTGGGCTATCCGGGCATCGACGCGAGCCGCGCAGCCGCGGAGGCCTCCGGCGTGCCGACCACCTCGGCGGCCTCCAGAGCGAGGAACTCGTCGACCGCGTGCGGGTGGAACTGCACCCCGCGGCAGCGCCGCAGCTCGGCTCGGGCTTGCTCCACGGAGAGTGCGGGATGCCCGGGGCGCCCGGTTCGCATGTGCGCCCACGCGGCGCAGACGCCGGCCACCATGCTGACCGGCAGATCCGGGTCCTTTCCGCAGCGGCGTACGGCCTCGCGCACCACCGCGGTCCAGCACTGGATCTGCCGGTCGATGTCGGCCGGGTCGCCGCCGACCGGCGTGACAGCGGTGACCCGCTCCACATCCCCCACGGCGACCCGGTTGCGACCGCCGCGCTTCGCCGCGTACAGCGCGCCGTCGGCCGCGATGAGCAGCTCCTCGGTGGACGCCGTGCCGGGCAGCGCCGCGGCGCCGACCGAGACGGTCACGGTGATCGTCGTACGGCCGTCGACGAGCACCGGAGCGGCGGCGATCCGCTCCCGCAGCAGCTCCGCCAGCGCTGCCAGGCGGTCGGGTACCACCCCGGTCACCAGCACCGCGAACTCCTCGCCGCCGAACCGGGCGACCACGTCCGTGTCGCCGCACGCCTCCTGCAGCCGGCGCGCCACCTCCTTCAACACCTGATCGCCGGCCGGGTGGCCGTACGTGTCGTTGATGTGCTTGAAATGATCCACGTCCACCAGCAGCATCGCGAACAAGCCGCCGCGCCGCGCCGCCCGCTCACTCGCCACGCTCAGCGCATCGGAAAGGTAGCGGCGGGTGTAGACGCCGGTGAGGCCGTCGGTCATGGCGATCCGGCGCTGCGCCGCTATCAGGCCGGCCATGCGCGTGAGCATCAGCAGGAACAGTACGGCCGAGGCGGTCACCACGACGAGGTCCGAGCCGGCCGCGTGACGCAGGTTCTGCACGACCAGCACCACCGGAGCCACCAGGGTGGCGATCGCCAGCAGCACCACGCGGTACAGCGTCGCGCCGGACCGGCCCTCCACCGGCTCGGCGACCTGCCGCATCGACGGGTGCAACGCGGCTGCACCGAGCGCGAGATAGCTGGTCAGATACAACGCGTCCGACCAGCCGCCGGTCTCATACGCTCCGTGCAGCGCCAGCAGGCCGTACGCGGTGTCGGCGAACAGCGTCAAGGCGAGGAACGTCAGCACCAGTTGGTAGGAGGCCTGCCGGGCGCCGCCGCCGAGCAGCAGTCGGATCGCCACGGTGAGCACGCACAGATCCATGACCGGATAGATGGTGGCCGCCACGCGGTCCAGCGCGGAGAAGCCCGGCCCGGCGACCGCGGGGTGGATGAGGAACACCCACCAGAGCACCGCGGCCGCCACCGCGAAGATCGCGGTGTCCACCAGCGCGGCCGTGTTGCGCTGAGGCGAGCGCCTGCGGCCCAGCAGCACCAACGCGGCGGCGACGAGCACGTACTGGGAGAGGTAGAGGATGTTGGCCAGTACGGGGTAGTTGGTCTCGCCCGCGGTGGTGGCCACGAAGTAGGCGACGTCGGCGCTGGCGTACATCACCTGGCCGGCTGCGAGCAACCACCAGACGGGCCTGGCTGCCGGCCGGTGCATCCGGATGCCCACCGCCATCGCGGCCGCCGTGCCGGCGCTCACCAGGCAGTAGGACGCCACCTGGGCGACGGCGTGCGACGCCGGTACGAGGAAGTGGCCGACGGCCGGCACCGCCGCCGTCAAGCACCATACGACCCAGGCCAGCGACCGGGGCGTGCGCGAGGCCGCCAGCGCCGTGGCGGTCTGCGGGCCGCTGCTCGAAGATGTCACCGCACCATCCCACCACCCTCGCATTGTCGACCGAGGTCTTCGGCGGTTGCCGGATGGTTGCCCGGTGGCCGGCCACCGCCGAGCGGTCCGGGCCGGGCCGCGACGTGAACGCCGGGTTCGAGGCTCGGTCAGCTTCCCACGGTCACCTTCAGGACACGTTCGTTGCTGTTGCCGGGCACGCTGTCCTTGTCGCCGCCGGTGCTGGTGGTCAGCCACAGGTTGCCGTCGATCGACGGCTCGACGGTCCGCAACCGGCCGTAGGTGCCGACGAAATACTGCTGGACGTCGGTGAGCGTGCTGCCGCTGATCACCGCACGATAGAGCCGAGCCCCCCGCAGGCAGGCGATGTAGAGCACGTCACGGACGATCGCGATGCCGCTGCAGGAGGCCGCCGCGACCGGGTAGGTGCGTACCGGCGCGATCAGGCCGGAGGCGGCGCAGTCGCCGGTGGTGCCCTCGCACGCCGGCCACCCGTAGTTGCCGCCCTTCACCACGATGTTGGTCTCGTCCATCACGTTGTTGCCGAACTCCTGCTCCCAGAGCCTGCCCTGCGAGTCGAAGGCGAGCCCCTGCGGGTTGCGATGCCCGTAGCTCCACACGTAGCTGCCGGCGAAGGGGTTGTCGGCCGGTACGCCGCCGTCCGGCCGCAGCCGCAGCACCTTGCCGCCGAGGCTGGCGAGATCCTGGGCCTGGTCCGGGTCCTGGCCGTCACCGGCCGCGGCGTAGAGCATGCCGTCCGGGCCGAACCGCAGCCGCCCGCCGTTGTGGTACTTGTTGCGCGGGATCCCGGTGAGCAGCACCTGGAGCGTGTCGGTGCGCAGGGTCCCGTCGTACCGGATCCGGACGATCCGGTTGTCCGTGGCACTGGTGTGGTAGACGTACAGCCACCGGTCGGTCGTGAAGTCCGGCCCGACCGCCAGCCCCAGCACACCGCCTTCACCGTTGGTGCCCTGCACGCCGGGCACGGTGCCGATGCTGTGCTTGTCACCGCCGGTGGCGTTCATCGCCACGACGTCGAAGACGTCCCGACGGCCGTAGAGGACCGTGCCGTCGGGCGTCTGGACCAGGCCCCAGGGCAGATCCGACTCGGTGGTCACCTGGGTGGTGCCGCACACCGGGTTGGTGCAACTCGGCCCGGTGGACACGGTCACCGCGGCACTCTGGGCCGACAGGTTGCCCTGGGCGTCCCGCGCCAGCACGGCGTACCGGTAAGCGGTGTCCGGGCGCAGGCCGCTGTCGGTGAACGAGGTCGCGGGCGGGTTGCCGTCCGACCCGGTGACGCTGCCCACCACGGCCCCGTCGCGATACACGACATATCCGACCACTGCCACGTTGTCGGAGGCGGCGGTCCAGGACAGGACGACCGAGGTGCCGGTCGCGGTGCCGGTCAGCCCGGCGGGGGCGGTCGGCGCCTGGTCGTCCACCTCGCAGTAGGGCGGCGTGACGGACACCGTCGGACTGGCCTGCGAGACGTTCCCGGCCTGGTCCCGGGCGTTCACATACCAGCCCCAGGTGGCGCCACCGACCACCGGCAGGGTTGCCGACCTGGTGATTCCCGGCACGGACCGCACGAGCTGGCCGTCGTGGTAGATGTCGTAGGCCGCGACGCCGACGTCGTCGGTGGCGGCCGACCACCGGAGGGTGACCGCCTCACATGTGAGCGCGCCGGCACGCAGCCTGGCCGGGGCGCTCGGTGGCACGGTGTCGGCCGGTGCGGCCGGCGGCAGGGATCCGCCGGCGGCGATCAGCACCGGAAGGAGCAGGGGCAGCGCGAGAGCGCGCATGGGAGCAACCTTTCTGACCGGGTCCGGAACGCGAGCATCAGTACGGGTAACCGGGAACGCCGAGCCGGACGGTGAAGATCCCGTAGTCTCCGGTCCGGCCGGCGGTGATGAACAGGGTGCGCCGATCGGGGCCGCCGAACGCCGCGTTGGTGGCCTCCGGACCGGACGAGATCGTGCCGAGCTCGGCACCGGCCGGCGAGAACACGTGCACCCGGCCCTCGTTGTGCGAGACCCAGTAGACGTTGCCCGCGCAGTCCACGGTGACCCCGTCCGGGCTGCCGATGGTGGCGAAGACGGCGCGCGCGCCGGTGCTGCCGTCCGGGTTGACGGCGTACGCGTAGATGCGGTTCTCCTCGTACGCGCCGACGTACAGGGTCCGGCCGTCAGGGGACAGCGCGATGCCGTTGGGCTGGCGCACGGTGTCGTCGACGAGAGTGACCTGTCCGTTCACGACCCGGAACACCCCGGTCCGGCCGCGCATCTCGTCGGTCCGGCGGCCCCGCTGGAAGCTGGGGTCGGTGAAGTAGACGACGCCGTCCGCGCGGACCGTGACGTCGTTCGGCGAATTGAACGCCCGGCCTTGGAAGCCCGCCGCGAGGACGGTACGGCCGGTGTCGGACAGGCGGAAGGCGGAGACGGCGCGGTTGTCGTGGGTGGCGGCGACGATCTGCTGTCCGTCCGGGCTCAGCGCCAGGCCGTTGCTGCCGGAGGCGGCGACGAACGTCTCGGCCGGCGCCGGTGGGGCCAGCCGGCGGATCGTCGACGGCTGGACCTGTTGAGCGCCGGTGGCCGCGCCCAGATCCGACACCAGGAGGTAGCCGGGGTCAGCGATCCAGACGGGACCTTCCAGGAACGAGAATCCGCCCTGGACCCGGGTCGCGGACAGCGCGGTAGCGGGAAGGGGAGATTCCGCGGGTGCGCCGGCCTCGCACACCCCGGGCGGCGCTCCCGATGGGTTGTCCGGGCCGGCAGCGGCCGGCACCGAGGCGGCCAGCAGGGACGCGGCCCCGGCGATGGCCGTCGCGCAGAGTCGAAATGATCGCGACATATAGACGTACATGATTGTTAACGTAACACCTCCGGATGACCTCGCAACCTGGCAGCGGAGGATCATGAACCGCCGATGACCTGCTCGATTGTCGCCAGAAACCCCACTTCCGGTGCGCCGAGGCGCGAATCCCGCTCGCTCGTTTGAACTTTTGGGAGCGCTCCCGTAGCATGCCGCTAAATACTGTTAGCGGTAACCAGACAATGATCTCCGCGAATTGCTGGACCGTCATCGCCGCCAGGGGAGAGCCTGTGACCAGTTCCCGTTCGGCCGAGGTCGTCCCGGTACTGGCCGGCGACGTGCCGGCACCGGCGGCGAGAAGGGCGAGAATCAGCGCGGGGGTGGCCGTCGTCGCCGTGTCGGTCGCCGCCGGACTCATCGCGTTCGGCGCGGCCCCGGCCGACGCCGCCGTCGGCGGGTCCGGCCCGTATCCCGCCGACTACGAGACCTCGGCGACCCTGCCGAACCACACCATCTACCGGCCCCAGACGCTCCCGTCCGAGCGTCTTCCCATCTTCGTGTGGGGCAACGGCGGCTGCGCGGCCAACGGCACCGGCCAGGTCAACTTCCTCCGGGAGATCTCCTCCCACGGTTTCCTGGCGATCGCCAGCGGAGCTCCGAACGGTTCCGGCTCCACCACCTCTCAGATGCTCACCCAGTCCATCGACTGGGCCGTCGCGGAGAACTCCCGGCAGGGCAGCAAGTACTTCGGCAGGCTGGACACCACCAAGATCGCGGTGGCCGGGTGGTCGTGCGGAGGACTCGAGGCCTACGCCGTCTCCGCCGACACGCGCGTCACCACGACCGCCATCTTCAGCAGCGGGTTGTTGAACGACGGCGACGATTACCAGCTCAGGAGACTGACCAAGCCGATCGCCTACTTCATCGGCGGCCCCAGCGACATCGCCTACCCGAACGCCATCGACGACTGGGGCAAGCTGCCGGCCGGGCTACCCGCGTTCATGGGCAATCTGAACGTCGGGCACGGCGGCACCTACGACCAGACCAACGGCGGCGAATTCGGCCGTGTGGCGGTGCTCTACCTCAAGTGGCGCCTGAAGGGCGACACCACCGCCGGCGCCAACTTCGTCGGCGCCGACTGCGGCCTGTGCCACAGCCAATGGCAGGTCCAGCAGAAGAACCTGACGCTCGGCGACGGTACGCCCGGCACGCCACCGGTCACACCGTCCGGCTCACCGTCCAGCGGTGGCGGTCCCGCCTGCTCAGCGGTCTACACGGTGCAGGACCAGTGGAACGGTGGCTTCGTCGCCAACGTCAGCGTGACCGCCGGATCCACCGCGCTCAACGGCTGGCTCGTCGCGCTCAGCCTCCCGGCCGGAACGTCCATGACCTCGGTGTGGAACGCCGTCTCCAGCGGTTCCAGCGGCAACGTCACCGTCACGAACCAGAGCTACAACGGACGGCTGGCCGCCGGCCAGAGCGTGACCTTCGGTTTCCAGGGCACCGGCAACGGCAGCGGGGCCGCGGTCAGCTGCACCGGAAGCTGACCGGCCCCCAAACGGCAACCGCCACATCCGGCGCGTCGCCGGGCACGGCGTCATACGCCGGTCAGGGCGCGCTCGGACGCCGTGGTGGCCCGGCCCAGTAGTGGGTGGTACCCGGGTGCCGCACGCGTTCACCGTCGCGCCCGACGGCACCTCCGTCATCGACCCCGGCCAGGTGACCATCGAGGTCGAACAGATCCTCGACGCGGTGACGAGCGACCCGCGGCTGGGCACCCGCATCGCCGGCGTCGCGATGGGGGCGAGTACGTGTGGGCCCGGCTCGCCGGGCAGCCGCTCGCCGGGACGTCCACGATGGTCTGGACCGGGCTGCTCGACCGCCGCACCGGCGAACTCGACGCCGAGCTGCTCACGGCCGCCGGCGCCCATGAGTGGCCCCACCCGGACGGCGTGCTCAGCCCGCACACCGCCGAGGACCTGTCGCGGTAGCCGCCGAACTCGACGATCGGCCACGCAAGATCCTCGGGGGGACATTCCCGCCCGGCGGTTCACCGGGGTTGCTCATCGAAGCCGCACGATCAAGTATCCGCTTCTGCCGACGAGCGGACATTGAAGTCGCCGCTCACCTGCTCAGCCCGCGGATGTGAGGTCAGCGGTTCCGGTCAAGGTAGCGGTGACGTCGAGGAGGTTCCGCAGTGCCGGTCCTTCGCGGGCCGGCATCCACGCGACGACGGTCTCGGCGTGGTCATCGGCCAGGGGCACGAACACGACCCCGGTGCGTCGGATGCTGCGGGCGGAGCGGGCGAGGCGGGTCACTCCGACGCCTGCGGCGACGAGGCCGAGCAGATTCGGCACGCCAGCGGCGCGCTGGACGACCCTGGGGGTGAACCCGGCGGCGGCGAAGTCCCGGTCGTACCTCGCGTGCCAGGGCGGCCACGACTCCCGCGGCGTGAGAACCCAGTTCTCGGCGGCAAGGTCGGACAAGCTCAGTACGTCGCGGTTGGCGAGGGGGTGCCCCGCGGGTAGCACCGCGCAGACCGGCTCCACAGCCAGTACCCGGGTCACCAGGTCGGCGACCAGTGGCGGGCGGGTGAACGCGGCGTCGAAACGCCCGGCACGCACGCCGGCGACGAGTTCATCGATCGGCACGTTATAGGTCGTCAGTTCGAGGTCGGGGAATCGTTCCCGCATGGCTCGCACGACCGGCGGCAGCATGTAGTTGGCGGTCGAGGTGAGAAATGCCAGGTTGAGGCGGCCCATCTCGCCGCGGTCAGCGCGCTGCACCACGACGACGGCGGTGTCGAACCGGGTGAGGACGGCGCGTGCTTCGGGCAGGAACACCTGTCCGGCGGCGGTCAGCCGGGTGCCGCGGGTATCCCGGTCGAACAGGCGTACACCCAGGCCGCGTTCGAGGGCTTGGATCTGCTGCGACAGCGACTGTTGAGCCAGGTTCAGGTATTCCGCGGCGCGGCTGAAGCTCAGGTGCTCGGCCACGGCGACGAAGTATCGCAGTTGCCGCAACTCGACGCTCACAGGCTAAGACTGTAACCACTGCAGGAAGGCTGTGTTGGCGGCGTATCGGGACGGTTCGGCAAGGTGGTTCCGAGACGTGGACAACGCATACGGGAGCGACGGTGGAAATGATGGAGACGGGCCGGGTGTGGCTCATCACGGGTGCTTCGGCCGGATTCGGTCGAGAGCTGGTGTTGGCGGCCCTCGCCGCCGGAGACCGGGTGATGGCCACCGCGCGGCAACCGCACCAGCTGGACGATCTCATCACGGCCGGACGAGGTCGAGTGCGAACGGCGCCGCTGGATGTCACCGACGACGCGCAAGTAGTTGCCGCCGTCGAGCGGACGATCGCCGAGTTCGGCCGGATCGACGTGCTGGTGAACAACGCCGGCCACGGCAGCGTCGGCGCCGTCGAGGAGCTCAGCCTTGCCGACCTGCGAGCCTTGATGGACGTGATGTTCTTCGGTGCTGTCGCGGTGACCAAAGCCGCCCTGCCGCACATGCGTGCCCGGCGCAGCGGAGCAATCATCCAGCTCAGCTCGATGGGCGGGCAGCTGAGCATGCCGGGATTCGGAGCGTACTGCTCGGCGAAGTTCGCACTTGAGGGCTTGTCCGAGGCACTGGCGGCGGAGGTCGCACCGTTCGGCATCCGCGTATTGATCGTGGAACCAGGAGCGTTCCGGACCGAGTTCGGCGGCCACCGGATGCACCGATCACGGACCATCGAGGAATACGCCGTGTCGACGGGGTCCACCCGCGCCGCAGTCGACGCCATGGACGGCACCCAGCCGGGCGACCCCGCCAAGGCGGCACAGGCCATTCTGGAGGTGCTCGACAGCGCTGAGCCACCGCTACGGCTGGCCCTCGGCAACGACGCGGTCGACCACATCATCGCCCACCACGAACTGTTGAGAACCGACTTGGCGAGATGGGAAAAGCTCAGCCGTTCGACAGACCTGGACTGAAGGCGCCGACACCCCGGCACCCCACCGGTCGAATACACGCTCACGCCGCGATTCGCGGGAGCTACACACAGTCACGCCTGCGTCGTTGCCGGACTCGCGCTCGTGCCGACTAGCGGATGCCCGGCGGGCGCACTCGCAGGCTCCGAGCCTGTCACTACCGCAAACGACTGGAACCGCCGTAAGCGACGACATCGGGTTGCAGCACTACGCGGCGTCCCCGAGCGGCACTCCCCGTCTGGCAAGACCCAGGCGGTGAACGTCGTCGGGGTTGTAGAGCGTCACCGTCCGGCCGGGCATGTGCATCGCTCCGACGCGCGGTGCCAGATCCTTGACGCGCACCTCGTGCTCCTCGGCGATGTCCGGAACCTGCTCGACCGGCACCTCCCAGATCGCGGCGACCTCCTCGGCGGGCCACCACGACTCCACGGTCAGGCGGGCCGGCACCCGCACCACCTGGTGCCGCACCGGCACCTCGGAGACGGCGAGACGGTCGGCCATCCAGTGGGCGAGCCCGGCGGCGTCGACGAGCTCGACCGCCCGCCGGGCCGGCTCGAAGTCACCGCTGATCGTCTCCAGGCCGGTGTGTAGCGTGACCCGCACGCCGAGAAACGCATCCAGCTTGTGCCGCTCCGCCACCGTGACCTCGCGCAGGTCGCTCAGCGCGATCTCGCGCGAACGCAGCCCCTGCCGCACGGTGAGCGTGGCCGGCGTGCGGTCGGAGCGCAGGTCCAGCCATCGCACCTCGGTCGCGGCGACGCGCGCCGAGATGCCCGCGACCACGACGCCGGCCACCGCGAACACCACGAACAGGACCACGGCGGTCTGCCACAGGGCTGGCAACCCGCCGAGGGCCACGGCGACCGCCAACGCGACCAACGTCAGCGGGGTCGCCACCACCGCGGGAATCAGCAGGCCGGCACCCGCCGAGGTCAGGAGATGAGCCGCGAAGCGGGGAATGAGGACCACCCGCCACCCGTGCGGACCGGCCGTCACGAACTCCTGAAGATCACGGGGAATGGATGCCTCCATCACCGCAGGTTATCAACCCGGCTCAATGCTGGGGAGCGGGAGTCGTCCCTAGTGGCCGGTGACCAGGTCGGCGACTTCGGCGCGGGAGGAGACGCCGAGCTCGCGCGGGATGTCGGAGACGTGGACGGCGGCAGCGCGGTCCCCCGCGGACGGGTGACCACCAGTCATCGATCAGACGCCGTCGCCGGCTGACCGATCCCGGAACCGCGCCGTGGGCGGGGGCTCGTCACCCCGGCGGGCGGGCCGGCTGCTACCAGACCGCGGACCCGTGAGCGCGCACCCGACGTGGCAGCTATTCTGTCACGCCTCGTGTTCGCCCTTCCTCAGCTGGTGACGATTCACTCTTCCGGCCGCCTCGATGAGGTGGATATCGTGGGCGCGTGTCCGCGGGCCCAGCAGCGCCCGCCCGTCGTGGAGCCGGGAGGGAGTCTAGTTGCCTGAAGTACTGGGAGACGTCGTCGATCGGCAGACGAGGTGCGTGCACTACCGGACACCGCTCGACATCGTGGCGATCAAGTTCAAGTGCTGCGACGCCTATTACCCGTGTCATCTGTGTCATGACTCCCACGCGGGCCACGACACCGTGCGCTGGCCCGTCGCCGAACACGACAGGCACGCCATTCTCTGTGGCGCCTGCGGATCCGAGCTGACCATCGCCGAGTATGTGGCTGTGGTCCGATGCCCGGCCTGCGACGCACCGTTCAACGAGCGTTGCCGCCTGCACCACGACCTGTACTTCGAGACGCGGTGAACGCCGGCCACCAGGACGCCCCCGGACCGACGCACCCGGCCCGCCGGGTGCAGTTCGCCGATGTGGACATGCACGGCAACCTGCACAACGCCCGCCTGCTGGCGCTCGCGGAGGCGGCGATCGACGAAGCACTGCTCGACGCGGGGATAGACCTTACCTACGACCCGGCCACTGCCGAAGCGGCATTTCTCGTGAAACGGACCTCCGTCGAGTATCTCGCGCCGCTGCGGTATCGCGACCACTACGCCTGCGCCCTGCGCTCGGTGGACGTCGGCGCCGCGAGCATCACGTTCACGGTCGACGTCCACCGGGTCCGGCCGCGCCCGGAGCCGGCCGCGTCGGCCACCGTCATGTGGGTACGGGTGAACCTCACGTCGCGATCGCCGGTCCGCATCCCGTCGCAGCTCGCCGAGGAACTGAAGGACGCCGTTGCCACCCCGAACGATTGACACCCGAACCATCAGCCTCGATCACGTCACGGTCAACCGTGCCGGCAACGACGTGCTGCGCGACATCACGCTCCAGCTGAACGAACGACGCATCGCGATCATCGGCTTGAACGGTTCCGGCAAGAGCACGCTCGTCCGGCTGCTGAACGCGTTGGTGTTGCCGACGACCGGCGAGGTGCGCGTCGGCGACCTGGTCACCGCCCGCGACGCGAAGCAGATCCGCAGGCAGGTCGGCTTCGTCTTCCAGAATCCGGACAACCAGATCGTCATGCCGATCGTCGGCGACGACATCGCGTTCGGCCTCAAGAACCTCGGGTTGCGCGGCGCCCAGCTCAGCGATCGGGTCGATGAGATCCTGGCCCGGCTCGGCGTGGCTCACCTGCGCGACCGCGAGTCGCACACGCTCAGCGGCGGCGAGAAGCAGATGATCGCCCTCGCCTCGGTGCTGGTCATGAATCCGTCGACGATCGTGTTCGACGAGCCGACGACCATGCTCGACCTGCGCAACCGGCGCCGGTTGCAGCAGCAGATCGACCGGCTCGACCAACGAGCCGTCCTGGTCACCCACGACCTCGACATGATCGCGGATTACGAACGCACGATCGTCGTCGACGACGGCGCCGTCGCGTTCGACGGCGCCCCCGCCGACGCGCTCGACTTCTACCAGGAGCTGTGCGGGTGACCGGCACGCCCGGCCTGGTGCCCGCCGCCGGCGCCGGCTCGCCGAGCGGGCCTCTCGCCGCCATCCCGGCCGGCTACAAGTTCGGCTTCCTCTTCGTGGCGGGGATCGGCGTCTACCTGTTGTCCGACCTCGTCGCGCAGATCGTCGTCTTCGCCGTCGCGGTGCTCGCCGTGCTGCTCACCCGCGTTCCGGTGATCTCCCTGCTGAGGATGACGACCGGGCTGCTGATCATCGTCGGCGTCGTCTTCGTCACCACCGGCCTCAAGACCTCGTGGGCCGCGGCCACCACCGCCTGCCTGCGGCTGCTGACGCTGTGCCTGTTCGCGTACGCGATCAGTCTCACCACCCGCTTCAGCGAGATGCTCGCCCTGTTCGAGGCCGCGCTGCGGCCGACCCGGCGCCTCGGCCTGAACCCGGAGCAGATGAGCCTCGCGCTCGCGATGACCGTGCGGTTCATCCCGGAGATCCGGAACAGGTACCTCGAGATCCGCGAGGCGCAGTTCGCCCGGGGACTGCAGAACAGTCCGGTGGCCGTGATCGTGCCACTCATCGTGCGCACCCTCGAGGCGGCGCAGGAAATTTCCGCGGCCATCGACGCACGCTGCTACGACTCCGAGCCGCCGACCGACCGGCGCGCTGTCCGATGATCCGCCGTACCGAAGGAGGCCCATGGTCCAGACCCGGTCCGCCACCACGCAGAACACCGTTCTCGTCGCCGTCTTCGCCGCGGTCATCGCGGCGCTCGGCATCGTGCCACCGATCACGGTCGGCGTCACACCCGTGCCGATCACGCTGCAGACCCTCGGGGTGATGCTGGCCGGCGCCCTGCTCGGCGCGTGGCGCGGCATGCTGTCCGCGCTGATCGTCGTGGTTCTCGCGCTGGCCGGCCTGCCGATCCTCGCGGGTGGCCGGGGCGGATTCGGGGTGTTCCTCGGCCCCACCGGCGGCTACCTCCTCGGCTGGATCTTCGGCGCGTTCGTGGTCGGGCTGCTCGTGCAGCGCTGGGCGATCAGGCAGGACAACGTCGTCGTGCGCCACCTCTGCGTCGGCGCCGCCGCGATCATCGGTGGCATCGGGGTCGTCTACGCCTTCGGCATCCCGTGGACCAGCGTCTCGACGGGGTTGTCGCTCGGCACGTCGTTCACCGGGTCGCTGGTGTTCGTGCCGGGAGACCTTCTCAAAGCGGTCGTGGCCACCCTGATCGCCGTACGGGTGCACAGCGGCTACAGCCGGCTGCTGGACGCCTGATCATGCCCGTGCGCGACCGCCTCGCGCGGTGGGCGGCGACCCGGCCGGATCATCTCGCCTTCGCCCTGGGCGACGACCGGATGACGTACGGGCAGTTGCTGTCCGCGGCGACCGGTCTCGCGCGCGGCATCCGGGAGCATCGCACGGACGCCGTCCGGTTCGGGCAGCGGTGGCCCGAGCCGCTCGTGGCCATCAGCCTGCCCAACTCGGCGTCGTTCGCGTGCGCGTTCGCCGCCGCGGACATCGCCGGCGCGGTCGTCGCCGTGCTGGATCCGGCATGGCCGCTCGCGCAAACGCAGGCCGCGATCGGTCTGCTGCGCCCCGACTCGCTGATCACCGAGGATCCGGACGTCGCCCGGCACGGTCCGGCCGGCAGCGAGCGCACGGCCTGGCTGGTGCCGGGCGGCGCCGCGCGGGCAGCCACGCCCGACTGGGCGCCGCCGGACCCGGCGAGCCGGTTCCTCATCGGGTTCACCTCGGGCACGACCAGCCGGCCCAAGGCGTTCGTCCGGACCCACCGTTCCTGGCTGGAAAGCCTGCGCCACAGCGAGGCGGTGTTCGCGGCGCACGAGTGGTCGGTGACGCTCGCCCCCGGTCCGCTCGCCCACGGGCTCAGCCTCTATGCGCTCGCCGAATCGCTCTTCAGCGGGGGTACGTTCGTCTCGCTCCCCCGGTTCGGCGAAGCCGAAGTGGCGGCGGCCGCCGAACGTCTGGCCGCCACCCGGTTCGTCGGCGTGCCGACCATGTACCAGCGACTGCTGGAAACGCCCGCGACGGCGGGCGCGCTGGGGGCCGTCAGCACGTTCATCTCCAGCGGTTCGAAGATGCCGCCGGCGGTCCTGAGCCGCCTGTTCGCGGCCGCGCCCGGCAGCACCTTCCTGGAGTACTACGGCGCCTCCGAGCTGAGCTTCGTCTCGGTGGGCAGGGCGACAGCGGCGACCGCCGGCGGCGCGCCCGCCGCGGACGTCACCGACGTCGGCGGCGCCTTCCCCGGCGTCGAGATCCAGGTGCGCGGCCCGTCCGGCGACGTCCTGCCGGACCGGCGCCCGGGACTGGTGTACGTGCGAAGCCCGTTGGTCAGCGACGGATACCTCACCGAGGAACGCTCCGGTTTCCGGCGCGACGGGCAATGGTGCACCGTCGGCGACTACGGTCACCTGGACGCGGGACGCCTGCACATCCTGGGCCGCGAGGGCGACATGGTGATCGTCGGCGGCAACAACATCTACCCGTCCGAGGTCGAGGCGGCGCTGCGGTCGTTCGGCGCGATCGAGGACGCGTACGTGGTCGCGGTCGACGACCCGCTGCGCGGCGCGAAGCTCGTCGCGATCGTGTCGGCGGCCGACGCGGACCGGCTCGACATCGCGCGGCTGCGCGCACACCTCGCCGCCCGGCTCCCGCGGTACAAGCTGCCGCGTGCGCTGGCGGCGGTCTCGCGCTGGCCGATGACCAACAGTGGCAAGGTGAGCAAGGAGGCGCTGCGGGTCGCGTACCTCGCCGCCGGGCCCGACATCCAGGTGCTGCCGTGGAACTGACCGAAGCCGTCCTGATCGCGGCCCGCCGCACCCCCGTCGGGCGGGCCGGCGGGACCTTCGACGGCATTTCGGCGGATCGGTTGCTCGCCCCTGTCATCCGCGCGTGCCTGCGCGACGCGCGGATCGAACCGCACCAGGTCGAGCAGGTCGTCATCGGCAACGCGGCCGGGCCCGGCGGCAACATCGCCCGGGTCGGCGCGCTGGCCGCCGGCCTGCCCGTCACGGTTCCGGCGACCTCCATCGACCAGCAGTGCTCGTCCGCGCTGGAGGCCGTCAACTTCGCGGCCCGCCTGGTCCAGACCGGCGCCGCGCGGGTCGTCGTCGCGGGCGGGGTGGAGAGCGTCAGCACGGCACCCTGGCGGCAGACCCGTCCCCGCAACCGGCTCGAGACGCCGCGTCTCTACACCCGGGCCCGGTTCACGCCCGAGGGCATGGCGGACCCGGAGATGGGTGTCGCGGCCGAGACGCTGGCCCAGCGGTACCAGGTGAGCCGCGAGCGGCAGGACGAGTTCGCCGCCGAGAGCCACCGCCGCGCGGTCCGGGCCCGGCAGACCGGCACCTTCGCCGCGGAGATCGTGCCGCTGACCGGCGCGGAGACCCAGGTCGCCACCGACGAATGCCCCCGCCCGGGACTGACTGTCGAACGGCTCGCCCGGCTCAAACCCGCGTTCGTGCCCGGCGGCACCGTCACGGCCGGCAACTGCTGCCCGCTCAACGACGGCGCGAGCACTGTCGTCGTCGTCTCGGCGCAGGTCGCCCGCGGCCTCGGCCACGAGTACGCCCTCGCCTTCGCCGACAGCGGCGTCGGCGCCGTCGACCCGGTGGAGCTCGGGCTGGCTGCCGTCCCGGCCTGCGCCAACCTGCTGGCGCGCCACCCTGAGCTGAGCCTCGCGGACATCGAGGTGATCGAGTTCAACGAGGCGTTCGCGGCGCAGACCCTCGCCTGCCTCGACCAGCTCGGCATCGACCCCGCGCGGGTCAACCGGGACGGCGGCGCGATCGCGCTCGGTCATCCGTACGGCGCGAGCGGGGCGATCCTGACCACGCGCATCTTCTCCCAGCTCCTGCGGACCGCGAACCCGCGTGCCGGGCGGACCGGGCTCGCGCTCATGGCCGCCGCGGGCGGGGTCGGTGCGGCCACCCTCTACCGGACGGTCCGGCTGGCCGCCTCCGGCTGATGCGACAATCCGTGGCAGTGGGACCGTCCCGCTCCCGGCAGCCATACCCGGAGGACAGGCGTGCGCAGAGCGCTGGCGACAAGACCCGGCCCGGCCTCCGCGGTCGTCGAGCTCGTGGACGCGCAGCCGGAGCCGGTGACGCCGGGCGACGTGACGGTGCGGATGCTGACCACGACGGTCAACCCGTCCGACCTCATCACGATCTCGGGAGCGTACGCGTCGCGGACCACCTTCCCCTTCGTTCCCGGGTTCGAGGGCGCGGGCGAGATCGTGGCCGCCGGGCCGCAAGTGGACAACGGCCTCGTCGGGCAGCGGGTGATACCGATCGGCGGCGCCGGGAACTGGCAGCAGTACCGGACGGTGCCCGCGTCCTGGTGCTTCCCGATCCCGTCCGACATCCCGGACACGGTGGCGACGTTCGCCTACATCAATCCGGTCACCGCCCTGCTCATGGTCGACGGGCACGTGCCGGCCGGGACCCGGACCGCGGTGATCACCGCCGCGGGGTCGGCGATCGGCGGTCAGCTGGCCGACCTGCTGCGCGCGCGAGGCGTCGCCGCCATCGGCCTGACCACCGGACGGGCGCTCCGGCCGGCCGCCGATGCCGGGCGTTTCACGGCGATCGTCGACCGCCGCGACCCGGACTGGCCGGACGCGCTGACCGCGGCGGCGGGCGGCCCGGCAGACGTGGTCTTCGACTGCGTCGGCGGCGCGGACGGGCCACGGCTGTTGTCGCTGCTGCGCCCCGGCGGGCAACTGGTGCACTTCGGCCTGTTGTCGGGTGTGCCGCTCACGACCGCGGGGCCGGACGTGCCCGCCGGGCGATCGGTGCACCTGTTCCGACTGCGCGATCGGGTGTACGAGATGGACCGCTCGGCGATCCAGGACGCCTTCGACCGCGTCTTCGCCCACCTGCGGGCCGGCCGGCTCGGCACGCCGATCGCTGCCGATTACTCCCTGGACGACCTGGGCAGCGCGCTGCGCCGCGCCGAGACGCAACCGGGCAAGATCCTGATCCAGATCGGTCGGTAGCCGGGCGACGGCTACCGCGGCAGGGATTCGGTGCGCTGGTCGGCCGCCCTGTCCGTGGCGGCGGCCCGGCCGGGTTCCCGGCGGGACCCGCCGACCCGGTTGAGCACCGGCAGGAACCAGTCCGTAACTGGGCAGGAACGCGTGCTCGGCGAAGCCGGCCGGGGCGAACCGCTCGGCGAAGGCTCGCAGCGTGTAGGGCTGTACCGGCTCCGCGCCGCACCCCGCGACGCGCCAGGCGGCGAGGTCGAGCGCGGCGACGTCGTCGGCGGTGGCCCGGGTGGCCAGCAGCCCGTAGGCGGATGCGAGCCGCTTCGCACGCCGCGTGCTGAAGGCGGCTGGGGGTCCTGGCGGCGCTTCGACATCTCACCCTCATTCCGGATCACCCTCGATTTGCACGTTCGGCCGCACAGCGCGCCACCGGACCCGACACTGAAGGGATGGTCTTCCGTCCAGCAGCTGAACGCGGCGTCCTGATCGACAAGCCACCGCCGGCGGAGACCACCGCGCCGGTCGTGGAGATGGCCCCCGGCGGCATGTCGCGGGCCGCCGCGGACCGGCTGGCCGCGTTGACCGCGGGTGGGGCACGAGCCGCCTCCGCGATGATCCATCTGGCGGATGGCCGCGGCATGCGGCTGATCGGTAGGTACGACCTGCCGCAGGGCTTCGAGCCGATGCAGCGGGTGCCGATGTCGGCCACCCTGGCGGGAATGCTCCTGCGAACCGGCTTCCCCCTGGTGGTCGACGACGTGGAGACCGACAACCGGATCCCGGCCGACGCGCCGGTACGGGCCGTGGGCCTCCGCTCCTACGCCGGATTCCCCGTCCGCGATCCGGCGGGCGCCGTCGTCGGGGTCTGCGCCGTCATGGACTACCGGCCCCGGCAGTGGCAGCCCGACGAACTGAGCGCCGTCGACAACGGCGCCCAGGCGTGCACCGCCTTCGTCGCCGAACAACGCGCCCACGAGGCCGAACATCGCGCCCACGAGGCCGAACACCGGCAGCGGCAATATCTGGACACCCTGCTGGACAGCCTGGACACCGGCGTCGTGGCCTGCGCCGCCGACGGCCGGCTCGTCCTGGTCAACCGCTCCCTGCGCGAGCGCCTCGACATGCCGGCCGACGTCACCGATCTCGATGCCTGGGCCGCGTGGCTGCCGATCACCACCCCGGACGGCGATCCGGTCGACCGGGCACGCATGCCCCTGCGGCGGGCGCTGCACGGCACCGAGGTGCGCGGCACCGAATTCGCGCTGCGCACCCGCGACGGCCGCCGCCTGATGCGCGTCAACGCCCACCCGATCACCGATCACCGGGGCAACCGCCTCGGCGCCGTCGCGGTGTTCCACGACATCACCGAGGCTCGCCACGCCGAACACCTGCAACAGATGCTCAGCCAGGCCAAGGACGAATACCTCAACCTCGTCGGCCACGAACTGCGTACCCCGGTCACGGTCATCGTCGGCTGCCTCGAACTGATGAGCGTCACCGAACCGGACGCCCCGGCCGCCGACCTGCTCCCCATGATCGACGCGGCCCGGCGCGGCAGCGAACGGCTGCACCACCTGGTCGAAGCGCTGCTGGAGCTGTCCGCCCTCGACGCCGGCCGCGCCCCGCTGGACATCGCCGACATCGACCTGGCCGCCGTCGTCACCAGCGCCACCTGTGCCGCCGAGGAACAGGCGCAGGCCAGGAACATCGCGCTCACCCAGACCACCCCGGCCCGCATGCGTCTGCGGGGCGATTCGCACCGGCTCGCCCAGATGGTGACCGCGCTGCTGGACAACGCGATCGCCTACACCCCGCAGGGCGGCGCCGTCACCGTGACCGTCTCCGGCAACGACACCACCGCCGTCGTCGAGGTCACCGACACCGGACTCGGGATCCCCGAGCACGAACGCCCACACGTATTCGACCGCTTCTACCGCGGCGCCATCGCCACCGAACTGGCCATCCCCGGCACCGGTCTGGGCCTGTCCATCGCCAGACTGATCGCCGAACGCCACCACGGGACCATCACGATCAGCCCTCCGGGCGGGCATCCCGGCACGACCATGCATGTCGAACTGCCCCGCGACCTGCCCGCCGGCACCTAACCCGGCCGGTAACGGCCGCAACCCTCGTTACCGCAGGAGGAACCGGGCCTGACCAAGCCGGGCGTGCCAGCACTGCCAGATGGTGGGAGGAACCGACGTTGTTACTTCCCTCCCCTTCTCCCGGACCGCCGCCGGTCTGGTCCTGACCCGCCGGGCCGGTCCACGCGAACGTACCGGGCCAGCGGCCGCCCGCTCGGTAGTGTTCGCGAGGACGGCCCGACGGACTACCGAGGAGCGTGCTTGAGCAGCGAACTCCACATCCTTCCGTACGCCTTCGTCGTCCTGATCGGCGCTCTCTCGCCCGGCCCGGACTTCGCGCTGGTCACCCGGTTCGCCGCGCTGTACGGCCGCCGGGCCGGGATCGCCGCCGGCGTGGGGATCGGCGGCGGCATGGCGGTGAACACCTTCGCCGCCCTGCTCGGCGTCGGCGCCGTCGTGGCCGCCGCGCCCTGGCTCTACGACACCATCCGCTACCTCGGCGCCGCCTACCTGCTGTACCTCGGCGTCATGGCGCTGTGGTCGCTGCGCCGGCGCGCCGGGGCGAGCGGGCCGGGGGAACACGCCGAAGCGGCCGGATCCGCGCGCGGGCAGGCATGGCGAGCCTTCCGCCAGGGGCTGATCACCAACATCCTCAATCCCAAGGCCATCGTCTTCCTCGTCGCGCTGATGCCCCAGTTCATGCCGGCCAGCCCGGCGGTGCTGGACCGGGTCGTCGTCGGCGTGGTCACCACCGCGGTGGTGCTCGGCTGGTTCGTGCTGGTGGCGCTCGCCGTGTCGGCGATGCGCCGGATCCTGCAACGGCCCGCGGTGCGTCGCGGCCTCGACGCGCTGACCGGAATGCTGCTGGTCGGGCTGGCCGTACGCCTCGTGGTGTCCTGACCGCCGCCACCACACCGGCGCACCACCGCGCGACCACCGCGCCGGGAGAGGCTGTCGTTCACCCGGACAAGACGACAGGCCATTGCGAGGAGATCAGGCAGCCCGACACGCAGCACTCGTTCATCTCGTACGACTGTCTTGCCCGGATCGGCGGACTTCGTCGTGTCCAAGACAGCCCACCGGCAGGGAGGGCGAGTACCCATATGGGGGTGACTCCACAACTTTCCGCTCCCCACCGGCTCCGACAACGCAGACCTTCCGGCAGAAGGAGATGAGCAGATGAGTGCCATCGTGGACAAGGCCGGCACCGGGAGGAGCGTCCCGTCGCAAAGTTCCGGAAGCACCGCGCAGGCCGTGCTTCCCGAGTTCCGGCGCACATGGTGGGAGACCGGTCTGCGGGCACGGGCGGATGCCGGGGTCTTGGGCGTCTTCGCCGAGTTGCCGGGCCTGACCGGCAAGGCGGTGCGGGTGGCGTGGCGCGCTGACCGGGTGCGCACGCTGCTGGTAGCCGTCGCGACGGTGGGCGCCGGGTCGATGTCGGCCTTCGGCCTGCTGGCGACCCAGCGGATCCTGATCGAGCTGTTCGCTGCCGGGCCGACCCCGGAGCGGGTCCGCGCCGCGCTGCCGGCGCTGGTGTGGCTGGCCACGGTCACCGCGATCCGCGGCGCTCTGGGCACGGTGGTCGGCTACGCGCTCAACGGGCTGACACCGCGGGTGTTGCTCGACGTGGAGCGGGAGCTGTTCGCCGACACCACCGCGGTCGAGCTCAAGGCGTTCGACGACGACCAGTTCAGCGAGGGCATGGAGCGCGCCACCCGGGGCACCGAGGCCGCGATCGAGCTGGTGCAGACCGTGATGAACCTGTTCGCGGGTCTGGTGAGTCTGGTGGCCGTCGTCGTCGCGGTGGTGGCGATCCATCCGCTGCTGCTGGTGGCGTTGCTGGTGGCGACGGTGCCGACCGGGTACGCCGCGTTGCGTGCCGGGCACGTCAAGTTCGCCAGCTATCTGGCCAGTTCGACCCGGCGGCGCCGACAGTGGGTACTGCAGCGGCTGATGGCCGAACGCGACTCGGCGGCGGAGCTGCGCTCGTACGGCCTGCGACCGTTCCTGCTCGGCCTCTACGAGAAAGTGATGGGCGCGCAGATCGCCGAGGAGCTGCGGGTGGCGCGGCGGGTCACCACCACCACGAGCATCGGAGCAGCCATCGGCGGTATCGCCCTGGCCGGCGTGTACCTGCTGCTCGGGGTGCTGCTGCTCAACGGCCAGATCCCGCTCGCCGCCGCGACCACCTGCGTGATCGCGGTGCAGGCCGCGCGCAGTTCCCTGTCCACGGTCACCTTCCAGGTCGACCGGGTCTACACCAGCGGCCAGTTCTTCAACGAGTACGTGCAATTCCTCGCGACCGCGGCCAAACATCTACCCGACCGCCCCATCGACGCACACAAGGTGGTGGCGGCACCGCTGGCGGAGCTGGCCGTCGCGGAGGTGAGCCTGCAATACCCCGACCGGGACCGGCCGGCGGTCGATCAGGTGACGGTGACCATCCGACCCGGCCAGACGATCGCCCTCGTCGGCGAGAACGGGTCCGGCAAATCCACCCTGGCGGCGATGATCGCCGGACTGCGCACCCCGACCGCCGGCACACTGAGGTGGAACGGCCGCCCGTACGCCGACTACGACATCGACACGTTGCGGCACCGGATCGCCGTGGCGATGCAGGACCATCACCACTGGCCGTTCAGCGCGACAACGAACATCGCGATGGGCGATGTCGACGCCGACGCCGATCCGGCGCGAATCGAGGCGGCCGCGCGTAAGGCCGCCGCCCACGACATGATCCTGGACCTGCCCAACGGCTACGACACGCTGCTGGACAAGACGTTCAAGGACGGCTCCGACCTGTCCGGAGGACAGTGGCAGCGAGTGGCCGCGGCACGGGCATTCCTGCGGAACGCCGATGTTCTGATCATGGACGAGCCGTCGTCAGCGCTCGACCCCCGCGCGGAACACGCCCTGTTCCAGGCGCTGCGCGACCGGCAGGGCGTCGGGACCACGATCCTCATCACACACCGATTGGCCAACATCACCCACGCCGACCAGATCCTCGTCCTGGAACGTGGAGCGCTGATCGAGGCGGGCACCCATCACGAGCTGATGAACGCCCGAGGCGTCTACGAAAGTCTGTTCACCCTGCAGGCAGCCGGATACCGGACAAGGACCGACGTCACGACGGTGGCCGAGCGGCCGGGAATCGGCGACTCATGAGCACACCCGGCGACCATGGGATTCGGACCCGTGCCCTTAAGCCTCTAGGTCGGCGTCTTCCCACGCCACACCACCATCGACGAGATCGTAGGTGCAACCTGCCAACGGCGTACGGTCCGCCAACGCCGCACGCAGGTCGGAATACAACTCCTCGAGACTCGACCACGAATCTCGCTCGCCGCTCTCCGGATCCCAGGTGAAGACCCTGCCACGTTCCTCACCGACGTTGTGGTCGACCAGCACGTAGGCGCCACATCGGTCGGCTCCGACGGGAACCCACCGCTCGCTCCAGTCGTCGCGATCGTATTCCGCGGCGCTCGAGTTGAGGCGGCGAGCATCATTTGCGATGTCCTCGGCCCCGACCATCCAATAGGTCGGCACCAGTTCGAAGCCTCCGGAGTCTTCCGACGTACCGTTGTGCCAACGCAGCGCGGCGACGACCTCGGGCAACAGCGGAAATCCCAGGGCTGCTTCGAGCGCACCGAGCTGGTCCGGGGTCGCCGGCGGATTCAGCATCGTGTGCGTTCTCGGAGCATGGCGCGCAAGCCAACCCTCGATCTCGGAAAGTACCGCCACTACAGACACCGCCCACCTCCCTCACACCTGTCCGCGAAGGCCCAGATCATCGCGGTCGGCACCTACGCAAGTGAAGATACGCACTCGACCTACCCTGCGTGCCGTTCCTCCACGATTGCGCTCCCCTGGTTCGGTCAGGTCCCTGGAAGTGGTGTAACGGTTGGTGATCCCAAACGATTGCACGAGTTTGTCCATCCGCCGGGTGGAGATGCCGAGCAGGTAGCAGGTCGCGACCACGCTGACCAGCGCGGCCGCGGCCTCGTTTGCGGCGTTTGAGCAGCCACTCGGAGGAGTAGCTGCCGGACCGCAGTTCGGGATGGCCACGTCGATGGTGCCGCGGGTGTCGAGCTCGCGGCGCCGGTGGCCGTTACGGGAGTTGACCCGCTCCGACGGGGTCATGCTATTGAACGGGGGTGATAGAACGTGAGGATGACTGGCCGGAACCCCTGTGCCTCCCCTACGCCGTCGACGCGGGCTGATCTCGCTCGGCGCTCGGCGCCATTCCTGCCCGCAGGTGGTGAGATCAGGCAGGTATTCATCTACCAGACTGCGCCGCACTTCTCCGTCTTCGTGGTCAATTACCTGACCGGCCCAGCCCTTTACTGGATCAAGTACCGCTGTGTGGCCGTGACCCAGGACGCCATCTACATCTTGGAGAGCCACAGGCTCTCGGGCGGCCGGAACCCGCAGCGCCTGATCGGCACCCTGCCACGCCACACCGAACTCGGCCCCGTGTCAGGCCGATGGGGGCAGATGAACCTCCTCGGTGAGCGCTGCTGGGTTCACAAACGTTTTCACAGCCAGATCACCGCCGCTGACCGAGAAGCTGGCTTCGCCCGCTAGCCAAACGCCCCGCCCGCTCCGTGATGCCGCGCCGGCGCACCGCCGTTCCGCCGTTCCGCCGTTCCGCCAGATCACCAGAACGGGGCTCACTGCCGCGACGGGTTTAGCGGACCGGACCGGGGCGGCGCCCAGGTCGATGCGCTGGTCAGGTGGATCGATCTGATCGAGCGAAGGCTGCGGACCTGATGAAGGCGTAAGGCGTGGACGGCGATGAGCGCCACGGTCTGCGGGGCTGGGTCGTTCTCGACCGCGTTGCCGATGGCGTTCAGTGCATCGCCGGTCAACGCTGCAGGTGTGCTTGGGTTGGCGCTGCCGACGTGAATCCGTGTGAGCGGATTGACGAAGACCAGGCGCTGGGCCTTGAGGACGCCGAACAAATTGAAAGACAGCGACAGCAACCAGGAAGACGGTCGGCGCCTTCTCAATTGGTACAACAACGATCGGATCCTTGATGGCGATAGGTTTTTCCTTCAGGTCCAACAGGAAACACCGGGAGAAATAGATCTCAGTGCCTGAAAGCGGATGACAGGAGCTCCGAGAACGTGACCTCCAGTCGCGCGCTCGGAGCGCTTGCCGTTGCAATCACTGAGCAGCACGCCAGAACTGGAAAAGGACGGATGCCTGGGGTTCCAGCACATCGTCTTCAGGCTTGCGGTCGAGAGGCCGCCACGCAATGCGAACCTGGTAGTGACCATCCGCACCGAGATCGAACGCGTTCATTAACATTCCTCCCGTTAGCTGATCCACATCAAGGACGCCAGACGGCAGGTAGAGCCGGACAATCTCGCTACCTGGCCACTCCAGCTCGATCGACGAAGGCCGCTCATCCCACAACTCGAAATTGAACTGGGCGCGCCATATATCCTCTGCCGATTCCAGAAGGACCGCCGACGTCCCGACACTCAGCCAGGGGTGACCAATGGCGCGGGGAACGGGTAGGGCTTCTTGCGCGAACTGGTCCGTCAGCTGAACCAGCCGATGATCAACTCCAACATCAACATAATCATCCAGTAGAAGTTGAGGCACGAGGGTTCCCTTTCATCTGTTCCTGCCACCCGCGACCGCATAGCTTCCTCGGGCAGTGGTACGGCTTCGACACCGTCGCGTTACCGGGCAGGTCGCCCTGTTGATGACCACGCCGCCGTACGGGCCTATTGTGCACGGCCTGGTCGATCCGGATCACCCACCTCCGCGAGACGCAGCCGCCCGCCAGGACGAGACTGAGAACGTTGCATCGATGCCGATATGGCGGCTCCACGGATAAGGTCATCACCATGCCCGAGTTGATCGTTCCGACCGTTCGGCTGCATACCGCCTGGCTCGATGCTCACGCAGAGTGGGGACCCGGACAGCATGAGGACGGCTTCGGCCTGCTCCCGACCGACCAGGTGGACACCCCGGCCGGCTTCGCGGCATGGATCGCCCGGCTCGGCGACCAGTCGGACTCCACGAGGATGCCTCCCGCCGGCACACACCGGTGCACATACCGTTGGATCGTCGAGAACGAGCGCGTAGTCGGCGGGGCCGCCCTGCGGCACGGCGAAGACGACGAGTACGTCCAATGGGCTGGCCACATCGGCTACGGCATCCGGCCATCGGCGCGTCGACGCGGTCTGGCCACCTGGGCGATGATCCAGCTGCTCAACGAGGCACGGCGGATTGACCTGCGGCGGGTGCTCGCAGTCTGCGCGCTCGACAATACCGCCTCAATCAAGACCATCGAACGATGCGGCGGCGTCTTCGACGGAATCGGAGACACCAAGTTCGGGCATCCCGCCCGGCGATACTGGATCATTCCTTAGTCGCTATCACCCCGAGGGGATCTTCGAGAATCCGGCGTGAAATCGCCGGGGCGCGCCCAGGCTCGATCGCTCACTGCGAAACCGACCGGCACGCGCAAGCCGTCCTCGCCCAGCGGTGGCCGGAGGTCGTCGACCTCGGCGACATCCGGGACGTCGACTGCAGCACCGTCGCACCGGTCGACGTCCTCACCGCCGGCTTCCCCTGCCAGGACATCTCCAACGCCGGGAAGAGGGCCGGGATGATCGGAAGAACTCCAGCCTCTGGAGCGCCGTCGCCGACGCCGTTCGCGCGCTACAACCGAAGCTCACGTTCGTCGCGTTGTCCGGGCGGCTCAGTGTTCATATCGCCTCTGACCTGCGATTTTGCATAGCGCACAGGTCCGCGACAGCTAACTTCAGCATTGGTTCGTTCTTCGCGACCGTGTCGTCACGTTCAGGGTCTAGCTGCGTCGGCTGCCCCGCGCGGCCTGTTCGATCTGCGCGAAGTGGGCCTCGCGGGCTGCCGTGTCGATCTGCTGCTCGGCCCAGGCTGCGACCCCGGTCCGGCCGTCGAGCCCTTCACGCAGGATGTCGGCGTGCCCGGCGTGCCGGGTTGTGTCGTTCAGGACGTGCACCATGATGTTGAACAGCTTCACGTCCGGGCGCGGCCACCATGGAACATGGCCGGGGGCGTCGATGGGAAGCTCCTTTATCGTCGCGTCGGCGTGCTGCCAAGCGCGCTGGTAGAAGCCGATGATCTGTCCGCGGGTCTCGTCCTCTGTCACCCACGAGTCGCTGCCATCAAAGTCCTGCCACCGGGGCAGCGGTTCTGGAAATGGGCGGTTGAAGATCTCGCCGAAGTACCTGGCCTCCCAAGTCGCCATGTGCTTGACGAGGCCGAGGAGGTTCGTCCCAGTCGCGGCTAGCGGGCGGCGGATGTCATATTCGGACAGACCATCGAGCTTCCAGACCAGCGCCTCGCGTATCGACTGCAGTTCGTCGTGCAGGTACTCTTTCGCGAATTCATCGATCACGGGGCACGAGCCTGCCAGCCGCAGGCGGCTGACTCAACCCTTGTCTGCACCGCGACCGATGTGGGTGCGTTGTCACGACCGTGGATCCGCGATGCGGGCTGCGAGGTCTGCGATTCGGCGGTCGGCGAGCCGGTTGTTGTCGCGTGCCGCGGCCAGCTTGTCGGCGAGGTTGCGGTGGATATGCCGAGCTCGTCACCCGGCCTTTCGGCGGTCGGCGCGGCAGCGGGCCTGGCCGAAACCGGTGACCCGAACCGGCTCGATGACGAAGATTCTGGAGATCGAAGACCGCTCAAGCGGCGGGCGTCGTCGCCGATGGGTTCGGCCGAGCACCGGCCGACCACGCCGGCGGACGAGGGATGGGAGTGGCATGACGTTGCCTCGGGCGGCAGGGTCGCGCACCGATCCGCGGCTCGTTGGGCTGAGCCTTTTCGCCGTGCTCGTGCCGCCGTTGTTCGGGCTGTTCGGGGTGGGAGCCGGTCCGCTGGTGGCGCAGACGGCTTACTGGGTGGTGCTGACCGGGTGCAGCGTCGGCTGGGCGGTGCTCGCACGGCGGCTGGCGCGCCGGGCGGCCGGGGACGATCCGTTCGCCCGAGGCGCTCGCCGGCTCTGGTGGTGTGTCACCGCGGCCGGGGTGCTCTATGCGCTGGGTGATGCGTGGCAGATCGTTCAGATGTTCGCCGGGCCTTCCGCCCACCCGATCTACGTCCGCGACGGTCTGGCGATGTGTGCGCCACTGGCCGGCGTGGTCCTGGTGGTCGCCGGGCTGCTGCTCTATCCGAGCGGCAACCGCGCCGGGCTGCGGATGGATGTGGCCACCGTGATGGCCGGCGCGATCAGCGCGGGTGTGTTGCTGATCGAACCGCCGGCCGGCCGGCCGGGTCCGGAGTGGGCCGCGCTGCTGGCCGTGGCGGTGCTGAGCCAGCCGGGGGTGTTCCTGGTCGCCATTTTCGCGGTGGCCAAGCTCGTCCTCGGCGGGCGCTCGCCGTTCCGTCCGCGAGCGGCCGGGGTCTACGGTGCGGCGGCGATTCTGCAGGCGGCGCTCCAGGCCGTGCCGACGGAATCGTACGGCGCTTCCCGCCTCGGCGCGTGGCTGAACTGCGGCAACGTGCTCAGCAGCGCGCTGATGGTGGTCGCCACCCGCCTCCAGGATCGCGGCCGGCCGGTCCGGCCGGCCGAGCGGGCGACGCGGCCGTACAGCTTTCTGCCGTACGTGTCTCTTGCCGTGAGCTGGGCGACCGGCGTGATCGTGCTCGCGGTGTCCGGGCTCACCTGGCGCTCCTGGCTGGTCATCGCCGGCATCATCGTCACCACCGGACTCGTGGCGGCCCGGCAGGCGGCCGCGTTCCGACGGATCGGTGAGCTGCTGCGGGAGCGCGACGAACTCGCCGCGCGCCTTACCGAGCAGGCGTTTCACGACGCGCTGACCGGCCTGGCAAACCGTGCGCTCTTCCTGCGCAACCTCAGCGGTTCCCTGTCGCGGGCGCCGGTGACCGTGTTCCTCATCGACCTCGACGACTTCAAGCCGGTCAACGACCGCTTCGGGCATGCCACCGGCGACCGGTTGCTGGTCGAGGTTGGTCGGCGGCTGCGCGGTTGCGTGGGCTCCGGTGACACGGTGGCCCGGCTCGGCGGCGACGAGTTTGCCGTGTTGGTCGACGGCCTCGATCCGCGGCGCCGGGAGGCGATGGCGGCGGAGCTGCGCGCCGCGTTGTCCGGCACGGTCGAGCTGGACGGTGTGACAGTGCCGCTGCGGGCAAGCGTCGGCATGGCCACCGGCCGGCCCGACCGGCATGGTCCGGGCACGCTGCTGCACGAGGCGGACATGGCGATGTACGCGGTGAAGAACGCCGGCCGGGCGATCCGTCGGTGACCCGCCGCCCGCCATTGCGCTTCTCAAGCTGCCGCGCGCCGGAATGAGGCAGGGCCAGCCTCGAATGGGGCTGACCCTTACTGGCCGTGACGTAACGCGCCGCGATGCCGTCAGCCGAGCCGACGCCCTCGAAGTGGTCCAGCCGGACCAGCTCGCCGGCACCGCCGCGGGAGCCGCGCAGCAGCTGACCGCCGGCGACCACGCCGGGGGCGAGGCGTTCGCCGGTCAGCACCGTGATGGATAGGGCGCGGCGCCGGCAGACGACCCTTTTCGGGATTGTCTGCCGGCGCCGGTTCAGCTACTCGGTATCGAGCCTCAACGTGATCGCCGTGGCCGGGCTACCGAACCCTGCCAGGGCCTGCCCGAAGGGCATCGCCGTATACACCTTCGAGTCTGCCTGCAGATCGACCGTCAGTCTCCGAGACCTGAACCAGTCCATCTTCGCCGTCAGGTCGTACTTTCCGGACGGCAGATCGACGGTGGCGACAGCTCCTGGGCGGAGCTTTGCAATGACCCGGTCACCGGCGAGGACCTTGATTTTACGGAGTCGCCCTCCCTCACCGGACCCTTCGCGACGAATCACCAACACCGGGATGATGCACCTCCTGAGGATCGGAGCGTGTCCAGAAACGGTTCAGTTGCTCCGGTACGCGCGCGGTACGGCTAAGGAATCCATCCGAAGAAGACGTTGGCCGAGAAATCACCGAACGTGAACGGCTTGTTGTCCTCCTGGGCCGAACACGCCGTGTCGACATAGCCTCCCGCGAGCCCACCGAGGCCGATACCGCCCACAGCTGCGCCCACGCCCGCGCCGGCGGGGCCGCCGACCAGAGTTCCCACACCGAACCCGAACGCACCGCCGATGGCGGTACCCAGGACCCGAGCGCCGTATTCGGCCGTCTTGCACTTCCAGCTCAGACCGGTGGGGTCGGTGTGATTCACCGGGTCGCATCCGGCGTAGGTGTACGGCAGGTCCTTGCCACTCGGGTCGCGCTGGTTGAATCGGCCCAGGTCGGCGCTGTAGTAGCGAGCGCCGAACTTGGTGAGCCCGGTGCTGCCGTCGAAGTAGCCCGAGGCGAAGCGCCACGGGTTGGCGATCTGCTGCCCGGCCGACAACTGGACGCCGTACGGGTCGTAGCTGTAGCTGTTGACCTTGGTGGCGCTGTCGTTCACCAGGCCGACCACTGATCCGAGCCCGTCCACGAGGTAGTAGTACCGCGCGCCGTTGCTGCGCAAACTGATCAGCCCGCCGGTGTTGTCCCGGGTGTACTGCTGCGACGTACCTGGGGCGGGATCGACGGTGTTGTCGCCGACCGGGCCACCCGGCCCGCCAGCCGCGCTGGCGGACGAGACCCCGAGCGCCGAGGTGCCGTAGGTGGTGGTGCCGGCCGAGCGCCGCTCGGTCTGGTCAGCGCCGCCGTAGGTGAGCGGGGTCAACGCGGTGCCGCCCGGCTTGGTGATCGACGTGGTCTGGTCGAGGGTGTTGTAGTCGAAGTCCCAACCGGACGACGAACTGGTGGCGTTACCGTTGCCGTCGTAGGAGTAGGTCGTCGAGCCGGCCTTGGTCAGTTCGTGTGCGTCGTCGTAGGTGTAGTCGGTGTCGGTGCCGTTCTCCGTCTTCGACGTGCGGTTGTAGTTGGCGTCGTAGTTGTAGCTGCGGGAGAACGATCCCGGCCCGGACGCCTTGGTGAGGCGGTTGAGCTTGTCGTACGAGTAGGACGTGGTGCCGGACAGGTCGGCGACGCTTTGCCGCAGCGCGGTGTCTCCGCCGTCCTTGGAGTAGTCGTACACGTACGAGGTCAGCTTCGCCGCCTTCGAGTCGTTGGTGGCGACGATCGAGGTCTGCCGGCCCGACTTGTCATACTTCATCTCGACCGTGACCTGCGGGTTCGTCGGCAGGTACACGAACCGCCGCCGGTTGTTCTCGTCGTAGGAGAACCTGACCGGCTTGGGCGCGCCCGGCTCCTGCAGGGTCTTGAGCAGATTCACCTGGTCGTACGTGTAGGTCACGGTGCCGCCGCCGTCGGTGAAGGCGGTCAGGTTACCGTTGTTGTCGTAGCCGTAGCTGATCGGGGCGGTGTTCGGCGCGGTCTTACCCGACGGCCGCCCGAACCCGTCGTAGGTCAGCACGGTGGTGCCGCTCGGGTCGACGATTCGCGTGAGGTTGCCGTCCGGGTCGTACGTGTACTGCACCGTCTTGTAGTCGGCGTAGGTGATCTTCTTGACCCGGTCGAGCTTGTCGTACTCGTACACGGTCTTCTGGTTCTTGCCGTCGGTGCGGTCACCCATGCGCGACAGCGGGTCCGGGGTGATGGTGATGTCACCGAGCGGCGAGGGGTTGTTGACCTTGGTGAGGTTGCCCTTGCTGTCGTACTCGTAATTGGTGCGAACGTCCTTGCCGTCCTCGCGCCAGTTGACCGTGCCGTCGTCGTTGTAGTCGGCGTCGTCGATCTTCTGACCCGGGTACTGCGAGCTCTCGGTGCCGGTCTTGTTGCCGGCCGAGTCGTACGAGTAGCTCAGGGTGTTGCCCTGCGGGTCGGTCTCGCCGCTGACCGAGTGCGGGTGCGACGAGTTGCCGTAGTCCAGCTTCGACTTGGCGCCGGTGGCGATGCCGGCCGACGTCATGTTGTTGGTGTTCGGGTCGTAGCCGAACGTCGTCGTGTTGGTCAGGGCATCGGTCGACGACTCGACGTTGTCGTTCGCGTTGTACTTCTTCGAACGCTTGTGGTCGAGCGCGTCGGTGACTTCGTTGACCCTGTCCCGGGACTCGTACTTGTGGGTGGTGATCCCGTCGGACGTGTCCGCGGTGACGTTGCCGTTCGGGTCGGTCACCTTGGTCTGGCCGGCCGAGTAGTCGAACGAGTACTTGGCCTGCGCCGGCGTACCGGCCGGGTTGACCTGCTCGAAATAGTCGAGCATGCGGGAGGTTTCGGGCTCGTAGCCGAGATTGGTGACCCGGCCGCCCGGCGTGGTGATCCGGCTGAGCCGGTCGTTGGTGTACTCGAATCGGCTGACGCCGTTCTCCGGGTCGGTGACGGCCTCCAAGTCCTTGGCCGCGTTGTAGGTGTAGCGGATGCTGCGACCGGTGGAATCGGTGACCGAGTCGAGCCGGTCGCCGACGTACGCCAGCGACACCTCCCGGGCCTGGGTGTCAGTAATCTTGCTGACCTGCCCGGCGCTGTTGTACGCGTACGTGATCTTGTTCTTGTTCTTGTCCTGGTTGCGCAGCAGGCGCCCGGTCGAGTCGGCGAAGTAGAAGCTGCCCTCGCTCTTGTCGAACTTGAGCCGCAGCTCACCGGTGTCGGTGTCACGGGTCAGTTTCGCGTCCAGGCTCGGCGGGGTGCGCCAGGAGTTGCTGCCGTCGTTGACGAACTTGGCGGTGAAGCCGGTCGGCGCGTAGTAGGTGACGTCGGCGGTGGCGTGGTCGCTCTTGGAGAACGACAGCTTGACGTCCTGGGCCGAACCCAGGCTCCAGCCCTTGCCCAGGCTCGACACCACGGTGGACCGGGAGTTGTAGTACCGGCCCAGTTCCAGGTCGATGCCGGTGCCGCGAATCTGCAGGTCCGTCGTTTCCAGCAGCAGGTTGCCGTTGGCGACGTTGACCTTCAGCTTCAGCTTGTCGCTGAGGTCCTGGTCCTGGAACGAGAACCGGCCCTGCTCACCGGTCGGCGAGCCGTCGGAGGTGGTCATGAACCGCCACTGCGACCACGGCCCGTAGAGGCTGCCGTCGTAGCCGCGGGCCCGCCACTTGTACGTGGTGTTCGCATCCAGCTTGCCCGACGGCACGTCCCAGTTCGACTCGCTGCCGTTGGACACCGTGCCGCCCGAACCGGACGTCTTCAGCGTGGCGCCGGTGCGGTCGTAGACCTCGTAGTCGACCCGTCCGGTGCCGCCGTCCGGGTCGCTGAACACGCCCTTCATGGTCGGCGTCCGGGTGCCCGTCTCGGCCGCATCACCGGGCTGCAGCTTCAGCGGGTCGAGCGCGTTCGGGTAGCTGTTGTAGTTCACCACCGCGTACGGGATGTGGTCGGCGTTGTCCGTCCGGGCGGAGCGGAAGTTCTTCCAGTACGTGACGTCCTGCGCCTCGGACGACGCCCGCAGACCCATGTATGCCGTGCTCTGCTGGGCGGCCGCGGCCCGGTCGAAGAAGCTCGTGCCGCTGATCGTCACCCAGCCGTCGTTGCAGGAGGAGCTGAAGCCCTTGGTCTGGGTCGAGCTGGCCTCCTTGGTCAGCCACGAGGGCTGGTTCGTCCACCGCGTGGCCGAGCTGGCCGCGCCGGTCGACCACAGGTCCCAGCCGCGGGCCGAGCAGGTCGCCGAGTACCAGTTGTAGAAGTACACGGTGGAGCTGGTGACCTTCTTGCCCTTGAGCGCGGACACGTTCCAGTTCAGGAACGACCGGGCGATGCCCTGGTACTCGGTGTCCCAGCCCAACGCCAGGGTGTCCGAGTCGGAGCGGTCGACGGTGTCGTTCTGCTTGACGTACGTGTCGAACGAGTCATTCAGCGGGTTGATCGACGGGTCGATCGTCACCGGGTACACGGTGGCCGGGTCGTCGAGGAACGATGTGCTGGGCGACAGCCGCAGCTTCGCCGAGCTCGAGGTGCCGTTCTGCCGCTTGGCCGGGATCGGGTGCGCCCGCCTGGGCTGACCGCTGTCCGGCGGCACGCTGGAGTCCCACATCTCCGGTGTCGGCGAGGTGGCGACCACCTTGTTCTTGGCGTCGCGGAAGACCGTCCCGCCGCTACCGTCGTCGGCCATCTGCAGGCCCTTGGCCCGCAACGGCAGGTCGACGGTGCTCACCCGAGCCGCCGCCGCACGGTCCTTCACCAGCAGGAACTGCTCCGCGCCCCGGCGGGTCGCGGTGACCACCAGGTCCACGCCGGGACGGACCTCCGGGTAGGTGGCCTTGTTGCCGGACAGAACCGGAGCGGGCAGGACGCCGTTCCATCCCATGGAGATACGGCCCGAGCCGGCGTCGACGCTGAGCAGTTCGTGCTCGCCCTTACCGGCGGCTCCGGACAGACGCAGGTTGCCCGGGTGCGCTACCGGCGCGACCTGACCATCCGCCCCCGCTCGCATGGTCAGGTCGATCGGGGTCCACGCTCCGGCGGCGTCGCGCATCCGCACCGGGCTTGTGTACACCTTCGCCACCCAGGAGCCGTCGGGATTGGCGAAGACGTCTTGAGTCTCCGTGCGGGCGCCGGCGTTCTCCACCGCCTTGCCGCAGGCCCGGGCGGCGGCCACGGCGCTGGCCTCGGTCGGCTGCTCGGCGCAGTTCGTCGGCGCGACGGGCGCCGCCGGTGCCGCCGGCGGTGCAGCGACCGCGGGCGACGAGACAGTCACCGCGGACAACGTGCCGGCCACCAATGCGGCCGCCGCGACGACGGCCACCCGCCTTATCGGCGGTTGGCCGGCTCTAAAAAGGGCACGACTCATCTACGGACCTCCCAGTCCAGAATTACGGGAATTGATGTCTGGACCGTAAGGCGAGCATCAGTGAATGGTCAACAATTCACGGAGCGCTACCTCAATACGGACAAAATGCAGGAGAATGCCTTTCCGGTGACTGAGAGTGAGACAGTCGGCGCATTCGACTTTGTCGATCACCAGGTCGCACGTACCGCGGTGAACCAAACCCCATTGCGCTGCAAATAAAAGTGATCCACATCACCTAAAAATGACTGCACTATTTTGCGGGCGCGTGCCGGGCTCCTCGATGGCGTCCTTCAGTGGCCGCTGTCACCAGGAAGCGAGCTTGACCAATAAATTCGCACGAGCGTTGTACGGGGTCGCGGCGGACTCCGAAGATTGATATCGTACGGCTTCTTCGTTTTCAGTATGTTCGCCGTTGGCCGCGTTCCGGCCGCGCTCGGATCGGCGGACTTTTCAAATCCAAAGTTTCTCCCGATGCTCACCTCGCCCTCCCCGAGCCGGCCGCGGCGGACAGGAATCCCGCCTTTTACCTACCGCCGCAACCGCTTCGCCGGTACGAATATCGACGCATCCGGGCCGGCTCCCCGTGACGCGACGTCCCGGTGAAGTACGAGCCCTGGCAGATGGTCTACGGCCCTTCCGCCGCTGGCAACGCGCCGGGACCCGGGACCCGATCCGGTCCGCCTCGCCGGCCGCCGGTGAAGCGACCGGCCGGTCGATCAGCACCGGCGAGATCGCTTACTACCGGTGCTTCGGCCGACGCGGGACCCGGCTGCGTCATTCTCGGGGCAAGATCGCTTCGATGCCGGTCAGAACGATGTCCAGTCCGTGCTCGAACTCCTGGTCGGGGTCGCCGGCGGCCAGGAGCGGCCCGATCTCGGCGACGGTAGGCAGGATCCGGTCCGTGGACGGCTGATCCAGCGAGCCGTTGGGTGAACGCGTGGCGGGATGCGTTGCGAAGTATCCGCCGAGTTCGACGTCCTGCGTGCCAAGCGAGTAGCCGACCAAAATCCGGTACGCCGTGGCGGTACTGGACGGGGAGAACCCGGCGGCGCGGAAGGACCGGAACCCCGCCTCTACGAAAGCGAGCGCGTCCGGGGTGCGCGGGGGGAACCGGGCGATCAGCGATGCGGCGTGCGGATGGCGCAGGGCGACGGCGCGGGCCGAGCGCATGATCCGGCGTAGCGTCTCCTGCCACCCGAGGCCGGGTGGCGGCGCCTCAACCTCGGCCAGCAGCAGTTGCGCGACCGCCTCCAGGACGGCCTCCTTGTCGGGCAGGTGGTGGTAGAGGGCCATCGGCGAGGTGGACAGCTGCTCGGCGAGGCGGCGCATGGTGAGTGCGCCGATGCCTTCGGTGTCGACCACGACCAAAGCGGCCTCGGCGATCGTCCGTTCGTTCAACCGTGCCGTTCTGGGCACCGCTCACGCTCCGTTCGGATGAGGACACCTGACTTTGGCACACCTATTTTTGTACGTTGTACGGTTTCAATGTAACGATGTACGTCAGTTGAGAGGTTACCGCGCGCATGTCCGTTCTCCAGTCCCCCTCCGAGGCCCGCACGGTGGCGGCTCGGGTGGTCGGGGCCACGAAGCTCTACGGTCGAGGGGATTCCGCAGTCCGGGCACTCGACGACGTGAGCTTCGAGTTCCCCGCCGGGGCATTCACGGCGATCATGGGGCCGTCCGGGTCCGGCAAATCCACCCTGCTGCACTGCCTGGCGGGCTTGGACACGCTGACCTCGGGTCAGGTCTGCATCGGCGACACCGACGTCGCGAAGCTCTCCGACGGCGAGCTGACCCTGCTGCGCCGCAACCGGCTGGGCTTCATCTTCCAGACGTACAACCTGGTGCCGACGCTGACCGCGCAGGAGAACATCGTGCTTCCCCTGCGGCTCGGCGGCCGCAACGCCGACCCCGAGTGGCTGGCCCAGGTCGTCGCCGCCGTCGGGCTGGCCGACCGGCTGGGGCACAGGCCGGCCGAGCTCTCCGGCGGCCAGCAGCAGCGGGTGGCCGCCGCCCGAGCATTGGTAACCCGGCCGGAGATCGTCTTCGCCGACGAGCCGACCGGCGCGCTCGACTCGCGCTCCAGCGGGGAACTGCTGCGCTTCCTGCGTCACGCGGTCGACGAGTACGGCCAGACGATCGTGATGGTCACCCACGACCCGGTCGCCGCAAGCTATGCCGACCGGGTGCTGTTCCTGCGCGACGGCCGGGTCGTCTCGCAGATGACCGAGCCGACCGCCGACCGGATTCTCGACGCCATGAAGGGCCTCGGCGAGTGATGTTCACGCTCACCCTCAAGGGCCTGCGTGCCCGTAAGGTCCGGCTGTTCCTCACCGCGATCTCCATCCTTCTGGGCGTCGCGTTCGTCAGCGGCACGCTAGTGCTCACCGACACCGTCAAGGCGGCGTTCGACCAGCTCTACGCCGGGCTGACCCAGGGCACCGACGTGACCGTGCGAGCCACCTCGGCCTTCTCCGCCACCAGCACGCTGCAGGCGGGCAAGCCCCTGCCGGCGTCCCTGGTCGACACCGTCCGCCAGGTCGACGGGGTCGCGGCCGCGGAGGGATCTCTCACCGGGTACGCGCTGATGCTCGACAAGTCGGGCAAGCCGATCCAGCCCGGCGGCGCGCCCACCCTCGGCGCCGGCCACACCACCGACCCGGAACTGGCCGGCGGCTTCACCCTGCGCAGCGGCCGGGCCCCGCAGGCGCCCGGCGAGGTCGTGGTGGACGCGGCGACCGCACGCAAATACTCCTACCAGCCCGGCGACACCATCAACATCATCTTCGAGTCAGGCGGACAGCGGCGGTTCACCGTCGTCGGCATCGCCGGCTTCGGCAAGGCCGACAACCTGGCCGGTGCCACCCTCGCGACGTTCGAGATGACCACGGCGCAGCAACTGCTGAACATGACGGGGCAGTACCGCCAGATCGACGTACGCGGGAAGGCCGACGTCACACCGGCCGAGTTGCGGTCCCGGATCGCCCACGTGCTGCCGGCCGGTCTCGAGGCGGTGACCAGCGCGGCGGTAGCGAACGAGGCCAGCAAGTCGATCCAGAGCGCGCTGTCGATGTTCACCAAGATCTTCCTCGGGTTCGCGGCGGTCTCGCTGCTAGTCGGCTCGTTCATCATCTGGAACACGTTCTCGATCCTGGTAGCGCAGCGCGGCCGGGAGCACGCCCTGCTGCGGGCGATCGGCGCCGGGCGCCGACAGATCCTCGGCAGCGTCCTGACCGAGGCGGTCGTGGTCGGTCTGGTCGCCTCCGTGCTCGGGCTCGCGCTCGGCCTCGGGGTTGCCGCGGGGCTGCGCGGGCTGCTGGGCGCGGTCGGCATGGAGCTGCCCAGTACCGCGCTGCAGCTGCACGCCCGTACGGTGCTCGCCGCCTTCGCCGTCGGCGTGCTCGTCACCCTGGTCGCCGCCCTGGCGCCGGCCTGGCGGGCGACCCGGATCCCGCCGATCGCGGCCCTGCGCGAGGCGGCCGCCCCGGTCAGGGACGCCGCCACCTGGCGGCTGATCATCGGTGGCCTGCTGCTCGCCTGTGGCGTGGCGGGCCTGACCCGGGCGATCAGCGCCGACTCCCAGACCGCCGCGGCGGCCCTCGGCACGCTGGCAACCTTCGTGGGCGTGCTCATGCTGGCTCCGGTCGCCGTCCGGCCCCTGGTCCGCGTTCTCGGAGCGCCGATCTCCCGCAGCGTCACCGGCGGCCTGGGCCGGCTCAATGCCGCCCGTTCCCCGCGCCGGACCGCCTCGACCGCCACGGCGCTGGTGATCGGGCTCGCCCTCGTGGTCGCCGTAACGGTCGTGGCGTCGTCGATCAAGGCGTCGGTCGGGGACGTGCTCGACCGGGCCAGCAGAGCCGACCTGATCCTCAAGGCGGACAGCCAGTTCGCGGCCGGTGTCCCGGCGGGCGTCGCCGACAAGCTGCGCACGCTGCCCGAAGCTGGCACAGTGTCCGAGATGCGCTGGGGAATGGCGCAGATCGGCGCGGCGACCACACCGGTCGCCGCCCTCGACCCCGCCACCGTCGACCAGGTCGCCAACCTCGGCATCGCCTCCGGATCGGTGGGCGCGCTCGGTACCGACGGGATCCTGCTGTCGGCCGACGTGGCCAAGGCGAAGGGCCTGACCGTCGGCTCGCCGCTGACCGTGAGGTTCGCTCAAACCGGTGACCATCAACTCCACGTGATCGGCACGTTCACCGACACCACCCTCATCGGCACGCCGTACGTGGTCAGCCTCGGCACCTACGACGCCAACTTCAGCGACCGGCTCGACATCGCCGTGCTCGTGAAGGCGAAGCCGGGTGTCAGCACCGCACACATCAAGCGGCTCGCCGCGACGGCGCTGGCCGAGTACCCGAACGTCGCGATCTCGGATGCCAACGACCTGAAGGACACCCAGCGCAAGAGTGTCGACCAACTCCTCGGCATGGTCTACGTGATGCTGCTGCTGGCCGTGGTGATCGCGCTGCTGGGCGTGGTCAACACGCTGGCGCTGTCGGTGCTGGAACGCACCCGCGAGCTGGGACTTCTGCGCGCGGTCGGAATGACGCGCCGGCAGGTGCGCTCCGCGGTCCGCTGGGAGGCAGTACTCATCGCGGCGGTCGGCGCCGTCCTCGGCCTGATCCTGGGCCTGGCGTTCGGCGCGGCCTTCTCGCGGGCACTGGCGTCGCTCGGCATCGTCACCGTCGACGTGCCGATCGCCCAGCCCCTCCTCTGCGCGGTCATCGCGGCCCTCGCCGGCGTCGTCGCCGCCATCGCCCCGGCACGCCGGGCCGCGAAAGTCGACATCCTGCGGGCGGTTGTCGCCGAATAGCGGGCCGTCCAGCCGACCCGGGATGGAAGCACTTCCCGGGTCGGCTGCCATCGACAAGGCCGAAGAGGCTGATGACCCAGCCGGACGATCTTCACATCCGGCCTGATCATACCGGTGCCGGGTATCTTGCAGGGCATGAGTGAGCCAAGTCCGGCCGGACCGCACGGCTATTCGGCAGACAAGCAGGCCCTGATGGCCCGGTTGAGGCGCGTCGAGGGACAGATCCGCGGGCTGCAGCGGATGGTCGACGAGGACACCTACTGCATCGACATCCTGACCCAGATCTCGGCGGCCAAGAGCGCCCTGCACGCGGTAGCGGTCGGCCTTCTGGAGGACCACCTGCGGCACTGCGTGGTGCACGCTGCCACCGAAGGCGACGTCGAACCGAAGATCAAGGAAGCCAGCGCCGCGATCGCCCGCCTCGTCAAGTCCTGACGCACTGCGTGCGGTGCTGCCCGGGCCGGAGACCGGACCGGGCGGCACCGCATTGTTCGTCTACCGGCTGATGGTGGTGAAGCGGCGCAGCCGCAGGCTGTTGGCGACGACGAACACCGAGGAGAAGGCCATCGCCGCGCCGGCGATCATCGGGTTCAACAGCCCCGCCGCGGCCAGGGGCAGGGCTGCCACGTTGTAGGCGAACGCCCAGAACAGGTTGCTCTTGATGATCCGCAGGGTGCGCCGCGACAGCCGGATCGCATCCGCGGCGGCGGTCAGGTCACCGCGGACCAGGGTCAGGTCCGACGCCTCGATCGCCACATCGGTGCCGGTGCCCATGGCCAGGCCCAGATCGGCCTGGGCCAGGGCGGCCGCGTCGTTGACGCCGTCGCCGGCCATCGCCACGACCTTGCCCTGGTCCTGCAGCCGTTTGACGACGTCGACCTTGTCGGCCGGGAGCACCTCGGCGATCACCTCTTCGATGCCCACCTCGACGGCCACCGCTCGGGCGACCGTCTCGTTGTCGCCGGTCAGCAACACCGGGGTCAGCCCGAGCCGGCGCAGCGCGGCGATCGCCGCCCGGCTGGTCGGCTTGACCACGTCGGCGACCGCGAGAACACCGCGGGCCGCACCCTCCCAGCCGGCGACCACCGCGGTCCGTCCGGCCTGCTGCGCCGCGGCGACAGCCTGTTCGATGTCGGCGGGCACGGTGTAGCCGTGCTCGCGCAGCAGGCGCAGCCGGCCGATCAGCACTTCCCGGCCGTCGACCGTGCCGGTGACGCCGAGGCCTTCCAGATTGCTGAATCCGGTGACCGGCACGAGAGCGGTGCTGTCGGCGGCCCGGGCGATCGCCTGCGCGATCGGATGTTCGGAGGCCGCCTCGAGCGCGCCGGCCAGTCGCAGCAGCTCGTCGCGGTCCTGGCCGTCGGCCGCGGTCACGTCGATCAGGGTCATCCGGCCGGTGGTGACGGTGCCGGTCTTGTCCAGCACCACCGTGTCCACGGCCCGGGTCGACTCCAGAACCTGCGGGCCTTTGATCAGGATGCCGAGTTGGGCGCCGCGGCCGGTGCCGACCAGCAGCGCGGTCGGGGTGGCCAGGCCGAGCGCGCAGGGGCAGGCGATGATCAGTACGGCCACGGCGGCGGTGAACGCGGCCGTCCAGCCGGCGCCGGTGCCGACCCACCAGCCGAGCGTCGCCGCCGCGAGAGCGATGACGATCGGCACGAAGATCCCGGAGATGCGGTCGGCAAGCCGCTGCACCGGCGCTTTGCCGGTCTGGGCCTGTTCGACCAGCTGGGCCATCTGCGCGAGCTGGGTGTCGGCGCCGACCCGGGTGGCGCGCACGATCAGCCGGCCGCCGGCGGTGACTGTCGCGCCGACCACGCTGTCGCCGGGCGTGACCTCGACCGGGACGGATTCACCGGTGAGCATACTCGCGTCGACAGCCGAGGTGCCGTCCTCGATGACGCCGTCGGTGGCGATCTTCTCGCCGGGCCGGACCACGAACCGGTCCCCCACCGCCAGGTCGGTGATCGGAATGCGGTGTTCGGCGCCGTCGCGCAGCACGGTGACGTCCTTGGCGCCGAGTTCGAGCAACGCCCGCAGGGCGGCGCCGGCCCGGCGCTTGGAGCGGGCCTCGAAGTAGCGACCGGCCAGGATGAACGTGGTGACCCCGGCGGCGGCCTCCAGATAGATGGCGCCGGTGCCGTCGCTACGGCCGATCGCGAGCTCGAACGGATGCGTCATGCCCGGTGTGCCGGCCGTACCGAGGAAGAGCGCCCACAGCGACCAGCCGAACGCCGCCAGCGTGCCCAGCGAGATCAGGGTGTCCATGGTGGCCGCGCCGTGCCGCAGGTTCGTCCAGGCCGCCCGGTGGAACGGCCAGCCGCCGTAGACGACGACCGGCGCGGCCAGGGTCAGCGACAGCCACTGCCAGTAGGTGAACTGCCAGGCCGGCACCATCGCCAGCAGCACCACCGGAACGCTCAGGACCGCGGAGATCCACAGCCGGGTACGGGCGTCGTGCAGCTCGTCGGCGGGCTGCGCCTGCTCGGCCGGGTCCGTGCCGGCCGGTGCGGGTGGCGGCGGGAGCGTGGCGGTGTAGCCGGTCTTCTCCACGGTGGCGATCAGGTCGTCGGCGGTGATGTCACCGGCGTAGCTGACCGACGCTTTTTCCGTGGCGTAGTTGACGGTGGCGGTGACCCCGTCGAGGCGGTTGAGTTTCTTCTCGATCCGGGCGGCGCAGGAGGCGCAGGTCATGCCGCCGATCGACAGTTCGATCCGGTTCGGGGCCACCGGCAGCGGCCCGGCGAGCGATGCCATCGAGGTCCTCCTGGTCATGGGTGTGGCCGTCGGCGGCGTGCCCGGCCGGGCTCGGCGAGGCGGACGCCACCATCGGCGGTGTGCCGGGGGCGGCCGTGAACACGGACGCCAGCCCGATCCCGAAGCCGCCGGGTCTCACAGCGGTGTTCATGGCTCAGCTCGCGAGTTCGTAGCCGGCCTCGTCGACGGCCGCGGCGACCGCGGTCCGCTCGAGCGGCTGGTCGCTGGTGACGGTGACCGCGCCGGAGGCGAGGTCGACCTGGACGTCGGTCACGCCGGGCAGCCGCCCCACCTCGGCGCTGACCGAGTTGACGCAGTGCGAGCAGGTCATGCCGGTCACGGTGTAGGTCTGGGTCGCCATCACGTTCTTCCTTGCCTCGAAGACAGGCGGCACGGCGCCGCCTTCCACCAACCACCATACCCCTACCCCCCACGGGTATCAACGAACTCGAGGGGTGATTTGGTGACACCCACGCAGCGGCCGGCGGAGGACGACGCGGGTCAGCCGTGACGGGCGGGACGCCAGGCGGCGTTGCGCAGCAGGCGCAGGCCGTTGAGCCCGACGATGACGGTGGAGCCCTGGTGGCCGGCGACGCCGAGCGGCTGCGGGAGGCGACCGAACCGCGGTGAACCGGCCGGCGCGTACCCGCGTGATCACGCCCGGCCGGGACACCATCGCCCGTTACAGCAGCGCCCGGATGTCCGAGGCCAAACGGTGCACCTCGGACAGCTGCGCGAACCGGCCGGGCCGGTCGTAGGCCCGGTGCTGCCAGCAGCGCCCCGCGGCGCCGGAGCACACCGGTGCTGGGCCGCTGTGCACGGCCAGCGCCGCCGTGACGGCGCCCGGGGCCGGTGCCGCCGGCAGGCTCAGGCATGACTGGTACGCCGTGAACAGTTCGGGATCATCGTTGGGCTGCGCCAGCGGCCGGAAGTCGGCGGGGATGTCGTCCAGGCGCAAGGCCGCCAGATACTGCTCGGGGCAGGTGGCCACCGGTGCGCTCAAGCCGTCGGCGTCGACGATGATCACCGCGTGGGTGGCGTACCGGGTGGTGAAAAGGGTGGCCACGCCGGCTGTCGAGGCGTGCCCGACGATGACCGGGGCACGCCGGATGCCCAGGTGGTAGATCAGGCCGGCGAGATCGTCGATCAGATCCCCGGGCGTGGTGTGCCGCGGCCGCGGACCGCCGTTGCCGCCGTGGCCGGGCAGGTCGACGGCGATCACCGCTGCGTACGGGCGAAGCTCGGCGGCCAGCGGCCACCAGATCGTCCGGTCGAACAGCACGGCGGGCAGCAGCACGACCGGCCGGCCGTTGCGGCCCCACATGTCGTAGCACCACCGGCCCCGTGCCCCCTGCCAGACATGGCTGGTGCGTACCGGCGGCAGGATCTGTTCCTTCACCGCTGCACCGCCGCACCGGCACGCGCCCTACCCGCCGGGTGGGTAGCGGTTCTGCCGCCGTGACCGGTGTCATGGCGTTCCGCGACGGCCGCGTTCGTATCGTCGGGGCGGCGGGGTGGACGGGGCGCGAGGTGACCGGGCCGGTCGCCCCGCGCTGTGGCGCGAGACGGACCACCGGCGGGCATGCTGCTGGACGAAGTCATGGTGAGGTCGGCTTTCGACGCGAATGTTCAGGACAGCACCGCTCGCAGGAAAGGGCTGTGCCGTGATGACCGGATGAGGCGCCGCCCGGGTACGAGGGACGGCTCGGCCGGTGTCCTAGATCCGGCTGACGCCGAGCTGGCTGAGGGTGACCGTACTGTGGTGACGAGGGCGGGGTGCTGACGTGCGTGCCCTGCTCACGCCGACACGCGTGACCGCCACCGGCACGTGCACGGCGGCGGCCGTAACGGTGAACGGGGCTGTTCGCGTCTCGACGTCGCAGTCGTCGGCGCTCGCGCCGGCCGCTTCATGATGACCAGGATTGCCGAGGCCGTCGCTGTGCGCCTCGGCGTCGCGAGCCGCGACGGTCGCGTGCGTCGCGGCGTGCGGCCGGTCGCTGCGGCTGACACCGACGTGCGGCGTGTGGGTCGCGGGTGTGTCGGCGCAATGCGCCCCTTGAAAAAGTCCGAGACCGGCCAGGGTCAGCACCGCCAGCAGCCAGCGCAGCGGCCACGCCGCGGGACTGTTCGGCCGGGGGTGCGTCACGAGGTCAGGCTACGACATCCGCCGGTGAGCCCGGTACGGGCATCGGCCATACGGGCACCCCCCCCGGATCGGATCATGCTCGGCTGGGCCGGTGGCAGGCGTATCGCCGGCCACCGGCGTTGTCCGTTACTGCTCAGCGGGTCCGCCTCGTGGCGGGCACCGGTGACGTGGCAGGCCGCGCGCCGCGCTCGGCGGCGTACAGCCCAGCTTCACAGGCCGCTGCGGATTTGCCTCATCGCGGTGATCTGCGCCTGCTGATCGGTGATGATCTTCTGGGCGAGGGCCTTGGCGTCCGGGTTGGAGCCCTGCGCGACTTCCTGCCGGGCCATGGTGACCGCACCCTCGTGGTGACTGATCATCATGGTGAGGAACTGCTTGTCGAACGCGGCACCCGTGGCCTTGGCCAGCTTGTCCATATCGGCCGGTGACATGACGCCCGGCATCGAGCCGTGATCCATGCCGGGCATGGCCGAGGCGTTCATGCCCGGCATGCCGGAGGCGTTCATCGCCGGCATCGGGTGGCCCCAGGCGGTCAGCCACCGGGTCATGGTGTCGATCTCCGGCTGCTGGGCGGCTTCGATCTTCGCGGCGAGGTCTTTGACGTCGCCGCCGGCGGCGCGGCCACCGGCCAGGCCAGCCATCTCCACGGCCTGCCGGTGGTGCGGGATCATCATGCTCGCGAACATGACGTCGGCATCGTTGAACGTCGCCGGCGCCGCCGCGGAAGCGGCAGTGGTCGCCGTCATGCCGCCGTGGTTCATGCCGGAATCCGACGAGGTGTCGTCCCCGCCGCAGGCGGACAGCACGAGCGTGGCGGTCACGGCGGCGCCGGTCAGCAGGCCACGGCGCCAGGTGGGGGAAGACAGCATGGAGGTACGCAACATCGCGGTTATCGCCTTTCGACAGAAAACGGGTGCAAAGGAACGCCCTCGCAGCCCGGCAGATAGCCGTGGCCGCGGGGTGGGGCTCCTATATGCGCAGCACCGCTGTCGAAGCGAGGGTCAATCCCGTACGGTCCGGCGGCGCCCGAGTGACATGCCGCAGTGGTGTCCCGGAGCCGCGCGGCCGGGGACCGGGGCGGGCGGCGGCCAGCAGCGCCATCGCCAGCAGGAGGACCACAGCGAGTCCGCCCAGGATGGCCAGGCACACGCTCCAGGCGCTCATCTGTCCGTGATCATGGTGGCCGGGGCAGTGATCATCCGGGCACTCCCCGGTCACCGCGGCGGCCACGAACGACACCGGCGCCAGGCTCGCGGCCTGCGACATGGTGATCATCGACGCGGTGCGCGGCTCCTCGGCGCGTACGCCGGCGTGGCCCAGGGTGTGCATCAACGCCAGCCCGAACACGGTGCACAGCAGCAGCGCCGTCCGGGCGCCACGCCCGATCGTCGCCACGGTTGCGCCGTTCACGGCGCCCACAATAACGCGACCGCCGGCGGCCAGCCGGCCAGCACCTGCCCGTCGGACAGCCGGGTCGTGGCGACCACGTCGGCGAACAGCGGACAGCGGACGAGTGCCCTCAGGAAAGCCGCCTGATTCGCCGCAGCCCGGTGTGGGTGTTCATGTCGCCGGGTATGCAGCCGGCCCGGAAGAGCATCCAGTCAGCTGCCCGGACAGGGGCGGGGCGGGAAGGCAGACCATGGCGGCCGGACAGCAGGAGACCGAACGGGGCCAGATCCGCGAGGCGATCGCGCGAACAGGTGTGTATCTGCAGTTCGTGCCGCAGCCGACAGCCCTGGAGACGTGCTGGTACACGATTGGCCTGACCGGGCACGGGCATCCTGAGCTGATTCTGTTCGGGTTGCCGCCCGACATCTCCCGGCCCGTTCTGCGCGCCGTTGCCGGTGAGGTCATCGCGGGTCGGCGGGTATTGACCGCCGGCCAGCGCGCCGACGACGTTCTCGAGGGCCACGAGGTCGAGCTCGTCGCGGTGACCGAGCCGGATCGCCACCTGCCCGTTGCCGCGCAGTTCTACGCCGTCACGGGTGCCGCCGTGCAGGCCCTGCAGATCGTCTGGCCGGATCGGTACCACCGCTGGCCGTGGCAACCCGGCACCCGGGTGGACGACATGCCGGTACTCGGCCGGCCCGCCTCGTTGGGCTGACCAAGCGACCGGGCAGCGCCACCCACAAGACAAGGGCTGACGAGGTGTACACCGTGGATCCCGGCGGCGCCCGGACGACAGCTTGACCTCAACCTCGGTTGAGTTCCTAGCGTCTCTGGCATGCACAACAGTGATAGCCAGGAGCGGCTGATGGAAGAGATCGCGCAACGGGTGGTGCTGGACGACCCGGCGGCTCGTACGACTGCGGAGAATGTCGCCGCGGAGCTGGCCGCGCAGCTGCAACGAGGCGGAGACACCTTGGACGCCGACGTCTACGACGCCTGGTTCGCCGCCGACATCCTGTGGGGCAGCCCGTACGGGGCGACTCTGACAGGTTTCGAGGGGTTGAACGCGATTCACCATCGATTGATGGGCCAGTCGTCGCCGCTGACCGCGCCCGCGGCGCCGGCCTCGCGGTTCGAAGTCGTGTCGGTCCTGGCGCCCGCGCCCGGCGTCGTTGTGACGCACATCCGCCGACAGGCACTGGTTGCGGACGGCTTCTCCGAGATGGCCCTCTACGTGCTCGTCGAACGCGCAGGCCGGTGGTGGCTGGCCGCCGCTCAGAACACGCCGATCAGGCAGGCAGATGGCGCGCTGCCCGCGTCTGCGGGCAGCTGAATCATCGCGTCGGTGGTCGCGGCCAGGCATTCACATCGCCCTGTTCTGACATTCTTTGGTGCTGGTGGGGACTGTGGTGTTGGGGTATGAAATCAACGGCAACGCTGGTCAGAGCCCCGATAGTGCCGGACGGTTGCCGCCCGTGCCGTCAAACGGTTGACCAGCGTTGCCGTTGATGCCGGGCTGAAGCTACGGCTGGGCCTCTGATGTTCCGAACGCCGATCTACGGCGGGCCGCGGTCTGCCCGGCCGTGAAGGCCCGGGACTCCCGAAGCTACGGCGAGCCGCAGGGTAGGAGATCTTGATCGCGGGCGCTTGCCCGGCCGGTGTCGTCTAGCTGTTGGCCCGGGCGCGACGGCGTGCGGCGCGGGTTTCGTCGTCGGCGAGCTTGTCGTCGAGTAGGGCGTACAGCCGGGTGGTCTCGGTGGAGGCGTGCCGGAGCCGACGGCGGACGGCCTCGATGGACACTCCGGTGGCCCATGGTGTTCAGTGTGTTCACGCGGGCGGGCAGGCTGGTGTTTCGAAGGTCACCCCGTCCAGAAAATTGCCTGCTGCTGGGGCGTTGCCCGCGGTGGTCACCGATTGGAACGCGAAGCGGGTGACGGTCTGGCCGGCAGGTACGACGTACACCCCGGTGTACTGGCGCCAGGCGGTGTTGTCGTCGGCGATGGCGGGGGTGGAAGCCCCGGCGGGAGTCTGGACGACGGTAGCGCCGGGCGCTCCGATCAGCACGTGCATCACGTCGGTGCCGGACCGGCCTCGGTGGTACAGCGACCAGGTCATGCGTGTTCCCGGGACGGTGGGTAGGTCTTGATACAGCGTGGCGGCTTGGTAGGCGTTGAGCTCGGCGAACTGCTGGCCGCCGGCTGCGGGGACCCCGTTGGCTGCATTGCTCCAGAGCTCGAGCTGGCCGCTGGTGTCGGTGGTGCGCCAGCCGATGGCCGGGTCGGTGGAGGCGTCGGGACGGAATTGGACGCCGGTCCCGGGGGGTGCCTCGAAGCTGCCGTTGGTCAGGCGGATGGGTGCGTCAGTGCAGGCGACTGTGACGGTGACCTCGGCGGTGCTGGTGCCGCAGGCGGTGTCGACGGTGTAGGTGAAGGCGTCGGTGCCGACGAAGCCCGGGCCCGGCGTGTAGGTGATGTTGGAGCCGGAGATCGTCGCGTTTCCGTTGGCGGGCCGGGTGACGTTACTGATCGTCGGTGTGGTGGCGGTGTCGTTGGCCAGGACGGGCACGCTGACGGCTTTGCCCTGGCTGGTGGCGGCGTCGTCAACGGCCCTGGTGGGCGCGATGGACTGTCCGGCGCCGATCTGGATCGGAGCGGCAGCGGTGTTGTTGCCGAGTTGGCCGGGGGCGGCGACGACGCTGCTGATCCCGGTGGGCCGGATGGTCATGCTGTTTCCGGCGGTGCCTTGCCGAACCTGGAAGGTGATGGTCTTGGCGGCTGGATCGGTCTTGGTGCCGGGTGAGGTGATCGACAGGGTGTTGCCGCTGATGGTGCCGGTGCCGGACTGGCCGACGATGTCAGCGTGGGCCAGCAGCGACGACAGGTCCCAGGTGGTGGTGTAGGTGCGCACCAGCAGTGGCCACTGAGCGGTGCGGTGGGCAAGAGCGAGGGTGAAGGTGCTTCCCGGTGCGATCTTTCCGCCCCACAGGGGTGCGGAGGTGGTGACCGCGACCGATCCACTGCCCAGCCGCATGCCGAGCGCGTTCTTCCAGTAGTAGTCGACGGGATAGTTGTCGCGCCCGTGGCTAACACACGCCGCCGCGGCTGCGCCGGCCGTGACGGCCGGGTGTGGCTGGGCAGCGCGTGGGCGGGCTGTCGCCGGCGGCGCGGGCGCGGCCAGCAGCGCAGTCAATGCGCAGCCCATCAAGGTGAGCATGGATCGAGATCGGGGCAGTGACGTCATAACAATCCCATCTGTCGTGAGGAAGCCTTGCAGCCCGAAAGTATGCAAGGCGTAGCGATCTACTTACAGCAAGTAGCGTAAGTGGATCTTCGTGTCAGCACCCACGATCCTGTGACATCAAGGGACTGACTTCGGCCGCTTGTTTCATTGCTCTAGGACCGCGGCCCGGAGAGGAGCCAGAAGCGCGCGCAGAGCTCCCGCAGGACTTGCCGAGCGCAGTCTCAGCCCTACGGCACCCGCGCGATTTCCCGATCCCGCCCCGCTCCAAAATGCGGCGGCCGCACCCCTGCGGGCGGCTGTGGCGGCTGTGACCGTCGGGCCCGGCCGGCGGCCTGTTGGTCGGCCGGCTGGGTTACCATGCCGCGTTCCCGCACGCCCTGAAGCTTCGGCACCCTTTGCGACATCCGCTGCTCGCACCAGGGCGCCAGCACGCCGGCGCGACCGGACACGGCAGCAGCGGCAGCACCCTCACCGCGCGGGCAGGTATGCGCGCGGCAAACCTGACAAATCGAGGACACTCGATGAATAGTGCCTTTCGGCGGCGATAGCTTCACCGGATCACGACGGTGCCGGGCACCATGCGGATCAGCGACAACCGCAGCACGGACGAGCGGCCGTTGGTCAATCCGCGGGCCGGCGCCGGGACCGGATCGAGCCATCAGCCGGCGACGTCACGGGGCCGGCGGCACAGGGAGGTCAGTATGAGGTACCTCGTCAGGCGCGCGGTGCTGGCCGCAGCGCTCAGCGTGGGCGTTGTCGCGGCCACCGCGACGGTGGCCGCTCCGGCGTCCGCGGCGCGGCGGCTGGCGGCCTGGGAATGCCCGTCGGGCAACGTCTGTGTCTGGACCGGCCCCTACGGCACCGGGTCGCGGTGCCTGTGGAGCGACGCGGACAACGACTGGCAGGCCAGCCCCATCACGTGCTCCTGGTCCGGCAGCCAGCCGGTCAGGTCCATCTTCAACAACGGCACGAGCAGCCGGTACGCCGGCGTGGCGCTGTACCGCGCATCGGGCTATCAGAACTTCTACTGGTGCGTGTCGCAGGGGACCCTGCGAAACGACGAGAACGTGTATCTGCGCTCGCATCGCTGGGTCGTCAGCGCGACCGGATGTGTCGCATAGGTTCGGCCTGCCGGCCGGCGCTGGTGATCGCGGCCGCGGTGGTCGCCCGCGGGCCCGGTCACAGGAGCGTGGGTGGCCTGGCCGGGAGCCGTACGGTGAAGGTGGTCCTGGTTTCGCCGGTCTCGCTGACGGTCAGGGTGCCGCCGTGCTGCTCGATGATCGCGCGGGCCACCGTCAGGCCCAGGCCGTTGCCCGGCACGCCCTGGTGCCGGGCCGCCTCGCCGCGGAAGAACAGGTCGAACAGGCGGCCGCGCTCCCCGGCCGGGATCGGCTCGCCGGTGTTCGACACGGCGATCAGCCCGGCGCGTTCCCCGGCGCGCACCGCGACCTCGATCGTCGTGCCGGGGACCGCCCAGGTCACCGCGTTGTCCAGCAGCTCGTGCACCACCTCGCGGAGCCGCTCCCGGTCGCCGGAGACGATCACCGGTTCCGGGGCGTCGGTCATCAGGTGGGCCCGGCCCGCGGCGGCCTCGCGGACCACCTCGGTCAGGTCCGTCGCCGAGCGGTGCAGCTCGATGTGGCCCCAGCGCATGCCTGCCACGTCGAGCAGCCGCATCACGATGCCGCGCAGGCGCCCGGTGTTGCGGCGCATCACCTCGAGGGCCTCACGCTGCTCGTCGTCGAGCGCCGGGTCGTCGAGCATCAGGTCGGTGTAGGACTGGATGCTGGTCAGCGGGGTGCGCAGCTCGTGGCCGACCAGCGCGATGTACTCGTCGCGGGTGCGGTCGAGTTCCGCGGCCAGGCGTTCCGCCCGGCGGCGTTCCAGCAGCTCGCCGAGGCGCGCCCCGATCCCGGTGACGACAGCGGTGCGCAGCTCGGCCGGGACGTCGGCGCTGTCGCTGCGGCAGACCAGCACCCCCAGCGGCTTCGGCCCGGCCGGGACCGGGACGACCAGGGCCGCGCCGGTACGCGGATCGGTGGTCCACAGCGCGGCGGCCGCCCGCCACGCGCGTTCCGGCAGCTCCGTGCAGAGGGCGGGCGGCTCGGGCCAGTACGCGTCGAGGCACAGCGCGCCGGTGACGTCGTCGACCGTCCAGAACTCGGTAGCCGTCCAGCCGCCCGACTCGCCGATCGCCCGCATCACCGGGTGCAGCGGCTCGCCCCGCGCGATCAGGTGGATCACCTCCAGCTCGCCCTCCTGCAGCCGGGCGGCGAGGCTGCGCCCGGTGACGTCGCGCAGGGCGACCACAGCGGCCAGCCCGGACTGGCCGGTGAGCGGGTGGGCGTGCACCCGCAGGATGCGCCGGGGCACGCCGGGCAGGTGCAGAACCACCTCGGCGTCGCGGACCGGCTCGCCGCTCAGCGCCCGGGTCAGCGGCAGCCGCAGCTGGTCGGGCCAGTCCCCGGCGGGCCGGCCGTCGAGCAGGTCGCCGACCAGATCACGGACGGCGTGGTTGCGCAGCACCGGCCGGCCGGTCGGGTCACAGGCCAGCACCGCGGTGTCCAAAGCGTCGACGACCGCCTGCAGCGTCACGTTGCGCTCCTGCGCCTGCCGGCGGGCGAAGACCTCCGACTCCATCTGTACGGTGCGGACGCGCAGCTCGTCGACCAGCCGCTCGACCGGTCCCTCATCGAGGGCCCTGATGTATTCGGTGACGTCGTCCACCCGGTGCAGGAACAGGGACAGCCGGCCGTCGGCGGCGAAGACCGGGGCGTTCACCGGCGCCCAGTACCGGACCTCGAAACCGCCGCCGGGCAGCGCGATGTCGTACTTCTGGACCGGCATCACGTCGGTGACGCCCTCCCGCCGCACCCGGTCCAGGGAGGCCGTGAGCCGGGCCACCCCGTCCGACGCGGCGTCGGGATTCTCGGGGAAGGCGGTGAACACGGGCTGTCCCAGCAGGTCCTCGCGCCGGCGCAGGGTGGTCGCCAGGTAGGCGTCACTGACCTCGACGATCACCAGGTCGGTGTCGAGCGCGAGAAGTGCTGCTGGTGCGCTGCGGAACAATGCCCGATGGTCGACCGCCAAGAGCTTTGACATAACGGGCATAGCATCTCACCCCGGTGAGCGGGGCGGACGGCGAATCCACCCCACCTGGGTCACCGCGGCGCGGTGGCCGCCGCCTCGGCGGAGCGCCACCGGCTCGGGCGCGGCGGCCCTGGTCGTACCCGGCAAGGGAAGCCGCGACCGGGGGCGGACCCGGCGGCTGACAGGATGGGGTGATGCGTGCCGTGGTTGTTGATGCCGTCCGTGTCCAGCCGGAGGTCCGGGAGGTGCCGGACCCGGCCGCCCCGGCCGGCGGCGTGGTGGTGCGGGTGATGGCGAGCGGGTTGTGCCGCAGCGACTGGCACGGCTGGGCCGGGCACGACGACGACATCCGATTTCCACACGTCCCCGGGCACGAGCTGGCCGGGATCGTTGCCGAGGTCGGTCCGGGGGTGGAGCACTGGCGGGCCGGCGACCGGGTGACCGTGCCGTTCGTCTGCGCCTGCGGGCGGTGCCAGTGGTGCCGGGCCGGTCAGGGACAGGTCTGTCCCGACCAGCAGCAGCCCGGGTTCACGCACTGGGGGTCGTTCGCGGAGTACGTCGCCCTGCACGCGGCCGACACGAACCTGGTCGCGATCCCCGAGCGGGTCGGGTTCGCCACCGCGGCGAGCCTCGGCTGCCGGTTCGCCACCGCGTACCGGGCGCTGGCCGGCCGGGCCCGGGTCGCCGAGGGCGAGTGGGTGACGGTGGTGGGCGCCGGCGGCGTCGGGCTGAGCGCCGTGATGATCGCCCGCGCGCTGGGCGGCCGGGTGATCGCTGTCGACCGGAACCCGCGGGCCCTGGCGGTCGCCGCGGACCTCGGCGCGGAGCATGTGCTGCCGGCCGGTGGCGACGTGCCGGCCGCGGTGTCCGAGCTGACCGGTGGCGGCGCCCACGTCGCGGTGGACGCCGTCGGCAGCGAGCAGACCTGCGCCGACGCGATCCTCAGCCTGCGCCGGCGTGGCCGGCACGTGCAGGTCGGGCTGCTCCCGCCGGTCGGCGGCCATCCGCGCGTGCCGATGTCCCGGGTGATCGGCTGGGAGCTCGACGTGCTCGGCAGCCACGGTATGGCCGCGGCCGACTACCCGGCCATGATGGCGCTCATCGCGGACGGCTCGCTGCGGCCCGAGCGCTTGATCGAGCGCACCGTCGGCCTCGCTGAGGCGGCGTCGCTGCTGCCCGGGTTCGACCGGGCCACGGTCGCCGGCATGACGATGGTGGACCCGGCCCGCCGCTGATCAACGCCGACGCACTGTCATGCCGTCGATCGGGCACGAGCCGTCACGGCGGGTAGTCGGTCAGCGGCAAGATCTTCGACTCTCGAAAGGGAGAGGCTACGCCGTCGGTGGTGCTGGAAGGCCGGCGCTACGGAACAATTGCCGGACCCGCCGGCTGTCGCGGTTGCGGTAGTGCACTGCGGGAAGCCCGAACTGGTCGAGTTGAGCCGACGCCCCGATTCCTTCGCGAGTCAGCAATGCGGCAGCCTGCGCCGTGGCGTCCGGGTCATCTGTCCAGGAATACGAAGTCGGCATATCGCCCCACTTACGCCGATCAACTGCGAGCACCGCGACCAACGCGGCGATGCCGCCCGCGGGCATGGCAATCCTGGTGCCGACACCGGCCAGGCGCGACACTGCCAGACCAGCCGTCGCGCCGACGGCGCAAAGTCCCGTGACGGCGATCCAGCCCACGATGTTGAGTTGAGCCGTCCTCAACAACGGGCGGCGGCCGCTCACCTTCTTGGACGACAAGTAAGCCGCAGAGCGGTAGTCCTGCATGAACCAAGAGTTCCACTCCGAGCAAGCCCGTGGGCCGGATCGCCACCGAACGACCGCGGCGAGGCAACGCCGTCGAGGCGGGCAAGCTCGGGGTGCCGTCACCCGTTCGGATCGCCGCGGACACAGTTCAGTGGCACCTGGACAGGCTTTGCCGGCAGCCGCACGGATCTACCGGATGCCGGGACGGCTCCCGGTCACGGCCGGCGGCCGCGCACGCCGGCGACCAGGGCCACGCCGGCGGCGGCGAGGCCGATCTGCAGGGCCAGCTCGATCCAGTCGATGCCGCGGGTGTCGTCCACACCGATCGCCGCGGCGAGGAACGTGCCGAGCAGCGCGGCGACGATGCCGATGACCAGGGTGAGCCAGATCGGGATGCTCTGCTTGCCGGGCACGGCGAGCCGCCCGAGCGCGCCGATGATCAGGCCGATGACGATGGCTGTGAAAATTCCGGTGATCTCCACGTGCCCCTCCTCCGGGGTGCCGGTTGCACGCAATGATGCCCGTCTCTGAATATCCGCCAATTTCCGCCGTTCGGGGAGGGCCGAACGTGCCAGGCGCGCTCAGTGATCACTCCCGGATGTCGGCCGGCTCCGTGGTGGTGGGCAGGCCAGCCGCCAGCCAGGCCTCGACACCGCCGATCAGGTCGGTCGCCCGGTGCAGGCCGATCGCGCGCAGGCTGGCCGCGGCCAGGCTGGAGCTGTATCCCTGGCGGCAGACCACCACGATCGCCAGGTCGTGGCCGGTCGCCTCGGGGATCCGGTGGGCCGAGGCCGGGTCCAGCCGCCACTCCAGGACCGTCCGGTCGATGACGATCGCGCCCGGCAGGTCGCCCTGTTTCCAGCGCTGCCGATCGGTCCGGGTGTCGATCAGCAGCGCGCCGGCCGTCACCGCCGCCCAGGTCTCGTGCGGGTCGAGCCGCCGCACGCCGGCCCGTGCGCGTTCCAGCAGCGCATCCACTCCGCCCGTCGTCATGGCACGATCATCTCGTGCGCCGGGGGCCGCCACAGCCAGTTGTCCCGTTCGTACAACGGCCGTAATCCGGCCTTGAGCAGGTTGGACAGCGACGGGTTGGCCGTGCCCTCCGCGGGTTTGCCGGTCTCGGCGAACAGCCGGCGGCAGCCGGCCTCGGCGGCGATGGCGGCGCGGGCCGCGATCAGCGCCGACTGCGCGCCCCGGCCGCGATGCGACGGGAGGGTCGCCGCGGCGTTCAGCGCGGCGTCGGTCCCGTGGACGAAGAGATTCGCGCCGGCCACGATCCGGCCGGCGTCGAAGGCAGCGACCGGGTGCCAGCCGGGCCGGCCGGCCGTGCTCGCCAGCATCGTGGTCAGGTCGCCGGCCGGCATGCCGAACGTGCCGAGGACGGTGTCCGCCCATTCCGCGGCCCGGTCCACCGGCACCGGCGCGACGTGCAGGTCCGTGGCCGCCGCGGCTACCCCGGCCGGGTCGCCGCCCAGCTTGATCCAGGTGCCGGCGCGCTGCAGGCCACGGGCGGCGGCGGCCTCCGCGTGCCGTGGGAGGAGTTGGATGACGGCCTGCCGCACGCCCGACGCGCGGTAGAAGTCGATCACCTCGTCGAGCGATTCCGGACCGAATCCCAGAGCCTTGCTCCAGTACGACGTGGGGTCGCCCACCATGGCCAGGGCCACTCCGCCGCCGACCCGCAGGGCCCGTACGCCCAGACGTTCCCGGGCCCGCGCCGGCATGCCGGTCTCGTAGTCGTACATGAACTCGGCCTCGGCCTGTTCCGCGCCATTCTCGTCGATCGTCACGACCCCACTCTATTGATCATCGCGAACGGCGCCGGGACGGCGATCGGGATCGGTGGGACCGCCTACACCGATCACGTCCGAGCCAGGTCCGAGAAGGGTGAGGGCGCTGGCGTGGTAGACCGCTTGGATCAGGGGGATGGTACTTGTCTCGATGCGTTCGTCGGTGGCGTGCACCCCTTTGTAGTTCACGCCGAATCCGGCGGTGGCGGGTACGTCGCGTCCGGCGAGGTAGTTGCCGATGTTCGATGGTCCGGCGACCTTTCGCCGTACCGGAATTCCGAGGTCGGTGGCCGCTTCCCGTAGTGCCGACGGCAACGGGTGGTCGTCGTTCAGGGCGTACGGAGGCCATCGGGTCACGGTTTCGATGACGGTGGGGCGGGTGTCGGGCCAATCGCCGTCCACACCGGCGGTCTGGCGTTCCAGCAGCAGGTAGGCGTCCCGGTCACCGAACGACCTCGTGGTGCGGATGTCGACGTTGACGGTGCACAGGTCGGGGGTTACCGAGTAGCCCTGGCCACCTTCGACGGCGGTCACGGTGACCTTCGGCCCCATCGGGTACTGCTCGTCCGCGCCGACCGGCTGCATGGCGGTGAGTTCCTGCACCAGTTGCGCGGCCTTGGCGATCGCATTCGGGGTGGACCCGCGGCCGCCGGAGTGGGAACTGACGCCATGAACGTGCAGGCGGGCCCGGTGGACGCCGCGTCCGCCGACGACCAGCTCGTCGACGCCGGGGTAGCCGATCATCACGCCGGCCACGTCGGTGGGCGCGTCGGGGCCTTCGAAGTAGGTCTTCGCGCCGCCGAATCCGCCGGTGTGTTCGTCGAGGTCGAACAGCAGCACGAGGCGGCCGTGGATCAGGTGGCGTCGGGCGGCGAGTCGGGCGGCCAGGTGGCTGAAGATCGCGACGGCGGCCTTGGAGTCCGCGGTACCGCGCCCGTACAGCCAGCCGTCGTGTTCGACGGGGGTGGCCGGCGGGTAGGTCCAGGCGGACTCGTCGCCGAACGGGGCGGTGTCCAGGCAGGCGTCGAGTACCAGCCGGGGGCCGGGGTGTGCGCCGGTGATCTCGCAGACGACGGCGACGTCGGTGCCGTCGTTCGCGTGCAGGACCCGCGGGTGCAGGCCGCGTGCTCGCAGCCAGTCGCGGAGCAGGCCGACGATCGGGCCGTAGGCATCGATGCCGCCGCGGCTGGGCACGGCCACGAGGTCGCGGATGAGGCTTAGCACGGAGGGGGCGTCGTCGTGGGCGGCAGCGACGACGGCCTGTCGGTCGGTTGCTTCGGCGGTGGCCACAGGCATGCTCCCCTTCGGTTGCCGGACCGGCTGCGGTGGCGTCGCACTGGCAGCTCGGCGTGTGGGCGGGAGTCCTCGATCCGTCGAGCGGCGGCGTACAGCTGCCGGGTGTGGTCGATCAGGCGGTTGCTGACCCCTGGTTCGAACCATATGTCGGAATGGCAGATGCAGCTCTTGAACTCCTCCAGTGCCCGGCTGACCCGCGTCGGTGGTTGGGTGAGCAGGGCAGTCCTGGAGTTACGTCGTTCGCTCGATCGAGCGATGCTGACGGGGAAATCCCCTTGCCAGGGCGTGGCCAAGGGCTGCACCACCCCCGGGGACCCGCGGGTTGCCCGTTGCACCGGCCGCCTGACGGCGGCCGGTGCCGGTAGGTGGCGCGTCAGGCGATCTTGCGGCGGTAGGCCGCCATCGCGAAGCCGTACGCGACCACCAGGATCGCGGCGCACCAGCCCAGCGCGACCCAGACGTCGCCGCCCACGGGCTGCTGGTCCAGCAGCGCGCGGATCGAGTTGACGATCGCGGTCACCGGCTGGTTCTCCGCGAACGCCCGCACCGGCCCCGGCATGGTGCCGGTCGGGACGAACGCGGAGCTGATGAACGGCAGGAAGATGATCGGGTACGCGAACGCCGACGCCCCGTCGATCGAGGAGGCCTTCAGCCCGGCGATCACCGCGATCCAGGTCAGCGCCAGCGTGAACAGCGCCAGGATGCCGATCACCGCGAGCCACGGCAGCACGCCCGCCGACGAGCGGAAGCCGATGAGCAGCCCGACCCCGATGATGACGACCACCGAGATCGCGTTGGAGACCAGCGAGGTCAGCGCGTGCCCCCAGAGCACCGCGGAGCGGGCGATCGGCATCGAGTGGAACCGCTCGAAGATGCCGCTCCGCATGTCGTTGAAGAGCCGGAACGAGGTGTACGAGATGCCGCTGGCGATGGCGATCAGCAGCACGCCGGGCATCAGGTAGTTGACGTAGTTGTCGGTGTTCGCCTGGATCGCGCCGCCGAACACGTAGCGGAACAGCAGCAGGAAGGCGATCGGCATGATCGTGACCGTGATGATGGTGTCCAGGCTGCGGGTGATGTGCCGCATGGAGCGCCCGAGCAGCACCCCGGTGTCGCTGATGGCGCGCGTGCTCATCGCTGGCCCTTCTGGTCGCTGCCGATGATGGACAGGAAGATCTCTTCCAGGGTGGGTTGACGCTCGACGTACTCGACCTTGGCCGGGGGGAGCAGTTCCCGCAGCTCGGCGAGGGTGCCCTCGACGATGATGGTGCCCTCGTGCAGGATCGCGATCCGGCTGGCGAGCTTCTCCGCCTCGTCCAGGTACTGCGTGGTGAGCAGCACCGTGGTGCCGCTGTCGGCGAGCTTCTGGATCTCGGCCCACACCTCGAGGCGGGCCTCCGGGTCGAGTCCGGTGGTGGGCTCGTCGAGGAAGATGATCGGCGGGTCGCCGATCAGGCTCATCGCGATGTCCAGGCGGCGGCGCATGCCCCCGGAGTACGTGCCCACCGGGCGACCGCCGGCCTCCGCCAGCCCGAAGCGGGCCAGCAGGTCGTCGGCGACCCGGCGCGGGTCGGCCACCCGGCGCAGCTTGGCGATCATGACCAGGTTCTCCCGGCCGGTGAGGATTTCGTCGACCGCGGCGAACTGGCCGGTCAGGCTGATCGACTCGCGCACCTTCCCGGCCTGGGAGGTGACGTCGAACCCGTTGACGGTGACCGTGCCCTCGTCCGGCTTGAGCAGGGTGGCGAGGATCCGCACGGTGGTGGTCTTGCCCGCGCCGTTGGAGCCGAGCAGGGCGAAGATGCCGCCCTCGGCCACCTCGAAGTCGACGCCCTTGAGCACCTGGAGTTTCGGATAGGACTTGCGCAGTCCCTGAACCCGGATCGCGGTCATGTCAGGCCTTCCCGACGGAGGAGCGGTGGATGGTGATGTCGCCGAACGCGGTGCGGCCCCGCACCTCGACGCTCTGCTCGGTGGCTGCCGGCTCGCCGCCCTGTTCCAGCAGGTTGCGCACGTGGCCGTAGCCGGTGGTCACCTCGAGCCAGGCGGCGGTGCCGGCGGCGATGCCGATGTCCAGGTCCCCGGTGGCGGTGCCGAGGGTGACCGAGCCGTGGACCAACTCGCCGAGGCGGATGCCGCCGTTGGAGGTCTTCACGTCGGCGCCGGCGCCGAGCCGTTCGATCTCGATGTCGCCGTTGGCGTTGCGCACCCGCACCTCGCCGGTGGCCGCGTCGACGGTGGTGTCGCCGTTGGAGTTGCGCACCTGCACCGCGCCGTCGACGTCGCCGACCTGCACCTTGCCGGTGCCGGTGGAGATGTCCGCGTCGCCCCGGACGCTGTCGGCGGTGATGTTCCCGGCTCCGGTGTGCAGGCGCAGCGGGCCGGTCTGTTCGAGCTGGACGTTGCCGGTGGTCTTGACCTTGCACTCGCCGAGCCGGCCGGTGGTCCGGACCTCGCCGGCCACCAGGTGCAGGTCGAGCCGGGAGTCGGTGGGCAGCTCGATCGTCACGTCGGCGGACCGGCTCTTTTTGGAGAAGTCGAGGAGCCGCTTGGGGCCGGTGATGTCGAGCCGGCCGTTGGCGTACTCGACGCGGAGGTCGGCGGCGGCCCGTACGTCGGACTCGTCGGACTCGTTCGTCGGGCGGACGTCGACGACGGTGTCGGTCCGGTCGCTCGCGGCGATCCGCACGTTGCCGACGCCGAACTCGATGTTGACGAAGATCGATGCGGGTGTGTCGAATTTCGGCATGGTGGTCCCCGGGTAGTGGGTGGGTGAGACGTCCCCGCAAGACAGGGACGGTGTGGGAAGAAGGGGGTTGCGGTCAGCGAACCCAGCCGGTGAAGCGCTGCGCGTTGCGTTTGGCGCCGCGCGGCTCGGCGGCCGGCTCGTGGCTGGGCTGCTGCAGGCCGGCCGTCGCGGCGCGGACCAGCCAGGCGTTGACCGAGCGCCCCTCCTTGGCGGCGGCCTCCTCGATCGCGGCCTTGAGCTGCTCCGGCATGCGCACGTTGATCCGGGCGGCCGGGCCGTCCTCGGCGAAGGCCGGGGCAGGCTCCGGATCCGGCGCCGGCGCGGCGGTGGCCGGCGCGGGGTCGGCGGGTGGCGGGGTGACGACGAACTCCGGGTCGCGGCCGCGCAGGCGCAGCTCCACCGAGCCGGGCGCCAGGTCGCGGGTGATCTCGCCGGCCGCGGCCGACAGCGCGTCCAGCAGCGTCATCCGGATCGCCGACTCGAGCGATCCGGTCAGGCGCTCGACCAGCGCACGCGACTGCTCGCCCCCGGCCTCGGCGAGTGTGGCGAACTCACGGCCGAGGTTGCTCACATACGAGGTCAAGTCCATGGCACCACTATGGCACGCGCGTGGCACACGCGCAAGCATTGATGGCACTAACTGGTGCCAGTTTGGCTCAGAACACGTAGTCGATGAAGGCGAACCGGCGCGAATCCGGCGACCAGCTGTTGACGTTGATCGTGCCCTGACCACCGGAGAGTGCGACCACGGTGCGTCCGGCGCGCCAGTCGTCGCCCTCCACCAGCCGCAACTCCACGGGCAGATCCGCCGGGTGCCCCCGGGTCCCCGGCGGGTAGCTCAGGTAGACCGCGCGGCTGCCGTCCGGCGCGAGGTGCGGGAACCAGTTCACCCGCTCGTCGAAGGTGAGCTGCTCCAGCCCGGTGCCGTCCGGGCGGATCCGGGCGATCTGCGCGTTGGCGCCGAACCGCTCGGTGTTGAAGTAGATCCACTTGCCGTCCGGCGAGTACTCCGGACCGTCGTCCGGGCCGCCCTCCGGGGTGAGCCGGGTGGACCGGCCGCCGCCGGCCCCGATCGTCCACAGGGTGCCGGCGTCCCACCGCTGCCGCTCGATACCGACGTACGCCAGAGTGGCACCGTCCGGGCTGACCCCGTGCAGGAAGTGCATCCGATCCTCGTGGGTCACCCGGCGACCGGCGCCCCCGGCCAGCGGCGCCTGGTAGAGGTGACCGTCGTCGGCGGACAGGAACACCACGTCGCCGAAGAGCACGTGGTCGTTGTTGAGCGGCGGCACGCCGTCGAGCGGGATCCGCCGCGGCGGCGCCGACCCGTCGGCGGGCAGCCGCCACAGCAGCCCGTCCCCGTTGAGGATCAGATCACCGGCCACGGACCAGTTCGGCGCCTCGTAGAGGACCGCCGAACTGGTGTGCACGACCGCCGTGGTGCCGGCGCTGACGTCGTACGTCCGAATCCGGCATTTCTGATTCTCGGCGAGACCGCGCATCAGCCGAGCATAGGTGGACCGACACCGCCACGGCCGACCGGTTCAGCCGGGTGGAGGGCCGTTCCTCGTCGGTGCTCGCTACCCGATCTCCGCGATCTTCGCCCGGGCGAACCGCACCGCCTCGGTGGCACGGTCCAGATCGCGGACGACCCCGTCCGGATCACCGTCCAGGGCGGCCCGCCGGGCCTTGATCCGGTCCTCGATGTCGGCCACCTGTTCCCGCATCGCGGTGTCCAGCGTGGCCCGCATCGTCCCGACGCCTTCCGCGACAGTGCGCCGCACCGCGGCGCCCCAGGCCGGCGCCTCCGCGCGCAGCCGGGCCGCGGTCGTCTCGCCGACCTTGCGCCGGACCGCGCGTTCGCCCCAGCCGGGGACGAACGCGCCGAGCACAGCGGCCACGGCCACCCCCGGCAGCATCGTGAACAGCGACAGGAACTGCGCCACGATGCCGATCGCGATCATCCTGGCCGCCGCCTGGGCCGCGATCTCGTGGATGGCGGTGGACGCGGCGGGTGCCGGATGTTCGAGGGCGACCGGATCCAGATCGTGCAGGTGCCAGCGCAGCGAGCCACCGCCGGTCGCCTCCGCGTCCTTCCCGTCCAGCGTCCGCAGCAGTTGGTCGGCGAAGGCCGAGGCACTCGCCAGGTCAGGATCGACGGCCCGGCGCAGTTCGGCCAGGTGCCGCTCCACTATCGCCCCCAGCCGCTCACGCTGCCAGCTCGCGACCTCCCGCTGCAGGCGGCCGCTGAGCTCGTCGGCGGCCGCCTGGGCCGCCGCCTTCGCCCGGGCGGTCACCTGGAACCGCTCGATCAGCGACACGGCCTGCGGGTCGTCCATCGCGGCGATCCACTCGGCGCAGCTGTCCGCGGTGGCCCGCAGGAAGTCCGCGGCGCAGTCCTGCACCTCCGCTTCGAGACGGGCCACGATCGGCGCCATGGTGTGCCGCACGCTCTTCCTCTGCTTGCGCAGAACCGGCAACTGCTCCTCAACCGCCGTGCAGCGGCTCCGGACCTTGTCGGCGTCCTGCTCGCGCAGGTCGCGCAACTGGGCGATCTCGGCGGTGAGGCCGTCGGCGACCCGCTCGGCGGCCAGCACTGCCCGGCTCAGCTTGACGCCGGCCTTGCGGTCGACCAGGAACGACCGGAGCGCCGCCTCGAACGCGGGCACCCCGGACGCGGCCAGGGCCAGCCGGTCGCCTGCCTCGTGCGCCTTCACCGCGCCGATGCCGTTGACGAAGAAGACCCGCTCGGCAGGGGCGATCTCGGCGACGGTTCCGGTCAGGTACGCCTTGGCGGCGTCCGGGCCACCTGGCTCGTCCTCGAGGGCGTCCGCCCAGGTGCCCACCACGAGCAGAGCGCTGTGTCCGATCGGCTGCAGGACGTCGTACACGAAATTCTGGTCGTCGGCGCCCATGAAGCCGTTGCTGGTCGAGACGTAGACGACCGCGTCGGCGGCGGCCACGTAGCGGACCACCGCGTCGAGCCGCGCCTGGCTGTTGCGGTACGCGTCGCCCAGTCCAGGGGTGTCGGCCAGTTCGACGCCGTCGGCGAGCAGATCCGACCGATGCGGGATGACCACCATGTCGTACGGACTCGGCGCATCATCCTTGCCGTCGATCACCAGGTGGCTCTCCAACTCGGCGAGCGGGACCGGGATCGGCTCACGGCCGCGGTCCCGGAAGTGCAGCCGCGCCGCGTCGTCCGCGCCGGAGCGGACCACCGTGATCATCGCGGTGGTCGGCCGCATCCGGGCGGGCAGCGCCCGGCCGCCCAGCAGCGCGTTGATCAGCGTGCTCTTGCCCGCGTCGAAATGGCCGACGAACGCCACCCGCAGCACGTTGCGCCGGAACTGCTCGATCAGCCTCGCCAGCTGATCCGCGAGGCCGGTGTTGCCCAACCGCGCGGCGGCGTCCTGGAGGGCTTCCAGCGCCGCGCCGGCCCGCTCGCCGTCCCGATGCAGCCGACCCAGCCCGTTCTCCAGCTTGACGGTCATCGTGCCTCCCGGATCGCGCGGTGGATGTCGAGGGAAACGGTGCGGGCCCGCTCGGCCAGCGACCGCGCCCGGACCTCGGCCGCGGTCGGCTGGCCGGCCCGGTCGCCGGGCTCCTGCCAGCCGCCGCGGGCCTTGTCGAACTCGTCGGCCAGACCGTCGTAGACGACACGGGCGGCCTCGGCCAGGTCGTTCTCGCGCACCAGCAGGCCGGTGGCGGCCCGAGTGGCCCGGTCCGCGGCCTCAGTGCGCCGCGATCGGTCCCAGCGCTCGAGCCAGGCGGCGACGTGTCCCTCCACCGTCCGGCCGACCTGCGTTGGTACGTCGGTGCTGCCGTCGACCGCGGTGAACGCGACACGCTTGAGGCCTCGGCTCGCGTCGCCGCCGAGTTTGTCCTTGATCAGCCCGATGGCCAGCCGGGTGCCGAACCTGCTCAGCATGCCGGCCAGCGGCGTCACCTTGTCGGTGATCCACAGGGCCTCCCGGTACGCCGGGACCGGCCGGGACGCCACCGGCGTGCGCGGGACGAGCCCGGGGCGGCCCGCGGCGCCCATCGCCTCGAACAGGGCGGTCAGTCGCTCGTCGAACCAGGCGACGTCGGCCGCGACCGTACGCGCGAAGCTCTCCTGGACCTCGTCGACCATGCGGATCGCCTCGGCCGGGAACCGGTCGAGGACCGCGTCGACACCGTCCGGGCCGGCGGCACGGATCCGAGCCGTGGTCACCGCGGCGAGCCGCTCGGCGGCCTCGGTCATGCTCGCGTTCGCGATGCCGACCGCCGTCTCCTGCCGCTTGCGCAGCTCACGCCGCACCTGCGCGGCGTCGAGCGAGCGGGCCGCGAGCCGGCCGGCGGTGCCCAGGTGCTCGTCGGGCGCCTGCTGCCGGGCCCGCTCGACCGCGCGGGTCGCGGCCTCGGCCACCGCGTCGGCGCAGTCGGCCAACTGGGCCAGGCGCTGGGCCGAGCGGGCCGGCCGCGGGCCGGGCAGCAATCGCCGCCACCAGTCCTCGAAGTCGTCGCCGGGCCACTCGCCGACCGCGATCCGCTCGTCCATCGTCCCGGCCGCGTCGCGGACATAGGTCATCAGCGGGTCCCGGTCCACGGGCTCGACCCGGTCGAGGTCGGCGACCACGACGGCGATCACCGGCACGTGCGCGACCGCGACGACGGACCCGGCGAGGAAGTCCCGATCGGTGCCGTCGATCGACGCCGTCGCCGGGACGACGTGGATCACCACGTCGCTGTGGCGGGCCAGCCGCTCCGCGGTCGTCCGGGCGGTGCCGCCGACCAGATCCAGCGCGGGGGCCGCGCTCCACCGGGTGCCGGCCGGCACGACCGGGACCGTCCCGGCGTCCTCGGCGCCCAGTCGGGCGAGCATCCGGCGCGGCCCGCTGCCCCGTCCGGTGACCAGAACGGCGAGGTCGTCATCGCGCGGGTCGGTCGCGGTCGTCTCGTCGAGCCGGCCGAGCACCTCCCCGGCGTCCAATGCGGTGGCGGCCGCCCGCAGGAACGCCACCCAGTCGTCGAGGTTGTCCATGCTCTCCCGTACGGCCCGCCGCGCGGCATCGATGAAGATCGACTTCTTTCCACCCGATCGGACGACTCGTTCCGGGTGAGAGGCGTCGACGCCGGCGCCGATCGGCCCGAGGGAGCTCAGCGGGATTGCGGTTCACCGGTTTCATCAGCAGGATCGATACGCTCGTGCGCGGCTGCGAAGCCGGCTGGACAGCACACCGAACTGCGCCACCTCCCGGCCGAGGAGCAACGCGTGAGAACCCACCTGGTCGAGTACTTCCTCACCGACGACGCGGCCCTGATCTTCCGGATCACCGAGGACGCCGCGCAACCGGATCTGACGACGGTCCCGGTGCGGCAGGACGAGCTGATCACGCGGGTGCTCACCCTGCTGAAGAGCCTCGACGAGACGGCGGCCGGCGACGGCGACGCTCTGGCCCGCGTGCGCGCCGCACTCGACGACCCTCTGCTGGCGAGCCTGGTCGCACCGGTCCTCGCCGGGACCCGGCCGGACGACCGCGTCCACATCGTGCCCCACGGCGCCCTGCACCGGGTACCGCTGCACGCGGTCCGGGCCGGCGGCACCTGCCTGGGCGAGCGGAACCCGGTGGCATACAGTCCCAGCGCCTCGGTGCTGCGGTACTGTCGCGCGAACCGCCGGGCTCCCCGAGCCACGGTCCTCGCGGTGACCGACCCGCTCGGCACCCGGGCGCTGACGTTCGGGACCGCGCAGACCGCCGCGGCGGCCGACGAACTGCAGTACAGCGAGCTGCGTGGCGCACGGGCGAGCCGGGACGACGTCATCGCCCGGCTGAGGCCGCCCGCCGAGCCGCCGTCGGTCCTGCACGTGGGCGCGCACGGCGTCTTCGACGAGCGGGAGCCGATGCGCTCGGGCGTCGAGCTCACCGGGGGCCGGCTGACCGCCGACGACATCCTGGGCCTACGCCTGACCGGCACTCTGGTGGTGCTCGCCGCCTGCCGGACGGGTGTCTCCGAGGCCCGGCCCGGCGACGAGCTGCTCGGCCTGATCCGCGCACTGATCTACGCCGGGGCGCCCGGCGTGCTGGTCAGCCTCTGGCCGGTGGACGAGCTGGCCACCGCGCTGCTGCTGGAACGGTTCTACCGCGCGCTCGGTGACGGCGCGGCCGCCGGCGACGCGTTGACCCGGGGCCAGCGGTGGCTGCGCGACCGTACCGCCGAAGAGGCAGCCGAGGCCGCGGCCCGGATCCGCGCCTCGACGCCGGCCGGCCACCCGGCCGCGGTCCGTCAGGCGATCATCGAGGCGCGCATGCATCAGCTCGCCGGCGACCACGCCGCGGCCCTGCTGGCGGCCACCGGCGCGGCCGAGCTCGCAACGGCGGACGAGGATCGCCTGCAGGCGCGCCGGCTCGCCGCGCGGAGCCGGTTGCTGGCCGGGACCCCGGCTACCGGCGCCGGGCGCAAGGTCTACGAGCACCCGTTCTTCTGGGCACCCTTCGTCCTGGTGGGAGACTGGCGATGAGTGACATGTCGCGGCCGTGGGACCGACCCGCGGCGGAACTGGCGGGCACCTCGGAGTCGGTCACCGTGGTGGCCGACCCCGACGGCCGTCCGCGATGGGTCGTGGGACCGGACGGGCCGGCCGGCGCGCTGCCGGTGGCGGCCGACCGGCCGGTCTCCGACATCCTGCGCTCCGACACCGTCCTGCCGTTGCTGGCCGACGGCCTGCCCGGGGTCGTGGTGGTGGACGACGAGGGCCGGGCCGTGGGAGTGATCCCGGTCGAGGTGCTGCGCGACCTGCTGGTGGCCGCGAACGAGTCGGACCCCGCGTTCTCCGGCGTCCTGGACGGCACGGTCGACGTCACGCTGGTCGGCGGCGCCCGCCCGGCGGACGCGATCCGGGTCCGGTGCGGTGTCTGCCAGACAGTGAACGAGCTCGGCGAATTCCCCGAACCCGGGCAACCCTGTGCCGGCGGCGGGCACCCGTTGCGGCCCGAGTGGCAGTGACGTGGGCGCCCTCTTCGGTACGGTCGGTGGCCTGCTCGACAGGCGTCAGCTCACCGCTGTGTGGCTGCCGCTGCTCGCGTTCCTGGGCGGCATCGCCGGGATCGTGGTCGCCGGTGCCGGCCCGGACGCGGCGAACGCGTGGTGGGACGGCCTGGACTCCGAGGTGCGGGCTGTCGCCGTGGTCGCTCTCGTGGTGCTCACCGTGCTGCTCGGGCAGCTCCTCAACGGGCAGCGCACCGCGCTGCTGCGGCTGTTCGCCGGGCACTGGCCGGACACCACCGGACCGCGCTGGTTCAGGGACCAGTTGACCGCCCGGCACCGGGCCGCGCACGCGCGGCGCACCGCTGCCGATCCCGAGCTGTTCCTCTGCTATCCCCGCCGCGCCGATCGGGTGCTGCCGACCCGGCTCGGCAACATCATCCGGGCCGGTGAGGAGCACGCGGACCGGTACGGCATCGACGGTGTCGCGGCCTGGCCCCGGCTGTACGTGGCTCTGCCGCGCCCGTTCGTCGAGACGTTCGCCGTCACCGCCGCGGCCGTCGAGGGCGCCGCGGTGATCAGCTCCCTCGGGGCGGTGTTCTCGCTCGCCGGGGGCGGGCTCGCGACGGCGTTGCTCGGGCCGGTCCCGGCGGCGGCGACGGTGCTGGCCGGCGCGGCGGTCGCGGCCGGAGGGTACCGGGCCGCGGCTCGGGCGGCGGTGCCGTACGCGCAGCTCATCCGCACCGCGTTCGACGTGCACCGGTTCGCGCTGCTGGAGGCCATGCGGCTGGAGCTGCCCACCGGCTTCGCGCAGGAACGCGAGCAGTGGCGCCAACTCGGCAAGATCTGGTACGGCGGCTGGCCGGACAGCGACCAGGCCGCCGCGGTGCGCTACCCGCAGCCGGCCGGTCCGCTCGTCGTCTCGTTCGCCGATCCGGTTCCCGCGCCCGCCTCCCCGGCTCCTTCCCCGCCCGCGCCCACCCCGGCGGCCGCCGCTCCCACGCCGCCGGCCGGCCCGGTCCGGCCCTTCCCGGTCCGGGGTCTGCTGCTCGTCGCCGTCCTGGTCGCCGCCGGCGGCGCCGCCCTGACCGCGGGCCTGTCCGGCAACGGCGACGAGGCGCGCGCCGCCCGTGATCTGCCGGCCTTCCACGTGCTCACCACCGGCGACCTGTACGGCGCCGGCACGCGGGACCTGGTCGGGCGCTATACCCGTGCCGCTGTCGACGAGGACGCGCCGCTGGACGCCAGCGACCTGGGACCGGCGCTCGACGGCGGCCTCGCCGGGCGCACCGTGACCACGCTGCCGGTCGCCGGTCTCACCACACGCCTCGGAGCGGGCCGGACCGTGGACCTGATCGTTACCGCTGGCACCGCGGAACGCTTCGCCGGGGCCATCGTGCTCGACCAGCGGGTCTCCCCGCCCGTACTGGTGCTGGCGGTGCCCAGCGCCGACGCCGAGCGGCTGCTGACCGCTGCCGCTACCCGCACCGTCCAGGTGGTGCTCGTCCCATGACCGCGGACTTCGGACACCTCGACCGGATTCCGGCACCCGTCCTGGAGCGGATGCTGCGGCGGGAGTTCGACCGGCGGCTGCGGGCGGGCGACACGGACGGCGCTGTGGAATTCGGCGCCAACCTCACCGCCCACCTGACCCGCACCCGGTCGGCGCGCGCCGCCTACGCCGTCAACGAGCAGGTGCGTGACCTGCTCCCGCGGAGTTCCTTCGGACCTTGGACCGCGCTGGCGGTCGAGGCGCAGCGCCTGCGCATCGTGCAGTCGCTCGGCCGCAACGACGAGGTGCTGGCCGCGCTCTCCGCGCTGCGGGGCGCGCCCGCGGCGAAGGGGCGGGAGTTGTGGCCGGAATCCGAGGTCCGCGAGCAACTTGCCGCGATCGGGGCGAGCGCCGCGCAGGCCACCCGCAACTGGATGGTCGCGCTGGCCTACCTGGACGAGGAACGGGAACTGCTCGGTGCCCGCTCGGCGCCGGCCACCGCGACCGCCGCCGTCGACGTCACCCGTGCGATCGCCCTGCGCGAGATGGGCGAGCTCGACGCCGCCGACACCGTCCTGCTGGCAGCTCAGGAGACCGCTCAGCGCTCCGGCGATCCGTCCCTGCTGGCCATGGTGCTCGGCAGCCGCGGGAAGATCGCCCGGGAACGCGGGGACCGCCGGGCGGCACTGCGGCTCCAGCACCAGACGCTGCGCCTGGCCTACCAGCGTCCCCAACCGCACCTGGTCGCCACCGCGCACCGCCACCTGGCCGACTACCTGCCCGGCGACCACGCCGAGGAGAAACTCGCGCACGCGCTGGCCGCGTCCCTGGTGCACCGCTTCTCCGGCGACGAGGGCGAGCTGCGCGACACGCTGAGCGAACTGATGGCGCTCGCACCCGCGCCGCAGCTGCTCGACCGCGTCAGCCTGGACTGGTTGCGCGACACCCTGCGTCACTCGACCGGCAGCTCCTTCGCCGCGCTCGGACCCGCCCTGGGACTGACCACCGGGATCGCCCGGACCATCCTGGCCGAGCTGGTGGGCATGCTGCGCGATCGGGACGCGCCGACCGTGCCGGCCATGGTCCGCCGATGGGAACCCGCGATCGCCGCGATCGCCGCCGCGGCGGGCGGTGATCGTGCCGCGCGGGAGGCGCTCGACACGTACCTCCGGATCCGGGCTGTCACCCCGGAATGGAGTGCCCTGGTGACAGTGCTGCGGGCGATCCGGGACGGAGCCCGTGACCTTGGCGCCCTCACCGCCGGGCTGGACGAGACGGACACCGCGATCGTCCGCCATGCGCTGGGCGTGCTGGACGGGTCCGTGCGCCCGGTGTCGGCAGTCGCCGACCTGGCCGTCGAGACAGCGCAGGCGCGCCACCGCTACCGATCGGTGGTCGAGGTTCTGGCCCGCCACCTCCATGTGCCGCAGCCCGGCGCCGACGTGTGGCTGGAGCACGCCGCGCGAGTCCCGGGCGGCGCGGTGCTCACCGCCACGATCCGCGCCATGGCGGCGCGGCCGGCCGAGGCGCATGCCGTGCTGGCCCGGGTCACCCCGGAGCTCACCGCCGACCAGCTGGCGTTGCTGACCGACGTCGCCGACGAGGCCGCGCGCGGCGGTACGACCGGCCAGCCGCCGGGTGAGATCCCGGACCGGTCCGACCTGGACACCGTGCGGTACGGCGGCGCGGACCAGGACGCCGCGCTCCTCCGGATCCGTGACCTGGTGCGCCGCAACCTGCGGTCCGGTCACCGCGAAGCGGGCCTCCGCGACCTGAAGACCCTGATCCTGCTGTTGCTGTCCCGGCTGGACGCCGCCCGTGCCCTGCCCGTGGTCGAGGAGCTCATCGCCGTGGAGCCGGGCGCGCCGGTGGACCCGCTCCTCGCGTCCGGGATCGTCCAGACCGCTCTGGAACAGGCCGGCCGGATTCAGCCCGAAGGCATCCGGCAGGTCGTCGGGGACGCCATACCCCGCCGGACACCCGGCTATCTCGGGGTGAGCGCTGGTCCGGAAGCGGTGCGGCAGGCCGGCCGGTGGGCCGCCGCGGCAGACGCGGTGGCCGGGCCCGACCCGGCGGACCGGGCGTTCGCCGCCGCCGCGAACATTCTGGTCGACCTGGAATCCGGGCAGGCCGCGCGGGCCGTGGAACGGGCCGGGTCGCTGCTGGCGGAAACCGGCGCGGACTTCGCGGTACACCTGCTCGCCATGGCCTACCTGCGAGCCGGCCGACCCCGGGAGGCCCTGCCGTTGCACGACCGGATCGTCGAGACCGCCCCGGACGCGCCCGGCCTGCAAGCCGCTCGCCAGAGGGTCTCGGCCCTCGGCGGGCGCGCCGAGGTGCTCAGCTCACTCGGCCGTGACCACCGGGCGCTGGCCGACCTGCGCGAGGCGCAGCGCGTCGGCGCACCGTGGCGCGACGATCCCCGGATGGCGCTCGATCTCGGGCCGCTCGACTCGGCACTGGGCCACCTGCTGGTACGACTCGGTGACGTGCCCGCGGCGGTGGAGGCACATCACTCGGCCTGGTCCCTGGCCCGGCGGGCCGGCCATCGCAACGGACAGGGACACCAACTGCACGCGCTCGGCACGCTCTTCGGCCAGGTCGCCCTGGACGAGCTGAGGATCCACTCGGAGGAGGCGGCGTCCCGACTGGCCAGCGTCCTGCTGGACATCGACCCGGCGGTCGGGCAGGCCGCCGCCGAGGGGCCGTGGGCCGTCGCGCGGACGCTGCTGCGCCTCGCCGCACGCACCTATCGGGAGGCGCACAACGAGCGGGGGTGGGCGGGGGCACTCAACGACCTCAGCAACCTGATCCCCCGGGACCGGCCGCAGGAGGCGCTGGCGATGCTGGCCGAGGTCCGGGACGCCAAGGAGCGCGGGGACGATCACCTCGGGCTGGCTGTCACCCTCGCCAACATCGGCGGGTGGAACCGGCGGCGCGGCCAGGACGCGGAGGCTGAGCAGGCATACCGGCGCAGCCTCGACATCTCGATGTCCGGGGGGTACTTCGAGTCCGCGGAGAAGAGCGCTGTCGCCCTCGCCGGGCTGCTGCGGTCCCGGGGCGACCTGGCGGGCGCGGAGGATTGGTACCGCACCGCGGTGGGTCTGATCGAGAACGGACGACAGGAACGGCCGTACGACGACAGGTCCCGGATCGCCTACGCCGCCGGGAAGCAGTCCGCGTACACCGGACTCGTCGAATGCCTGCGTGACCGGGACGCGCCGGGCGAGGCCTACACGGTCGTGCAGCAGGCGAAGTCACGCGCCCTGGCGGACCTGCTGCGCACCGCCGACCTGCACCCTCGGCGGGCGGCCGCCGGCCGGTTCGCGGACCTGCTCGAGGAGGAACGAGCCGCGCTGGAGGTCCTGCGCGCGAACCAGCCCGGCCCGCGAACCGTGGCGGCTGCCGAACGCCTGGCGGACCTCTACCCGGAGATGGCCGGATTCGACCCACAGTATGTGGCCCTGCGCCGAGGCGACACCATGACCGTCGAGGAGGCTCGCTCCCTGCTCGATCCGTGAGGCGCCGCGGGGTGACCGACCCTCCGGCCACACGCCCGAGCCGCGGTCCTGGGCCGCGGGACGGCCCGCGCCACCGGACGAGACGTCCGGCGGCGCGGGAGGAAACGCCTTAGCGCAGGGTGTCGACGTCGATGACGAAGCGGTAGCGCACGTCGGACTTGAGCACCCGCTCGTACGCCTCGTTCACCTGGTCGGCACTGATCATCTCGACCTCCGGCGCGATCCCGCGCTCGGCGCAGAAGTCGAGCATCTGCTGGGTCTCGGCGATGCCGCCGATGCTCGACCCGGCGAACGAGCGCCGCGCCCCGAACAGCGCGAACACCGGCACCGGCAGCGGCTCCGGCGGCGCGCCGACGCTGACCAGCGTGCCGTCCAGGCGCAGCAGCCGCAGGTAGGCGGCCAGGTCGACGGGCGCGCTGACGGTGTTGACGATCAGGTCGAAGGTGTTCGCGAGCGCCTCGAACGTCGCCGGGTCGCTGGTCGCGTAGTAGTGCTCGGCGCCGAACCGCAGCCCGTCGTCCTTCTTGCTGAGCGTCTGTGACAGCACTGTCACCTCGGCGCCCATGGCGACAGCGATCTTGACGGCCATGTGGCCGAGACCGCCCATGCCGACCACGGCGACCTTCTTGCCCGGACCGGCGTTCCAGTGCGCCAGCGGGGAGTACGTGGTGATCCCCGCGCAGAGCAGGGGCGCGGCCGCCTGGTACGGGATCGACTCCGGAACCCGCAGCACGAAGTCCTGGTCGACCACGACGTGCGTGGAGTAGCCGCCCTGGGTGATCGTGCCGTCCCGGTCGACGCTCGCGTACGTCCCGACGTTGCCGTTGGTGCAGTACTGCTCCTGCCCGGCGCGGCAGTTGTCGCACTCCCGGCACGAGTTGACCATGCAGCCGACGCCGACCCGGTCACCGGCGGAGAACTTGGTCACCTCGGAGCCGACCTCGGTGACCTGGCCGACGATCTCGTGGCCGACGGTGAGCGGGTACGCGACCTCGCCCCACTCCCCGCGCACGGTGTGGATGTCCGAGTGGCAGATCCCGGCGTACCGGATCTCGATGAGCACGTCGCGCGGCCCGACGTCGCGCCGCTCGATCGTGGTGCGCACGAGCGGGTCGGTGGCGGAGGTCGCGGCGATGGCGTTGACGGTAAGAATGACATCCTCCTGGAGCAAAATGGGTCTTGTCCGCTATATCACCTGGATGCGGGTACCCAAAAACGGTGCACCCCCCCAGCACACCCGACGGCCGGGCCGCGAGCAAGTCACCAGCGATGGGTGTACTGGCAGTACACCGGTCGGACGGCCGGCGGCCGGCCCTGTCTCAGGAGCGCCGCGGTGGGCTTCGTCACCACCGGCGCGCCCAGCCTGTGCAGTACGCCGCCATCCGGATCGGCGGCGCCTCGGGGAAGCCGGAGGAGGCGGAGATCCGGCGGTTCTGGACGAAGGTCGCCGGGTGCCGTTCGCCGACGCCGACTGGTTCCGGAACGTCGCACCGGGGGGCGAGCGGAGCTGGTGATCCACCGGCCGGTCCGGCGGGCCAGCGGTGATTTCGCCGGCGGCACTCGGGCTGGTGCTGGCCGAGCGGCTGGCCGAGGAGGTCGGCTGGTACGCCACCGGCGCCGGCAAACAGGTCTGGGCCACCTTCGCCCTGGGCGGGCGTCCGGGGCCGCCCTAACTGTGGACGCGTACCTCGCCGGTGGTCGCGGCCCAGGACGCCAGCAGCGTGAGCGCGTGCGCGGTCGGCGACTGCGGCTCGGCGGAGTAGATGGTCAGGGTCAGGTCCGGGTCGGCACGCAGGTCCAGGCTCTCGTACGCCAGGGTCAGGTCACCGACGATGTGGTGGCGGAACTCCTTGATCCCGGTGCCGTGCGTGCGCACGTTGTGCGCGCCCCACCGGCGCCGGAAGTCGTCGCTGCGGGTGGACAGCTCGCCGACCAGGTCGTGCAGGCCCTTGTCGTGCGGATCCTTGCCGGCCGCGGTGCGCAGGTTGGCCACCAGCATGTCCGCGGCGAGGTTCCAGTCCGGGTAGAACCGTCGGGCCGCGCTGTCCAGGAACGTGAACCGGCCGAAGTTGGGCGGGCTCACCGGGTCGGCGTAGACGTCGCTGTACATCGCGCGGCCCAGGTGGTTGGCGGCGAGCAGGTCCTGGCGGCCGTTGGCGACGATCGCCGGCACGGTGATCGCGTCGAGCGACCACTGCAGGCTGGGCCGGACCGTCCACTGCCGGGGTCGCCGGCTGGGCCGCAGCAGCGCGTTGCTGCCGTTCGCCGCCTGGGCCAGGCGCAGCAGGTGGGCCCGCTCGGCGTCGTCGAGCTGCAGCGCCCGGGAGATCGCCTCCAGGACGCCGGCGGAGACCCCGGCGAGCGAGCCGCGCTCGAGTTTCGCGTAGTACTCCACGCTCATCCCGGCCAGCGCCGCCACCTCGCTGCGGCGCAGCCCGGGAACGCGGCGCCGGCCGCCGGCGGGGATACCGGCCCGCTCCGGCGAGACCTTCGCCCGGCGCGAGGTGAGGAAGTCACGGACTTCGGCTCGGTTGTCCACGACCCCGACGGTACGGCCTCAGGTCGCTGGCCTGCGATGCACTGTCAGTACACCCCAGCGGGGAGCCGGCGCCCCTACAGCGGGTCGGTGGTCTGCGTGGTGCCGTTCGCGACGCGGTCGGTCCAGCGGGCGCCGTCCCACCAGCGGTGCCGGAAGCGACCGGTCGGGTCGGCCTGCCAGGAGGCCGGCGGACCGGCCGGCGGGGGCTGCGGGCCGGCGCCGGGTTGCGGGCCCGGCGCGAACTGCGGCTGCTGCGCGAACGGGGGCTGCTGCGCGACGGGCGGCTGCTGGGCGAACGGGGGCTGCTGCGCGCCCGGCTGCTGGGCGCCGTTGCTGAAGGCCGGCAGTCGCTTGTTCTGCCGGTCGTCGCGCACCTTGAAGATCAGGATCCAGGCTCCGAGCAGCACCTGGAAGCCGATCCAGGACATCAGCTTCATCATCATCAGGAACATCCACAACGGCAGCGGCAGCCGGAAATACCACACGCCGCCGTTGTCGTCAGGCGGGTTGAGGAACGCCGGAGCGCTCAGCGCGATGCCGCCGGCCAGGGCGAACAGCCACAGGACGAGGCTGCCCAGGAACGTCCCGGCCCCGCTGCTCGCGCCGATCAGCGTGGTGAACACGACGACGAATGTGATCATGCCGACCCACATCGTCGCCAGCCAGAGCAGAAACTTACGCATGGCCGTCTCCGGGACGCCGTGAGAATTCCATCTTCATCCGCCACTTCTCATGGATCTTGCACGGTTGTTTCCGCACCGCAGACGCTAGCCGCGGAATCGACGACGGTTCAAGATTCATCGATGTCTTCCGGCTTACCGTCCATCCCGGAAAATGCCTTCCGCCGTACCCGTCGCGATGATCGCCACCAGGGGCCAGCCGAAGGGACGACCCGCTCCGGGTAAGCGTTGTCGGACGTATCCCGCCCAGGCCAGAGCGGCTCCGCCACCGGCGCCGGCCCATTTCTGTGAAGATACGGAATGTTCATGATCATCGATCCGGAAAAACGGCCGGGAACAACGGGCCGGCGGTGATTGCCGGATTAGGCTGCGGTTCTGGCCGCCGCGGAGCAATGGTGGACGGGTGCGGGCTGGCTGGTCGCCACGGGCGTGGTGGCGTTTCGTGGCTGTCCCGCTGGCGATCTGGCTGATGCTCACCGCCGGCGGAACGACGGCGCTGCTGTGGTCACAGGCACAGAGCCGGGCGTGGCTGACGCAGCAGTTCGAGGTGCGGCTGAGGCAGGTGGGCAACTTCGTCAGCAACTATGCCGCCGACCTGATCGACCGGGAGCGGGCGCAGGCGCGCGCGATGCTCGCCGATCCGGTGGTCAGCGAGCGGGACTTCGTCCGCGCAGTGGGCGGTTTCGGTTACCCGGCGGCGGTTCTGATCGACTCCCGCGGGCGGTTGCTGCACGCCGTCCCGCCCGACCCGGCCCTCACCGGCCGGGAACTGGTTTCGACGTACGAGCACCTGCGCATCGCGGCCCGGCAGGGCCGGCCGGCGGTGTCGTCGGTGGTGCGCTCCGCCGTGCGCGACGAGCCGGTGGTCGCGTTCGCGGTGCCGTTCGACACCTCCTCCGGGCGGCGGGTGTTCTCCGGCGCCATCCCGATCGCCAGCAGCCCGCTGTCGTCCTACCTGGCCACGTCCTGGACAGTGAACGGCGTCCGGGTGCAGCTGACCGATCCGTCCGGCCTCATCGCCGCCAGCAGCCGGCCCGTGGACCCCGCGACGCCGTCGCTGGCGTCCGACTCTCCGAAACTGGCGCTCGCCCTGACCCGGCAGGAGAGCGGCCGGTACCGGGACGGCGGCCGATGGTGGCATTACTCGTCGGAGCACGTTCCGAACACCCCGTGGCTGCTGTCGGCGACCGTGCCGGAGTCGGCGCTCTTCGCTTCCGTACGCGGCAACGAGACCGCCGGCCGGGTCGCCGTGGTCGCCGCGTCCGCCGTCGGCCTGCTGGTCGTCGCCGCCGCGGCCCGCGGCCGCCGGCACCGCCGCGAGCAGGAGGCCAGCGAGCAGCGCTTCCGCATGGTGTTCGACTACTCCCGGATCGGGATGCTGATCGCCGACCCGCAGGGCCGGTTCTCCCGGGTCAACCCGGCTCTCGGCCAGATGCTCGGCCGGGCGCCCGACGACCTGATCGGCCACGAGTTCACCGAGTTCACCCACCCCGACGACATCCCGTCCTGCCTGCAGGTCGTGAACGACTGCTGCGCCGGCCGGCGCAACGACTTCGAGATGCACAAACGCTACCGGCACGCGGACGGGCACTACATCGAGGCGCTGGTGACCAGCGTGCTGCTGCGGGAGCCGGACGGCCACCCGCGGTTCTTCGCCAGCCAGATCATCGACGTGAGCGAGCGCTACGCGCTGGAGCGGATCCGCGACCAGCAGAAGGCCGAGCTCGCCGAGCGGGCCGAACAGTTGCAGAAGGCCAACGCGCAGATGGCCGACTTCATCACGATGCTGACCCACGACGTCCGCCAGCCGCTGACCGGCATCGTGGCCCGGGGCGAGCTGCTGATCGACGAGTGGGACGAGCTGTCCGACCAGGACCGGACCCATTACGTACGGCAGATGCTCGCCGCCGGGCACCGCGCCGACCAACTGATCAGCGAGATCCTCACGCTCGCCCAACTCGACGAGGGAGCGATCGTGGCCCGCCCGGTCGCGCTCGACCTCTCCCAGGCCGTGCCGGAGGCGGTCGCCGCGCAGGGCCTCTCCCCCGAGCAGCCGATCAACATCCTGGCGCCGGACCAGGCGATCGCCCTGGCCGACCCCGCCCACCTGCAGCTCATCCTCGGCAACCTGGTCGGGAACGCGATCAAGTACGGCGCGCCGCCGGTCACCATCCGGATCGTCGGGAACCCCCGCCACGTCGACATCCACGTCACCGACAACGGTGAGGGCGTGCCGGAGGCGTTCGTGCCGCACCTGTTCGACAGGTTCGCGCGGGCCGAGACCGGGGTCGCGGTGACCAAACCGGGCACCGGGCTCGGCCTCTACCTGGTGCGGCAGCTGGCCGAGGCGGGGGGCATCACCGTCAGTTACCGGCCGCACCAGCCGAACGGATCGACCTTCACGCTCACCGTGCCGCGCCCGCCCGTGCGCCACGTCGCCGAGCCGCTCGGGGCGGATCCGCGCAAGGGCACGCCGGCCGTACGAAAGAACTGATCCTCACGCGGCTTTCTCCCGCGGGTCGCCGAAGGCGCCCAGCAGACCGGAAACCTGCAGGACCTGGAATCCGATCTTGCTGATCTCGGTGATCGACAGCCGGACGCCTGCCGCCCGGGCACGCACCCGGCAGATCAGCAGCGCGCGGATGCCTGACGAGTCGAGGAACATCAGATCGCCGGCGTCGATCCGGATCGGCCGGCCGGGGTGCCGCGCGAGCAACTCGGCGAAGCCGGCATGGAGGTTGTCGGCCTCCTCGCCGTCCAGCTCACCGGCGAGGGTGAGGCGCAGCGGGCCGACGCCCTCGGCACCGGCCACCCGGAAGAGCAGTTGATGACCCAGATCCGTCAGGCCCTGGGCGATGTCGTCGCCAGTCAAGGAAATCTCCCGCTGTGCTCCGGACCCCATCCCCTCGCTCTTGAAGGCTGGGTGGCCGTGCTCCAGCCTACGCCGCCCCGCTCGGGTGCGGGTCGGTCGTGCTGTGCGGGAGATGGACCGTTTCCAGGACGTGGTGCGCGACGCTGCCCGGCGGCGCGAACAGCCGCAACGCCGGGCGGTCGAACAGCACGGCCACCGCCGCGCTGGCCAGCTGGGTGACCGCGCTCAGGTCGGCGACCAGCTCGCAGGTGCCGCCGAGGGTGAGCTCGTCGAGCTCGCGGGCCAGGCGGGCGGCGGTCCCGGTGTCCAGCGGCCCGTGGATCGCGACCCGGTTGCCGGGCGCCCGCGGCTGATCGACGATGAGCATGGTCTCCGGCGCCGGGCAGCCGTCGCCGCCACCCGGTTCGGCGGTCAGCAGCCGGGCCGGGCGGGACATGCGGCGCCGGATCGTGGCGGTGGTGCCGTGCACGCCGTGGCCGACGTCCAGGTGGTCCGCGAACGCGGCGGCCAGCAGCAGGCCGAGGCCGTGGTCCCGGCGGAACCCCGCGTCGCCGGGCCGGGTCCGCTCCCGCCACCGGCCGTCGTCGGCGACGGTGATCCGCGCCTCGCCGTCGTCGCGCAGTTCGGCGGTGACCGTGACGGTGCCCCCCGGACGGTCCGGGTGGGCGTGCTCGACGGCGTTGGTGACCAGTTCCCCCACCGCGTGCGCCAGAGCGGACCGGTCCTCGTCACCGGCCTGATGCCTGTCGAGCCACCGGCCGAGGGCCGCCCGCGTCTGGCGGATGGCCGCCGACTCGCAGGGCAGCCTCAGGTGCAACGGCGGCACGGGAACGATCCGCTGCGCCGCGAGCAGGACGATGTCGTCGGTGTGCCCGGTCCGGCCGGCCAGCAGTTCCAGCGGCCTGGTGGTGGCCTGCTCGGCGGTGGCGCCGTGCACGACCGAGGCCAGCTCGACGGTGGCGGCGGCCGGGGTGCGCCCGGGCCGGTCGATGATGCCGTCGGTGTAGAGCAGCACGAGCTCGCCCGGCTCCAGGCGGTCGCGCCGCACACCGAACGCGCTCCCGGTGCCCAGCGGCCCGTGCCCGGTCAGCGCCAGGAACCGGGTGCCCGCCGCGCCGGTGATCAGCGGCGGCGGGTGCCCCGCGCAGCAGTAGGTCAGCGTGCCGTCGGCCGGGTCGAGCAGCGTCACGCACACGGTCGTGGCAGGCCCGCCGGGCACCCCCGGAGCCGTCCGGTCGGCCGCGGCCACCGCTGCCAGGATGTCGCCGGTGGCGTCCAGCCGCTCGCGCAGCACCGCGCGCAGCTGTCCCATCGCCGCGGTCGCGGGCACCCCGTGCCCGGCCACGTCGCCCGCCACCAGGACGACCTGTCCGCCGGGCGCCGGCACCGCGTCGAACCAGTCACCGCCGGCCGCGTCCTCGGTCCCGCCGGCCAGGTAACTGCCGGCGATCCGCACCGAGGGCAACACCGGCAGGCCCGGCGGCAGCAGCTGACGCTGCAGCGCGACGGTCACGTCCCGAGGGTGCGGGGAGCGCCCGGCGCTGTCCACGGTCACGACGTTGACCCCGGTGAGGGCGCCGGCGATGTCCCGGCGCGGTACGACGACCACGTCGAGACAGCGCTCCTCGACCCGGCCGCCGGACGGGTTCGCAACCTGCACCCGCCAGCCGTCGCGCGCCTGCGCGACGCCGGTCTCGTAGACCCGGTCCATCATCTCGGTCAGCTGCCGGCCGGCCGCTTCGGGGAACACCTCGCCCCACGGGCGGCCGACATACCCGGCCCGCTCGAACGTCTCCCGGTAAGCCCGGTTCACGGCGGCGAACCGGTGCCGCGGCCCGGCGAGACCGGCCAGCATGACCGGCATCGACTCGAAGATCCGCAGAACCTCCTCCGGCTCACCTACCAGAGCGCCGAACTCGTCGTCATGCTTCACTGGACCTCATCACGGCGCTCGCTTACCACGGACGTACGGGGTCAAACCGGCGCACGTATAAGGTTGGCCGTCGGTGGCCGCGCCGTCGGGCTCGAGGGAAACCGGTCTCCGTCCACCCAGGGACCGATGCGCTGCCCGCTGATCTGCCGCAGGCAGGCGCAGCCGGCCGGCGAGATCGTTCGCGGTCACCTGACCGGTGAAGCTGCTCGACGGCCGCCCCGGGCCGCCGTCCGCGTGCCCGGCCTGGTCCATGTCGCGCCGCACACCTCCGCAGTAATCGATGTGTTGACATAGATCGATCGGCGCGATGGGGTGATCTCACGTCTTTCTACCATCAGGAGTCGTGATGTCACCGAGAGCCCGCTGGGCGGCCACCGCCGCCGCACTCGTTCTGGGACTGCCATTCGCCGCACCACCGGCGCACGCGGCGCCCACCGCCGCGGCGCAGCCCGCGATCACGCTCAGCTCCGGCGAGCACGCGCTGATCCGTTTCCGCCTGGCCGACCAGGCCGCCCTGGAGCGCCTCGTCGCCGCGGGCGCCGACCTCGCCGCCCGGCCCAAGACCGACGGCGGCGCCGTGCTCGCCGACGTCGTGGTCGACGACGTGCAGCTCGCCGCGCTCACCGGGAGCGGTGCGACCCCGGTCCAGCTGATCCAGACCGAGTCCGACGCGGCCGCGCGCCGCCCGGCCGCCCGCCGCCTCGCCGAGGCCGCCGACACGCTGCAGTTCCTGCAGTCCTACTGGTGGACCACCAACGGCCGCACATTCCTGCAGACCCAGGTCGCCACCACCGCGACCGACGACCCGGACGTCGAGATCACCGTCACCTGGACCACCGCGGACGGCGCCACCGGCACGTTCCCGCTGGTCCGCTTCGAGGACTCGGGCGAATACCAGTACCACTACTCGCTCCCGCAGCCGCTGCCGGCCACACCGGTACGCGTCACCGCGTCGTCCAGCCTCGGCGGCAAGTCCCGCGCGGTCACCCCGGCCCCCTGGCCGTCCGCCACACCGCCGCCCACCCCGGCCGGCTACCAGAAGGACTTCATCTCGGCGTACCTGACGCCCACCGACATCACCGCCCGGATCAAGCGGCTCGCCCGGCAGTACCCGAAACTCGTCGACGTGATCGACCTGCCGAACAAGACCCAGGGCTACCGGCGTACGGCGGTGGCCTACCTGGGCGACCCGGACGCGGCCGCCGTGGTGGTCGAGTCGGTCACGTTCGGCGACCAGAACATGAACGGCGTGCAGGTGCGCACCGTCGACCCCGGGGCGGCCAACCGGCCGCTGGCCGCGTCGTACGCCGACCGGGTCCTGACCATCCGCCTGGCCACCGACAACGCCGGCAAGACGATCAGCACCACCGACGACGTGGCCGCGTTCATCACCGCCAAGTACCCGCAGAAGTTCCGCGCGTTCGTCGAGTCCGGCTCGGCCGGGCTGCCGATGCCCGTCGTCGCCCCGGTCCGGCTCGACGACGGCCTCAAGGGCACCGAGGTGCCGAAGAAGCCGTGGACCGTGCAGGCGCTGCGGATCGGCAAGGTCCGCGACGGTTCCAAGGTAGGCGTGCTGGCGTACTCCCAGGAGCACGCGCGCGAATGGGCGACACCGCTGGTCACGCTGGAGTTCGCGGAGCGGCTGCTGGCCAACTACGCCACCGACGCGGCGACCAGGGACCTGGTCGACAACGTGGACGTGTTCGTCATCCCGACGGTGAACCCGGACGGCGCGAACTACTCGTTCAACGACTACAACTTCCAGCGCAAGAACCTGGTCAACCACTGCACCGGCGCCAACCGGGACCCGCGCAACCGGGACTCGTGGGGCGTCGACGTCAACCGCAACTACACCGTCGGGTCGTACTTCGACGGCTACGTGGGCGGCAGCGCCAACTGCCTGTCCGGCACCTACGCCGGCACCGCGGAGCTGTCCGAGGCGGAGAGCAGCAACGTGATCGCGCTCGCGTCGGCGCACCCGAACATCGAGTTCGCGATGAACGTGCACTCCTACGGCGGATATTTCATGTGGCCGCCCGGGTCGTACAAGGCCGAGGGCCGGGTCACACTCCCCCGCCCGTCCATCGACGAGTCAAAGTTCTACCTGGACAGCGCCCGCCGCATCGTCGGCGCGATCGCCGCTTCCCGCGGGACGGTGACCTGGCCGTCGTACACCGGGCCGGTCGCTGACGTGCTCTACTCGGCGGCCGGGAACTCGGCCGACCAGCTCTACTACGAGCTCGGCATCGACGCCTGGGACTTCGAGGTGGGCAACGACATCTGGAACCCCGCGACCTCGCAGTGGGAGGGGGTCGGGTTCCAGCCGCCGTTCGACGAGGCGCACGCCGAATCGCAGGAATACGCGGGCGGGCTGGTGGAACTGGTCCGCGTCGCGAGGGACGCGCGGGCGGCGCAAGACCGATAGGGACGATCCGGGGGTACGGGCGTTCCCGCCCGTACCCCCGCGCCGCCTGATCCGAGCTCGCACACCCCGGTCATCCGCCGACCGTCGACGACGATCGGCGCCGCCGCGGCCTCCCGGCGCGGCGGCGCCGATGCGGTCGTACCCCCGGGTGGGTTCTGTCTGTCAAGCCCCCGGCAGGCGCAGACCCGGCACCCGTGCCGCTGCCCTCGATCGCATGGGGTGGGCCGGTCAGGCCCGGCCGCGGCGGCCTGGCCGACGTCCTCGCTCAGCTGACGCCGGACTCCCGGCCCAGCCACTCCCGGTGCGGTAATCAGTACCGGTGATTCTGCCGATGCGGCCGGAGACCGGCGTGTCGAGACTGGCAGGACCGCCGCTGACCGCCCGCTGAGGACGGCCGGCCCGGGTCCGGGCCCGGCGGACGTTCCCGACCGAGGAGGTAGCGATGACCGCGCCAGTGTCCGTCCCGTGCCGGCCCCGCCGCTGGCCGCAGCTGATCGCCGCGGTGGCCGCCGCGGCCGCCGCCCTGATCGTCGGCCCGGCTCCCGGCGCGGCCGTGCCCGCCGCGGTGCCCGGTCCGACGATCACCGTCCCGCCGGCCGGTACGCACGGCTTCCCGTTCCTGGCCGAGGCGGAGGACCTGCCCGCAGCCGGGTACACCGAGTCCGAGTACTTCCTCTCCGGCGTCGCGTCCTCGTACGTCGGGCTCGGCGTACTGCGCCCGGACGGGCGCTGGCCGGTCGCGGTGACCGGCCGAGCCCCGTACCGGACCCGGATGTTGGTACGCCGCCCGGCCGACCCGGCCCGGTTCAACGGCGTCGTGGTGGTGGAGTGGCTCAACGTCAGCGGACAGGTCGACCTCTCGCCGGACTACTGGTTCGCCCACGACGAGCTGCTGCGCGCCGGGTACGCGTGGGTCGGCGTGTCGGCCCAGGAGGTCGGCGTGGACGGCGGGATCGGCGATCTGCCCGGGCTGCGCCGGTGGGACCCGGCCCGGTACCGGACGCTGAGTCACCCCGGCGACCAGTTCTCGTACGACATTTTCTCGCAGGCCGGGCAGGCCCTGCGAACCCCTGACGGACCGAACCCGCTCGCCGGCCTAGCCGTACGCACGGTGCTCGCCGACGGCGAATCCCAGTCGGCGCTGCGCATGACGACGTACGTCAACGCGGTGCACCCGGTCGCCAAGGTGTACGACGGCTTCCTCATCCACAGCAACAGCGCCCTGGCCGCCCCGATCGACGCGCTCGGGCTCGGCATGCCGCTGACCGTCCGGATCCGTACCGACCTCGAGCAGCCCACCTTCGTCGTGCTCACCGAGACCGACGTGCTCGGCCACGCGCCGGCCCGTCAGCCGGACACCGCGACCGTGCGCACCTGGGAGCTGGCCGGCACCGCGCACGGCGACCAGTGGGCCCTCGACCTGGGCGATCCGACACTGCGCCGGTCACTGGGCAGCCAGACACCGTCGCCCGACTGCCCGGCCGGCTCGGCCCCGCCCAACGACGGGCCGGGCCACTACGGCATCGACGCGGCGCTGGCGCACCTGACCACGTGGGCTCAGGGCGGGGCGGCGCCCCCGGTGGCCCCGCCGGTCGCGGTCGGCGGCGGCGCGGTGATCCGCGACGCGGCGACCGGGCTGGCCGTCGGCGGCCTGCGGCTTCCGGACGTGACGGTGCCGACCCGCACGCTGAGCGGCTTGCGGGCGATCGGCGGCGGACCGTTCTGCGGCCTCTACGGGGCGCGTGACCCGTGGAACGCCGACGCCGACGGGTGGGACCGGCACGACGCCGGCGACCCGTCGAACCCGGCCCCACCGGCCAGCCCGGAACCGGACCTGGCCACCCTGTACCCGACGCATGCGCGGTATGTCGCGGCGGTGCGGGCGGCGGCCGACGCCGCGGTGGCCGCCGGCTACCTGCTGCCTCCGGACGCGGCGCGGATCGTCGCCATCGCGCAGGCGGCCCCGATCGGCGGCTGACCGCGTCACCTGATGAGCGTTGAACGTTCCGCCGCGGCTGACACTGATGTCTGCCAGTTACCTGGCGGCATCGACCGCCTACCTCAGCCACGTGCTCGACGGCTGCGGCGTACCACCACCCACGATCCGCAGCACCCGCCTGGTCGACCTGGTCAACACCCTCGACCCCAAGCTCGTCGCCGCCGCACTCGGCCTCGACCCACAAGCCCCGCTCATCTACCTCGCCGACCGCATCGACACCTCCTTGCTTGCCGATTTCAGCGCAAGGCCGGGCCCGCCCCCTCGACCACAGCAGTAACTACCTTCAACCGCGCCGCGGAAGGAATGAGTAGGGTCCAACCGGTGAAGCTGAACCTCTTTCATCACGTTCCGGAAGGGCTGACCCGGCGAGCCCGGTCGCTCGTCGTCGCCCACGGGGTTCAAGCCGACCTCCCAGACCTTGAGCAACACCGCTCCGCTTGGCTGGAATCGGGCATCCCGGCCGCCGAGATCGGCCGCGCCGTGGCGTTCCAGCGCCGGTGGGGCGGCCTGGTCCTGCCACCGTCCCCGCAATACGACGGCGGACCCAGATATTTCCAGGCCGACACCCCCGACAGCTCACCCACCGACGCAGCCGACGGTTCCCCGATTCCGGGATGGTGGTTCGAAGCCGGCCCGCAGAGGACAGCCGTTCCCTACTCGTTCATGATGGGCCCGACCGACGAGTTCGGCATCCACGATGGCCGACGGTGGGTGCCACTCCACGCCAGTATCGAAGGCTGGATCGAGTCCCTCGCCCTGGCCCATCACGCCGCGACCTGGGCGAAGCAGATCACGAAGGTGACCGGCGAAGCGCTGGATCAGCTGGAGTTGCACAACTTCGAACCAGTGGCCGAAGTTCGAGGACTGGCAGACACCTGGTGGCGGGGCACCGAATCGCTGATAGCCATCTACTCGGGCGAGTCCCGCTGCCTCGGCGCGCCGGTCATCCGTACCGGCCTGATCTACTCAGGGCTGGATGAATGGGGTCTACGCGGAGGCGCATAGCGGACCACCTCTGAGACTTGTGAGCGGTCCGATCGCCTCCCTTGACAGCGAGGTCGGCCGGCAGGTCTCACGACCTTTCACCGGGTGTTACAGCAGCTCAAGCACTACACCATCTTCAGATTCCTCACCCCCAGGACCGTGGTCGCGAATGATCTCGACGATCTCATCGAAGAGTGTCGGGCCTTCACCGACGGCCGAACCAGGTAAACGCGACCTCCGCCGAGAGCTCACTCCGAGGCCGGACCCGCAGGACTTGCTCGATGGGATCAGCATGGCAGCGGCGGCCCGAGCCGACGTCGACCGGGCCGAGCTCAACCTCATCGATGCGTCCCGGGCCGCTGGAGTCAGCTGGAATCAGATCGGCCTGGTCCTCGGCCGCCCAGAGGACCGAGTGGCCACCGCAGCACAGAACCGGCGAAGGCAGCTGGCCCGCAGTGTCACGCCCACGCCTCGCACCGACGCCGGCGGCGCCGGTGCGCTGGATGCGAGCGCGATCGGGCAGGTCACCGTAGGACCGCAGCACCACATCGCGGTGTCCGGAGCCACACCGGCAGGCTGGAGAGGTTCTCTAACCGCGCCGGAAATACCGTCCCAGGCACATTCTCCGGCGAGCACCGCTCGTCATGGGGTGTGCCAGGAGTAGTGCTTCCCGCCCGATAGCGATTTTATCGTAAGTCGAGTTCAGCGAGGTCAGTCATGTCCAGAACAGCGATCGCCTCCTTTTGATACCGTTCCAGATCTTCGAACGATCTAGGGTAATCGCCACGGCGGCTAAAGAATCGAATGGTTGCTCCTTGCAGAAAGAAGCTCTCATCCTCATCATCAATCGACACGCCCACCACTGATATTAGCCTCTCGGCCCCTGGAAGGATTGCTGCATCCATCAGCATCCGAGTGGCAAATGAAATGCCTCGCACGGCCGATCTAAATAAGTATGTGTTCTTCTCGGTTACAAGGTCTGACAGAGAAGCGTAAACGTCGTTCACCTCGTACTCGTAGGAGCCAATCTCCGAGGATTGCAGGTTCGTGCGCCATCCCGGGCCCCACAAAGATCTCAGCAAGATCGCGCCGCGAGGGCCGAGCACCCAGCCCGCTCTCGCGACTTCATCTAGATCGGGGGGCAGGTCGCGACGCAGAGCCCCCCACCCATCGGCAAGCAGGTCTGACATATGTGAATTCATCTTCACGGCCGCGTTATCCCCAGATATTGGTAGGCCTTATTGAGAGCGCTTTGCGGAACCTGACGCGCGATCTTCGGTGCCAGCTCCTCTCCGCCCTCCGAGATCCACTTTCCCGCATCCTGGTGGTAGTAATATTTGCCCGAGGCACCCCACCCCATAGGTTGAAGATGGATTTTCGCTCCCAGCTTACCCGGATTCTGGTTCTCAACGTCGATCCGGAACCGACCATTTTTGTCCATGTGTACAGTCTGACTGTAAACTTTAGGAGCATCGGCACTGCTTGTGAGACGAGCGGCCACCGGACACGAGTTGTGCACAAGCACCGGCGTCATGCCGGCGAGCACATAGTACGTGTGAATGCCATTGACGGTGAGGTTGTAGGCGAGGTTGCGACCGATGGAGAGCTTGTCAAAAGGAATCGACGCGTCCGTGCCCACCGTCGGGAAGTGCCCGGCAGACGGCTTCGGCGTAGGCGCCGGAACAATCCCGGCAGACCACCTCAACTCCGGGGTGCCGGCGAAGCCACGCCTCCAAGGTGTCGGCGTTGCGGTCGGGCAGCACGTCCACCGGTCGGCGTGTCTGCGCATCGATCAGCACGGTCGCGTAGCGGCTGCGCCGACGCGACGCGAAGTGGTCCACGCCCTACAGCCGCGGAACCGGCGGCGCGGCATACGGCATGCGCAGCAGCGCCCGGACCGTGGAATCCCGCGACAGCGGCACCGCCAGCTTCGACAGCAACCGGGCCGCACCACGCCCGGCCAGCTCTCGGGCCACCGAGCCGACCAGAGCCTGAAGGCGCACGGTCCGCCGCTGATAGCGGTGCAGCACACCCGGGGACCTGCTCCCGAAACGTCCGGCGGCACCCGAACGTCGGGCAGACCGCCCCCGCACCCGGACCACCACCTGCCCCCGCCGGGCATTGACGGGCACGTCCCCCACCGTCCGCTCATGCAGGCCGTGCACCCGCGCCGTCGCCACGCCGCAATCCGGGCACGCCACCGCCACCAACGGCGTCGACGCTCGCACCACGATCCGGTCGCCGGCGTCCTCGACCTGCTCGATCACCAGCGGCGCCAGCCCGCCGAACACCACGTGAACAAGATCATCAGTACCACACCAGGACTACTATCCAACATGGACAGCAACGCGCTGCGTCACCACCGAAAGAGCACCAGAGCCGTTTTTCTTGACACTTCCGCCTCGCCACTTACCGTAAGCACGGCGGCAACGAGAACCCGAACCGGATCCTACGCGAATACTTCCCGAAAGGCCTCCCGACCACATCGGACCCGAACTATTTAGCGATGGTCGCCTCCGAAATCAACGACCGGCCCGTAAGATCCACAATTAGAAGAAGCCCTCCGAGATATTCGCCGAACTCGTAGAGGCAAATGCTTCGATTGCCTGAACCTGTCCCCTTTATGAAGCTGCTGGAATCAAATAACTCAAGCAGTGGTCACAGGTCGTCTCCCCAGTTATGCCAAGAATGCGTGCACCCATTGGCGCAATCAACCTCGCGCCTGCGGGAATCCGCGATCGACAGCAGCGCAAGAAGTATCCTGAACGACTTCTCCATTTCCGCCTCGGGGAGATTCCCAATTTTGGCCAGCTGGTCACGAAGCCGCCCTCGCGAAATCAGGACAGCTGGCGTTGCGGTTGGCTTCACTCCTGATTGCGCAATGCTCTGTGCCGCATCCTCGCTGACCGCCTTCGCCTGAAGGCAGTAGCCAGCCAGCTCTCGAAGCACATCACGCCGCTCATCCACTGGCAAGGCGCCGAGCCAGGCCAGCCCACCTTGGAGGGGGCGACGCCCCTGGCTCAACTGATTCAAGATCGTAGATCGGTCGTTCATCACGGGACCTGCGGCTCAAAAAGATATCGTGCGGAAGGTTGGGATCCAACGTAGTGTACGCTGGAGCATTCGGGTTGTAGTCCTGAAATATGTCGCGCCCCCTTCCGCTACCCTCTCCGTCGCCGGTTCCCCTGCGGAGAGAGTTAGCCGCCCTGCCGCGAGCCCGTGACGGACCGGACAAAATGTAGTCCCAGTCCGAAGCCGGATTGGCCGTGCCGCCCGCACGACTGCCAACCACAGTAATCCTCTGGCCTGTCTTATTCGCTGCATTCTGTATACGCAGAGCATCGCCAGGACTTATCCCCGCCTCAGTGGGTTTTCTAAGGCCAGCCCCACAGCCTATCCCGTATTATGTACGAGCACCGGGTCTTGCCGGCGAGCACATAGTACGTGTGGATGTCGGCGACTGTGAGGTGAGCATGTGTCGTTCGCCGGTGAAGTCGCGCTGACTAAGCATGTGGCAAAGGTTCTGCACGTAACGGTGTCAACTAAGACTCGCCCGGCGAGATGGACATAGCTACAGAAAAACCTCGTCGTGGGTTCGGATCAAGCTTCCACACAGACCGAAACCCCCGACGAGGTCACCACCAGTATGCGCCCCGCCCACGGCTACGCCCGCATGTCCGAGCCGCAACACACGGAACTGATTACCGCCCTGCATGGACCCTGGCGCACCGCCACCCGCTTGGTCATCATCGTGCTCCCCGCCGCAGGCTGGTCCGCGCCGGAGATTGCCGACCTGCTGCACTACGACCCCGCCACCGTCCGCCGCTGATCGCCCGCCACCAGCACGAAGGACTCGCCGGACTACCCGACCGACCCCGCAGCGGACGACCCCGCAAAGGCAGCCACCGCCTCGGCGAACGCATCCACCGGCTGCTCCTGATCCCAGTCGAACGAATCTGGGCCGCCCTCAAACGCAACATCGCGAACACCGCGCCCGCCACCATGGCCGACCGAGTCCGTCAAGCGCACACGTTCTTCCGTGGTTTCCGCGCATCCAGCCGCGTCGTGGGCGTCGGAGTAGACGTGGAGGCGTGGAAATCTCCGGCGTGCTCACGCGCCCACACGATGAACGGCCGGGCAAGGGCGCCGGTGACGTCTTCGACGGTGGGCATTGCGGTGAATGTCGCGGGCGGGGTGTGGTTGACCGCCGCGCGTTCGGGTGCCGCGCCGGAGTATGTCTGGAGGCCAGCGAGAAAGTCGGCGGAGGCCGCTGCGAAGCCGCCCTGAGCCAGATACAGCTCGCGAGCCTGCGCCGGGGTCACCACCTGCAGGTGGATGTTGTCGCCGATGGCGTCGGCGATCATCCGGACCTGGTCGCGGCGGCTGATGAGTTCGGGCCCGTACAGGGTGTAGGCGGCGCCCTGGTGACCGTCCCGGAGCAGAGCGACCGTGGCCGCGTCGGCGACGTCACGCTCGTGAACGGGGTATCCCGTACGATCGGGAAACGGTTCTCGCACGACTCGTTCGGCTCGGATCGACGGCCCCCACAACCATAGGTTGTTGAGCATGAACTCGGCGGGCCGGATGTGGGTCCATTCCATTCCGGAGGCCTCCACCGCGCGTTCCACGGGCAGGTGGAAATTGGTGTCGTGACCGGTACTCACCGCGCCGGAAGACAGCGTGACGACCCGCCGGATCCCGCAGCTCTCCGCCAGGCGCACGAGTTCCGAGGCGGTTTCTGGGACCGGAAACAGATACATGCGGTCCGCACCTTGCAGGGCCGGGAGCAAGCTGGCGGGCTCGGCCAGATCCCCCGGGAACACCTCGACATGCGGGGATGGGAGCAGGTGCGACCTGCGACTGACCACACGTACTGTCACGCCGGCCTCGAGTAGTTGCTCGACGACGAGCCTTCCAATGTTTCCGGTTCCCCCGGTTACCAGGATTCGCATTCCCCCTGCTTAGCCCGTGGGATCGATCGACGCAAACGCGAACACCGTGTTCACATATTGCCATTAGGCAGCGCAAACGCTATCGACCGCCAGCTCGGACCGGCGGGAATTTCATCGATACCATCGTTTATCGGTCCACCGGCAAAGCAGCCCGTCCGCGCTTCGAGGCCACCCGCATCTGCCGCGACGAGCGCACCGGCATCCGACGAGCCGTCACGCTGCGTGTACCCTGCTCCGCGCTGAACGGTGCACCATCATGCCGATGATGGGGCGTAGTAGGCGCAATTGCGTTGCCGGACGTGCGCCGCTTTCCCCGGGTGGCCATGGGAGATTGTGGACGGGCCGCGCATGTCCGCCGACGTAGTGGCGGCGGTGATTCCGACTGTGCGGGTAGGTCTGCTCACGGATCAGCGGCGATAATGTTCCTCGTCGATGCTTGCCAGCCGAGAAGGATGCACTTGTTCACTCAGCCCGTAGAAGCTCTGAAAGCTCATGATCAACGGCCGCCAGCGGTTCGGGTCGATCCGGTTGGCGTGGCCAGCAAGTCGGATCGACTCGTGGACGTGGACGTCCTGGATCTGGACTGTCAACAGGTGGAACTCGGTCGTGTGCACAGCCGTCAGAGTGGCCTCCATCGCCACCGGGCACTGGGCGACTCGGGGCGCGGCTACGGTGCTGGAGGTGATGGGCTCCAGCCCTGCCGCGCCGAATTTGTTGCTGAGGTGGTGGTAGCCGGCGAGGCGTTTCCAGGCGTTGACGGGGTTTGCTCCGGTGGTCAGGGCCAGCCTGTCAACGGCGTCGACTTGATGTTCCGAGGGCAGGTTCAGCACGCATTCCCGGGTACGCAGCAAGTTCCCAGCGGTGTGCGAGGACGTCCCCAGGCCGAGCACGGCGGTGTGGCCCAGCCAGAACGCAGAGGACATCGGCGCCAGATTGGCGCTGCCGTCGGGGTTGAGGGTGGAAATCAACACAACCGGTGTGCCCCAGTAGAGGATCGCTGGGTCGATCTTCACGTGTCCGGGGTGTCTGTTGTCAACGGCGATGCTGATTAGGTCAAGTTCAGTCACGAACCAAATGCTGCTCGATCCCTGGTCCTGCGGCTGGCGGGAAACAGACGTCGACCTGCACCGCCGACATCCGCTCATGCCGCGATCCGCGCGTGACGCTCTGGTGGATACAGGTTCGCCGCAGTCACCCCTGCGTGGAGACGGGGCACGTGTTCAGCGGTGCCATCACCAGCAACAAGATCGTGCTCTGCATCCCGCTCGTCTTTTACAACCCGGCCCCCGCGGCCCTGGTGGTCGCCGACATCAAGCCGCGCCTCACCGGTGGCGCCGGCGATGAGAACTCCCCGGACCGCAAGGCCCTGCCTAAACGCATGTTCTGGATCGCCTCCCACGGGTTCGTCTACCCAGAACAGGGTCTCAAGCCCCGGGCCTGATGGAGAGTCTCCATCAAACTCGGGGCGGGACACACCGTCTCCGGGCGCACCACCAACCGGACTGGGTGCAGCACGTCGCGGGGCAGCCGGTGTAGCAGCGCGGCAAGCAACGCCCCATCCGCCCAGGTGAACCGACTCTTCTGGCAGGGCAGTCGCCGTTCGAGAACCGCGATCTGGTGCCGGAGCGCGAGGATCTCGGCGTTCTTGTCACGGTCGCTCGTCGACAGCAGCCGTAGCAGCGCGATCGTGTTGGTCACGCCGAGGTGGACCGGTTGAAACAGCACGGTTGGCCATCCTCGCGCGGTTATCAGCGTGGCTTCCTGCCGCGCGGGGCGCCGAGAGCTCAAACCTGCAGCGGATCTCATCCCGGCGATTAGAGCCGCCATGGCCAGGACGGACGAGGTTTTCGGCAGGCGCAGCGCCTGGGTCTGGCGACCTTATCTTGGCCGACGGCCGCGCTGGCGGCTGAGGCGTCAGCGGGGATGTCGAACGCGGCGTCGGTGACAAGGTCGGCGTGCATAGGGGTGGCGAACGCACCTCGGCGAGAGGCCGCCCGGCGTGGGCGGGCCTCTCGCATATGCGGTCAGGTATCGCGTCGGAACATCTTGGCGAACTTGATCGCCACGCCGTAGCTGCCCTTGATCGTCAAGGCGCCGCCAGGCATGGCGGCCTTGATGGGATCAAGCCGGCCGATCCTGATCTTGACGTAGTCCTCAGCGGTGGCGCTCATCACCACGTCCGGCTTGTCCGCGGCGCCGGAGTGAACCGCGCACCGTCCCTCGGCGATGCGTACCGTCCAGACGCCGCCCTGCTCGCCGGAGAGCTCGATCTGGACCGTAGCCCTGGTCTTGCCCGCCGCCTCCGGGAGGAATCGCGAGGGCATCTGGTCGAAGACCATCTGCGGTGTCACGGTTGCGTCGGTCATCGTTGCGCTCCCCTCGTGAGCGCGGTCGCCGAGGCACGCAGCGAAAGCGCTGCGGCCTCCTCCGCGTCGGCTAGGTCGGGCAACGGCTCGGCCAGGTCGGCCGCGGTGACGCCCGGCTCCCGGGCCAGCGTCACCAGCGCCGTCCATCGCTCGCCGAGTTCGCGGTACGCCCGCGCCACTGCGGCCAACGCCGGCGCGGCGAGCAGGGACCCGGCTTCGTCGAGGAACGCGGCGTACTGCCGCCGCGATGCGCCCGAGCTGGTGGGGCTGCCCAGCCCTCGGACCACCGATGCCAGCGCCTCGGCCAACGACTCACGGTCCGACCACAGCCTCGACCACCCCTTCCTGTCCTTGGGATCGGTGAGCAGCCGAGCCCACTTGCGGATTCCGGGGACGCCGAAGTTGACGTCGTAGCTGCTGCGGGCAGGCTCCAGCAGGCAGTCCGCCGTCCTGGCCAGTGCGCCCACCACGGCGGGGCGAACATCGGGCTCCTGCGCCGGCCGACCTACCAGATGCAGACCGCCGTACTTTTTGGCGCCGGTCCACCGGGCGTCGAGCAACTCGCTCCAGCCCATGGAGACCCGGCCCCACGGCAGGCCTGTGACAGCGAGATCGGCCTGCCCGCCGGAGACCGTGACTATGCGCGGCTGGTACGGGTCGGCAGTGACCGGCCCGCGGGCGGGCAGCTTCACCAGGTCGAGGGTCAGGGCGACCTCCGGGGCCTTCGCCAGGGCCTCGCGGACCCACCTTTCCGCCTGCCCGCGATCGGCCAGCGGCCGCACGCGCAGCGGCACCCCGATCCTGGCGCAGGCGACCTCGACGAACGACTTCTTCTCGAAGTAGAGGGCGTTGCTGCGCCCGTCCAGGTGGACGGTGGTCCAGTCACCGTGGGTGAAGACGAGGTAGGCGAACCCGACTCCGCCGGCCAGGCCGAACAGTAATGCTTCGCTGAAGGGCTGCCCGGTCAAGGGGTTGACGACGTCGACGGCGGCCATCGCCCTGGCCAGGGCCGCGGCGTCGGGGTCCGCCGGAATCGGGGCCGGTGCGGGCCCGGGCCGTTCCAGCCGGGACCGAGCGGTCGTATACGACTCGCCAGTCTTCGCCATGCGGCTGCGGACGAGCGCCTTGAAATTCTTTTCGCGGGGCACGTTCGATCCTTACGCGACGACCGTCGTGACCAACTCCCCAGCAGCCGGTCGACGGGCGTCGGAAGGGTTCAACGGCCATCAGAACGTATCGGTCCGGGAGTCTTTCCCCCTTTGCCCCTTGATCGGCTCAGCTGGGGTGAGCCAGAAGGGGTTCGGCGATGGACTCCCGCCGGGCAGCAATCTACCGGCATACGACCAAGCGTCGCAAGACGCAACCCCGTGACCCAGCTGACCGAGGAACGTGTCAGTGGAGCCCCGGCCACAGGCGACGTTGAGGAGGCCGACGTCCATAACGCGGGATCGCGGTGATGCGGACGACTGGCCGCAACGGTACGTCCGCGGGCGCGGCCATCCTGCCCGGTCCCGAGATCCCGCCCGACACCGGCGAAGCCCGGGCAACGAACCCCGCGACAAGGTCGAGGTGGTCAAGCGGCCGCAGGACCAGGGGCGGCGCTGTGCATGCCGGGGCGTCTGAGCAGGGCGACACGAGGTCCAGACGCAGTTCCTGATCACCGGCTCACGGTGACGAACGGGGTGGCACGAGGCACGCCGCCGGATCACTGACCGGCGGGCGCCGGACTCACCGGGCTGTCGGATCCGCGGCGGCGCTTGCGGATGCTGGTGACGATCAGGTCGATGGCCAGGAACCCGAGCAGTGGGATGCCGAACAGGGGCAGGAACCAGCCGGCGGCGAAGACCAGCGGCAGGCCGACCGCGATCGTCCAGGCGGGCAGGCCGGTCCAGTTGCCGCCAGTCGCAGGGACGCCGGCCAGGGCGCGGCGGTCGGAGCGGGTGGGGCGGCGCTGCCACCACATGCGGTAGCCCCAGATGATGACGCAGATCAGGCCGAACGCGAGGGCGGCGAGGAGGATCTGGTTGGCCAGGCCGAACAGTTGGCCCATGTGCGCGTAGATGCCCCACTGGGTGAGTTTGGCCAGCACCGGCCAGTCGGCGAAGTCGATCCGCTCGACGATCTTGCCGGTGGAGTCCATGGCGACGCTGTCGCGGCCGACCGGCCAGAGGCTGTCGTTGCCGGTGACGCTCCAGGCGGTGTTCGCGTCGGCGGGGACGGCGATGGTCACCGCGCCGGTGATTCCGGCGTCGCGGGCGGCCTGGTAGACGGTGGTGATCGCGGCGGGGTCGACGGTGGCGGCCTCCGCGGCGCCGCCCATGTTCATGCCGGCGTGGTGGCCGCCGCCGGGGCTCGCCACGGCGGCGGCGGTCAGGTCGGTGGAGACGGCCGGGCGGCTGGAGTCGAGCGAGTGGATGAACTCTTCGAAGTTCGCGCCGGCGTGGTTGGACCAGGTCAGGCCGGTCGCGGAAAGGAACAGCAGGCCAACGGTGAGCCACGTGCCGGTGGCCGCGTGCCAGCCCCGGGTGCGACGCACGCCCTTCTTCGCCGACAGGTCCGGAGCCAGCAGCCGGCGGGCCTTGCGGTTACCGCTCAGCCGCCGCCACCACAGGACGACGCCGCCGAGCGCGATCACCCACAGCCAGCTCGCGGCCAGCTCGGAGTAGAGCGCGCCGGTCTCCCCCAGGTGCAGGTTCGCGTGCAGGTTGTCCAGCCACTCATTGAGGGGCGTGGCCGTCCACCAGGTCGTCAGCTGGCCGGTGACCTTGCCCGTGTACGGGTTCACGTACACCGTGTGCTGGTGGTCGGCGTCCAGTGACGGGTCGGAGAAGTCCACCTGCGTGGTCAACGAGCCTTCCCCCGGCCGTACGGAAAGAAGGTCTCCCGAAGCATGAGTGGCCCGGGCCGCGGCAACCTGATCAGCCAGCGGCAACGCCGCGGATCCGGGGTTGTCGACGGTCAGCTCGGCGCTGTAGACGGCCCGCTCGATCTGCGGGGTGAACGCGAACAGGATGCCGGTGGTCGCCGCGACCAGCAGGAACGGAGCGACCAGAATTCCGGCGTAGAAGTGCAGGCGCAGCAGCAGCCCGCCGAACGGCGATGGGCGCCGCGCGGATCTGACCGCTGTCTCGACCTGTTCGGGGCTGGCGAGCTCGGGGGTGACGGCCATAGGTGTCCTCGTCGTGGTGTCGGCGGCGCTCAAGGGGTGCGCCGGCATCCGGGGTCGCAGCAGAAGTCGTCCGCGAACGCCTGCTGGTTCCCAGCTTTCTTCAGCAGTCCGCATCACCGGCGCGCGATCGGCTCTTCACACAGTGACACCAGGCGAAAGACATCATTTCGACTCACGTCGATGCTCAGCACCTCCGGCCACACGGGAGGCCCACGATTTTCGGTATCGCGTCCATCCGACGGCTGCTCGGTGGCGTTCGCCGCCGCGGCGGTGTTCCACATCGTCCGGTGTGTACGCCCGCATCGCCCCGAGCAGCCGACGGCCACCGCGTTTCCCCATGTGCGTGGCGATGGTCGTGATGGTGTTGCCGTGGAGCGAACGGGTGCCGGCGGCCGGCGGACACGTCTGCACTCCAATCGACGACACAGTCCATTCCGTCCAGCGTGATGGTGGCCGGCCCGGGCCGGTGCTGCCGAACGCGCCAGGCCCTTGATCAAATCCCGCTGGGCGAGGTAGTCGACGGCACGGCTGATCTCCACGGTGGTGAACGGCCTGCCCTAGAAGTTCGCCTCGGAAGTCGTAGCGAAACCGCTGGGGGCAGGCATGTACACGTCCGCCACGTGCTGGTGGTACCTCTAGTGCCGTGACCGAGAACGTTCACGGTGTTGGGTGACTCGCCGCCCGGCACTGAAATCGGCCGCCGTTCTGCCGATAGCACTGTCGTGAAATGTGGGCGGTGCTTGAGGTGGTTTGCCGCGTGGGCGTCGGCGGGCGGCCGGGGCGACCTGACCCCACTGCATCGACGGTTGTGGTGGCTGGTGCTGGCCGCCGGGGTTGCGGTGATCGGCGGCTACTACCTGCTGCCCAGCGGCAGCCTCGTGCAAAGCCTCGTGTACAACACGGTCGCGCTGAGCTCCGGCGCGCTGGTGCTCGCGGGCGTCCGTTTGCACCGGCCGCGCCGGCGTGCGCTGTGGTACTGCTTCGCGGCCGGAGAATTCACGGCGGGCGTCGCCGAGGTCGTTTACAGCGTCTACCTGTACGGATTCCATCAGTCGCCGTTTCCCTCGGCCGCGGACGTGTTCTACGTCGCCCGCTACCCGCTGCTGATCGCGGGGTTCGTGCTGCTGGTGGGTCAGCGGCGTGACCGTGACGTGCGGGGGTTCCTCGACGCGGCCGTCGTGGCGACCGGGTTCGGGCTGGTGTTCTGGGTCTTCGTGCTGCGTCCCACGGTCTTCGTGGCGGGGAACTCGGTCCTCGCGCAGCTGCTCAACACCGCGTATCCGGCGGCCGACACCCTGCTGCTGGCCATCCTGACCAGTCTGCTCACCGGGTCCGGCGTCCGGAACACCAGTACGCGGCTGCTCGCCGGGGCGGCCATGGCGCTGTTGCTCGCCGACATCGGCTTCTCTGTGCTGATCTCCTACTTCAGCTTCAACAACGGCACCCCGTTCGACGCGCTGTGGCTGCTGTCGTACGTCCTGTGGGGCGTCGCCGCCCTGCACCCCTCGATGGCGGCGGACCATACCGCGGTGCCGCGCACCCCCCGGACGGGACTCACCCACTGGCGGCAGCTGTTGCTCACCGCGAGCTCCATGCTGGCGCCCGGCATCCTGTTCGTGCCCGGAATCGCCGAGCACCGCGCGGACTGGATGGTCGTGGCCGGCGGCGCGATGGTGTTGTTCCTGCTCGTCTCGCTGCGCATGTCCGGCTTCGTCAATCAGGTGCACAAACAGGCCGCACAGCTGGAACGGCTGGCCCAGCACGACGAACTGACCGGTCTGGCCAACCGCCGCCAGTTCCAGGCAGCGCTGCACCACGGCCTCGACGGCAGCCGATCCTACGTCGCCCTGCTCGACCTCACCGGCTTCAAAAAGGTCAACGACCAGTTCGGGCACCACGTCGGCGACCTGCTGCTGTCCGAGGTCGCCACCCGGCTGACCGCGGCCGCCGGCGGCGCGGCATCGGTCGTGCGGATGGGCGGCGACGAATTCGCCCTGCTAATGCCCGGCGCGACCCGCGAGGACGCCGTCGGCGTCGCCGAGAACGTCGGAGGGCTGCTCTCGCAGCCGATCCGGGCGGACGGCCGAGACCTGCTGATCGGGGCAAACATCGGCCTGACCGACACGACCGGGCTCACCGAGCCGCACGAGGCGCTTCGCCGCGCCGACGTGGCCATGTACGCGGCCAAGGAAGCCGGCGAACCGTACCGCTGGTACCACCCCGACCTCGACCGGCGGGCCGGCGATGAGGCGCGGCTCGGTGCCGACCTGCGGATCGCCCTGAACGAGGGCCAGTTCCGGCTGGTCTACCAGCCGATCGTCGATCTGCCTGACGGCCGTATCCGGTACGTCGAATCGCTGGTCCGCTGGGAGCACCCGGTGCGGGGGCTCGTCAGCCCGGTCGATTTCATACCGGCGGCCGAGCAGAACGGGCTGATCGTCGAGCTCGGCGAGTGGATCCTGCGGACCACGTGCGACCAGTTCATGCGCTGGCAGCAGGAACACGGTGCGGCCGCGCCCGAGCGGATCAGCGTCAACGTCTCGGCCCGCCAGCTGGCCGAACCCGGCTTCGCCCAGGTGGTCGCCGACGTACTCGCGGCCACCGGGATGCGACCGGACCACCTGATCGTCGAGGTCACTGAGACCGCGGTCTTCGGCGGCGGCGTGGCGTTGCAGACCGTGAACGACATCCACGCGCGCGGCGTCCGGATCGCGCTGGACGACTTCGGCACCGGCCACTCGTCGCTCGGCCTGCTGCAGACCGTGCCGGTCGATGTTCTCAAGGTCGACAAATCGTTCGTGGACAATGTGACCATGGCTGGCCGGCATGCGGTGATCCCGACCGTGCTGATTCAGGCGAGCGACGGGCTCGGCCTGTCCGCGGTCGCCGAAGGGGTGGAGACCGCCGAACAGGCGGCCGAACTGTACCGGCTCGGCTACCGGCTGGCGCAGGGCTACCACTTCGGCAAGCCGGTCGCCGCGCCTGACTTCGCAGCCCGCCGTACCGGCCTGAACCCGGTCAGCCGTCGGCGGACGCGTGTACCGGAACGGTCGATAGTGCCGTGACCAAGAACGTTGAGGTGTTGGGGTCAGGCTGCCTGGGTGGCGGGCTGGCCCCAGCGTCGTTGGCGTTGCGGCCACAGATGCCGGGCTGCGAAGTCAGGTAGGTGCGGCGGCGGTCGCCCTCGGATTTGGCCCGCACGATGAGGTCAGCCTCTTGCAGCACTTTCACGTGCTGGGCCTTCCCGACCAGGTTACAGAGGCGGGAGGTCTTCGATAGAAGGTCATCGGCAGCGACCGTGTCCTCGCTACGATTCTCTACCGGCCGTTCGGACTCGGCCGGCGGGCGCTGCCGGGCGAGGTCCGCCAGCCCTCGCGGGCGCTGCAACTGTGCCGCACCCGATTCGCATGCCGTCGGCACCGCAGATGCGATGCTCTGGCTTCCATGGGTCAGTGGTGGTGGAGGACGTACGTCGTGACGATGACGGTCTCGATGGCGGGATACCTCGTGTCCCCGCTGGGACCGTGGTCCGCGTTGGTCTGGTCGGTGGTGAACGCGCTCGGTCCGGTCGCCGTGATCGTGATCGCCGCGTCCCGGCTGCCGCGCGACGCGCGTGCACCCTGGTATCTTCTCGCTCTGGGCATCTTCGCCAACGGCACCGCCGTGGTGCCCAACACCATCGTGTCTCAGGTGTTGAAGACCGACACCTACCCGACCGTGGCCGACGCCTTCTACCTGCTGTTCTACCCGGCCCTTCTGGCCGGCATCGCGCTGATGATCCGTCGCTGGCCGACCCGGCTGATCCGGCCCGCCATACTCGACGCGGCCACCATCACCTCCGGCATCAGTGTGCTGGCCTGGGTTTACGCCATCGCGCCAGCCATGCAGGACCACGACTACACCGCTTTTGAGCAGCTCGTCCGGCTGGCGTACCCGGTCGGTGACCTGGCGCTCATCTTCCTGGCGCTCATCTTGGTGCGCAGCGGCGACGCCTCCGGTTCCCGCCGCGCCCGCTGGGGCATCACGCCGCCGTGGCTAGCCACCGGCCTACTCTGCTTCCTTGGTGGCGATCTGTTCTGGCTGCTCGTCGGCGACCACACCATCCCCGACTGGGTGACCCGCGGCATCGACCTCTTCTACTTCGCGGCCTTCGTGACGCTCGGGTACGCCGTACGCCATGCGGCTGTCACCGATACGCGGCGCGCGAACGCGCTCCCGCGCCCGCCGGGGATCCCGCTGATGTCGATGCTGCTCCTCGCCCTGCTCATGGCTCCCGCCGTGCTGGTCATGCAGATGTCGCACGGCGCGTTCCGGCACGGCGGGGCCATCGCCATCGGATCCACGATGATGTCGGTGCTCGTGGTGACCCGTCTGACGATCCTGTTGCGGTTCGTGGAACGGCAGACCGAACAGGTACGCGAGCTGGCCCGCCGAGACGAGCTCACCGGCCTGCCCAATCGCCGTGCCTGGACCGACGAACTGCCCCGGGCGCTGGAGCAGGCACGGCAGAGCGGCGAGCCGGTCAGCGTCTGTATGGTCGACCTCGACCGCTTCAAGCTGTTCAACGACACTCGCGGCCATCAGGCCGGCGACCGGCTGCTCAAGGAGGCCGCGGCGGCCTGGCTGAGCCCGCTACGCCAGTCGGACATCCTCGCCCGCTACGGCGGCGAGGAATTCATCGTGCTGCTGCCCGGCACCGACGTCGCCGAGGCCTGCGCAATCATGGAACGGCTCCGCACGGTCACCCCCTTCGAGCAGACGTTCTCCGCCGGCGTCGCGGCCTGGGACCGGGCCGAGACGTCCGAGGAGCTGATCGCCCGCGCCGACATCGCGCTCTACGAGGCCAAGCACACCGGCCGGGACCGCATCGTCCAGGCGCCCCGGAGCATGGGTGCCGAGCATGGCAGCACCCCGGCAGACCAGACCGCAAGCACCCCGAGCCATTGAGCACGCTTGAGCCGGATGCGCGGAAATCGCGCGCCGTCCAGTCCCGCCCTAGATCGCCTCTACCTGCAACCGTAAGCCACCCCATCCTGCGGCAACTGCCCGAACGGGTACCGCCCCCTTACCTGGACGGGTCCACCGTGCGTCCTTGATCTTTCCGGGCGGCGGCCCTTTCCCGGTCTTCCGGTTGCCACGCGGCCTGCCCACCCGTCCGGCCCCGGCGCCGTGCACGAGCCCGCCACACTGTGGACGCCTGACCAGCGACGGTCGAGTCCTTCCGGAGGCGGTGTTCTGGACGAGCCGGGCGACGTGCCCGGCGGGTGTCCGGGCGCGGCCGGGCGCGCCGGAACGGCGTTGCCAGGGCTGCGGGCCTAGGCGCGCCGGTACTGCACACCGAGCGCGTCGAAGGGGGTCAGGTGGTGCGCCAGCCGGCCGGCGAAGTCGGCGTAGTCGCGCCCGGCCGGGCTCCGGAGCGCCTCGGCGACCGGGCAGAGGCTAGCCCTTCACAGCGCCGGCGGACATCCCGGCGACGAGGTTGCGCTGGATGAACAGGAAGAACCCGACGACGGGCAGGGAGAACAGCACCGAGGCGGCCATCTGCCCGCCGAAGTCGGTGCCGGTGTGCGGGTTGGTGAACGACGCCAGCCAGACCGGCAGCGTGTACCGGCTCTGGTCCTGCAGGAACGTGTAGGCGAACAGGTAGTCGTTCCACGCAGCGATGAACGCGAAGATGCCGGTCGCGACCACACCCGGCGCGACCAGCGGAAACAGCACCCTGGTGAGGACGGCCCAGGTGCTCGCGCCATCGAGCTGCGCGGCCTGTTCCACCTCGGCCGGGACGGCGACGAAGAAGCCGCGCATCACCCAGATCGAGAACGGCAGCACGGTGGCGACATAGGCGAGGACCAGGGCGAGGTACGTCCCGAGCAGGTCGATGCTGTTGAACATGACGAACATCGGGATCAGCAGCGCGGTGCCCGGCAGCATCTGCACGGCCAGGATGACGACCATGATGGTGCGTCGGCCGGGGAACCGGAACCGGGACAGCGCGGCCGCGGCGAAGATGCCCAACACGACCGAGGCGACCACGGTCAGGGTCACCACCACGACGCTGTTGCGCAGGTTGGTGAGGAACTGGGGCTGGCCGACCGCGGTGACGAAGTTGTCCAGGGTCGGGTGCGCCGGCAGGAAGTGCGGCGTCGCGGTCATCACCTCGGGCCGTGGCTTGAACGCCGTGTTGACCATCCAGTAGACCGGGAAGAGCCACACCAGGCAGAAGATCGCCGCGAGAGTGCCGGCCACCCGGCGGCCGCGGTGCGTCACAGGTCCTCCCCGGATCGGAGCAGGTTGCGGATGTAGAGGGCGGTCAGCCCGAGCAGCAGCAGGGTGGTGACCACCGAGACGGCCGCGCCCCGGCCGACCTGGAAGCCGACGAACGCGGTCTGGTAGGTGAAGACGCCGAGCGTGGCGGTGGCGTCGCCGGGACCGCCCCGGGAGATCAGCCAGATCTGGTTGAACACGTTGTAGTCCCAGATCACCGACAGGATGACGACCAGCAGCAGGGTGGGCCGCAGGTGGTTGAGCACGACGATGCGGTAGACCGCCAGCTCGCCCGCGCCGTCCAGCCGGGCCGCCTCCTGGTACTCCGGCGGGACCTGGGTCTCCGCGGCGTTCAGGGTCAGCGCGATGAAGGGCACCGCCTGCCAGACGATCAGGAGCCAGATCGAGAGGTACGCCCGGGCCGGGTCCTGCGCCCAGTTCAGATCGGTGGTGTCGCCGAAGATCCCCAGCTGGTCGAGCGCCCAGTTGACGATGCCGTACCCCGGCTGGAACAGCCAGTTCCACACCAGCGACGACGCCACGTTCGGCATCGCCCAGGCGACGATGAGCACCACCGTCACCGTGTACCGCCAGATCCGGCCGAGCCGGGTGAGCAGGTGCGAGACGCCCATCCCGATCAGCACGCTGCCGGCCACCATGGCCGCCGTGAACAGCACCGTGCGCAGCAGCGACGCCCAGAACGCGGGGTCCGCCAGCAGTCGCGAGTACTGGTCGAGGCCGACGTAGGCGTACCGGCCGGTGAACAACGTCCGCTGGTTGTAGTCGGTGAACGAGGTGAACAGCAGGAAGCCGATCGGCGCCAGCGTCACGACTGCCAGCACCAGGCCCGCCGGGCTCAGCAGCCACAGCGGCGCCGGGTCCCGCCGCCGCCGGCGGCGGGACCTGTGCGTGGGCGGGGGCGGCGTGGGCGGGCTGGCGCCGGCCGCGTCCGGGAGCACGGTGGTGGCGGGCATGACCGTCACTTGCCGCCGGCGAGGGTGGCGTCCAGGTGGGAGTCGAACTCCCGGCCGGCGTCGGCGGGCGACCTGGCGCCCGAGGCGACCGCCGAGAAGGCCTGGTTGATGCTCTTGTCGCCTTCCAGGGTGGGCCACTGCGCGGCGGCCGGGGTGGCCTTGGAGGTCAGCGCGGCGGTGAAGAACCCCTTCTGCTGCTCGGTGAGGCCGGGCTGGGCGGCCTCGATGCCCTCGATGCTGTTCGGGATCCAGCCGTCGTTGCCGAACACGAACGTGTCCTGCACCGCGGGGCTCGCGGCGATCTTGACCCACTGCAGCGCCAGTTCGGGCGTGTCGCTCTTGGTGGCGATGCCCCAGTCGGAGCCGCCGAGCATCACCGGTTGTGCCTTGCCCGACGTTCCGGGCAGCGGGAACGTACCCAGATCCTCGGCTTTGATCCGGGGGTTGGCCTTCTGGATGAGGCCGATGGAGCCGGCGGTGGACAGGATGGCCGCGGTCTTGCCGTCGGCGAAGAGCTGGTTCTGGTCCGGGGAGAGGGTGTCCAGGGTCCGCGACGCCGCTGTGGAGTAGGCGTTCTGGAAGGTCTTGAAGTCGCTCAGGCCCTTCTGGCCGGCGGCGCTGGACAGGCCGCCCTTCCAGGCGCCGCCGTCGCTGGTGGCGATGTCGCCGCCGGCGTCCCAGACGAACTGCATGCCGGCGTACCAGTACTGTCCGGGCAGGTAGAACGGCGCGAAGTCGGCGGCCGGGTGGGCCGCCCGGAGCCTGTCCAGCGCGGCGGTCAGCTCGGCGTATGTGGTGGGTGCCGCGGTGACGCCGGCCGCCGCCCAGGTCTTCTTGTGGTAGATGACCGCGCGGGCGCCGGCGAACCCGGGCACCGCGTACAGCGCCCGATCCACGGTGGCCGGCTCCTCGAGGCCGGCCAGCCAGTTGCGCCCCTGCCGGAGATCGGCCCGGTACGGCGTTAGGTCGAGCAGGCCGCCGTTCGCCGCGAAGCCGGGCACCTGGGTGTTGCCCAGGTCCAGCACGTCCGGCGTGCCGCTGGTGGAGAGCGCGGTACTGATCTTGGTGGTGATGCTCTCCCACTGCTGGACCTGCACGTCCACCCGGGCGCCGGTGGCCTGGGTGAACTGGTCGTTGACGGCCTTGATGGTGGCGTCGGTGTAGTCCCCGTCCATCACCCAGACGGTGAGCGTCCGGCCCTCGCCACGGGTGTTCGGCACGGCCCTGGGCGAGTCGTCGTCACCGGCCGGCGACGAGCCCCCGCCGCCGCAGGCGGTGACGGCCAGCAGGGTGGCGGCGCAGAGTGCGGCTGCGGCGGCATAGCGGCGTTGGCGCATACGAGCTCCTCAGGGAAGGGATCACGGGTTCCTGTTGCGGCCCCGGTGACGCGTCGGGTTCTTCTCGGGCAGGCGGTGGGCGTCCACGGCGCGGACGGTGAGCTCGAGCGCCTCGGCGGTCCGCTCGTAGGTGCGCTGGGCGACCGCGACGTAGATCATGTCGAGGACCAGCAGCTGGGAGTGCAGGGCGGAGAGCGCCGCCAGGCGGAACGTGGTCTCCTGCACCGCGGTGGTGAAGACGACGTCGGCCACCTCGGCCAGCGGGGACCGGCTGTAGCTGGTGAGGGCGACGGTGAGCGCGCCATGGTCGGCCGCCTCGGCGAGCGTCTCGATCACCTCGCGGGTCCGCCCGGAGTGCGAGAGCCCGATCGCCACGTCGCCGGGCAGCAGCAGGGCGGCGTTGGTCAGGGCGGTGTGCGAGTCGACCCGGTGCCAGACCGGCACCCGGATCCGCTCCAGGCGGAACGCCATCTCCCGGGCCGACGTGCCGCTGCTGCCCAGACCGAAGATCTCCACGCGCCGGGCGCCGGCGATCGCGTCCGCGACCCGGTCCACCGAGGACATGTCGAGGCCGGCAGCGGTGTCCTGGATGGCCCGGGTGTCCGCCGCGGTGACCACGCCGAGCACGTCGGTGAGCGGGTCGCCGGGGGCGATGTCGCCGCTGATGTCGGTCTCCCACCGGGCCTGCTCGGCACGGCCGGTCTCGGTGGCGATCGCGACCCGCAGGTTCGCATAACCCTTGAAGCCGAGCGTGCGGCTGAACCGGGTCACCGTCGCCGTCGAGGTCCCGGACCGCTCGGCCAGGTCGACGATGCTCGCGTTCGCCGCGGTCTCCGGATCCGCCAGAATCGTCTCGGCGATCCTCGCCAGGGCCTCCGGCATCCGCGGCCCCTCGATCCGCAGCCTGCCGAGCAGCCCGCCGCTCTCACCCGTCACCGTGGTCATCCTTTTCATTAAGAACTGTTGTCGATGAAAATTACGACCGTCACGCTCTCTAGTCAACAAGACATTCCTGTGTTTCGATCTCGTCCATGGAACTGGTGGTGGGCGCCGACGCGGGCGGCACGGCGACGACCGCGGTGCTCGCGACGACCGACGGGACGGTGCTCGGCCGCGGCCGCTCCGGCCCGGGCAACCCACTGACCGCCGGCCCCGGCCCCGCGGCGGCCGCCGTCGCTGCCGCGGTACGCCAGGCGCTGGGCGCGCACTCCCCCGCGCTGGTGCGGGCCGCGACACTGGGCGTCGCCGGGCCGGCCCGGACCGCGCGGTTCGCGCCGGCGCTGGCGACCCTGGGCGTCACCGGGCCGATCCACGTCGTCGGCGACGTGGTCACGGCGTTCGCGGCGGGCAGTCCGGCGGAATCCGGCGCGGTGCTGATCGCCGGGACCGGGGCGATCGCCGCGGCCGTTCAGGCCGGCGCCGTCGTCCGCACGGCGGACGGGCTGGGATGGCTGCTCGGCGACGAGGGGTCCGGGCGGTGGCTGGGCCTGCAAGCGGTACGGGTGGCTGTCCGGAACTGGTCTTCGCCCCTGGCCGCCCGGGTCGCCGCCCGCACGGGCGTGACCGGCGCGGACGACCTGGTCTACTGGGCACAGACGCTGCCCTGGCAGCAGATCGGGGCGCTGGCCCCGCTCGTCTGCGCGGCGGCCCGCGACGGCGACCAGCACGCCTCGGCGATCGTGGCCGAAGCCGTCACCCATCTGGTCCGGACACTCGACGCCCTGGGGGCCGACGGTCCGGTCGTGCTCGGGGGCGGCCTGCTGGCGTGCGACACCCCGGTCCGCGACGGGGTGCTCGCCACGCTGCGATCCCGCGGCCGGCACACCCGGACCGGCCACGACCCGGCGGCCGGCGCGGCGTGGCTGGCCGCGCGGCCGCTGAGCCCGGCAGCTCCCACGGCGCTGCACGAGACGCTGCTCGGTCACACCGACAGCCCGGCGTGACTGTCTGATTCCGCCGCTTTCTCGGCGGCCGCTTCGCCAGGGCGCAACCGTTCTGCTACCGGAAACTCCGCAGATCCGGTGCCCCGCTGCGGATATTTCTGGTCGACGGACCGGCGAGGCGGAGGATGCGACGAGCAATGGGTGATCGGCTGATGCGGACGAACATCGTCGTCGCGGTGGTGATGGTGGCCGGCTTCCTCGCCGTGCCCGACGGCAGCACACTGCAGATGGCGTGGCAGGTGGCCTGCGGCTGGTTCGCGGCCGCCATGATCGTGGTCGGGGTCCGGCGCCGCGGCGTCACCCCGGCGGCGCCGTGGTGGCTGTTCGCGCTCGGGGTGGCCGGCAACGCCAGTGGCATCCTGGTGGAGTGGGTGCTGACCCACACCCAGACCGACCCGGGTTTCCCGTCCTGGGCCGACGCGGCGTACCTCTCGCTCTATCCCGCCGCGGCCGGCGGCCTGCTGCTGATGATTCGGCGGCGGACCATCCAGCGGGACTGGTCGAGCATTGTCGACGCCACCACGCTGACCACCGGCATGGGGCTGCTCGCCTGGGTCTTCATGATCAAGCCGGCGGCCGCCGACCCGTCGATCGGGCTGGCCGGGCACATCGTGAGCGTGGCCTACCCGCTCGGCGACGTGGTGCTGCTCGCCATGACGGTCCGGCTGCTGCTCAGCGGGAGCGGGCACAACATGTCGTTCCGCCTGCTGTCCGCCGCGCTGATCTGCTTCCTCGCCGGTGACGGCACGTGGGCGCTGATCAACCAGATGGTCTGGGAGCCCGGCCCGGGCGCGCACAAGGTCCTGGCCGACGTCTTCCTCTCCGGCTACCTGCTGTTCGGCGTCGCGGCGGCACACCCCGACGCGCGTTCGCTGGCCCGTGCCGTGGCGCCCCGCCCGATCCGGATCAGCCGGCCGCTGCTGCTGGCCCTGACCGCCGCCTCGCTGATCGGGCCCGGCCTGCTGATCGTGCAGGCGCTCACCCACCGGGTGACCGACGTGCTGTCCATCGCGGTCGGCTGCGGCGCCCTGTTCCTACTGGTCGTCACCCGGATGTCGCAGCTGCTCACCCAGCTCGACGTGCAGACCGAGAAGGCGCGCGAGCTCGCCGTCACCGACGAGCTGACCGGCCTGCCGAACCGGCGGGCCTGGAACACCGAGCTGCCCCGGGCGCTGGAGCGGGTCCGGCGCGGCAACCGGGCGCTGACCGTCGCGGTGATCGACGTCGACCACTTCAAGCGGTTCAACGACGCGTACGGGCACCCGGCCGGGGACCGCCTGCTCAAGGAGGCGGCCGCCGCCTGGCAGGAGCAGGTGCGCACGGTGGACCACCTGGCCCGCTACGGCGGCGAGGAGTTCGTCCTGCTGCTGCCGGAGGCGACCGCCGAGCAGGCCCGCGAGATCGTGGACCGGATGCGGCTGGCGACGCCGCTGGGGCAGACCTTCTCGGCGGGCATCGCCGAGTGGGACGGCGCCGAGACCTCGGACGAGCTGACCGCCCGCGCCGACGGGGCCCTCTACGAGGCCAAGAAGGCGGGCCGCAACCGGATCGCCGTCTCCACCCCGGCCGAGCTGCTCACCCGCAAACCCTGAACCGCCACCCGGGACACCCGCCCGCCGCGACCAGCCGGCCGGGGCCCAGCGGCGCCTTGGCCGTGGTGCCGCGGAGATCGGGAAGACCCGATCTCCGCGGGTCCGGTGGACTACTCTAGGCCGGCTGGGACGGTGTCGGGGACCGAGGGGCCGCGGTCGGCGGCACGGAAGAGCAGTCCCGACTCGTCCACGTCGACCACCACGATCTGGCCGGGGCGCAGCTCGTTGAACAGGATCTGCTCGGAGA
>NZ_BOMW01000042.1 GCF_016862395.1 Actinoplanes siamensis | reverse complement strand
CCCCACTGATCGGGCGAGAGCTCGGCAGTCGATTTCGATGGCGGGGCCGGGGCGCCCGAAGTCTGGATACCCCGCAGATCAGGCCAGGGTGCAGGCCGTGCCGTTCAGCGCGGCGACTGTGGCGGGGGCGTTGCTCTTCGTGTACGTGCCGACCAGGCCGACCGTGATGCCGGCGCCGGGCTGGATCGTCGCGTTCCAGGTTTCGTTGGTCAACGTCACCGTCGAGCCGGACTGGACCCACTTCGCCGCCCACGACGACGTGACGTGCTGGTCCCCGCCCAGCGAGACGGTGAGGGACCAGCCGTTGACCGGTGTGGTCGCGGTGTTGGTCAGCGTCACCTCGGCCACGAAACCGCCCGGCCAGTCGCTGGTCGTCTGGTAGGCGACTTTGCACGGTGTGGTCGGCGGGGTGGCGGTCGTGGATACCTGGTTGGAGGCGATCGACAGGTTGCCGGCCGCGTCGCGTGCGCGTACGTAGTAGCGGACCATGCCGGTCTGGGTGCTCAGGATCGGCGCGGTGAAGGAAGTGCCGGTCGTGGTGCCGAGATACCGGGACACGTACCAGCCGTCGAACAGGTAGACGTAGTAGCCGGTCAGCTCCACGTCGTCGGTGGACGCCGTCCAGGTCAGCTGCGCGCCGGCCGGTCCGACGCCGGTCAGGGTGAGGTTGCCGGGGGCGGTCGGTGCGGTCATGTCGCCGGTGGTGTTCGCCGGGGTGACCACGACGAGCGTGTTACTCGCCGTTGAGGAGTGGCCGTCGGCGCCGATGGCCTGGACGGTGAATTGGATCTGACCGTTCGGGTTGATGCCGGACGTGATCGTTGCGGTGGTGACGTTGCCGACGTGCTGGCTGTAGCCGACGTCGCCGAAGGCGGGCCAGTAGGTGAGCGAGTAGTCGACGGGATCGCCGGTGGAAGCGGTCCAGGCGAGGGTCACGGAGGTGGGGCTGACGGAGGTGACGTGGAGGTTGGCGGGCGCGGAGGGCGCCGCCGCCGCTGCGGCGCGACCGGCGACCAGGAGCAGCGCGCCGGTGGAGAGCAGAACGGCCAGCAATGCACGGAAACGGTGTGTGTGCATCCCTTGACCGTCCGGCATTACATAGATGACTGTCAACCCATTGGCAGGCGGTACTCGACCTTCGGGCGGCGTGTCGATGCGACCCGGCCGAGGGCCGGCACGACCACCGACACCCCGGGAGACACCGGCTCAGTCACGGCCGGCTGTTCTCTCCGCGTGCCGGGCCACCTTGGCGACGGCCCGGGCCAGATCGCGCATGTCCCGTTCGGCCCCGAGAAAGGCGCTGTGGTGCAGCAGGACCGCGTGTCTCGCCAGGTATTCGGCGTGCGGGAAGACTCGGTCGCGGTGCCGGGCGGCGAACCGGCCAGCCAGGCCCGCGATAGTCGATTTTTTCCACGGCTGCAGCAGCGGGCTGCGATGCAGCGGCGCCCGGGGCGGGTACGCCCGCATGCTGATCTCGGCGGTCAGCGCCGCCGCCGCCCACGTGTTGCCCGAACCGGCCGGCAGCGGGTCGAAGATGATCGGCACCTCGTAGAGCGACAGGGCGTCCTGCTCCGGAGGCCGGTCCAGCAGGCGCACCCCGGCGACCGACGCCAGCAGCTGCCGCAGCAGCTCGTAGTTGCGGTTGCGCACGACGTGCTGGGCGTCCAGCAGCGGCAGCTGGGCGCAGAGCAACGCGGCGCCGAACTCGCTGAGACAGAAGTTCGCGCCCATCGTCGTGGCGGTCTCGGCGAGGGGCAGCTCACCCACGGGGGTCCGGCCCCGGTAGCGCCGCGAGTCGGCGCGCAGCTCCTCCAGCTGCCCGGCCAGCACCTCGTCGCCTGTGACGACGGCGCCGCCCTCGCCACAGGTCAGGACCTTGGAGTGCTGCATGCTGAAACAGCCGAGGCGACCCAGTGTGCCGGCGGCACGGCCAGCCCAGCGCGCGCCGTGGGCCTGTGCGGCGTCCTCGATGACGGCGATGCCGCGGGGTGCGGCGACGGCGTCGATGGCCGGGACGTCGGCCATGCCGCAGGCCCAGTGCACCACGACGACGGCGCGGATGTCGGGGTGTTCGGACAGCGCGCCGGCAGCCATCGATCCGGTACGCGGATCGATGTCCGCCAGCACCGGGAGAAGGCCGGCACGCAGCACCGCGGTGGCGGTGGCGACCCAGGTCAGCGCCGGGACGAGCACCGCGTCGCCCTCGGACAGGCCGAGCGATTCCAACGCGATCACCAGGGCGCTTGAGCCGTGGTCGGTGGGCACGCAGTGCCGGGCGCCGAGATAGCCGGCGAACATCTCGGCGAACCGGCGTTCGAACAGCTCCCCCTCGTGGGGGCTGGTGATGGCCCACTGTCGGCTGTGCAGCACCTGCCGCAGCATGTCCTCCGCCCCGGGTGCGGCGACCGGCCATCGGGGCCACGGCGCCTCCGCGGAGCGAACCGGCGGGCCACCGTCGATTGCCAGGGCGGCCCCAGCGTCCACGTGCAGGGACATCAGACGTCCAGCCCGAGCGCGCGCGCCTCTCGCCCGATGCGGCGGGCCTCCGCGAGCACGTCGAGGTTCCAGCGGTGCCAGAGACCGCGGAGACCGGCGGTGTTCAGCACGACGTCCACGGACTGGTCAGGCAAGGGTGTCCGCACGCCGATCGAGTGGAAACCCTGTGGCGCGCCGTCGCGGGTGGTCCGGATCAGCCCGCGCAGCGCCTCGGCGAGAAGAGCGCTGCGATGGCACGTCGGAATAATTACCGAAATGGTCATCGAATGGTCGGTCCTGAATAGCATGGAACTCCGTCCACAAGCCTTTCGGCTCCCCGTAACGTTTCCGTCGACGACTACCGTGAAGCGCTCACCCAGGTTCCAAAGTCGGATTTGGAGAGGAAAACGGGAACCAGAATGGCGGTTATCGTTGTTTCCAGCAGGTGGACTCGATGCTGGTGACCGTGCTTACCCGACAGAATGGCGCCGCCGGTCAGCCGGGGCCGGTGCCGCCCTGGCCGGTGTCGCCGGGGACCACCGGGTGGATCTGGAAGCTGCTGCATCCGCCCTGCCAGCTGAGCTTTACCCGGTGTGTCTCGTCGGGCGGGGTCACCAGCAGCGCCGGGGTGGCGCCGCAGGAGCTGCCGTCGGGCGCGGCGTTCTCGGCCTCGACCAGCGCGGACGCGGTGTGTCCCGGCGCCAGCGTGACCGTGGTGGGGGTGTGCTGACCGGCGCCGAGGCCGCCCATGTAACCGCGCGGGGTGCGCTGTGCCTGAGCGACTTGTTTGCCGACAGAGTTGAGCGCGGCGACCCCGGGGTAGCCGTGGAGCCGGCAGGCGTTCGGGCCGGCGTTGCGGAAGCGGATCGCGCCGGCGCTGTGGCCGGCGCTGCCCTGCTGGCCGCCGATACTGACGGCGAGTTGGCTGATCCTGCACGACGGCGTGCCGCCGGTGGTGGCGCCGCCCCGCCTGGTGGAGGCGCCGCCGCTCTGCTTCGTCGTGGCGGCCCGCGATGTCGGCTGACCGGCCCCGCCGCCCGCTCCGGACGTGTCACCGGCGGCCGTCGTGGTCGCGCGTGCGGGAGAACCGGCGCTTGCGGTGGGCGCGCTCTGGCATCCGGACACCAGCAGGGCGCCGAGGGTGGCGGCCGGAACGAGCAACAGCAGGGGTTTCATGGTGAACTTCCTTCCGTAGCCACGAGCGGCGCGTGGAATCGCCTCCACGTGCCTGGGACACTTGCCGCAGTTGGAAGAACTGGGATTCTCCGGGCGTGGGGAGGCCCGGTACGTGATCGCGGAGGACCGGCTGGCGATCAACCCGCACGGTGGGCAGCTCGGCGAGGCGTACATCCACGGCATGAACGAGATCGCGGAGGCGGTACGTCAGGTGCGGGGCACAGCCGTGCACCAGGTGCCGGGGAACCCCGGTACCGGTCACGGCCGGCACCGGCGTCCCGATCAGCGGCCTGATCCTCAGCGGAGCGTGACGGCTGTTACCAGTTCGCCTTTCTGAGGTTGTGCATGGCGCTCTTGGCCAGCTCCATCAGCTGGGCCGTTTTGATGTCGTCCTGGCGGATGCTGCCGGTTACGAGATTCATCGACACGTTCTTGTAGGCGACGACGAGGCTCTGCCCGTACAGGTCGACGGAGTCCGAGGTCGGGCCCTCCGAGGAGAACTTGACGGTGAAGTCCAACGCGACCGATCGGTCACCGAGTTGCGGCGTCCACAGCGGGGTCGCGGTGAAACTGAAACCGTGGAGACGGGCTTCGGGGCATCGCAGGAGCATCTGCTCGGTGTTGCGGACCTGGTCACGGGACCACCTTCGGCCGAGGTCCGCCAGGGACTGCACCACGATCGGGCCGGGGCCGTCGGTTACGAACAGGGCGGCCTGGACCGGGATGTGGCTTTGAGCCGCCGTGGTCCTCCCGGACGGCAGGAGCGTCAGGCTGGCGGTGGACATGCCGCGGGAGGACGACGCGCCGCGCGGCGCCGGCGGGCTGCCTCCTGACGCGGATTTCGGCTGAGGTACCCCGACCGTGGGTGGCGGTGTGTTGACCAGCTGGCGCAACGCATCGCACGGATCGCCCCCGATGGTGGATCGATCGTACACTCCCGAGAACAGGCTGGCCCCATCGCCGAACGGCACCGACTGGTAGCCCTTCGGCAGCTGGTCCGCGGTGAGAAGCGCACGCTTCAGCCGGTCCGGTTTGATGTCATCGGCCGCTTTGGGGTCGGCCGCCGTGACGGGGGCCGCCGTGGCGCTCGTGGACAACCGTGGGATGGCCGCGGGCGCCGCGAGCGTGACCGCCAGCGCGACCGGAACAGCGGCCGCGAGCTTAATGGTTCTGATTCCTCTGATTCCCATTCCCTCAACGGTAGGTGGAGCCCATCGCCTGGTCACCGAAACCATAAAGAACGGAGCTTTCGCCCGTTCACGAATTGACTCCGGACCGCCGGACAATGTCGGGCATTCCGCGGCCTCAGTCCGCACTGGCGACACTCGCGCATTTCGGCCATCGGATACCTGCACCACATTGCCGAGATCCCGTCAGGGGAGGGCAAACCTCGCGGCGATGTCGGCAGTCGCGCCATTGCCGGCCGGGTGGGCACCCGCGCCGCGGCGGCATGCCCGACGCCACATCCCGCGACGACCAGTCCGGCGATCGCCCGCGATCGCGGCCAGGACCGTGCCGTCACCATCTGGCACCGCGGGGACGATCGTCCGCCTGGGCGTCGAGATGAAGGCGGTGATGCTGCTGGTGGTCCTGGTGCTGGGAATGCACGTCTTGATCCCGCGCGAGCGCACGCCAGCCGCGGTTACAGCGGCTGGCGTGGGCGCGGCCGGTCGCCCGGATCCGCCAGTGGAAACCTCTTCAGTTTTCGATCACCGCCACACCCACCAGCGACCATCACTCTCGAAACACGCCTCAGCATGCAGTGACGTACCAAACCGGCCTGAAATCGTACCTGCTGCTTGAGTGGCCACTGTCCGGATAGGGCGGGATGTTGAGGATCTCTTTCCTGCCCTTGTCCAGGAACTTGGCGTGCTTTCCGCCGCCGTCGTGGTTGTAATACGACCCGATACCGTTCCACATGCCGATGCCGTACGTCTGGCACCGGAACAGTTTGAACACCTGACCGGAGTGATTCGACCGGGTGTAGAGGCAGAAATATTGGCTGGGGCAAGGCTCCGCCGGGACGCCCCTGACTCCCGAGACGCGAGCATCTTCATTGTCCCTCGCGCCGGCGTATGCGGTTCCAGGTGCTGAAACCGCGGCGCCGAGAACTGCCAGGGCGGCCAACATGGCCATTCGAGTCTTCATGGAATCTCCTTTGTATGACGGTTCCCCTTATGTGACCGACTTTTCCGGGCGTCCAGGGCGGGGACGCGCCCACCGACACGGAGTGAGCGGCACTTCCGTGCGGGAATCCGAGCGGGCATGGTTCGGTCTCCCCTCGGGTGTCGGACAGCGTTTGAATCCCGTGGATCAATGCGAGGTATGATTTCCCGGGCGGTTCAGCGAGCTGGTTTCGATGAAGCGGGGACGCCGTCCACAGGCAAGCCGGATCGATATCTACTCCATCGTAGGCGACGCCCATCCACTCGGGGACGGGTCCAAGAAGACAGAACATTCGCGCCGCCGGCGTTCGGCCTGATGTTCCAGCGGTGGTCGAACTGCATTGTCTCCCGAAGTCCTCTGTAGACTTCCGCTTTCGCGGCGCCTGAGACCGGTGTGCGGAGTCAGCCCGGTCGGCGACGCACCTCGGAGGGTCGCCCGGTCAGGCGGTCAAAGGGCGCAGCGGGATCGGATTGTCGACACGGCAGCCCTTACGGAAGCAGCCCACTCGAAAGAGTGTCGGCTGGCCGTGTCACCTGGACCCGGAGTCCCACAGTCCCGCGGGCCGATCGGCTGTCGATGAGGTAGCCGCGCGCACGCGGCCGGGCAGGGCATCGCTGACAGCATCGACGCCGCCCTAGCCTGGCAAGTAGCTCGGGCCGTGAACGAGCATTGTCGGCGGCATTCCCGTGCGTTGGCCGTAGCGACCCAGCTGTGACGTTACGTAGCGCGCGGATCGCGGCATGTGAGAAAGTTGGCACGTGACTCAAGAATGCGATCGCAAGCCAAGAACGCTTTGCTGCCGCAGTCGGTGACCTTACGGTCCGAAGCGGTCATCCATTTCGACGCGTACGGTGCACAAAACGCGCAAGCATCCCGCCGAAGGCGACCTCGTCCAAGCCCAAGGACTGAATCTCCGATAAGTGCGTGTGGTCCGGAATGGTGGTGACTAACGGTCGAGTCCGCCCGGCAGCCGGCATGACCTCAAGAAGGCCGGCGACCTGCCTATGGCATGCCGGTAAATCCCGCTCCGCCGCCGCGATGAGCAAAGGTACTTCGCACCTCACCAAGCCGGCGACAGTCGATTGAACCGGATACCGATCACGGTCCTCACCGAAGTAGGCGCGGATCGTCGGTTGATCCTGGTCCAGGGCGGGATCAAAGAAGGTCGACAGCAGTACCGCCGCCGCTACACCGCCTGCCACGGCGCCCACTTGTCCAGCGAGGTACCCGGCGACGTGTGTGCCGCCCGAAGAGTGTCCCATCAGGATGATCCGGCTGGGATCACCGCCATAGCCCGCGATGTGCTCGTGGATCCAGGCGACCGCGCTACCGACATCTTCAGCGCCAGAAGGCCATTGATGTTGAGGCGCCAGTCGGTAGGTCACATTGACCGCGACCATGTGCTGGCGGGTGGCCCATCCGCCGATGTGGTCGTAGAACGGGGTGCCCGGCACGGCCTTGTCCCCTGCGACGAAGCCACCGCCGTGAACGAACACCAACACCGGCCGACCAGCGGCGTCCGCAGTGGTGTGCACGTCGAGCTTCTGCCGTGCATCCCTGCCGTAACGCAAGTCCCGGTGCACCATTGGCGCCAGATACCCACGTGCCTCATGCAACGGCGTGAACAGCCTGTTGTGGGCGGCCCTGGCCTCGGGCGTAATTCGCCAATCAAGTTGGTGAAGCGCCGCCAGACCGTCATCGACAAGCACGCGGGTAATCTACCGGACTGCTGCTGCGTGGCCGTACCCTTGCGCACCCGGTTCAGGGCAACGCCAACGGAGTTGGCGACTACGAGGCGTTTGCCGTCGGTGGGTCGTTTGGTCGGGGTTGTTATCCCCAGGCCGGCGGCCGCGTAGCCGGCGTCGGCCTGGGTGGGCAGGTCGAGTTCGCTCGCGGCCCAGTTCAGGACTGCGGTCACGCCCAGGTCCTGGGCGCAGGTCAGGTCGTGCAGGTGGCCGGGCAGCGCGGCGGAGGTCCAGATCGGTAGGCCGTCGGGGCGTATGACGGCGGCTAGGGCGCCAGGTCGCGCTGATACCAGCTGCCTGGCTTACCCCCGAGATGGGCCGGGTCAGCCGGGCCGACGGGGACGAACCCCGCCTTGGTCAGCACCTTCTGCGACGCAGCATTCCGGTCGGCGGTAGCGGCGCGCAGCGTGCGCAGGCCGTGCTCGGCCGCCGCTAGGCGGCACAGTTCCCGGACAGTCGCGGTCGCCACGCCACGGCCAGAAACATGCTGCGCGAGCCGGTAGCCGAGTTCCGCGCTGTAATCGTCGATGTTGTACAGGTTGAACCTGCCGAGTACGGAGCCGTCCTCAGCGACGAGCACGTAGAAGGCACACGCGCCGGCCTCCTGCTCGACCAGCATCGCGTCGTACCGCTCGGTGAACTGGTCGAAAAACTCGTCACCGCGGTCGGAAACCGACGCAGCGAAGTAGGCACGGTTCGCCAACTCGAAGGCCAGGACCGCCGGGGCATGACCGGCATGCAGCCGCTCAAGGTCGGACATTGCCCGACCTTACCTACGCAGTACGCCGGGGCCACACCGGGTTTCCGCAGCCGCAGATACGTACCTTGCTGAGATCACTTCAGTGCCGATCGACCAACCGATCGGTCTCCGGGCTCCGATTTGGACCTCGCATGTCGGGGTCTCGCTGATTACGGTTGCGGGTTATGGCTCTGTTCAGCGATGAATATCAGGCGGATCCGCACCCGGCGCTGGCGGAACTACGGCAGGCCGGGCCGGTGCACCGGGTGGTGCCGGCCACCAACGTACCGTTCTGGCTGGTGACCCGCTGGGCGGAGGCGCGGCAGATCCTGGCCGATCCTTCGCTGTCCAAACGACAGCCGGTCGACGGGCTGCCGCAAGAGTTGCGGGCCGTACTGTCGGCGCAGTTACTACTGCAAGATCCACCGGACCACACCCGCCTGCGCCGGCTGGTTTCGGGGGCGTTCACGCCGCGCCGCGTCGCGGATCTGCGGCCCCGGATCGAGCGGATCACCGATCGCCTGCTGGACGGGCTGACCGGCACGCCCGAAGTCGATCTCATCGACGCGCTGGCGTTTCCGCTGCCTTTGGAGGTGATCTGCGAGCTGCTCGGGATCCCGGTCGAGGAACGCGGATCGTTCCGGGGATGGTCCAACACGATCATCCTCGGTGATCTCGCCAGTACGGACCTGGCCGAGGCCGTGCGCCAGCTGAGTGCGTACCTGCGCGGGTTGTTCCCCCGTAAGCGGGCCCAGCCGACCGACGACCTGCTCGGCGCGCTGCTGGCGGTTGAGGGTGACCGGCTCGACCCGGACGAGTTGATCTCCATGGCGGTCCTGCTGCTGGTCGCCGGTCACGAGACGACTGTCAACCTGATCGGTAACGCGGTGTACCTGCTGGACCGGTGGCCGGAGCAGAAGCGCCGACTGCTGGATGATCCGGGCTTGGTGCCGGCCGCGATCGAAGAGGTGCTGCGGATGGCCAGCCCGACCGCCATGACCACCTACCGGGTGACGACCCAGCCGATCACGGTAGGAGACACGACGATCCCGGCGGGGGAACAGGTGCTGATCTCTCTGTTGTCGGTCAATCGTGACGACGATCGGTTCACCGACCCGGACACATTCGAGCCGTCTCGGGCCGACGGTGGTCATCTCTCCTTCGGCCACGGCATCCACTTCTGCCTGGGCGCCCCACTGGCTCGCCTGGAGGGGCAGATCGCGATCGGCCGACTGCTGGCGCGTTATCCGGACATCCGGCTCGCCGGGCCGTGGCAGGAACTGCGCTGGCGACCTGGCCTGCTGATGCACGGCCTGACCACCCTGCCGGTGCGCGTGCTGCCGTAGTGGCCGGACGAGGTACCTGAAGCGACCAGGCGTCGGCCCGGCGCTCCGGCCGCCGAGGACGCTCACCAGCGGGCATGACGGAAGCCGCCGACCCGCCCCGTCTCCTCTCCTCACGGCTGGCACGCGTTCTTTCACCGGCGCGTCCGGGCTGACGCGCGTCCGCTCAACGGGCGTCCCGGTGCTGGCGCAGCCCGTCCAGCCGGGCCTGGGCCCGCTCCACCGCGGCCCGGGACCGCTCCAGGAACGCGTTGCTGCGGTCCAGCCGGGCCACCTCCCGGGCGAACGCGTCCTCGATCCCGTCGATCGGGTCGGCGGGCGTGGTGTCGTCGTGCGTCTCCCGCTGCTCCAGGACCCGCTCCCGGGCGGTCTGCGAGGTCTCCCGCTCGTTCGCCCGGGCCTCGCGCAGGTCGGCGGCGAGCATCTGCTCGTCGAGGAGCTGCTCACGGATCAGAACCAGCCGCTCGCGCTCCGCCATGGCCTGCTCACGCAGAACCAGTGCGGCCTCACGGCGGTCCAGTTCCGTCCGTTGGAGGGAGTCGTCGGGCGCCACCTTCCCATCATAGGAAGGCTCCGGGTCAGCGGGACAGCACGAACCCGGCGAGCGCCTTGGCGTCCCCCGGATCGATCCACTCGAACGTACCCCGGAGCTGGTCCGAGCGCTGGTCGACGGTGGTGACGGCGGTGTTCATCTCGCCCCACGGCATGGTCACGTGCAGCAGGGTGCGCAGGATCGCGCTGGGCAGGTGCGGGCTGTCGCCGCCGGCCGTGGCGCGCAGCAGCAGGCCGCTGGTGGAGATGTCCTGGACGTGCCCGGCGATGGCGACCAGCTTCTGACTGTCGCCGGTGTCCACCTGCGCGGTGCCGGTCGCCGGGTAGACGCCGGGCCGCCGGGGCGAGTCGCGCCGCTGGACCACGCCGGTCGGGCTGTCGCCGAGCACCGTCATCAGCCCGCCGCGCAGCTCGGCCTCCACCCAGGCGACACCGGCGCTGCTGGTCAGCTCCAGGATCCCGTACCGCCGCACACCGGGCTCGTCGAGGCTGAGCACCGGCAGCGGCGGCAGGTCGGCGATGAACGGCGCCCGCACCTCCGCGAGGCAGACCAGCGGGATCGCCTCCATCCCCGGGCAGCGCAGCGTGAGCGTGCTCCCGGCCGACACCGTGATCATGGTGACCTCCTGACTCCCCTTCTGACGTTCTCACGCGGGGAGGGTCCGGCCGGGCCGCTTCGCCAGGATCAGGAGTGCTTGACGGTCAGACTGTAGAACTTGACCTTGGCGCCGTTGCTGGTGCTGTCGGAGGAGGACTGGTTGTACGAGCCGGCCTTGAAATACTGCCGGTAGGGGTTGAACGACGAGGGGATCGAGTAGCTGGTCCGGCTGCCGTTCACGGTCAGGTTGATGGTGTTGCCGGTGACGTTGATGACGTAGGTCCACTTCACGCCGAGCGCCACGTTCCCGACCTTGTGCAGGGTCTGCCCGCCGTCCGGCGAGTTCTCGGTGCCCAGGTAGATGTCCCCGTTCGGCCGGTAGTAGAGCTCCAGCAGCGGCTTGGTCGACGACCCGCCGGAGCCCAGGTGCACCTGCCCCACGCAGACGTTCTTGGTCACCGACGGGATCCGCAGCTGCGCGCTGAGCGTGTGGTTGCCGGCCAGCGTCCAGTCCGCGGCGCTGCCGTTGGCGTTCATCTCGCGCAGCTCGGAGCGGGCATAGTTGGAGTTCGGCGTGGTGACGCCCTTCTCCGGCGCCCAGAAGGTCATCGAGCCGTCGTTCTTGTCGGTCCAGAAGTAGGCCGGGTTGCTGTACCCGTTCGCGCCCTTGAGCTGCGCGGGCTGGATGGTGTCGGGTTTGCCGGGCGACCCGGTCGGCAGCTGCAACTGCCAGACCGACAGGTCGAAGTTTCCGCCGGGCGGCAACGCCGGATCCAGCGTCGCCGCGGAGGCGGTGGTGATGCCGGCGATGCCGAGGCCGCCGGCGACGGCGGCGGAGAGGGCGATCGAGAGCAGGGTGCGCTTTCGCATGGGTCAACCTCGATGCGGTGAGGGATGGTCCTGCCACGGGGGAATTGGCAAGATGGTTGCCAATAAAGCAGGCGCCCTGCCGCCGGGTCAATCGATTGGTCCCGGCCAAACCCTTAAACAACCTTAAATCCAGATGTACGGGGCGCTCGCCGGCGAGCGTGGGTGTGGCGGGCTGGACGGGTCGGCACGCGCGGCTGCGGGTCCGAGCGGGCCGAGTGCGCGGGGGGCGACCGCGGCCGGGTTCGCGGGTGTGGCGGGCTGGACGGGTCGGCACGCGCGGCTGCGGGTCCGAGCGGCCGAGTGCGGACGGGGCGACCGCGGCCGGGTTCGCGGGTGTGGCCGGGCGCCGGTGGGGTGGGCGGCCGCTCCGTCAAGTCGTCGACGTTGGCGTGCGGGGCGCGGGGTGTCATTCGTACCCGGGACGGGTTTTGGCGGTGGGGTCGGTGGGGCAAGCGAGGCGCATGACGATGAACGGCTCCGCGCAGACACTGCTCGTTCTGGGCGCTTCCGGGGATCTGACCGCGCGCCTGCTGCTGCCCGGCGTGGGCGCTCTGCTGGCGGCCGGGGACGCGCCGCCGCTGACGCTGGTCGGGGCCGGCATGGAGGACTGGGACGAGCAGCACTGGCGGCAGCGGGTCCACGACGCGTTCGGCCCCCACCGTGAGGCCGAGCCGGCCGCCCGCACGCTGGCGCAGACCCGGTACCTCCAGGCGGACGTCACCAAGGTGGAGGATCTGCGCCGGCTGCTCGGCGACACCGACGGGGCGGTGTCGATCTTCTTCGCGCTGCCGCCCGCGGTGACCGCCAAGGCTTGCGAGGCGCTGCTGGACGTGAAACTCCCGGAGGGCACCCGGCTGGTGCTGGAGAAGCCGTTCGGGACCGGCGCCAACTCCGCGGCGGCGCTGAACCGGCTGCTCACCCGACTGGCGCCGGAGGAGCGGATCCACCGGGTGGACCACTTCCTCGGCAAGTCGACCGTGCTGAACATTCTCGGACTGCGCTTCGCCAACCGGATCTTCGAGCCACTGCTCAGCTCGGAGCATGTCGAGTGCGTGGACATCGTCTTCGACGAGAATCTGGCCCTCGAGGGGCGAGCCGGCTACTACGACAAGGCCGGCGCGCTGGCCGACATGATCCAGAGCCATCTGCTGCAGATCCTGGCGCTGCTCACCATGGAGGCGCCGCTGTCGCTGGACCCGCAGGAGTTCCGCGACCGGACCGCCGAGGCGCTGCGCGCCACCCGGCTGTGGGGCGGCGACCCGGCGACGTCCAGCCTGCGGGCCCGGTACACGGCCGGTTCGCTGGACGGGCGGGACCTGCCGGGCTACGCCGAGGAGGACGGCGTGGACCCGGCCCGGGAGACCGAGACGCTGGCCGAGCTGGTGCTGGCGGTGGACAACTGGCGCTGGGCGGGCGTGCCGTTCCGGCTGCGGTCGGGCAAGGCGGTGGGCAGCAGCCGCAAGGAGGCGGTGATCTTCTTCAAGGAGCCGCCGCGGGTCCCGGGCGGGCTGACCGGGCCGGACGGGCCGAACCGGCTACGGATCGGTTTCGGACCCGACCAGCTGGCGCTGGACTTCACGATCAACGGGCCGGGCGACCCGTTCGTGCTGGACCCGGTGACGCTGGAGGCCGGGTTCGGGCCGGGCGACCTGCCGCCGTACGGCGAGGTGCTGCGCGGCGTCTTCCAGGACGACCCGCTGCTCTCGGTGCGCGGCGACGTCGCGGAACAGTGCTGGCGCATCGTCGAGCCGGTGACCGCGGCGTGGCGTGACGGCCAGGTGCCGCTGACCGAGTATCCGGCGGGCAGCGCCGGCCCGAGCGGGTCGCTGCTGGCCCAGGACCAGACCGCCTGAGCCCCGCCGGCCGCGAACGAGCCGATCGTCCGGCGCCGCGAGGACAGGTCAGAGCGGGCCGGACGGCAGCTCGCGGCGCAGCACCTTGCCTGTCGGGTTGCGCGGGAGCTCGTCGATGAAGATCACGTCGCGCGGGACCTTGTAGCGGGCCAGCAGCGCCCTGACGTAGTCGCGGATCTCCTCGGGGTCGCGGGCGGCGCCGTCGGCCGGGACGACGAAGGCGCGCAGGCGTGTGCCGAACTCCGGGTCGTCGACGCCGATCACCGCGGCCTCGATCACGTCGTCCCGCTCGGCGAGCAGGTTCTCCACCTCCAGCGGGTAGACGTTCTCGCCACCCGAGATGATCATGTCGTCGTCGCGGCCGTCGATGTGGAGCAGGCCCGCCCCGTCGAAGTGGCCGCGGTCGCCGGTGGCCATGAAGCCGTCGATGATCTGCTTGTGCCGGCCGTCGGTGTAGCCCTCGAACGGGATGCCGGTGCGGACGAAGACGCGGCCGGTCTCGTGCGGCCGGACCACCCGCAGGCCGTCGTCGTCGTAGATGGCGACGTGCACGGTGACCGGTGGCCGCCCGACCGTGCCGGGAGCGCGGCGCGACTCGGCGGGCTGGGCCACCGAGGCGACGGCGACCTCGGTGGACCCGTACACGTTGTAGACCACCTCGCCGAAGACGCCCTGGAAGCGGGTGGTCAACTCGGGCGCCAGCGGTGCGCCGGCCACGAAGACGCTGCGCAGCGACGAATGGTCGTACCGGGAAATGATCTCCGGTCCGAGCGCGAGGATCCGGGTGAGCACGGTCGGGACCGCGACCAGCATCGCCGCCCGGTGTTCGGCGATCGCCCGCAGGATGCGCTCGGCGTCGTAGCGGCGCAACAGGATCGCGTGGTCGGCGAGGGCGAGCCCGACGGTCCAGGCGCCGAAGCCGGTGGTGTGGAACAGCGGCGAGGCGACCACGATGGCGCCCTGCCGCGGGAACGGGACGCGGTCCGCGATCAGGGCGCTGGCCAGCGGGGACACCTTGGTGCGCGGAGCGCCCTTGGGCAGGCCGGTGGTGCCGCTGGTGAGGATGATGAAGCCGGCCGGCCGATCGGGCATCGGCAGCGGGGTGACCGGCCGCCCGGCGCTCAGCTGCGCCACGTCGCGAAATTTCAAGACACCTTGCGGTACGGCGGCTACCGTCTCCGCGAACTCGTCGTCGTAGATCACCGCCCGGACGTTCTCGCGCGCCACCACCTCGGCGAACTGCCGCGGGGCCAGCCCGGTGTTCATCAGCGCCAGACGCAGCCCGGCCCGAGCCGCCCCGCTGATTGTCAGCAGCAGTCCCCGATGATCACGGGCCATCACAGCGACCACCGAACGGTCCGGCAACCCCAGGCCCGTCAAGCCGTGCGCCAGCGCGTTCGACAGCTCGTCCAGCTCCGGGTAGGTCAACGTGCCCTGGTCGTCGGTCAGGGCCGGCGCCGACGGATGCTCCACGGCCGCCTTCCTGATCAGCGCCGCCTGCGGGCCGAGCCGCGCGTTCCGGACAGCCGCGCCGACCAGCCGGTCCGGCCGCAGCAGGTTGACGATCCCGATCTGGTGCATCCGCAGCACCGCGTGCAAATTCTCCCGGACGGTCACGGCGGCCCCTTTCGTCGCAGGTCGAGGTGCGCGGACCGGGGCCCGGCCGGCTCGGGCCGCCGCCGGAACCGGTCCCCCACGATCAGCGGTCCGGATACGCCGGCCGGCCCGGTCCGCCATCGTGGCCGGTGGCGCGACGGGCCGGGGACGGTCGCCGGCGGCGCGCACGGGCGGCTCGTCCGTCGTGGCGGCGGCACGGCGGGCGGGGTCGCGGGCACTGCGCGGCGACCGAGGCGCATCGACATCCCCCCAACGGTCTGGCCCGACGGTAAGCCGGTGACCTGCGTCACGACAAGACGGCGAACGGCCAGGAAAATCCGGCCTGGACCGGCCGGGTTCAGCCTGCCGGCGACCGGAGGTGGAACGCCGGGTCCCGCGGTCTCCCGCAGGCCGGACGGGAGGGGGTGGCCCGGCCCGGATGATCGATGGGCGGCGTGTCGTCCGTTCGTGGCTCCACCTGGTGGAGATTCGGCTGTTGCCTTCCGCCACCATGAACGATAGACAGTTGTGGTTCTTGGGGCGATGTCCGATGAGGATCGCGGAGGAGTGGCGTGGCGGAATCGAACGGGTGGGTGCCGGCCGGGATCGACGTCAGTGTGCCGAGCCCGGCCCGGGTCTACGACTACTTCCTCGGCGGGGCGCACAACTTCGCGGTGGACCGGGCGCTCGCCGAGCAGATCGCCGCGATGACCCCGAACATCGGCGAGACCATGCGGTCCAACCGGGTCTTCCTGCGCCGCGCCGTGCGGTACCTGGCGGCCCAGGGGGTGCGGCAGTTCCTGGACATCGGCTCGGGCATCCCGACCGCCGGGAACGTGCACGAGATCGCCCTCGACGCGGCGCCCGGCGCGCGTGTCGTCTACGTCGACATCGACCCGGTCGCGGTCGAGCACAGCCGGGCGATCCTGGACGGCGTCCCCGGGACCGGGGTGATCCTGGCCGACATGCGCGACGTGGACCGGGTGCTGGCCGAGGCGGAGAAGCTGGGCCTGGACCTCACCCAGCCGGTGGCGGTGCTGCTCGCCGGGGTGCTGCACTTCGTGCCGGACAGCGACGACCCGCGGGGGCTGGTCGCGGCGCTCGGCGCGGCCGTGCCGCCCGGCAGTTTCCTGCTGATCTCGCACGCCACCGCGGACGGGCAGCCGCCCGAGGTGGTCCAGGCGCAGCGGCTCTCCGGGCGCACCGGCAGCGAGATCGTGCTGCGGACCGCGGCGGAGATCACCTCGTACTTCGCGGGATTCGACCTGGTCGAGCCGGGCCTGGTCGTCATCCCGCGGTGGCGGCCGGACCCCCAGGACCCCGTCGACGAGCACCCGGAGCGAGTGGGGGCGTACGCCGGCGTCGGCCGTAAAGGATGACCGCCTTCGCCCGGCTCTGGCTGCAGCGGATAGCGCGCGAGGGTTTCGTCCCGCTGGCCGGGGCCGACCTGGAGGCGCTGCTGGAACGGCTGGCCGGACAGCTGCCGGCGGCGGGTCGTGAGGTCGGGGCGGCGCTGGTCGCCGCGCACCTGACCGATCCGGCCGTGCTGGCCGAGACGATCACGCTGATCGGGGCGTGCTTCCCCGCACCGGCGGCCACCCGGATCCAGTCCGCGGTGGCCGCCGGGTACGCCCAGGCGCTGCGCGAGGCCACGATGGCCGAGCAGGAGCGGCTCACCCGGGCCGTGCTGGACACGCACGCGAGCGTCGAGCGGGCGCTGCGGGCCAGCGAGTCCCGATTGCGGGCGATCTTCGACAACGCCGCGATCGGCATCGGGGTCAGCACCATGGACGGCCGGATCGTGCGGGTCAACCAGGCGTTCGCCGACCTGCTCGGCTACACCGCCGACGAGATGTGCGCGATGTCCGTGCCGGGGCTGACCCACCCGAGCGACCCGCCCGGGATGTGGCGGCTCTACCAGGAAATGATCAACGGCGAGCGCGACCACGTGCGGCTGGAGAAGGCGTACTACCGCAAGGACGGCACCGCGGTCTGGACCGACCTGACGTCGTCGCTGATCCGCGACGAGCACGGCGTGCCCGAGCTGACCATGGTGATGGTGCACGACATCACCGACCGGCACCGGCTCAAGGAGAGCCTGGAGCACCAGGCCACCCACGACCCGCTGACCGGCCTGCCCAACCGGACGATGATCGCCGCGCACCTGGACCGGATCTTCGCCAGCGCGGACCGGGTCGGACTCTGCTACCTCGACCTGGACGGCTTCAAACGGGTCAACGACACGCTCGGCCACCAGGTCGGCGACGAGCTGCTGGTGGCGGTCGCCGGGCGGCTCACCGGGTGCGCGGACGGGCCGGGCCGGATCGCCGGGCGGATGAGCGGGGACGAGTTCGTGCTCGCGGTCCGCGACCCGGCCGGGCCGGCCGAGATGCGCGCGCTGGCCGAGGAAGCGCTGGCCGCGCTCTGCGCGCCGTACGAGATCGGCCGGCACCGGCTGCGGGTCTCCGCGAGCATCGGCGTGGTGGACAGCGGTGTCCGGGACACCACGCCGGCCGAGCTGATGAAGGCCGCCGACCTGACCCTCTACACCGCGAAGTCGGAGGGCCGCGCCCGGTACGTGATGTACGACGCGGACCGCAACGCCCGGCAGGCCGCCCGGTACGCGCTGGCCGCGGACATGCCGGACGCCCTGGACCGGGCCGAGTTCAGCGTGGTCTACCAGCCGCTGGTGTCGCTCGCCGACGAGCGGCTGCGCGGCGTGGAGGCGCTGGTCCGGTGGCGGCATCCGGTGCTCGGCGAGCTCTCCCCGGACGTGTTCATCCCGCTCGCCGAGGAGACCGGGATGATCGTCGCGCTCGGGCGGCACGTGCTGCGGACGGCCTGCGCCCAGGCGGCGGAGTGGGCGCGGCGCTTCCCGGGGACGCCGGTCTTCGTGAGCGTGAACGTGACCGTCGCGCAGGCCCGCGAGCCCGCGTTCCCGGCGGAGGTGGCCAAGATCCTGGCGGACACCGGGCTCGACCCGCGGCTGCTGGTGCTGGAGCTGACCGAAAGCGCGATCATGGACACCGACGGGGCGCCGCCGGCCGCTCTGGACGGGCTGGCGGGCAGCGGGATCCGGATCGCGATCGACGACTTCGGGACCGGGTACTCGAATCTGGCGTACCTGCGCCGGCTCCCGGTCCACATCCTCAAGCTGGCCGGGCCGTTCGTGGACGGGCTGCGCTCCGCTGACGCGTCGGTGGACGAGCAGATCGTGGAGACGATCGTCCGGATGGCGCACGCTCTCGGGATCAGCGTGACGGCGGAGGCGGTGGAGACCCGGCCGCAGGCCGATCGCCTGCGGGACCTGGGCTGCGACACCGGGCAGGGCTACCTGTTCGCCAGGCCGCTGCCGCCGGCCGCGATGCTGCCGCTGCTGCACGACGCCGACCCGGTCGGCGCGGGCGGCGCCCGGTGACGGGGCTCCCGGCGGCGGCCGGGCGGCATCGCGGGACAGCGGCCCCGTGCCCCATCGTGGGTTCGCGTCGTTGAGCCGGTCATGTCTCGCACGCTTGTCATCGCCGTCGCCGCGCTCGCCGTCTGCCTCACCGGGTGCTCCGGCGGATCCGGCTCGGACTCGACGATCGCCCCGGCCGCGCAGCACTCCGCGCCCGCCCGGCCCCAGAACGACCTGCGGGCCAGCATGGAGGCGAACCTCGGATTCCCCCCGGAACCGGACGCGACGACCACCCAGGCCTACCTCGCCGACCTGAAGAAGATCAATCCCGGGCTGGTCTCCGCGCAGGACGCCGACTCGCTGGTGAACCGGGGGCGCGATCAGTGCCGGGACCTCAAGGCACGCCCGGAGAAGGACTGGGTCGCGATGGCCAACCAGCGGTTCGTCACGCCGCAGGCGCCCAAGGGGCTCGGCGATGCGACCGCATCGAAGATCATTGCGGTGGTACGGGCCCGGCTCTGCCCCGGATTCTGATCGGCGTGCCCGGGACGAATCCCGGTTGACGGCATCACCGTCGATGGACGACGCTCGGGTATGCGCACGCCCAGAGTGACCATGGAGACCATCGCGCGGGTCGCCGGCGTCTCGGTGCCGACGGTGTCCCGGGTGCTCAACGGGCGCGACGGCGTGTCCCCGGCGACCCGGGAACGGGTCGAGGAGCTGCTGCACGACCACGGGTACCGGGCTCGCCCGGCCCGCTCCGCCCCGGTCGCGCTGATCGACGTGGTGTTCCCGGAGTTCGAGTGCGCCTGGGAGACCGAGCAGATCCGGGGCATCGAGGCGGCCGCCAGCGCGGCAGGTGTGGGCATCGTGGTGTCCTCGCTGCGCGGCGGCGCGCCCGGCACCGAGCAGCTGCTGCGCCGGTTGCGCCTGGGCCGCACGGACGGGGTGATCCTCGCCGCGGGCAGTTCCACCGACGCCGTGCGGTCCGCGCTGAGGAGCCTGAACGTGCCGGTCGTGGCGCTCGACCCGGCGGCCCGGGTCGCCGACGACGTGCCCACCGTGGACGCGGCCAACTTCGCCGGCGCGCACCGCGCCACCCGGCACCTGCTGGAGCTCGGGCACCGGCGGATCGCGATGATCGCCGGCGCCGCGGAACTGCGCTGCAGCCAGGCCCGCCTGGACGGGTACCGCGCCGCGCTGGGTTCCGGCGGGCTCGTCGAGCGCGGAAACTTCGACCACGCGTCCGGGCTCGCGGCGGGCCTCCGGCTGCTCGCCCGCGACGACCGGCCCACCGCGATCTTCGCGTCCAACGACAACATGGCGCTCGGCGTCTACGAGGCCGCCCGGCAGCTCGGCGTCGCCGTGCCGGCCCGGCTCAGCGTGGTCGGGTTCGACGACGTGCCGAACGCGCGCTGGGCGTCACCGCCGCTGACCACGGTCCGGCAGCCGCTGCGCGACATGGGCCACCGCGCCGCCGGGACGCTGCTCGCCCTGGTCCGCGGCGAGGCCGTCGACACCCCGCACGTGGAGATGACCACCGACCTGATCGTCCGGGAGAGCACCGCGCCCCGGTAGCGCGGGCCACCCCGGGAAGAGGGCGTCCAACTCGGCGAAGAGCTCCTCCGGGACCGGCTCCGGCCAGTAGCCGCGCCCGCACCGCCAGGCGGCCGCGAGCGCCGCCGAGATCGACGCGGGGTCGGCCGTCGCCGTGGCCCGGTGCAACGCGGCGACGACATGCGGCGGGAGATCCGTCTCGGCCGCTCGGGAGGGCGTCAGCCAGTGCCGGGTCCGGCCCTCGGCGAGCCGTGCCAGCCAGAGCAGATGCCGCTGTACGTGGGTCAGCGCGTCGACCGCCCGCAGCAGCTCCCCGCGCCGGGCCACCCGGTACGCGAGCACCAGCCAGTTGGCGAACCGCCCGGCCAGCTGCGCGCCGTCCTCGCCGCGAGCCGCCGCGGGGACGCCGAGAGCGGCTTGCAACGCCCCGGTCCGGTCGACCACCACTGCCGCGTCCCGGGCCGGCCAGTCCGCCACCGACGGGATCGCGGCGGCGGGAGCGAAGTGGAACTCCCCGCGGATCAGGTCCGGAAAGAACACCACGTGCGCGCCGAACTCGTTCACCACGACGTGACGGTGCGTGCCGATCCGTGCCAGCCACTCCACCGGCTCCACGGCGACGTCGAAGAACAGCCAGAACTCGATGTCGCTGTGCTCGTCCGCCTCGCCGGTGACGAACGAGCCGTAGATCAGCGCAGCAGCCAGCCGCTCGTCGCCCGCGCACAGCTCCCGGACCCGGGCGATCAGCCGCTCCTGGATCACTCCGGCATCAGGATGTCGTCGACCTTGACCTTGCAGTTGTTGACGAGCACGCCGTACTTCTCCACGGCCTCGATCACCCGGGAGCGCACCTCGCTGGTCACCTCGGAGACGACCTCGCCGGCGCGCAGGCACAGCACCACGGTGATGTCCACATACGTCCCGTCGACCTTGGCCGACACCCCGCGGGTGGCGTCGCCGACCTTGTCCAGGCCGACCTTGTCGAGCACCGAGTTGAAGAACCGGGCCACGTCGCCGCCGAGCTCGGCCACCCCGGGCACCGACCGCGCCGCGGCGGCCGCCAGCTTCTCGACCACCTCACGCTCGAAGACGGTGTCGCCCCGGTAGGGAGCCGCCTCGATCACCTCGGCCCCACCGTGCCGCGGCGGCACGGCCTGCGCCGTCGCCGCCACCGCGGGAAGGACCATCTCCTGGGTACGGTCCGCGTGGAACTCGGACTCGTCGTTCATGTAGGGATCCCTCGGGTCACATCGATGGAGGTGTCCGGACGAGCCTACAAGAGATCATCGGCCCCTCGGTGCACACATCACGACAGAGCCGCGCGATGCGTGCCCCGTCCCGCGCCGCGGGCCGGCGGCGGGACGCCCAGGGTGACTCCGGCGCGGGGAGAGCGCGGGAGGCCGCCGGCCGGCGGGGAGCGGGGTCACGACCGATCGGTGGTACGGCGGTCGTCCGGCAACCGGTGCGTGGCGCCGGTGCGGTCCAGCAACTCCAGCAGCGGAACGGCCACCCGGCGGCTGGTGCCGAGCGCCTGCCGCGCCTCGCTCAGCGTGAACGGTTGCGGCAGGGCCGCCAGCACCCCGGCCGCCGCGGCCGGAGCGTCGGCCGGCAGCACCACGTTCGGCGCGACCTGCACCAGCAGCCCGAGCCGGACGGCCGCGGCCAGCTGGCGGGTGCCCAACCCCAGCTCCCGCAGGCGATACGTCTCGGGCGCCAGGAACGGCTGCGCCGGATCGAACGCCTTCTCCACCGCCCGGACCAGCTCGGCCGGAAGTGATCGCTGGGCGCCGCCGACCCGCCCGCCCCGCACCGTCAGCGGCGGCTGGACCAGGGCCTCGACGAGCGCCCGGTCCGGCACGCCGAGCCGGTGACGCAGCTCCTCCACCGGGATGCCCGGCTCCAGCGGATTTCTCGTGACATAGTCAGCGACCTCGGTGGCCACCCGCGCACCCAGCGCCGCCCAGTGCCCCGGGTCCGCGAACCACTCCCCCACCACCGGCTCCCCGTCCGGCGCGACCCCCATCCGCAGCAGCTCGTCGCGATGCGCCAGCCGGCGCCGGCGCAGCTCCCCGGCCAGGTCCGGCTGACCGGACAGCTCCGCCAGCTCGGCGGCCCGCGCCGCCGCCGCTCCCCGCCGCCGCAGTCCCGGCGGCGCCACGTCCAGCACGGTCACCCCGCCGGCCACGTGATGCCGGCCCGGGTCCCGCAGCAGGGCCCGGTCCCCGATCCGCAGCGGCAGCGCCCGCCCCAGCCGCAGCCGGGCCGTGTCCGCGCCCAGCGGCCGTACCCGGACCGGCACCGCCGCCGACCCCACGTGCAGCATCACCGTCGACGGCAACCCGGCCACCGGATCACCGTCCACCCGCACGTCGATCAGCTCGGTGGACCGGAACCGCCCCGGGGTGAGCAGCGCCGCCCCGCGCGTCACCGCCTCCTTGCCGACCCCGCGCAGGTTCACCGCCACCCGCGCCACCGCCCCGACCGAGTCGGCCGGAGCGCCGAGGCTCTGCAGCCCCCGCACCCGCACCGGCTTGGCGAGCCCGGTCAGCTCCAGCTCGTCCCCGGTACGCAGCGAACCCGCCCCGAGCGTCCCGGTGACCACGGTGCCCGCGCCCCGGACGGTGAACGCCCGGTCGATCCACAACCGGACCGCGGCGTCGCCGTCGCCCGGCGGCAGCTCCCCGGCCAGCCGGTCGAGTGCCGCCCGCAGCTCGTCCAGCCCGGCCCCGGTCACGCCGCTGACCGCCACGGCCGGGACCTTCCCCAGCGAAGTCGCCGCGATCTCCGCCGCGGCCGCGGCCAGCGCCGGCTCCGGATCGGCGAGGTCGGCCCGGGTCACCACGAGCAGCCCGTGCCGCACCCCCAGCGCGTCCAGGGCCGCCAGGTGCTCCGCGGACTGCGGCATCCACCCCTCGTCGGCCGCCACCACGATCATCGCGGCCGGCACCGGGCCCACCCCGGCCAGCATGTTCGGCACGAACCGCTCGTGGCCGGGCACGTCCACGAACGCCACGGTGGTGCCCGACTCCAGCGTCGTCCAGGCGAACCCGAGATCGATGGTCATGCCGCGCCGCCGCTCCTCGGCCCAGCGATCCGGCTCCATCCCGGTCAGCGCCCGCACCAGCGTCGACTTTCCGTGATCGACATGTCCGGCCGTGGCCACCACGCGCATTCCCACCCCGTCATCATGCTGGGTGCTCCCCGCGGGGGCCGCCCGACCCGGCGCTCGGTGGATCACAGCGGGCCGGCACCGCCGTACCTCCGCCTCGCGGGCCCCGCCCCGCCCCGGCCGGAGCCGCCCGCGGCCGTCAGGTCAGCGCGCTGACCGCCCGCACGATGAGCTCGTCCGCGGCGGGCGGCACGCAGCGCAGGTCGAGCAGGAGCCGGCCGTGCTCGACCCGCCCGGCGATCGGCGGCTCGGCGCGGCGCAGGCCCAGCGCGTACGACTCCGGAAGCGACAGCGCCCACGAGGCGAGCTCGAGCTCCGGCGCCCCTCCCCCGCCGACCACCGCGACGGACCGGACCACCTCGGCCACCGGCAGCCGCGCCGCCACCCGCCGGGTCCGCTCGCGCAGCGCGTCCACGTCGTACCGCAGCGCCTGCCAGGTCGGCGTGACCGGCCCGGCCAGCGTCGCCTGCAGGGCCGCCAGCGTCAGCTTGTCCACCCGCAACGCCCGCGCGAGCGGGTGCCGGCGCAGCCGCTCGACCAGGGCGGCGTCGCCCAGCAGCAGCCCGGCCTGCGGCCCGCCGAGCAGCTTGTCCCCGCTGGCGACGACCAGGTCCGCGCCGGCGCGCAGCGTCGCGTCCGCATCCGGCTCGCCGGGCAGCAGCGGGTCCGAGGCCAGCAGCCCGGACCCGATGTCCGCGACCACCGGCACGCCCAGACCGGTCAGCTCGGCGACCTCCGCGGCGCTGGTGAACCCGCGCACCACGAAATTCGACGGGTGGACCTTGAGGATGAACCCGGTCGCCGGCCCCACCGCGGCCGCGTAGTCGGCGACCGACGTGCGGTTGGTGGTGCCCACCTCGCGCAGCCGCGCGCCGGTCGACTCCAGCAGCGCGGGCAGCCGGAAGCCGTCGCCGATCTCCACCATCTCGCCGCGGCTGACGATGATCTCGCGCCCGGCGGCGAGCGCCGTCGCGGTCAGGACCAGCGCGGCCGCGCCGTTGTTGACCACGTGCACGGCGCCGGCCCGGGGCACCGCGGCGGCCAGGGCGGCGAGCGCGGTACGGCCCCGCCGGGCCCGCCTGCCGGTCTCCAGGTCCAGCTCGACGTCGGTGTGCCCGCTGGCCGCGACGACGGCGTCGACAGCGGCGGCGGAGAGCGCGGCCCGGCCCAGGTTGGTGTGCAGGACGACGCCTGTGGCGTTGAGCACCTGCCGCAGCCCGCCCGCGGTGGCCGGAAGTGCCGCGAACGCGGTGTCCGCGACCGCCGCGGGGGCGATCCCGCCGGCGCGGGCCCGCTCCTGCGCGGCACGGACCGCGGCCTTGACCGGGGCCGGGCCCAGGCGGCGCGCCGCGGCGACCAGGCGGGGATCGGAGAGGATCGCGTCCGTACGCGGAATGTGTCTGCGGAAGTCGCCACCGCCCGCCGCCGCGGCGTCGGTCTCGCCCCGGGATGCCGCCGCGTCCTGCACGATGCCCTCCAAGCTGGCGGAGGCGGACGGGAATCGAACCCGCCTGACCCGGATACCGGGTCACGTCGGTGTTGAAGACCGCGAGGAGCACCAGCCGCCTGAACGCCTCCGTGATCACCGTATCGTGTGCCGCCGGCGGGGCACGGACTCCCCCGGCGGTCCGCGGATGACGATCTCCCGGGCCGGTCGTAGGGTGGCGTCGTGACCGAGGACGAGCCCCACCGCCAGATCCGGCTGACGCAGTACGCGCACGGCGGCGGCTGTGCCTGCAAGATCCCGCCCGGCGAGCTGGAGGCGGTGGTCGCCGGCCTGGTCGGCGGCGCCGCTGGGCAGGGGCCGGGCGAGCTGCTGGTCGGCCTGGACGACGGGGACGACGCGGCGGTGGTGCGGATCGCGGCCGGGACCGCGGTGGTGGCCACTGCCGACTTCTTCACCCCGGTGGTCGACGACGCGTACGACTGGGGGCGGATCGCCGCCGCCAACGCGCTCTCCGACGTGTACGCGATGGGTGGCACCCCGGTCGTCGCGGTGAACCTGCTCGGCTGGCCGCGCGACGTGCTGCCGATGGAACTGGCCGCCGAGGTGTTGCGCGGCGGGCTCGACGTGGGCCGGGCCGCGGGCTGTCACGTGGCCGGCGGACACAGCGTCGACGACCCGGAGCCGAAGTACGGCATGGCGGTCACCGGCGTCGCCGACCCGGCCCGCCTGATGCGCAACGACGCCGGCAAGCCCGGGGTGCCGCTGACTCTCACCAAACCGCTCGGGATCGGCGTGCTGAATTCCCGGCACAAGCAGACCGGCGAGGTGTTCCCGCAGGCGATCGCCGCGATGACCGAGCTGAACCGGGACGCTTCCCGGGCCGCGCTCGCCGCCGGCGTGGCCTGCGCGACGGACGTGACCGGTTTCGGCCTGCTCGGGCACCTGCACAAGCTGGCCCGGGCCAGCGGGGTGACGGCGCTGGTGGACGCGTCGGCGGTGCCCTACCTGGACGGCGCCCGGGAGGCGCTGGCCGCCGGGTACGTCAGCGGCGGCACCCGGCGCAACCTGGACTGGGTGCGCCCGCACGCCGACACCGGCAGCGTCGCGGAGGACGAGCTGCTGCTGCTCGCCGACGCGCAGACCTCCGGCGGGCTGCTGGTGGCCGGCGAGCTCCCGGGGCATCCGGTGATCGGTGAGCTGGTGCCGGCGCGGGACGGCGTGACGGTGCGGGTCCGGTGACATCCGCCGGCCGCCCGGGGTTCGCGCCGGTGGCCCGCCCCGACGGGGATCGTGGAACATCTCCGCCCCGGATCGGGAAGAAGGCCCCCCGGCGTCCGGGGGGCCTTCCGCGTCACCTCACGATCAGCTTCTGGAACTGGGCCTTCACGTCTGCGGAGTTCACCGTGACGTCCATGTGGCGCGGCGGGCCGAGATCGGTGCCGAGCGTGGACGAGTAGGAGATCGTCGACGGGCAGCTCGATCCGCCGACCTGGACGGTCTGACTGAAGACCACCTTGCCGGTACGGATCTCGTACCCCTTCACGGTGAACGCGACCTTGTGGAAGGTCACCGGGTACGACCGGCCGCTGCCGAAGTTGCTGCGGTAACTGCAGGTCCGCGTCGCCGCACCGGACTTGTCCTCGCCGATGCAGACGACAAGCGTCGCGGCCTCCGGATCGGTGGTCTTCCAGGAGCCCGGGAGCCGGTCCGACTGGGTGGAGTTGCCGAAGTACATGGCACGGTTGACGCCCTTGCCGTACGGCTTGGCCGCGCTGTACCTCGACGGGCTCGAGCAGTACTTCGCCGGCGAGCCGCTGGTCCGCTCCTTGAGCGTGTCCAGCTCGATGGCCAGGTCCGCCTTCGCGATGCCGGCCTGCGCCCGGGCCTTGCCGGGGTCGTCCGGGTACGTGTCGACCAGCTGCTGGTAGACGTTCTTCGCGGCGATCCAGCTCTTCGAGCCCAGGTACGCGTCGCCGCAGCCCAGCAGCGCGGCCGGCTGGTGCTCGGCCACCACGTCGGCGGCCCGGTCCAGGGTGTTGCCGGTCTTCTGCCGCGTGGACAGCCACTCGGTGATCTTCACGGTGTCGCACGGATTCCGCGTCGGGATCCCGGTGAGGAACCTGTCGAGCACCGTGTCGGTCATCTTCTCGTGGCCGGGCAGCGTGGTGAGCACCGTGTCCAGCCGGCCGAACCCGTCGTCCAGCTCGGTGACGTCACCGCCGGCCAGGCCCGCGGTGAGCGCCCGGCCTGCCGCGTCCAGATCACGGCACGCGGTCACGGTGTCGTCGCCCTTCGCCGCCAGCGGGGCGTCGGCGACGCGCAGGCCGAGCCAGACCCTGTCCAGGCTGTCCAGCGCGTGCGCGCAGTCACCGGTGGCCTTCGCGTCCGAGACGGTCCGGCCGATGGCGCCGGCCTGCACCCGCAGCAGCCCGAGAACGAGCAGGACGACGGCCGCCGACGCGATCCCGAGGACCCGCTGGCGGGTTCGGGCGGCCGGCTCCACCGGGCCCCGGGCCAGGAAGTAGCCGCTCACCATCATCGCCAGCCACCAGAGGACGGCGACCACCTCGATCAGGACCGTGTGCACCGCGGGGACGACGAAGAACAGCAGGACGAGCGTGACCAGCAGGGTGGCGATGCCCAGGCCGGCGCGGCGCATCATGAAGTAGCCGATGCTCAGGAACGAGGCGTTCGCGGCGGCTACCGCGAGGCGGTCGGCTTTCTTCGGCTCCCGGGGCGGCTTGGGCGGGGCCGGGGGCATCAGCTGGGGCGGGGGCGGCCAGCCCTGCTGCGGGTAGGCCGGCTGGGGCCAGCCCGGCTGGGGCTGCTGGTTCCAGGCCGGGGGCGGGCCTTGCGGAACTTGCTGCTGCGGTCCCGGGTACGGCCCGGGGAACGGTCCGGACTGCGGTCCGGGGAACGGCGCCTGCTGCGGCATCTGGTACGGCCCGGGCTGCGGCGTCTGCTGCGGCCAGCCCTGGGGCGGCTGCCAGTTCGGCTGCGGCTGGGGCCACCCGGGCTGCTGCGCCGCCGGTTGCTGGGGCCAGCCCGCCACGGGCGTGGTCGGCTCCTCCCGCGACGGCCCGGACACCGCGGTAACCGGCTCCCCCGCCACCAGAGCGGTCGGCTCCTCCTGAGACGGCGCGGAGACCGGCGCGG
>NZ_BOMW01000041.1 GCF_016862395.1 Actinoplanes siamensis | reverse complement strand
CCGGTTCCTCCTGCGGGTGCGGAGGCTGCCGATCAGACGGCGGCTGTGTCATTTTCGTTCCCCCGAACGGAAAAGCGGCTTTAAGATCGGGCGGAGTAAATTCCAGCGATTCGGAGCGACATCAGCGTCGTTAAAATCGTCGATGGCTTTCGGTGAGCGAACACCTGGCGGCCACGTCCTTTACCTCCCCGGCGGCCGACCGTGCTTCATCGACCGGGATGGCAGCCTACCGGACCCCTGCCAACCAGTTCCGCCCCGGGCGTCAACACTCGAAACCGTCCGAACAGGACAGATTCGGAAGCCCCCGCATTCGAGCCGGCAGCGCCTTTCCGAAAATGGATCAGGGGGCAGAAATGCCGCGCTTTCCGCTCCGCGGGACCACCGGGAACCGGCACTCCCGCCCGGACCACCTTCCTCGACGTCGACGCCCACGCCCGCCCCGACGGCGGGCAGGCTCGCGGCCGGCCCACAGAGGTCCCGCTCAGGAACCCCGACACGCCCTCGCCCCCAGCTGTACCCACTGGGACTGGCGCCCAGCGGCCCCTCCGCCGTCGTGAGACACCTCTGAAGCGCCAGCCGAGAGCGCGACGCGCGGAGCGACCGGGCGCCGGGCGGGGCAAGCACACGGCGAGGCAAGCACACGGCGAGGCAAGCGCACGGCGAGGCAAGCACACGGCGGGGCAAGCGCCGCGCGGGCAGGGTGGCTACGCGGGCGGGGTGGGACGGGGACCCGGCGCGGCGGGCCCACTGCTATGGCGGGTCAGGCGCTCTTTCTGGGGGAGGACCGTGTATTTCGGGTCCCTCGCCGACGCTATGCCGCCCTCGAAGATGCCGAACCGGGTAGCGACCGAAGCGGCCAGCAACGACAGCCCGGACAGCGCGGAGACCACCCGGCTGCGCCGCCCGACGACCGCGCCCGCCACCCCCGCCGCGGTCAGGACGCGCCCGGCCCGCAGCAGCTTCCCGGGACGGCCCTGCGCATACGGCTCGCTGAGCAGCCCCCGGGCGGTCTCCACCCGGTGCGCCCCGTAGAGCTCCATCGCCGCCCCCAGCACCGCCATCCGCCGCGCCGGCCCGGCCTGCTCCGGCGCAGCCGCCAGCAGCCCGACGCCGGCGCCGCTGGCCAGCGCGCTGCCCGCGAAGACGACCGGGAGATCCGGGTACGCCGCGTGCCAGCTGGGGGTGGCGGTGTCGGCGAGCAGCACCGCGGTGTACGTGGCGAGCGCCGGCGCCAGTGCCGCGGCGCCGTACTGGCCGGTCCGGCCGAGCGGTGGCAGGAGCTTGCGCGCCAGGCCGGTGACGCCGCGCGCCGGCAGCAGCGGAGCGGCCTCGGCCACCGCGGAGACGCCTGCCGCGGCGCCGAACGCGCTGAGGATCCACGTGCCCATCGACATCGGCGACGTCGGCTTGGCGACGCGGAGCATGTGGTGGAACCGCTCCGGCCGGCCCAGGTCGTTGACCAGGAAGTAGGTGCTGGCCACCAGCGCGCCCAGCGACGTCAGGCGGCCGGCGCGGCGCAGCGCGGGGCGGCCGGTGGCGTCGCCGCCCGCGGCCAGCAGCGCGGATCCGGCCGCCAGGCCCCCGGTGAACAGGTACGCCGCGATGTCGTGGTGCCAGACCGGCGGCCGCACGATCGGCCGCCCGTAGTACGAGCGGAAGTCGGCGGGCGGCACCATCGGCCGGTCCCTGCGGCCACCGCCCCGCTTCCCGCGCCGGCCATCCGAAGGGCTGGTCACGAACGGCCTCCCAAGAACGACACCACTACGGCCGCGGCCATCGCCAGGCCGGCCAGCCCGGCACGCTTCCACATCTTCGGCAGGTCCCGGGTGGGCACGATCGGGTCCGGCGGCAGACCGTACACCTCGGGCTCGTCGAGCAGCAGGAAGAACGCGCCGTCGCCGCCCACGCCGTCCTCCGGGTCGTGGCCGTAGAGCCGCGCCTCGGTCACTCCCTGCTCGTGCAGTTTCTCCACCCGGTGCCGCGCCCGGCCGCGCAGCTCCTCCAGCTCACCGTACTGGATGGACTGGGTGGGGCAGGCCTTCGCGCACGCCGGGGTCAGCCCGTCGCCGATCCGGTCGTAACACATCGTGCACTTCCACGCGCGCCCGTCGTCCTTGCGCTGGTCGATGACGCCGTAGGGGCACGCCGGGATGCAGTACCCGCAGCCGTTGCAGATGTCCTCCTGCACCACCACCGTGCCGTACTCGGTCCGGAACAACGCGCCGGTCGGGCAGACGTCCAGGCAGCCGGCGTGCGTGCAGTGCTTGCACACGTTCGACATCATCAGCCAGCGGAAGTCGCTGCGCGGCGCGTCCGGGGTCCGCCCGGGGAGATCCCGGCCGGGCATGCCGAGAAACTGCGGCTCCGCCGTGGTCGCGGCGGCCGCGAAGACATCGACAGCAGGTGGTACGCCCGGGGCGGTCCCGCCGTCGCGGGCCGTCCCCGCGGCGACCACCGCGGTGTGCGGGCTGACCGGCGGCCCGGCCGGCACCCCCGCGAACGCCCCCGGCACGTCGGTGCCGTGCCCCCCGCCGGCCACCGGCTGCTCGATGAACGCCACGTGCCGCCACGAGTTCGCGGTCAGCCCGCCGGTGTTGTCGTAGGACTGCCCGAGCAGGTTGAACCCGTCGTCCGGGACCGCGTTCCACTCCTTGCAGGCCACCTCGCACGCCTTGCAGCCGATGCAGACGCTGGTGTCGGTGAAGAATCCCATCCGCGGCGGCGCGTCCGGGTAGCCGGCGTCGGGGGCCGGGTCCAGCGGACCGTAGAAGCTGTTCTTCGACACCATGTCAGGCCTGCTCGTCCTCGGTCAGCAACGGGGTGTGCCGGTCCGGCGACAGGCCGGCCCGGTCGCGGTAGGCACGCACCAGGTCGAGCAGCGCCGGGCCGACCGGCCGCCGGCCCGGCTGGATGTCGCAGGTTCCGACCTTGCTCTCCTGGATCAGCACGTTCGGGTCCAGGGTGATGCCGAGCAGGTCGTTCGCGGAGTCGCCGGTGACCAGGCCGGAGCTGCCCCAGTGGTACGGCATCCAGATCTGGTGGATCACCCGCCCGTCCACGCGCAGCGGGGTGAGCCGGTCGGTGACCAGCACCCGGGCCTCGATCGCGGCACGGGCGGTGACGACGTGCGCCCAGCCCAGGTGTTCCAGCCCCCGCTCGGCGGCCAGTTCCGGGGACACCTCGACGAACATCTCCGGCTGCAGCTCGGACAGGTACGCCAGCTGCCGGCTCATGCCACCCGCGGTGTGGTGCTCGGTGAGCCGGCTGGTGCTGAACACGTACGGGAACACCTCGCCGTGCCGTTCGGGCGGGCTCGGGTTGGTCGGGTTGTCCGGGCGCTCGTACACCTTGCGGGTCGGGTTGGACTGCTGGGTGTAGAGCGGGTTGCGGACCGGGGACTCGACCGGCTCGTAGTGTGTCGGCATCGGGCCGTCGATCAGCCCGCTCGGCGCGTACAGCCAGCCCTTCCCGTCGCCCTGCATGATGAACGCGTCGTCGCCGGCGATCGCCTCGACGCCGCTGGCGCCCTCCGGCGGCCGGTAGCCGGGCGCCTTGTTCCTCTCGAAGTCGGGCACGTCGTAACCGGTCCACTCGCCGGCCCCGGCGTCCCACCACACGTACTTCTTCCGCTCCGACCAGGGGCGTCCCTCGGGGTCGGCGGACGCGCGGTTGTACAGCGTGCGGCGGTCCGACGGCCAGGCCCAGCCCCACTCGCCGGCCACCCAGTTCTGCTCGCTGCCGGGCTTGCGCCGCGCGGCCTGGTTGACGCCGTCCTTGAAGACGCCCGAGTAGATCCAGCAGCCGCAGGCGGTGGAGCCGTCGGCTTTGAGCGCCGTGAAGTTGGGCACCGGCGCCCCGGTGGCCACGTCGTAGCCGTTGATCTCCCGGAGCACCTCCTCGCCGTCGTCGCCCGAGTAGTCCCACGTGAGGTCGAGCAGGGCCCGGTCGCGCGGCAGGGTGGAGCCGGCCAGCTTCTCCCGCATCAGCTGCCCCAGCCGGGTGAAGAACCACAGTTCGGAGCGGCAGTCACCCGGCGGGTCGAGAGCCTTCTCCCGCCACTGCAGCAGCCGCTGGGTCTGGGTGAACGTGCCCTCCTTCTCGGCGTGCGAGGCGGCCGGCATGAAGAACACCTCGGTCCTGCACTGTTCCGGGACGATCTCGCCGGTGGCGATCTCCGGTCCGTCCTTCCAGAACGTCGCCGACTCGATCATGAACAGGTCGCGGACCACCAGCCAGTCCAGGTTCGCCATGCCGAGCCGCTGGGCGCGGCCGTGTGCCGACCCGACCGCCGGGTTCTGCCCGAGCAGGAAGTAACCCTTGATCTTCCCGTCGATCATGCTGAGGACCTGCTGGTAGGTGCCGTGGTCGCCGGTCAGCCGGGGCAGCAGGTCGTACCCCCAGTTGTTCTCCCTTGTCGCGGCGTCTCCCCAGTAGGCCTTGAGCAGGCTGACCGCGTAGGCCTCGGCGTCGGCCCAGAAGCCCTTCTGCGCCGGGTGCCGGATCGAGTCCACCCACTGCTGGAACGTCGCGTGCTTCTCGTGGTGCGGCATCGGCAGGTAGCCGGGCAGCAGGTTGAACAGCGTGGGGATGTCCGTCGAGCCCTGGATGCTGGCGTGCCCGCGCAGCGCCATCACGCCGCCGCCGGGCCGGCCCATGTTGCCCAGCAGCAGCTGGATGATCGCGCCGGTGCGGATGTACTGCACGCCGACGCTGTGCTGGGTCCAGCCCACCGAGTAGACCAGCGCGGTGGTGCGCTCGCGCCCGGAGTTGCTCGTCCACGCCTCGCAGACCTCGAGGAACTTGTCCTGCGGCACGCCGCAGACCCGCTCGACCACCTCCGGGGTGTAGCGGGCGTAGTGGCGCTTGAGGACCTGGTAGACGCAGCGCGGGTGCTGCAGCGTCGGGTCCCGGGGCACGTCGGCGGGCACCGGCGGGCCGTGCGACTCCTGCTCCAGGCCGGAGGCGGTCTCCCGGTCGATGTGCGACTCGACGTGGTCCCGGACCGAGTCGTCCTCCTGCTGGCCCTCGTAGGCCCAGCTGCCCTGGTGGTACGCGCCGGTCTCCGGGTCGTAGCCGGAGAACAGCCCGTCCAGGTCCTCGGTGTCCTGGAAGTCCTCGCTGACGATCGTGGACGCGTTGGTGTACGCGACCACGTACTCCCGGAAGTCCTTCTCGTTGCCGAGGATGTAGTTGATCACTCCACCCAGGAACGCGATGTCCGCCCCGGCGCGCATCGGCACGTAGCTGTGCGCGAGCGCGCTGGTCCGGGTGAACCGCGGGTCGACGTGGATCACCTTGGCGCCGCGGTTCTTCGCCTCCACCACGTACTGGAAGCCCACGGGATGGGCCTCAGCCATGTTGGAACCCTGGATGATGATGCAGTCGGCGTTAGCCAGATCCTGGAGGAATCCGGTGGCCCCGCCACGGCCGAAGCTGGTTCCCAGACCGGGAACGGTGGCGGAGTGTCAAATACGCGCCTGGTTCTCGATCTGGATCGCGCCGGCCGCCGTGAACAACTTCTTGATCAGGTAGTTCTCTTCGTTGTCCAGCGTCGCGCCGCCCAGGCTGGAGATGCCCAGCGTGCGGTTGAGCGGGCGGCCCTCGTCATCGACGTCCTCCCAGGTCTCGGCACGCGCCGTGAGCACCCGCTCGGCGATCATGTCCATCGCGGTGTCGAGGTCGAGTTCCTCCCAGTCGGTCGCGTACGGCCGCCGGTAGAGCACCTTCTTCTGCCGGCGGTCGCTGGTGACCAGGCTCTTGCTGGCCGAGCCCTTGGGACAGAGCCGGCCCTTGGAGATCGGGCTGTCCGGGTCGCCCTCGATCTGGACGACCTCGCCGTCCTTCACGAAGATCCGCTGACCGCAGCCGACCGCGCAGTACGGGCAGACCGAGCGGGCCACCGAGTCGGCGGTCTCGGTGCGGGCGGTGAGGCTCTTCGAGCGCGCGCTCTGGGCCGCGGCCCCACGACCCAGCGGGTCGGTGCCGGTCAGCTGCCGGTAGACCGGCCAGCCCTCGATCCAGGTGCGAACGCCCATACCGAAGACCCTAACCCCGGTGACGATCATTCGCACGGGTTGCGTTTCGTGCCAGATGCCTCGCGCCCTCGTGGTTTATCGACTCACCTCACTAGGATCGTCTGGTTGGGGGGTGTCGATGGGCTCGGAGCGTGATGAGGTGGAGCGGTCCCCGGGACCGTGGGACTCGCCACCGCCCCGCAAGGGGGTTCCGGCGCCGCCACCGGCCGCCTCCGCACCCGCTCCCCCGCCGGATCCGCCGGCCGCGCCCACGCCGGCCGCGGGACGGCCCGCCAACAATCCGTGGGCCTCGGACGCCCCCCCGCGCACCGTTCCGCCGCCGCGCACCGCCGAGCCGTCCCGCACCACCGAGCCCCCGCGGACCGGGCCACCCCCGCGCATCCCCACGCCCCGCACCACCGAGCCCCCGCGGACCGGGCCACCCCCGCGCATCCCGACGCCCGTGCAACCTCCACCGCGGGCCCCGCAGCCGGTCGTCCCCGCGCCGCGGACGCCGTCGGCCGCCCCGGCCGGCGCGCCCGAACCGTGGCGGCCGGCGCGGGAACCGGCTCCGCCCGTACCGCCGGCGCGGCCGCAGCCCACCGCCGTACCCCCGCGGGAGAGCGCGCCGGAAACGGCGCCGGTGTCGCCCCGGCTGCCCCATCTGCTGATCGGCCTGGCGTTGGCCATGGTGCTCGTGGCCACCGGCGGTCTGGTCCGGCTGCGCGGCCGGCCGGACCGGGCGCCGGATCCCGCGGTGGCCGCGGCGCAGGCCGCGACGGCCCTGCGGGATCAGAAAGCCGCGTCGCTGAGGGCCACCTTCTTCGACCAGGCCGGGTTGGACGTCACCGGCGACCTGACGGTGGCGGCGGACGGCACGGCCGGCGGGCGGCTCACCGACTCCGGCGGCGGGACCGCCGAGTTCCTGGCCTCCGGCCCGGATGCCGCGGTGCGCGGGGATCAGGCCTGGTGGGCACGTCGCGACCCGGCCCGGATCGCCGTTCTCCGGGACACCTGGGTACGCCCGGAGGGCTACGCCTTCCCGGTGGAGAGCACCGGGCTGGCGCCGGACGCGCTGGCCGGCCTGATCGACTGGGTCGCCGCCCGCGGGGAGCCGGCCGGTGACGGGCTCGCGGCGGCCGGCCGCCCGGCGGTCGGCCTGCGGCGCGACGGTTGGACCGTGCTGTTCAGCCGGGCCGCGCCGCACCGGCTGGTGTGGTTCGGCGGGCCGATGCGGGACGGGACCCCGCTCGGGCCGGTCGTCGACGGCGCGCCCGGTTCGCCACGGCCGCCCACCCCGCCCTACCTCGGTGTGCTGGTCGATCCCGGGTCAGCCGGGGCGCCCGGCGGGACAGTTCCGCGCGATCCGCTGGAGGAACGGAAGGCGGTGGCGAAGCTGCCCGCCTTCGACGTCACCGTGAACGCGACCACCTGCCGCACCTCCACCTGCTCCTGGACGGTGACCGTGACCAACACCGGGACCGCGGCGGGCGAGGCGTCGGTGATCGCCTCGGTCACCCCCGGAATGCCGGACACCCGGGTGCAGAGACTCGGAGTGGTCAAGCCCGGCCGGACCGTCACCACCGCCCGGATGAGCTTCCCGAATCCGGCCCCGACCAACCGGGATGTGCAGGCCGATTACCGCGCCCAGGTGTACACCCCGCAGATCTACGGAGCGCACCTGGACCTGCTGCGGCGGCTGCAGGAGAAGGGCCTGGTGCCCGGCCGGTCCCGGACGCTGAGCCGGCTCGACCCGAGCACGGTCCCGACCATGCTGTTCGCGCTGGACGCGATGGGCCGGGCCCCGGAATTCGACCCGGACCAGGCCGTCGAGGCCCTGGAGAACGCGGTGGACCGGGGCGCGCTGCCGGAGATCGGGGAGCTGGTCGCGGCCGGGCGCCTGGAGAATCCCGGCATCCTGTACCGGAAACTGCGGGATCCGAGCTTCGAGTACGACGTGGCGGCGCCCGGGACACCGGTGCGGGAGAAGACCGGATCGCGGCGCCAGCTGCAGATCGCGGCCGGGGTGCTGCGGCAGGACAAGGACGCCACGGTGCGGCTCGACGGCGGCGTCGACATCCTCGTGCACACGTCGCAGAAACGGGTCGTCGCCATCGCGGCCAGATCGGTGAGCAGCGACTCGGTCACCGGAAATCTGCGCGGCGCGCTGGCCCAGCTCGGCAAGGGCGCGCCGGAGGGCAGCACCCGGGTCGCGCTGCTGCAGGTGGAGGCGCCGGCCGGGCCGGCGTACACGGCCACGCGGGAGTACTTCGACAGGCGCCTCTGCGCGGGCGACGCGGACGAGGTCGTGGTGGTCAACCAGAGCGGCGTGCAGCGGTGGACCAGGGAGCAGCTCCCCACCACCTGCCGGTGACCGCTCCCGCTGACCACAGCGGGACGAACTGATCACGCTGCGCTGTTCCGCTTGCCCCGTGGCCGGGGCGGCGCGCACGCTCCGTATTCTGCCCTCATGGACGAAGACGTCGCGACCAGCACCGATACGGGCTTCGCCGCCCTGGGGCTGCGGCCCGAACTGCTGCGCGCGCTCGCCGATCTCGGCTACGAAGAACCCACACCGATCCAGCGCGAGGCGATCGCGCCGCTGGTCGCCGGGCACGACCTGGTGGGGCAGGCCGCCACCGGCACCGGGAAGACGGCGGCGTTCGCGCTGCCACTGCTGCAGGGCCTGGCGCCCGGCGCCTCGGACGCACCGGCCGCCCTGGTGCTGGTGCCGACCCGGGAACTGGCCGAGCAGGTGTCGCAGGCGGTCTACCGGTACGGGCGGGACCTGCACGTGCGGGTGCTGCCGGTCTACGGCGGCCAGCCGATCAGCCGGCAGCTGCAGGTGCTGCGGCGCGGGGTGGACGTCGTGGTCGGCACGCCGGGGCGGATCCTCGACCACATCGAGCGGGAGACCCTGCGGCTCGACGCGGTCCGCACCGTGGTGCTCGACGAGGCCGACGAGATGCTGGACATGGGCTTCGCCGAGGACATCGAGGCGATCCTCACCGAGACGCCCGAACAGCGGCAGACCGTGCTGTTCTCGGCGACCATGCCGCCCCGGATCGACGCCATCGCCCGCCGCCACCTGCGCGAGCCGCTGCGCATCCAGATGGGCCGGGACACCGCGGCCGCCGACGCGCTGCCCGCGGTGCGGCAGAGCGCCTACCTGGTGGCCCGGGCGCACAAGACGGCGGCGCTGGGCCGGGTGCTCGACGTCGAGGCGCCCACGGCGGCGATCGTCTTCTGCCGGACCCGGGAGGAGGTCGACGAGGTCACGCAGAGCCTGAACGGCCGCGGGTTCCGCGCCGAGGCCCTGCACGGCGGGCTGAGCCAGGACCAGCGGGACCGGGTGATGGGCCGGCTGCGCAGCGGCGCCACCGAGCTGCTGGTCGCCACCGATGTGGCGGCCCGCGGCCTGGACGTGGAGCAGCTGACCCACGTCATCAACTACAACGTGCCGTCCGCCCCGGAGGCCTATGTGCACCGGATCGGCCGAGTCGGCCGGGCCGGGCGCACCGGCGCCGCGATCACCCTGGCCGAGCCGCGCGAGCAGCGGATGCTCAAGGCGATCGAGCGGCTCACCGGGCAGCGGATCGTCCTGGAGAAGCTGCCCACGGTGACCGACCTGCGGGCCCGGCGCCTGGAAGTGATCCGCACCACCGTCCAGGAGGCCATGGCCGCCGACGACCTGGACCGGTTCCGCTCGGTGCTGGCCTCGCTGACCGACGACGCCGACGTGGAGCAGGTGGCGCTGGCCGGACTGAAGCTGCTGCACGAGGCGAACGGCGGGGACGTGGACGAGCCGGAGATCCCGTCGATCGCCCCGCAGCGGGAGCGCGAGTTCGAGAACCGGGCCGCGCGCCGCGGCTCGAACGGGCCGGGCCGGGGCCGTCCGGCGGAAGACGCCGTGACCCGCGTCTTCGTGGGCCTGGGACGGCGCGCCGGGCTGCGCCCGCAGGACCTGGTCGGGGCGATCGCCGGGGAGGCCGGGCTGCCGGCCCGCGACGTCGGCGCGATCCAGATCACCGACCGGTTCGCGCTGGTGGAGGTGCCGGAGGCGGATGCGGAGCGGGTGATCCGGGCGCTGAGCCACAGCACCATCCGGGGGCGGCGCCCCACGGTGCGCCGCGACCGCCCGCACCGCTGACCTGATGGAATGGACACGTGACGTGGTTCAGTGATCAGGATCTGCGGCGGCTGGCCGGAGCGACGTCGTACGAGCGCGGCAGGGACTACGTGGACGCGGTCGGGACCGTGGACGAGCTGCCGGACGGGGTCGTGGCCACCGTCGAGGGGACCGAGTCCTACGTGGTGCGGCTGACGGACAGCGCCGGGCTGCACGGGGAGTGCAGTTGCCCGTACGGCCGGGACGGCAACTTCTGCAAGCACTGCGTCGCTGTCGGACTGTCCCTGCTGGGTGCGCGCCCCGTGGCGCCGCGCCGCCAGGCGGCGAGGCAAGGCCTGCGCGGCTATCTGCACGCCCTGGGGCCGGACACGCTCGTCGATCTGGTCATCGAGCTGGCCGAGGACGATCCCGCGCTGCTCCGGCGGCTGTCGCTGCGGGCCGCCACCCACGGCGAAACGGATGTCAAGGAGCTCCGGCGGCTGGTCGGCGGGCTGCGCCAGCGCGGATTCCTGCCGTACGGGCGCGGCCTCGACTATGCGCGCAAGGCGAGCGACGTGCTGGACGCCCTCGACCGGGCCGGCGAATCCGCGCCGGCCCGGATCGGGCCGCTGTACCGGACCGCGATCCAGCACCTGACCCGGACGACCGAGCAGGCAGACGACTCGAGCGGGTCGATCGGAGACCAGATCGGCCGGGCCGTCGCCGGATATGCGCGGGCCTGCCGGGCCGCTCCCCCGCGGGATCCGGCGGAGCTCGCGGCCTGGCTGATCGACTTCCGGGTGCAGGGGCCGGGCTGGCCGGAGCTCCCGATCGCCGACTTCGCCGAGGCGCTCGGCGAGTCGGGCCTGGCGGCGTACCGGGCGCGTCTCGCCGAACTCGCCGGTCGCCACCTCGATCCCGGTGACCGCTGGACCGTGCGGCATCTGCTGGAGCAGTACCTGAAAGTGATCGCGAGGGACACCGACGCGCTGGTCGCGATGTACGCCGAGGAGCTCCCCCAGTCCTACCAGTACGTGCGGATCGGTGAGACCCTGCGCGACGCCGGACGCCAGGCGGAGGCGATCACCTGGCTGCGCCGCGGGCTGACCGAGGCGAACCGGCCGGACAGCCGCATCGACTCGCTGCTCGCGGAGCTGCTGACCGGGCAGGGCGAGTACGCGGAGGCCGTCGGGATCCGGTGGCGTCTGTTCACCGAGCTGCCCGACCCCCAGCGCCACCAGGACCTGCTCGACGCGGCCGAACGGGCCGCAACCCTCGCGGAGGTGGCCGAGCGAGCCGCGGCGCACCTGCATCAGCGGGCGGCGAGCGGTGGCTATCAGGCGGACTTCCTGGTCCGGGTGCTGCTGGAGAGCGGGGACGCCGACGGCGCGTGGGAAGCCGCAGTGAGGTACCGGTGCAGTGCCGGCATCCTGTACCGGGTCGGCGAGGTGCGGGCGAGGACGCATCCGGCGGACGCCATCCCGGTTCTCGCCCGCCAGGCCGAGGACAAGATGACCACCGGCACCAAGGGCTATCCGGCGGCCGCCCGGATCGTGACCCAGATCCGTGATCTGCACGAGCGGGCCGGTCTGGATTTCGAGGCGTTCCTGGCGGCCTTGCGGGAACGGCACCGTCGCAAGCCCTCGTTCCTGGCCGCCTTGGACAAGGCCGGGCTCTGACGGGCCGCCGGTGAGGACGGACGGCACCCGCCGGGCGGGAAGCGAGTCATCGATCCGGTGGCCAGCGGTTTCGCCGGCGCAGCGAGCGGAGCCAGGCGCTGCCGCCCGCGCGCCAGGGCCACGGCGGTTCCGAATGGTGTCCATCACCTCCACCTCTCGCCGCGGAGGAACCGCGCCGACCTGGGCCCGGCGCACCACATCCGACGGGCGGTACGGGCCAGGGCCGTCCCTGGCCCGCACGCCGACGCTCAGTCGCAGCTGACCTCGATGGTGACCTGCCGGTTCTTCTGGTCCCAGCGCTTGTCCGGGGGCGCCGACACGCTCGGGTACGGCCCCCACCCCATGCCCTTCGCGGTGATCGCGTTGCGCGCGCCCAGCGCGGACAGCTCCCGCTCGACCCGGTCGGCGCGGCGCTGCGAGAGGTCGCCGGCGCCGTAGTGGGCGACATACCCCTTGATCAGCACCCGGGCGGCCGGATTGCCACCGAGGAAGCCGGCCAGCTTCCCGAGGGTCCGGCGCGCGGCCGCCGGATCGCGGAACTCCGCCTGGTCCGGGACGAAACCGACAGCGCCGTCGTCCGGCAGCACCGACAACGTGTCGCAGGCGAGCTGGATCTCCGCGACCGGGAACCGCACCACACCGACCGCCGGGCTGGTGACCGCCGCGCCACCGGTGTTCGGGCTCTCGTCCAGGATCACCTCGGCGGCGCCGGCCGAGGTGACGATCTGGCGCCACAGGTCGACCAGGAACGCCTTGTTCTTGTCGTCCAGCGGCTCCTGCGGGGACGCCGTGTAGCCCAGCCCGGCCAGCAGGACCTTGCGGCCGCTCAGGTCGGGCAGCAGCTTCTGCCGCCGCAGCGCGTCGGCCACGGCTGCCGGGCGGCGGGACGGCAGGTCGTTCTTCCGGAAGTCGAGCGGGGCGGTGGTCTGCACCCCCGAGTCGATCAGGACGACCGTGCCGCCCCGTCCGGCCGCGTCGGCGGCCAGGCTCAGCGCCTGCAGGACGTTCGCCTCCGGCGCCGCCGCCTTCGCCTTGGCCGGCAGGCCGTCCACCCGGTCGAAGAAGGCGCGCTTGTCGATCTGGAAGTTCTGCTCGGTCTTCGCGCCGGTGCGGAAGGTCAGGGCGTCGACGACGGCCGGCCGACCGTCCACCCGGACGGCGGTGATCGTGCCGCAGCCCTCCGTCGTGGACACCACCAGCTTGCGGATCTCCGGCGAGAGCGCCGGCGTGGGGCTGTTCGCCCGCGCGCCGACAGCGATCGCCAGGCCGGGCGCGGCCGGCTGTGGGCAGTGGAATTCGAACTCGTCGCCGAACACCACGGTTTTCGCCGCGGCGCAACCGGTGGCCAGAGGCAGGCTCAGCGCCACGGCGACGAGTAGCACGGACCGGTGAAGTCTCATGCCGGTAGCTGACGGACCGGATGCCGTCCGTCAGCAAGCTGGCATGGAAGCCACAGCCGAGACCACCTACCCCGCCGCGCTGCGACGCGACGACCGGAACCGGGGCCGGCTCGACGGTGAGCAGGGCCTTCCGTCGCTGGCCGAGGTGCGGCGCCGGCACCAGGAGCTGGCCGGGACAGGCGAGCCGGTGGTCGTGGGCTATCAGGTGGTGCTGCTGGCCGAGCTGAACGAGCGGCTCGACGAGTTGTACGTCGCCTTCGTCCGGCTGGGCCGCGCCACCGCGCTGGAGCTGGACCGGTGCGACGAGCTGATCGACCGGGCCCGGCGCGACGCGGACCGGGCACGGGAGCGTCTGGACGCCGCGAACGCCCCGCTGACCGCCGAGGAGCTGCGGCCACGCAACCCGCAGGAACAGCGCTGGGCCGAGGCGATGCTGCGGCACCGCCGCGAGGTCGCCCGCTCCCGGCGGATCCGGCGCGCCGAGGCCGAGCTGGAACAGGCCCGGGAGGCCGTGGAACGCCGCCGCGCCGACCGGGCCGAGGTGCTGCGCCGGCACCGGGAGGCCGCGGCCGGGCCGGGAGCCGAGGCGCGCCGGACGGCCGAGCTGTATCAGCGGCGCATCGCCGAATACCTGTCCGCGCTCTCGCAGCACCATCCGCACGGCATGACGCTCTACCCGCTGCTCACCCTCCCCCCGGTCCAGCTCCCCGGCTGGGTCACCGAGACACCGCCCGATCCCGCCGACTCTGGGAGCCCGACATGAGGATGCCGAAGGACTGGAAGCGCCGTGCCGAGCTGCGGCGGACCGCGAAGCGGCTCAGGCGGCTGAGCCTGCGGCCGGTGCCGGCGATGGCCGGCGAGGACCGGCTGCGCCAGCGGGTCCGACGGCAGCTGGCCGGAACCGCGCGGTACGGCATCGACGACTCCGTGGTCAGCGCGGTCCACGAGGTGATCGAGTCGCACGTGGTCGAGATGGAGGTGGAGATCCTGCGCCGGCACACCGCCGAGGAGGTGGAGCTGGGCAAGGCGCAGGCGCAGATCGACGGGCTGGTCACCCAGTACGACCACGACGAGGAGAGCCGCGGCGGCCGGATCCAGGAGCTGAAGTACGTCAAGCGCGGCGCCCGGCGCGGCGTCGAGCAGCGCGACACCCCGATGCCGGCCGGCCCGGACGGCATCGAGGAGGCCGGTTACCAGACCGGCAACGTCGGCGAGCTGGCCGGCCGCGGCCTGGTCACGATGGTGGTGCTCTACGTCGTGCTGGCGCTGGCGATGGTCGCCGACCTGATCACCTTCCGGCAGGTGGTCGAGCGGATGCTCAACGACGCCACGGTGTTCCCGCTGGTCGTGGCGCTGACCGTGACGACGACGTACGTGGCGCACCTGGCCGGCGAGTGCCTGCGGCGGGCCCGGGAGACGCGGCGCCGGATCCGGCGCGCGGTGCTCGGCTGGGGGCTGGCCGGCGTGTGGCTGGCGATGGGGCTCGGCGCGTTCGTCTTCCGGCTGCTGGCGCCCGCCCCGCCGAGCGGGGACGCGGCGAGCGCCTGGGCGAATGCCGGCCCCGCGCCCGCCGACGACGGCCAGGCGCTGGGCGCGGTGCTGATGCTGCTGCTCTACGGGCTGACCGGGGCGATCGCGCTGACCGCCGGATACCACCGGCCGCGCGCCGAGGTCGCCCAGTACACACGGACCAGCAGGCGGCTGCGCCGGGCCGAGCCGCGGCACGGCGCCCTGCTGCGTGACGCCGCGGAGGCCCGAGCCCTGCGCGCGCAGCTCGACGAGCTGCGGGACAGCCGCAAGCGGCAGTACGCCGTGGAGATCGACAGGTGCCGGTCGGCGGCCCGGCGGATCCGGGCCGAGGCGGCCATCCTGATCCGGCAGCTGCGGCTGGAGCCGGAGCAGAGCTGGCTGCGGCGGCGCCTGTCCGGCCCGCGCCCGGCCCCGGCGCAGTCCGAGCCGGAGCCAGGGCCGCCGCAGGCGCGGGAGGACTAGCGGTCACGGGTGCGGCGCCAGCTCACCGACTCCACGGTGTAGCCGAGCGCCGCCAGTGCGCGGTCCAGCTCGCGTCTGGTCTCCGCCCGGTTCGGCACGCCCACCCACCAGGCCCGGCCGTCCGGGCCGGCGCCGACCTGGATGGGCGGGGCCGGCGGCTCGTACTCCAGGAACTCGGTGTACCGCGCCCGCGCCAGCGGCGTGCGCAGCAGCATCTCCTGGTTGGCCGAGCCGCGCCAGATCCGCCCGGTGGGCGCGGCCGCGACGTACCGCCCGGTGATCAGCACGTCCGCCAGGGCCGCGGTCCCGCGCTGCTCGTCATCGAGCTCGGCCAGCTCGTAGCCGGTGTAGACCAGCAGGTCGAAATCATCCAGACCGATTTCCCGTACGCCGTTGAGCAACGCCCCGAGCGCCCGGGCCTGACGCAGCGGCTCGCCTCCGCTGACCGTGAGCCCGTCCGCCCCGGCCTCGGCCGCCCGCCGCACGTCGTCCAGCAGTTCGCCGACGCCTGCCGCCACTCCCCCGTCCGGGTCCCAGGTGTCCTTGGCGATGCACCCCGGGCAAGCCAGCGGGCAGCCCTGCACCCAGAGCCCGAGCCGCCGCCCGTAGCCCAGCGCGGTCACCGGGAAGTGCGCCCGGGCCAGCCGCAACGACTCAGTCATCGGCCGCCTCCCCGGCGTCCGCGTCCCCGGCCGGTCCGCCGGTCTCCGGATCACCGGCCGGCCCCGCGGCCGCCCGGCTCCGGTGGCGCATCACGGCCTCGGTGAACGTCGGGTCCGCCACCGCCTCGACCAGGCCCTGGTAGTACGCCTCCTCGGCGGCCCGGTACGCGGACCGGACCGCCGCCTCCCGGTCGGCCGTCCGCCCGTCTCCGTCTTGCCCGCCGTCGCCCGGGGCCAGCACCGCCCGGAAGTCCGGGTTGATCCGGGCGCCCATCCGCTGCACCACGTCGACGGTCCGGTTGCGGATCCGCCGGCTGCGGGCGAACGCCTGCTGGAACGGGTGCCGCTGAGCCAGGCCCAGCAGGTACGCCATCGCGCAGGCCAGGAACAGCACCACGTCGAAGACCACGACCAGCGTCGCCGGGGTGAGGCCGAGCGCGGCGGTCCGCGACGCGTCCGGCGCCGGGCCGCCCGCGCCGGTGACGCCGTGGTCGAACAGCGACGCGGCGAGCAGCCCGAAGCCTCCGATGATCGCGAGCGTGGGCAGCAGCAGCACGAACGTGAGCACGGCCAGCGGCCGGTCGTACCCGGTCGCGTGCCGGTGCCGGAACAGCTGCCCGGACACCAGCGGGCCGGCCACGGTGGCAGCGGCGATCGCGCCGGTGAGCACCCGGCCGGTGGTCCGGCCCAGGTCGGTCAGCGGCAGGTAGGCCCCGGCCACGTAGTGCTCGATGACGAACACCACGACGCCCAGGAACAGCAGGATGAACACCCGCCAGAGCAGGCCCATCGGCGGCGCCTCGCCCTCCCAGACCGGGTGGTCCAGCGGGGGCAGCGGCAGCCGCTCGGCGTCCAGGTCCCGGCGGCGCAGGTAGGCGCGCAGCGAGCGGTCCTCGTCGAGCTGCTCACGGGCGGCCACCCGGGCCATCCGGTCCCGGGCCTGGCGCATGTCCCGGTCCGCGTCCTGCGCGGCGTCGTAGAGGCCGGCCAGCACGTCCTCGGTCTGGCGCTGCCGGTCGCGGTGCTCGTGCAGGGCGGTGTCCCGGCGGCGGCGCAGCGCCGCCACGTACGCCGGCGCGCCCACGGCGTCCGGCGGGTCGCCCTCGTGCCCGAAGGACCAGCCGTCGTACAGGTAGGCCGCGCCGTCCTCGAGGCCCTTCTGCCGCGCCTCGGCGATCAGCCGGCCGGCGTCCAGGCGCGGGTCCACGAGCGGCGGGGGCAGCGGCGGCAGCAGGCCGGCGTCCGGGTCCCGGAGGACCGCGAGAGCCTGGCCGAGACGACGGCCCCACATCTGCGGATAGGTCACCGGTCCGTCACTTCCTCGGTAGCAGGTTTCGGTGGTCACCAGACTTCTGGCGGACCGGAGCACGGAGGTGTCAGCGGCGGATGAGCCAGCCCGAGCAGCCGGCCGGTCTCGACGAGACCCTGCTGGACGAGGGACGCACGCGGCGCGACCCGCCGCGCGCGGGACCCGAGCTGGACGAGACGCTGCTGGACGAGGGGCGGTCCCGGCCGGGGACGGCGGACGGGGACTGGCCCGGGGACGGGCTGCCCGCACCGCTGGCCGCGCGCTACGAAATGGTCCGGCGGCTGGCGGCCGGCGGCCGGGCCCCGCTCTACCTGGTCCGGGTGCGCGCCGGCGGCGCCGAGGCGGTGGTGAAGCGCCACCTGCCGGCCCGCGTGCCCGACCCCGGGCTGGTCGCCTACCTGGCCGGGACGCCGCTCAACGCGGTACGGCATCTGGAGTTCGAGGCCGGGCACAGCGTGATGGCCTTCGTCCCGGGCCAGAACCTGCGCGAGGAGCGCCGGGCGCACCCGGGCGACGGCCTCACCGCGCTCACCGACCTGGTGCAGCGCGTTGCGGCCGCGCTGACCGCGCTGCACCGCGCCGGGTTCGTGCACCGGGACGTGAAGCCGGCCAACATCATGATCGCCGGCGACGACGCGACGCTCGTCGACTTCGGCGTCGCCGGGCCGCTGGCCGCGACCGACTGGCCGCAGCGCATCAACCTGGCCTACCAGCCGCCCGAATGGTGCAACGGCGGGCTGGTCGGCGCGGCCACCGACTGGTGGGGGCTGGGGATGACGGTCCTCGAACTGGCCACCGGCGAGCACCCGTTCGACGGGCTGGCCGACGACGACATCCGCGGCCACTTCGCCCAGATGCGCTCGGTGGACGTCTCCGGCGTGCCCGACGAGCGGCTGCGTAACCTGTGCCGGGGCCTGCTGGCCACCGACCGGTCGCTGCGCTGGGGCGCCGGCGAGGTGGGTCAGTGGCTGACCGGAACGGCGGATCCGCTGCCGCCGGAGCCGGTGCCGTCGGCGCCCGCGGCCGCCCCGGACGTGGCAGGCGTCCCGCACCACTTCCGCGGCATGTCCTTCCATCTGCGCGCCGAGCTGGCGCAGGAGATGGCCACCGCATGGAACCACGCGGTCCGGGTGCTGTTCGAACGCGACGGCGGCCTGGACGGGCTGCGCACGTGGCTGGACCAGTTCACCGGCGGCGACGCCGACGAGGCCCGCCGGGAGGTGGACGCCGTCGCGGCGGAGTCCGGGCTGCCCGGCGACGTACGGCTGCTGCGGGTCCTGCGGGCCCTCGACCCGACCCGGCCCCCGGTCTACCGCAACCACGTGATCACCCGGGCCGGCCTGCTGATGACCGCGCACGCGGCGATGCGCAACGACGGCGACCACGGCTCGGTGCTGCGCGATCTGTGGAACCACCGCCTGCTGCCGGAGTTCGACACGGCGCTGCCGGACGGCGACGGCAGCGGCGGGCAGGCGCTCGCCGACCTGGACCGCGCCTGGATGCGGGTGCACCGGGACTGGCCGGCCATGGTGCGCCGGGTCGGCGACCCGGACGCCGAGCGCTACCTGCGGGAGCGGGTCGACGTCCGGGAGCGGCTGGCGATCTGGCTGCGGATGGCGCTCGACCAGCCCGCCGACCGCGCCGCGCTGCGCGAGGAGCTGGACCGGCGCGTCGCGGAGCTGCCCGTGCCGGTGCCGTGGATGCGGCGCCTGGCCGGCGACCCGGAGATGCTCTGGCCGGCGGTGCTGCTGATCGGCCACGCGCGGGCGGTCGCGCGGTCCGAGCACGACCGCGCCGAGGCCGAGCTCCGGCGACGGAGCGACCTGGCGCTGAGCGCGGCGTTCCGGGAGTGGTCGCGCCGGCAGAACCGGCCCGCGGCGCTGGGCTGGGCGGTGGCCGGGGTGAGCCTGCTCGGGGTGGCCTGGATCGCCGTGGTCACCGGCGCGGACGCCGCCGGGCACGCCGGTGACCCGGTGATCGCGCTGGCCTGGGTGGCCGCCGCGGTCTGCCTCGCCGTGTCGCTGGTCACCGAGTGCCTGCTGGCCGCCGGGGTGGGCGGCCGGTTCCACAGGCGGTACTCGATCCCCGGCGCCGGCGTGATCGCGCTGGGCCCGGCCGGCCGGTTCCTGCGGCGGTCCTGGGCGCCGGGGTTGCTGGCCGTCCTCGCCGGGCTGGCCGTGCTCGGCCTGGCCGCGTCCCGGTTCCCGCAGTACCTGGTGATCGCCACGACGATCGCCCACCTGGTCTGGGCCGGGCGCCGCTGGACGGCCTGGCGCGCCGAGGTGGCGGCCGACGAGGAGCTGATCGCCGAGGCGGAACGACGTCGAGATACCGAAGAGGGAGTGGGCGGATGAGTGGTGGAGAGATCGCGGTGCTGCCGGCCGGGCTGGTGCTCGTCCCGCTGGCGGTGGTCGCCGTGGGTGCGGGCGTGGCGGCCACGCTGGTGGTCAAGGCGGCCCGGGCCGGCACCGAGGCGGCCGGCCGCGCGCTGGAGGAGTTCGCCGCTGAGCTGGAGCGCGAGGCGGACGAGCAGCACGACCAGGAGGTCCGGACCCGGCTGTGGGAGCTCGCGGCGGGATCGGCGGTACGGGTCAACCAGGAGCTGCTGCTGCTGGCCGCACGCGCCGAGAAGGCCGGCGTCCGGCCGGACCTGCCCCGGCCGGTCGACGTGACCGGGTGCCGGCTGGCCGGTACCCCGGCCCTGGTGACCCAGGTGCGCGCGGCGCTCGCCGGGGCCCGGGCGCAGATCGAGCGGGCCGAGGCGGACCGGGAACGGCACACACTGCTGGCCGCCCTGCCGGTCCCGGCGGCCGGCTCGCCCAGCGCCGCCGAGCTGCTCGCCCACCACCAGCGGGTGCTGGCCCGGCGCGGAACCGTCCCGGCGGTCCGGCCGGAGCCGGCCTGGACCGCGCCGGCCAAGGCCGACGGCGCCCGCGTCCGGGCCGAGATCGACGCCATCCTGGTGCGGCTGCACGAGGACGCCACCGCCGACGACCGCGCGCTGGCGCTGACCGCCGCGGCGCGGGCCGAGCAGAAGAAGAACACCACGATGAACACCACGTTCCTGGAGGCCCTGGCCCGGGTCGTGGAGCAGGAGCTCAATCCCCGGATCGCCCGCCGCCGCGAGGCGGCCACCCTGCTGGCCGGGCTGGACCAGCCACTGGTCGCGGAGGCGATCGGCGATCTCGCGCCGCCGCGGCCGCCGTGCCTGGACGCGGTCGCCGGGCTGCGGGCCGTGGTCCGCGGCGAGGCCGACCTCACCGACGAGCTGCGGCGCGCCGCGAACAGCGCGCTGGACTGGGCGCTCGTGGAGACGGAGCGGCGGCGGCTGCTCGACGAGGTGGCCGAGGCGTTCAGCGGGCTGGGCTACGACGTGAGCACCGGTCTGGGCGTCGGCCACTCGGCCACCCTGTCGGTGCACCGGGACGCGTGGCGGGGCGGTCACTCCGCCGATGTGTGGATCGACGGCGCCGGCCGGATCCGGTCGCGCCTGGTACAGCTCGCCCCGCAGGCCGGTGGTGAGGCCGGCCGCTGCGCGGACCTGAACGACAGCCTCCGGGAGGTCGGCGCCCGGCTCGGCGAACGCGGCCTCGAGGCGCGCGTGGACCTGCCGGAACACCCCGTCCCGGCCCTGAAGCGGTTCGGGCGCGGCGCCGGCGCCCCGGCCGCATCGCCCGCCGAGGACACCGCCCCGAAGGCCCGGACCCGCGATCACCACGAGGAGAGTTGATGGCCACCCCGTCCGAGTTCCTGCCCGGCTTCCCCGCGTTCACCCAGGAGCTGGCCGGCACGCTCGCCGTGCACTCGCAGTACGTCCTGCACGGCAACGTCCGCGACCTCTACCTGGTCCCCGACACCCGGGGCCGGGCCCCCGGCGGCGTGCGCCCGACGCCGCTGCTGGAGGTCCTCTGGCAGGCGCTGCACCCGTCCGGGTACCGCTGCCTGATCGTCTCCGACCAGGTCGACGGCATCACCGTGTACCCGCCGGGCGACCCGGCGGCGCGGGCCGCCGCGGAGCGGCTCCTGGGTCGCCGGATGATCGGCCGCAAGCAGACGCTGGAGCGGCTGCGCACCTGCATGGCCCGGGTGGCAGGAGCCGCCGAGCCGCCGCCGATCGACGCGGACGCGGTGCCGCCGGCCCCGGCGCCCGACGACTCCCCGGCCGGCCCGGACGGGGTCCGCGCCGCGCTGGTCATCGACTACGCGGCCCGGATCCCGCGCAGCCAGACCGGCCTGGAAGGGGTGGAGCGGGACTTCTTCCTGTTCGCCCAGAAGCTCGCGGTCACCGCCGAGACCCACCTGGGCGGGCCGCCGGACCGGCCGGCCGACCTGTTCAACCCGGTGATCTGGCTGACCGAGGGCGAGCGTGACCTGCCGGCCTGGCTGACCGTCGGGATGGAACGGGTGCGCAGCATCGCGGTGGCCGGCCCCGGGCTGTCCGACCGGATGCGCGCGGCGAGGTACTTCGCGCCGATCATCACCGGCGACCGGACCGCGCCGCCGGACACCGATCCGGACGTCGCCCGGTTCGCGCAGCGCACCGACGACATGACGCTGCACGCCATGCGCGAGATCGCCCGGCTCGCCGCGGACCGGCGGATGCCGATCGGCCGGATCGAGGACGCGATCCGGATCTACCGGATCGGCGTGGACCAGAACCCGTGGCGGCAGGAGACCGTACGCCGGCAGATCATGCTCGGCGAGAGCGAGGTCCCGAAACGGATCCACGGCCAGCAGCCGGCCGTGGTGAAGGCCTTCGACATCCTCAAGCGGGCCGCCCTGGGCCTGTCCGGGGCGCAGGCCAGCAGCTCGGCGAACCGGCCGCGGGGGGTGCTGTTCCTGGCCGGGCCGACCGGGGTGGGCAAGACCGAGCTGGCCAAGCAACTGGCCACGATGCTGTTCGGCGACCCGGACGCGTACCTGCGGTTCGACATGTCCGAGTTCTCGGCGAGCCACTCCGCCGACCGGCTGACCGGCGCCCCGCCCGGCTACGTCGGCTACGAGGCCGGCGGCGAGCTGACCGGGGCGATCCGGCGCAAGCCGTTCTCGGTGGTGCTCTTCGACGAGTTCGAGAAGGCCAACCGGCAGATCTTCGACAAGTTCCTGCAGATCCTCGACGACGGGCGGCTCACCGACGGGCAGGGCGTCACCACGTACTTCACCGAATGCATGCTGATCTTCACGTCCAACCTGGGCATCTTCCGCGACGACCCGGCCACCGGCGAGAAGGTCCAGCTGGTGCATCCGGGGATCGACCACGACACGCTGGAGCGGACCGTCAAGGAGGCGATCAAGGACCATTTCACCCGGGAGCTGGGCCGCCCGGAGCTGCTCAACCGCTTCGGTGACAACATCGTGGTGTTCGACTTCATCAGCGAGCCGACCGCCCTGCGCATCCTCGACGGGCAGCTGCGCAACGTCGAGGAGCGGCTGTCCCGGGAGCACGGCGTCCACCTGGAGCTGGGCGGCGCCGCGCGGCAACGGCTGCAGCGGTGGTGCGCCGCGCCGGAGACGCTGACCAACGGCGGCCGGGGCATCGGCAACGAGGTGGAGAGCAAGCTGATCAACCCGCTCGCACGCTACCTGTTCGACCAGGACGTGCGGTGGGGCAAGGTCCGGGTGGAGGACATCACCGCCGCCGACGGGCTGGTCACCCTGCACGCCAGGCACGAGCGATGAGCGACGACGGCGAGCTGTGGTGCCCGCGTGGCGCGGAACGGTACCCGGCCGGCGCCGGGTACTTCTGCCCCCGGCATCCCGGGGTGGAACTGGAGCCGGCCCGGGTCCAGGAGGGACCGGGGGCCGGGGGCGGGGCGGCCGGGGAGCCGCGGGCGGTCTGCTGGGCGTGCGGCGCCCGGACCACCGACGTACGCAACGACACCTGCACCGCCTGCCACGAGTCGCTGGTCCCGCCCGCGCTGGTGATCGCGTTCCCGGCCGGCCGCGTGGTGCTGCCCCGGCGTGGGACGACGGCCGAGCTGGGCCGGGCCGGCGAGTACGGCCGGCTGTTCGCCCGCTACCCCAACGTCTCCCGCCGGCACGCCACAGCCGGGGTGGACGAGGACGGCACCGCCTGGCTCGAGCCGGTCCCGGAGGCGCCGAACGGCACCTTCGTCAACGACCGGGAGATCCACGGCCGCGAGCCGGTCCGGCCCGGCGACCGGATCCGCTTCGCCGCCGGCCACGGCGCCCGGACCGGCCCGGTCAGCGCGCCGATCAGTCAGCCGGATCAGGCGCGGTAGGTTCCGCGAGAGCGGCCAGCGCCTGGTTCACCCGGCGCAGCCGCTCCTGGAGATCTGTCGTCACCGCGGCCGGGTCGGCCCCGGCCGCGATGGCCGCCGACCCGGCCCCGCGCAACTCCGACACGAGGTATTCGCGCAGCTCGTCAGCGGCCTCGGAGGGCTCGTCGCCTGTCATCGTCGCCTTCCCGTCCCCGGCCGGTGGACACTCCCCGCCCAGCATGCACCCCATCCTGCCGCCCGTCCGCCACTTCCGGCCGGAATCGGGGCTCCCCGGACGGGCTAGCACCTTCATCGGGTGCGGCCGTCCTCATGACCCTCTCCTGTGGACCGTGTCGGCCAGCACACTCCGCCGAGCCGTTCCCCGGCCCGCCTGACCGGCGGCCAGAACGACTCGTCCCGCCGTTCACGGTGCGCGATCACGTGGTCCACAGTGATTGCACTTCGTTGGTGCGTCTTTCGGACCGGTCCACCCGGTCCGACCGGGAACCATGAGGAGGGGCGGTGCTCGGAACCATCGACACCGATGGCGTCGACGAGGTCCGTGATCTGGCGCGCCGGGGGCTGCTGGCATCCGCGATCGCGGACGCCACCGGGCCACAGCGGCTGCGGCTGACCGGGGCGACGTACTCCATCGTCTGGCCGATCGTCTACCGGCGGCTCACGCAGAAGATCGAGCTGCGCCGGGGGCACGTGAACTGCGCGGCGTCGGTGCGCCACCTGGCCGCCGACTGCCTGGACCGGTTCGAGAACGACGTCGAGGCGGTGGTCGACGACGTCACCCGCCGGGCGTGCACCCGGATCGAGAACCTGGAGGGCTGGATCGTCAGCCGGCTGGTGCCGGCCACCGTGGACGGACACCGCCGGCGGCGCGGCGAGATCGGCGCGCTGCAGCGCCCGCGGGTGCCGGCCTGGCTGTGCCGGGAGCTGGGCGGCGACGCGTGGCTGATCGAGCTGGCGGTGCAGATCCTGGTCTGGGTCGGCACGCCGGCGCCCGCGGGGCACGACCTGTGGCCCACCGAGAGCTGGGTGGTGCGGCACGGCGAGCGGCACGGCGGCTGGTCGGCGTACGGCGAGGCCGACGTGCGGGCCGACATCCGGACCGTGCTGGCCGCGATGGCCCGCCGGCCCCGGTGGTACGAGCAGTACGTGGAGGCGCCGCTGGGCCACAAGCGGGCCCCGGTCGCCTCGGCCGCCCAGCTGGAGGCCCGGGCCGAGACTGCGCCGGACCCGCACACCGAGCACGAGCGGCTGATCACCGCGCTGGCGCACAGCGCCGTCCAGCTCATCCGGGCCCGCCTGGCCCGCGGCGAGCCGGCCCGCACGGTGGTGGCCGAGGTGCTGAACACGGTGTTCGGCGCGGACACCGAGGATGCGGGCGGCGGCCGGGCGTACGACGATCGCCTGGAGCACGTCCTGCGCGACGACGAGGAGCTGGACCGGATCGTCGCCGTGGTCCTGGAGATCGTCAACCACTAGAGCCGGGTCGGGGTGGTGCGGGTGTTCATCGGCCGGGAGAACGAGCTGGGCCTGCTCAGGCGGCGGCTGATCGAGGTGGGCCGGGGACGGGCCGCGACCGTGCTGGTCGGCGGCGAGCCGGGGGTCGGCAAGAGCCGACTGCTGGGCCGGTTCGCCGGGACGGCCCGGGAGACCGGGGCGTACGTGCTGTCCGGGATGTGTGAGGAGCACTTCGGCGACCCGATGCCGTACGGGCCGCTGCTGGAGGTGCTGGAGACGTTCGGCCGGGAACACGGGGCGCACCGGGCGGCCGAGCTGGGCGGTCCGGCGTACCCCCGGTTGCGGTCCTTCTTCGAGCTGGACGGCGACTCGATGAACGCGCCGCACCAGGTCTTCCTCGCGGTCCGGCGGATGCTCGACGACATCGGCTCGCACGCCCCGGTCGTGCTGATCCTGGAGGATCTGCACTGGGCCGACCCGTCCACGCTGGACCTGGTGCGGCACCTGGCCCAGGCCCGCCCGGAGGACCGCCGGCTGCTGCTGGTCGGCAGCTACCGCGCGCCCCGCCGCCGCGACCCGTTGTGGCAGCTGTTCGCCGGCACCACGTTCCTGCGCCGGACCGAGCGTTTCGAGCTGGCCTCCTTCAGCCTCGCCGAGATGCGCCAGCTGCTGGCCGCGCGGCACCCCGGCCGGGTCGACGCCCGGCTGGTGGAACGCTGCCTGAGATGGTCCGACGGCATCCCGTTCTATGCCGAGCAGCTGCTCGCCACCGGCACCCTGGCCGGGCGCGACGAGGACGTCGAGCTGCCACCGGACCTGCGCTCGGTGATGCTGGCCCGGCTCGGCGACCTGAGCGGGGCGGCGCTCGGGGTCTTGCGGCTGGCCGCGGCCGCCGGTCGCGCGATGAGCCGCCGGCTGCTGCGCGAGGTCAGCCGGCTGTCCCCCGAGGAACTGGGCGACGCCCTGCAGGAGTGCTTCGACCAGCAGATGCTGGTGACCGGGCCGGACGAGGAGGTGTACCGGTTCCGGCACGCGCTGCTGCGCGAGGCGGTCTACCGGGAGACCAACCGGGACATCCGGGTGAACCTGCACATCGCGCTGGCCGAGGCGCTGGCCGGCGATCCCGGGCTGAGCCTGACCGAGGGCTCGGCGGTGGCCGAGCTGGCCAGCCACTGGTATCAGGCGGGCAGCGCGCCGCAGGCGCTGACCTACGCCGTGCAGGCCGGCCAGGCCGCGGCGCGCACGCTGGCGTTCTCCTCCGCCTGGGTGCAGTACGACCGGGCGTTGCGGCTGTGGGAGCGGGTGGACCGGCCGGAGGAGCGCGCCGGGCTGACCCGGTCCCGCCTGCTCGCCGAGGCGGCCGAGGCGGCGCGCTGGTCCGGCGACCTCGACCGGGCGTGCGCGGCGATCCGCCAGGCAATCGGCGCGCATGCCCCCGACGGCGACCCCGGCCGGCTCGGTGAGCTGCACGAACGGCTCGCCACCTACCTGTGGGAGGCGGGCCGGCGGGCCGAGTCCGGCGAGGAGTTCGGCCGGGCGGCGACGCTGCTGGCGGACGGTCCACCGTCCGCGGTCAAGGCGCGGGTGCTGGCCGGGATCGCCCTGGCGCACCTACAGGCCGGGCACTACCTCCGGGGCCGGGACACCGCCGACGCCGCGCTGGCCATGGCCACCGGGATCGGGGCGGACGCCGAGCTGGGCCGGGCGCTGAACGTGTCCGGGCTCGCGCTGGGCATGCTGGGGGATCCGGACGGCGAGGCCCGGCTGCGCCGCGCCATCGAGATCGCCCGTTCGGTCAACCACATCGAGGACCTGTTCCGGGCGTACGGCAATCTGGGCCTGATCCTGGAACACGCCGGTCGCCTGCGGGAGTCCGCGGAGGTGACCACCGCCGGGCTGGACGAGGCGCGCCGCCTCGACCTGGCCGGGAGCCGCCAGGGCACGGTGCTGGCCGGGAACTCCAGCGCCGCGCTGGTGCTGCTCGGCGAGTGGGACGAGGCCGAGAAGATCATCACCGAGGTGACGCTCGACCGGCCGCCCGCGGAAAGCCTGTACCCGCGGCTGACCCTGGCCGAGATCAAGGTGGCGCGCGGCGCCTATCCGCAGGCCCGCGAGTTGCTCACCTCGATCGAGAACGTGGAGCACGGCCGGGACCCGCGTTTCCTCGGGCCGCTGCACGCGGTCCGGGCCGAGCTGGCCCTGGGACAGGGCGATCCGGACCGGGCCGCCGCCGAGGTGGGCCTGGGCGTGGCCGCGGTCCGCGCCGGGGAGAACACCCTGGAACTGCTGCGGCTGTGCGCGGTGGGCCTGCGCGGCGCGGCCGACCGGGCGGCCACCGACCCGCGGGGCGCGGCCGCGGCCGGCGACGAGCTGGCCCGCCTGGCCCACGGCGCCCAGCACGCGGAGCCCAGCGGCGAGACGGCCGTGCTGGTCGAGCTCTGCAAGGCGGAACGGCAGCGGATCCGCGGCGCGGACACCGCGCCGCTCTGGCGGCAGGTCGCCCGCAGCTGGGCAGCGCTGGACCGGCCGTATCCGGCCGCCTACGCGCACTGGCGGCAGGCCGAGGCGGCCGACGCCCACGGCGACCGGGACGCCGCCCGGGAACCGGCCCGCTTCGCCTACCGGGCGGCCACCGCGCTCGGCGCCGAGCCGCTGCGGACCCGGGTGCGGGCGCTGGCCGCGCGGATCGGCCTGGACCTCGCCGAGCACGCGGTTCCCCGGCCGCGGCCGTACGGCCTGACCAGGGCCGAGTTCGAGGTGCTCGGGCTGCTCTACGAGGGCCGGGACGCGGCCCGGATCGCGCAGGCCCGCGGCAACTCGGTGCGCACCGTGGAGACGCACCTGTCCCGGATCTACGCGAAGCTGGGCGTGCACGCCAACGTCGAGGCGGTCGCGCTCGCCCGTCAGGAGAACCTGTTCGGCCCGGTCCCCGGCCGCTGAAGCTGTCCGTCAGAGACCGGCATGACACGAACAGCCCTCCTGATCGGTGCGCAGACCAACGGCCTGACCGGTGTGCTGCACGACGTCGACGCGATGGACCGGGCGCTGACCCCGCGCGGCTTCACCGTCCAGCGGCTGGTGACGCCGGACGCCGGCCGGGCCGGGATCCTCCAGGCGTACGAGAGGCTCATCGCGGACGCCCGCCCCGGCGACGCGGTGGTCGTCTACTACAGCGGCCACGGCGGCCGGCTGCTCGCACCGGACGGGCGGGACCTGCAGTTCATCGTGCCGGACGACTACGCCGACTCCAGCGACGACGACTTCCGCGGCATCACCGACCCGGAGCTGTCCGTCCTGCAGGACCGGCTGACAGAGGTCACCGCCAACGTCACAGTGGTGCTCGACTGCTGCCACGCCGCGCACCTGTCCCGGCAGACCGAGCGGCGGGTCAGGGCGCTGCTGCGGCCGGCGCCGGGCCGGTGGCGCCCGACGTTCGACAGCGTCGAGCGGCATGTGCGCAAGCTCGCGGCCGGCGGGCTCGACCTGGACCGGCGCCCGCTGATCGGCAGCTCGCGGGCGGTCCGGGTGGTCGCCTGCGCGCCGGCCGAGTCGGCGTGGGAGGGCGCCAACAGCGACGGCGTCGAGATGGGGTTGCTCACCGACGCGCTGACCCGGGCGCTGCGCGAGGCGGACGGGCTGCGGGTCACCTGGGCGACGCTGATGGACGCGGTCCGGCGCCGCGTGCAGGCGTTCGTGCCGACGCAGCGGCCGGAGGCTGAAGGGCCGTGGGGGCGGGAGCCGTTCGGGACCGCCGAGCCGGACGCGCGGGACTCGCTGCCGGTCGCCCCGGCCGGGCCGGACCGCGTCCGGTTGCTCGGCGCCCCACTGCTCGGCGTGCAGGTGGGCGACGAGTTCGCCATCATGCCGGGCAGCGCCACCGGTCCGCGGGACGGAACCCCGCTCGCCACCGCCACTGTCGTCCAGTTGCTGCCCACCGCCGCGCTGGCGGACCCGCGCCCGGCCGGGTGGACGCCACCGCTGGACGCCCGGGCGCACCGCGTCCGCGCGGCCGCCCCGGCGATGCCGGTGCGCCTGCCGCGGGACCGGCCGGTGCCGGCGGCGCTGAAAGCCGCGCTGGTGGAGCGCCCGATGCTGCGGCCGGCCGGGCCGGACGACCCGGTGGCCGTCGAGGTCGCCGTGGACGAGCGGGGCGGCCTGGTGATCCGGGACGAGAACGGGCCGCTGCACCCGCCGCACCAGGCGAACCCGGACGGGGTCGACGCGATCGTGGCCAACCTGCAGCGGATCGCCCAGGCCAGGGCGCTGCGCCGGCTGGCCGGGGACCGGGACCGGCCGCTGCGGCACGCGGTGCGCACCGAGTGGGGCCGGGTGCGCGACGAGCACGAGGAGCCGCTGCCGCTCTCCGGCGGGCTGGTCTTCGCGTACGCCGGGGAGCGGGTCTGGGTGCGCCTGCACAACGAGGGCGACCACGCGGTGTTCGTCTCGCTGATCGACATCGGCGTCTCGTCCCGGATCGCGGTGCTGACCCACGCCGACCCGGGAGGTCTGCGGCTCGCGCCGGGCGCCACCTACACCTACGGCTGGGACGAGGACCGGCGGCGGCTCACCGGGGTGGCGATGAACTGGCCGGCCGGCGTGGACGCCTCGGTTCCCCGGCCGGAGACGGTGCTGGCGCTGATCAGCGACGGCCCGGTCGACGTGTCCGCGCTGCAGCAGCGGGGAGTCCGCGCCGGCAGCGGCTCGTCCGCTCTGGAGCGGCTGCTGGCGCAGATCGTCACCGGAGGGTCCCGCGAGTTCGGGGACGCGCCCGCGGCGCAGGTCCGCTACGCCGTCCAGCCCATCGACTTCACCGTCAGCCCGACCCCTCCGCCGGTGACCGAGCAGGCCGTGTTCCTGGTCGACGACCGGCCCGCCCAGCCGGTCCGGCTGCTCTCGCCACGTGGCGCGGCGCCGGCCACCGTCGCGGTCCGCATCGCCGAGCTGGTCGTGCACCGCAACCGGGCGCTGCTCGGCGCCGACATCCGGGTGGACGCCGTGGTGCTCACCGGCGGGGCCGGGGAGCGGCCGGTCCACCGCGCCGAGACCATGCGGTTCAGCAACGTCCGCGACGGCGAGCGGCTGCCGCTGGACAACGTGCTGATCTATCACGGTCCGGCGGTGGACTTCCTGGACATCGCCGTCTGGGTGTCCCGGGACACCGGCGACAGCCTCGCGCTCAGCGCGCTGCTGGAACAGCGGCTCACCGACCCGGCCGTGCAGGCGGCCGGCGCGCAGGTGGCCCAGCTGGCGCTGACCGCGCCGCACGCCGCGGTCGCGGTGGCCGTGGCGGGCGCCGGCGCGGTGCTCGTCAACACCGCGTACGAGCTGCTCACCGGCGTGGTCGGGGCGAGCATCGGGCTCTACCGCACCTCGCTGCTGGCCCAGGAGCGGTTCGGCGCCGGGCGCCACGTGCGCCACCCGCAGGACTTCTCGTTCACGTTCACCGTGGACGAGGTGGCCTGATCCGTCCGTACCTCTGGAAGTTCCCGTCCCGTAAAGGAGCAGAACCGTGACCAAGAAACTCGTCATCGACAGGTCGGAGTGGTTCATCGCGGACAGCGACGCCGCGGCCGTGACCGACCTGGTGCGCGACGCGCTGACCAACCGCCGGACCGTCGAGCTGGAGCTGTTCGACGCCGACGGGCGTGCCGTGACCGTCTTCCTCAACGGCGCGGCGGTCACCGCGGTCGCCTTGGACCTGGACCGGGGCCCGCGCCCCAGCGAGATGTCCTGACCCCTGCGCAGGCCGGGTTCCCTCGCTGGGAACCCGGCCTCGTACGTACCCGGAAGCCCGCGTACGTAGTTCCCGGTATCTCCTCCCCCGGCCCTCGCCCGGCACTGCCCGCCGCACCGACCATCGATGCAAACGTCGAGGCAGGAGGAGCTTGCCGTGGCCGACACCGATCAGCCCACCGCCGCGGACCTGGTCCGCGGGCTCGCCCGCCGGGGCCTGCTCACCCGGTACGCGCGCACCGCCCCCGAGTCCGAGCGCCGCCGGCTGCGCGCGGGCGCCTTCGAGATCGTCTTCCCGTTGGTGTTCCGCCGGGTCCGCCGGCCGATCGAGCGCCGTCGCGGCCACCACCTGTGCGCCACCGGCCTGCAGCGGCTGGCGCCGGACTGCCTCGACCAGTTCCACGACGACGTCGACGCCGTGCTGCACGATCTGTTCGCGCACGCGGACGTGCCGATCGAGAACCTCGAGGGCTGGCTGACCATGCGGATCCCGCGCGCCACCGTGGACGGATACCGTCGCCGGCGCGGCGGGCGCGGCGCCCTCCAACGGCCCCGGGTGCCCGGCTGGCTCGCCACCGAGCTGGGCGGCGACCGCTGGCTGACCGAGCTGGCCACGTCGATCCTGGACTGGGCCGGCGCCGAGACCACGGCGGGGACCTCGCTGTGGCCGGTCAGCTCGTGGACCGAGCGCCGGGCCGCGATCACCGGCGACCACGCCGCCGGCGAGTCCCCGGTGCCCGGCGAGATCGAGCTCGTGCTGGCCGCGATGCGGCGGCGGCCCACCTGGTACGACAAGTTCGTGGAGCGCCCGCTCGGCCGCAAACGGGCGCCGGTCCACCTTCCGCCGCGCACCGCCCCCGGGGCGCGCGCCGAGCCGCAGGCGCTCGCGCCGGTCGAGCGGTACGAGAAGGACGACGCGCTGCTGCTGGAGTTGGCCGATCGGGCGATCACGCTGATCCGGCGCCGGGTCGGGGCCGGGGAGAGCCCGCACGCGGCGGTCTCCGACGTGCTCGGCACGGTCTTCGGGGAGCTGCCCGCGTCGTACGACCTGGACCGCTCCCCCGGCGACGGGCTCGCCGGGCCGGAGCGCGTGCTGGCCCTGATCGACGACCCGGAACGGCTGAACCACATCGTCGCCACCGTGGTCGGGATGCTGCGGCGTCCGTCAGAACGGTAGGAGCGACGGAAAGGGCGACGGACCGATGACACCAGCCGACCGGATACACGTCTTCGCCCGCATCCACCAGGTGATGCGGGCGGCCGCCGACCGGACCCTGACCGACCCGGGGGCGGCGATGGCCGAGATGGACGAGCTGGCCGAGGCGTACGCCGGCGACCCGCAGATCCTGGCGATGGCCGAGAGCGCACGCGTGGCGCTGGCGCTGGCCTCCGGATCGCCGCTCGGCGACGTGCGCAGCGTGCGCGCGTCGCTGGCCCGCCTGGGCGAGCTGACCGCCGGGCACCCCGGCGCCGAGCCCCTGGCCGGGCTGCTGCCGGACCTGCTCGACGCCTGGCAGGCGCAGCAGGACGGGGACAGCCCGGCCGCCTTGCGGATCTTCGGCGAGCTGGCCGCCCGCGCCGGCGAGCTGCCACCGGAGCACCCGATGCGGCAGGTCATGACCGAGAGCGCGCCGATGCTCGCCGCTCTGCGGGCCGCCGCGGACGGGGAGACTCCGCTCGTGCCGCCCGCGCGCCCGGGCGCGTCCGCCGCGGAACAGGCGCTGCACCTGACCGCCCGGGGCGGGCTGGCCCTGCGGCAGGGCGCGGAGCAGGACCCGGCCCGGATCGACGCGGGACTCCGGGATCTGCGCGAGGCGGTCCGGCTGACCCCCGCCGGCCACCCGGACCGGGTGTTCCACCTGGCGTCGCTGGCGCTCGGCCTGATCCACCGCGGCGAGGTCACCGGCTCGCCGGCCGACGTGGACGAGGCGATCGGCCTGCTCGAGGAGGCCCGCCGGCTGGCCCGGGGGCCGGAACACCCGCACTGGACGTTCGTCAGCGAGATGCTCGCCGGGCAGTACCGGCGCCGCGGCGAGTCGTCGCCGGCCCGGCACACCGCCCTGGAAGGACTGCGCGGCTACACCTGGCGGGTGCTCCTGCAGCCGGACCCGGCCTCGGCCCGGTCCGTCGCCCGCAGCGCGGCCGTGGAGGCCATGGCGGCCGCCGGCCGGCTGCTGGCCGACCACCGGCCCGGCGACGCGCTGCGGGCGCTGGACGCCGGACGCGGGTTGATGCTGTTCGCGGCGACCGAGCTGCGCGATCCGTACACCCTGCTCACCGAGATCGGTCGCCGCGACCTGGCCGACCGGTGGCGGGCGGCCCGGGAACCGTCGCCGAGGCTGCGGGAGCAGGTCCTCGACGCACTGGCCCGTGGCACCGGCCTGCTCGATCCGCCGGACCTCGCCGAGATCCAGGGCGCGCTGCGCCGGCTCGGCGCGGACGCCCTGGTCTACCTGGTGCCCGCGGACCCGCCGACGCCCGGCTGGGCGGTGATCGCGCCGGCCGAGGGCGGGCCGCGGTTCCTGGCCCTGCCGCACCTGATCGTCGAGGCGGGCAGCGGCGTCGAGCGGTATCTGACCGGGGTGGTGACCCGGGACCTCGGCCCGCAGGACGGCGACCTGCTGGCGGACGGCCTCGGCGAGCTCTGCGGGTGGGCGTGGAAGGCCGCGATGGGGCCGCTGCTCACGCCGTACCTCGGCGGCGGGCGGGTGCCGCGGATCGTGCTCGTCCCGATGGGCGACCTGGCCCGGGTCCCGTGGCAGGCGGCCCGCCGCCCGGACGGCCGGTACGTGGTGGAGCAGGCCGCCCTCTCGCAGACCGCGTCGGCCCGGATGCTGTGCGACAGCGCGGCCGCCGAGCCGGTCCGGATCACCTCCGGCGGCCTGGTGCTGGCCGACCCGGACACCGGTGGGAGGGCGCCCGGCCTGCCCTCGGCGCGGCTCGAGGCGTACGCGATCCACCAGTCGTTCTATCCCGGCGCCGGCTATGTCGGGCGGCGGCCGGACGGCACCGTCAGCCGGTCCGGGGCGGGGACCCCCGACGACGTACGGTCGTGGTTGCGCGCCGACGGCGCCCACGCCGGCACGATGCTGCACCTGGCGTCGCACGGCACGATCGAGACGGCCGGCGACGGCGCGTCGTCCCGGCTGATCCTGGCCGGCGGCGACCTCACCGCTGACGAGCTGATCGGGATCATGGCCGAGGCGGACCGGCACCCGGTCGCTCTGGTGGTGCTCGCGGCCTGCCACACCGGCCGGTCGATCCACGGGTACGACGAGGCGTACAGCCTGGGCACGATGTTCCTGGCGGCCGGCGCCCGGTCCGTGCTGTCCACCCAGTGGAGCGTTCCGGACCAGGAGACCTCCCTGCTCATGTACCTGTTCCACCACTACCTGACGACCGAGCGCCGCGCGCCGTGGGACGCGCTGCGCCAGGCACAGATGTGGATGCTCGACCCGGACCGGCAGCCGCCCCGGCACATGCCGCTCCCCCTGCGCCGGATGCTCGACGACACCGAACCCGCACGCGTCGTGGCGTGGGCCGGGTTCGTCCACTGGGGTCAGTGACTCCCGGAAGGTGGTATCGCATGGACGTCCGTGGGGACGAGAACATCACGAGGCTCCGGGATCGGCTCGCCCGGCGGCGCGGCGCGGCCCGGGTGCCCATCCTGGTCACGCTCGGGCAGGAACTGACCGGGCGGTACTGGCGGGCCGGGCCCGGACAGCCGGCCGCCCTGGGGGACCTGTCCACGGCGATCGAGGTGTGGGACGAGGCGTACCGGTTGCTGGACGCCGGCGACCCGGCCCGTGCGCAGGTGGCCGGCCAGCTCGGCTGGCTGCTGTCGATCCGGCACTCGGCGCACGGCGGCGGGCCCCGGGACCGGGACACCGGGATCCTCGTGCTCGGGGAGGCGCTCACCGGTGCCGGCCTCCCGCCCGCGCAGGTGGCCGTCACCCGGCTCTCGCTGGGCCAGCTGCACCTGGGGCGGGCGACCGAGTCGCTGAACCCGGCCGCCGCACGCGCCGGGTTCCTGACCGGTTCGGCCGAGGACGCCGCCGACGACGCCGAGGTGGCGGTCCGGCTGTTCCGGGAGATCGTCGACGGTCCGGCGCTGAGCGCTGACGTCACCGCCATGGCGCGGACCTCGCTGGCCCTGGCCGAGTCGATCCAGCCGCTGCTCGCCGGCGATCTCGCACGCTTCGACCTCGGCAAGATCATGGAGACGCTGTCGGCGCTGCAGCGGATCCAGCGGACCGGGATGCCCAGCACGCCGTTCATTCCGGGCAGCCCGCTCGACTACCCCGTGACCGTGCTCGCCGAGGAGGAGAACCAGGCGCCGACCGTGCCGCCCCGGCGGCCCGCGCCTGCGCCGACCGCTCCCGGGTCCGCGGCCGCCGCCGGTGACCAGGCGCGCCAGGCCGCCCGGGACCGGCTCGCCGCGCTGGCCGGCGACCCCACCCGGCCGGTCTGGCAGCAGGCCCGGACGCTGCTGCTCAGCGACCCGCACACGGTCCCGACCGGCGACCTGGACGCGTTCGTCGGGGCGGCGGCCGGCGCCGTCGACGAGCCCGGCGCCTCGGAGGCCTCCGGCACCGACTTCCTGCTGTCGGCGATCGGGCTGGGGCTGCGCGGCCGGCTCGAGGGCAGCGGCTGGGGCGACGACTCGGTCGACGGCACCCTGCTGACCGCGGCCCGGCACCTGTCCGCCGCGGCCGCCCGCATCCCCGCCGGCCACCCGGCCGCGCCGGTGGTCGTCGAGGCCGCCGGCGCCCTGCTCGACCGCGACCGGCCGTTCGCCGGAGCGATCACCGGCATCGCCGCCGGGATCCACGACTACGCGCGGCGGATCCCCGACCGGCCGCCGGTGGTGAACGCGCTCTCCCAGCTGTGCCGGACCGTCACCGCCCTGCTCGCCGGCGACGCCGCCGACCCGGACACGCTCGCCGCGGCGGTGCCCGGAGACCACCCCTGGCGGCCGGTGCTGGACACCGCGGTGGCACAGCTCCGGCTCGCCGAGGATCTCCGCGCCGGCCGGATCGGCGACGACGCGGCATTCCCCGACCCGGACTCGCCGCGGGCGCTCGCGGTCCGGGGCGCCACCCGGCTGATCCGGGCCGGCGACCCCGACGGCGCGATCCCGCTGCTCGCCGAGGCGGCCCGCACCCTCGCCGACGGGGCGTTGCGGACCCGCACCCGATGGCGGCTCGCCGAGGCGCATCGCGCGCGCGGCGACGCCGGGCCGAGCCGCGACGCCGGCCTGGCCGCGCTGCGCGGCCCCGGCACCAGCCGGCGCGAGGCGGCCCGGTTCGCCGGATGGATGCTGGCCGAGGGCCGCGCCGAGGAGGCGTTCATCGCCCTGGAGATCGCCGCGACCGCCCCCGGTGATCCGGACGACCCGCCGGGCCGGGACCTGGTGCAGGCGGTGCTGGGAATCGCGCCGCCGGCCGAGCCGGCGCCGCTGCCCCCGGCCCCGGCGCAGGTCGCCGCCGCGGTCCGCGACCTGGGCGCGAACGCCCTGCTCTACCTGCACCCCACCGACGACGCCGGGCGCACCGCCGGGGTGCTCTGCCTGGACCCCGCCACCGACCGCCTGGACGTGCTCGCCAACGTGCCGGCCAGCGACCCCCTCGTCTCGGACGACCCGGGCTGGGCCGCGGTCCTGGGCCGCTGGAGCGCCGGCAGCCTGCTGGTGGCGGCGAGCGACGGCCTCGCCCGGCTGCCCCTGGCCGCGGTACGGACCCCCGACGGCCGCCACCGCGCCGAGGACCTGGTGCTCGCCCACGTCGCCTCCGGTTCCCAGGTGATCCGGCTGGCCGGGCGGACCGCGCCCGCCGTCGGCGCCGCTCCGGTGTTCGTGGTCAACCCCCGCGGCGACCGGGACCCGGAGATGGCCGAGACCCTGGTGGTCCGGCGGCTGTTCTACCCGCGCTCGGCCTGCCTCGGCCGCGCCCTGGAGCCGGCCGACGGCCCCGGAACGCCGGAGGACCTGCTGGAACGCCTGCCCGCGGCCTCCGTGCTCCACCTGGCGTGCGGGTTGCGGGGCACCGAGCTGCAACTGGCCGGCGGCACGCTCGACCTGACCACCGTGCGGGGCGCGAGCGGGCTGGCGATCCTCTCCGAGGGCTCGGCGCCCGCCCTGCTCGACGCCGGCTGCACCGGGGTGATCGGCTGGCGCTGGCCGGTGCCCCCGGAGTTCGCCGCCCTCGCGCTGTTCCTGGTCCACCTGGAACTCGTCGACCACCGGCGGCCGCCCGCGGCGGCGGTCGGCGCGGTGCACCGCTGGATGCTGGACCCCGGGCGGGTCGCGCCGCCGTTCCTGACCGGCGCCCACCTGAACACCGTGGCCACCATGGACCTGACCCGGCCGGATCTGTGGGCCGCGCTGTCCTACCACGGTCGCTGACGGGGTGGCCGCCATGTCCGAGGACCTGCGGGACCTGTTGCTGCTCGAACTGCGTACGGCCGTCGCCGCCCGCAGGGCCGGCGGGGCCGACCCGGACGAGCTGACCGCCGGCCTGGTACGCCGTCTGCGGCGGCTCCAGCGGGAGATCAGGGCCACGTCGCCGGGGCGTCCCCGCCCCGCCACGGGCGACCCGACCGAGCCGTCGCCGGACTGAACAGGGCGTGGCCAACCCGGCCGGTCATCCGGCGGCGTGCCGCAGCAGGGTGCCCAGCACCTGCGCGGAATCCGTGAGCCCGCGGAAGTTGGAGCTGGTGTTGTCGCCCAGATAGATCGTCGAGATCGGCACCTCCTCGAACCCGCAGCCGCTGCCGGCCGCCGTGATCAGAACGTTCATCTCGTAGTCGAAACGTTCCCCGGGCACCCGGCAGAGCCGCTCCAGCAGCGCTGCCGGATAGGCCCGCAGCCCGGTCTGGGTGTCCGCCACCGCGCGCCCGGTGACCGCCCGGAACAGCCACTGCACGACGTGGTTGCCGAGCCGGCTGCGCGGCGGCATCCGGTCGAACCGGCGCACGCCGAGCACCAGCCGGCCCCGGCCGGTCCGCTCGGCCAGCGCGCGGATGTCGGCGGCCCGGTGCTGGCCGTCCCCGTCCGCGGTGACCACGTCGCACCCGGGCCGAGCCGCGATCACGTGCCGGAGGCCCACCTTCAGCGCGGCGCCCTTGCCACGGTTGGCCGGGCACCTCAGCACCGTGCAGCCGAGCTCGCCGGCGCCCGCCAGCACGGCGTCGGCCTGCGGGCCGCTGCCGTCGTCCACCACCACCACGGAGGCCGGGTCGGCGACGTCCGGCACCAGCTCGCCGAGCAGGGACACGAACTGATCTCCCGGCCGGTGGACCGGTAGCAGAATGACCGCGCTCATCTCATCTCCTCTGGGGTCGGTGACGCCTTTACCCCGTTGCGCGGCGGCGGTATCCCATCCTCTCGGCGTACCGGATCAGGCCCACCAGCCTGCGCTCGCGGCGCAGCAGCACCTCCGGCCGCCGGGCGCCGAGAAAGCCGACCCGCGTGGCGAGCAGAGCCGTCCGGTCGTCGTGTCGCTCACCGCCGGCCGGGATGTCCAGCAGGGCGTCGCCGCGCAGCCCGAGCGTCTTGCCCGCGAGGAACCGCACGCGCGGCAGATGCCAGTCGTGCGTGACCAGGCCGAGTGGCCGGCGGCCGTCGAACACGAACCCGGCCAGCAGCCGGTCCTCCACGGTGTGCAGCAGGTTCTCCAGCGTGCTGCGCGACCGGGTCTCGGCGTACAGATCGGCTCGGGCGTCCAGCCCGGCCAGCCGCGCGGCCCGGATCATGAGATCACCCTCGCCGGCGCCGTACGGCGGGCGCCGCGCTCCGGCACTCGCCTCGGGCCAGCCACCGGTGAAGATCACTCGCGGCCGGTCCCGCCCCGGGACGTTCTCCGCGACGTACCGCTGGGCGGCACGGACCCGCTCCACGCTGGCCGGGGTGAGCTCCCAGGCGTCGCCGGTCCACCGGACGCCCCGGCCGAACACCAGCAGAACCGCCGCGAACGCCATTTCTCACCCTGCCATCGCCGTACGACGAAATCCCGAGCCTACGTCGCCGCCCGCCGTCACCGTCGAAAGCGGTGGCACCGTCAGTTTTCGGGCGGCGACGGCGCCGGCCCAGCCGGGGCCGGCGAACACGGTCAGCCCTCGGGCGACGCCGGCGCCGGCGCGACGACGGCGTAGGCCGAGAGCACGTCCGACTGGTCCCCATGGAGGTAGACAGCGATCACCCCGGCAGGCAGGGCGCCGATGCCGTCGACAATGGGCTGTCCGTCGCAGGGAAGCCCGGTGGTGACCACGGCATCGCCGGAGGCGCCTGGTTCGGCGCTGCGGATCTCGACGGAGAGCGTCCTGCCGGGCGTCGTGGAGGTACAGGCGGCGTGCAGCCAGTACTCCTGGCCGGCGCGGGCGGAACCGCCCATGGTGGTCCTGCCCTCGTGGTGGTCGTCCTTGCGGGTGACCACTCGCCGGGACAGTTCGCCGGGGATGGGCGGGGGCGGCTTCAGCGCCTTCGGCGGGGTGGCGGTGGTGGCACTCGCGGACGGCTCGGCGGGCTCGCTGGGCCCGGTGTACGCCGATGCGGATGGGCGCGGCGCCGTGGCGGGATGGTTCGTGCAGCCTGCGGTGACGAGCACGGCCAGCACCAGGGTTGCGAGACGCGATCCTGACATGTCGTACATCCTCCCAGTGGCGGCGGGAGAGAAGCGGCGGGATCCGGGCTCCGTCGGGGACCGGACCACACCCATCGCCGGAGTCCGGAGGTCCCGCCCCGCACGTCACCGTGAACTGACCCGCGAACCGCTCCGAGGGCGGGCACATCGCCGCGGCCGACAGGAGCACGGTGACCCGCGAAGAGGCGGGGCGCAGCGCCGCGGGCGCGGCGCGCCCGCGGCGAGGGAGCGCCGGCCGGGCGATCATCCGGGTCCGGGGGTAGCCGGTTCCCCGCCGGCCAGCAGCGGGCGGCTGGCCTCGCCGGACTCGGCGGTCAGCGCCCACCCCTTGCCGGTGGAGACCAGCCGCAGCCGGGTGATGGTCAGGCCCGGGTGGCCGGGACAGTCGCTGCCGATCGGCCACGGCAGCGCGACCCCGGAGATCCCGGCGTGCGACCCGGTGATCCGGAAGCCGAGGCTCCCGCCGCGTCCGCGGACCACCTGGTCGGTGAGCATCATCCGGCCGAACTCGCTCTGGTACGCCAGCGGGTACTCCCGCCCACCGCAGGTGGCCGCGTACTTCTCCACGGTCCAGAACCCGCGGCTGAACTCGACGCCGCGCGCTTTCGCCGCCAGCACCGCCTCGCTCCAGCCGAACGCCTTGCGCACGGCGGCGCCGGGGACGAACCCGGTGTCGGTGGACGGGTCGAACCGCAGCGGCGGGGCGGGCAACGCCAGGCCGGCGGCGAGCAGGGCGAGAAGGACAGGGCTCATGACGACAACAACGATGCGTCACCAGCCCGGGGTTGCGCTGGACAACCCGCGTTTCCGCGAGGATCGGAATCGGGCGATCGGCGGTAGGTCGTACCAGACGCCACCGATGTCCGCGGATCCATGGCGGGCGGGTTCAGTCCGCCGGGTCCATCCGTTCCAGCCACCGTTCGAGCAGCGCGGCCTCCACCGGCTCCAGCCGCCCGGTGCCGGTGAGGGCGAGTTGCGAGCGCAGTTGACGCGCGGCGCCACGCACCGGGTCCGGCCCGGGTGGCGTGCTGGGCTCGGTGAGGACCGCGGCGAAGACGGCGTCGCGCATCCGGTGTGACAGGGCCGGGTCGTCGTAGAGGCCGGGCTGGGCGATCAGGCTGAGCGCGGCCCCGACGTTGGCCGGCAGGATCAGCTGGGCGGCCAGCCGCGGCGTGGTCCGCAGGGCGCCGGCCGCGGCACAGCGGACCAGTATCGCCTCCAACAGTTGCAGGATGCGCCGGTGCGCGGTCGAGGAGGTGAACATCAGCCGGTAGAGCGCCGGGTTGGCGGCCGCGAACGCCATGTGGTCGTCCCAGCCGGCGCGCAGGTCGGCCACCGGGTCGCCGGTGACCTCCAGGCTCTTCTTGCGCTCGGCGTACCGCTGGGAGCCGGCGTCCGCGACGGCGTCGAGCAGCCCGCGCTTGTCCCGGAACAGCCGGTAGAGCACCGGCTGGGTGACCCCGGCCGCCTCGCACACCGCCCGGGTGGCGATGTCGCCGTCGGCCGAGCAGGCCAGCTGCCGCCCGGCCGCCTCGATGAGCGCCGCGCGCACCGCGGCGTCGGCCCCGTCCTGCATGAATCAATGCTACGGCACGACGTTAGCGGCGATCGGGAGGACGTGCTACGGCTCTGTTTTCCTGTCGGTGGCGCCGGGCGCCGCCGGGGGCGCGGTGGCCGTGGTCGTCGACGACGACCCGGCGGTCGTGCACCGCCTGCGGAAGGAGGGCTTCCCGGTACGCCTCGCGGACTGGGTCCCGCACGCCGGGTCGCTGCGCGACGCCCAGGAGCGCGAGGGCCGCACCTGATCAGCTGACGCGATCGGTCAGGTGGCCGGCCACCTCGGTCAGGGCAGCGTGTTCCGGGGCCGGGAGGGCCAGGCCGTCCAGGGCTTCCGGCGCGGCCGCGACGCGGTCCGCGAACAGGCCGCGCACCCGCTCCAGGCTCCCGGAGGGTGTCCTCGCGGACCGTGACCACCGCGTCGGCCGGCTCGGGCAGCGCCCGCAAACCCGTCGCCCCTGGACGACCCCGCTCGGCTCGCTGCCCTGTTCCGCCGGCGCGGCAAGCGTGGTTAGCATTTCGACGACGCCATCTGTCGATGCGTCGCTCTCGCCGAACCACGGGGACCTCATGATCGAGTCAATCCTTCCGCCCGGCACGGCCGCAGTCGACACGTTCGTCGACCCACCCGGCGCCGCGCTGTACGCCGAGGAGGAGGCGCTCGTCCGCAAGGCCGTGGCGAAGCGGCGCAACGAGTTCACCACCGCGCGCTGGTGCGCACGGCAGGCGATGGCCCGGCTGGGCCGCCCGCCGGCGCCGGTGCTGCCCGGCCCCCGGGGTGAGCCGCTCTGGCCGGCCGGGCTGGTCGGGAGCATCACGCACTGCGCCGGCTATCGTGCCGCGGTGCTCGCCGAGTCCTCGGTGGTGCGGACCATCGGCATCGACGCCGAGCCGGACGAGCCGCTGACCTTCGGGGTGCTGGAGGCGGTGGCGCTGCCGGCCGAGCGGAAGATGCTCACCGGGCTGGCGGCCGGGCATCCGCGGGTCAGCTGGGACCGACTGCTGTTCAGCGCCAAGGAGTCGGTCTACAAGGCCTGGTTCCCGCTGACCTCGCGCTGGCTGGACTTCGAGGACGCGGAGCTGTCGATCGACCCGGTGGGCGGGACGTTCCGGGCCCGGCTGACGCTGACCGCGCCGGGAGCGCCGCGCTGTTTCGACGGCCGCTGGCTGGCCGCCGAGGGCCTGATCCTCACGTCCGTCGCGGTCCCGGCCTAGCCGGCTGGGTGGCACCGTCCCTACCGGGCCCCGCGGTCGACACTGTCGAGGTCAGAGACGTGCGTTCCGTCCTTCGTCAGGCCGAAGGTATCCACGCCCCCAACCCCACGCACCTCCTGAACCCGCACAGCTGTCGCAACGTCGGCACGGGAGATCACGCCACGGATCCGGCCGTCGGTGAGCACGCCCAGCCACGGGGCGTCGCCAGGCGTACGCGCGAGCGCCTCGGAGATCGGCTCGCCGGCGCCGACCACCGGCAGCGGCCGGGCGATCGCCGCCAGCGGCGCGTCCGCCGCCACCCCGGCCACCGCGCCGGCCGGCACCACCCCGACGACGTCGCCGGGCGACGGGTCCACCGCCGGGCGCCCGCCGCGCGGCAACACCAGCAGGGCGACCGCGGCGGCGGACAGCTCACCGGCCCGCGCCGAGGCCGGCAGCAGCGCCGGCACGACCACCTCGCCGTCGCCCACCAGCGGGCCGGGCAGCGTCGGCGCCGGGAAGCCGGCCCGGCGCAGCCAGCCGTCGTCGAAGTACTTCGAGAGGTACGCCCGGCCGGAGTCCGGCGCCAGCACCACCACCAGGTGCTCGGGGCCGAGCTCCCGGGCCACCCGCAGGGCCGCCGCCACCGCGGTCCCGGTCGAGGCGCCGGCCAGGATGCCCTCCTCCCGGGCCAGGCGGCGGGTCGCCTCGATCGACTCCCGGTCGCTGATCCGCTCGATCCGGTGCGCCACCGCCGGGTGGTACGACAGCGGCCACACGTCCTCGACGGTGTCCGGATGCACGTAGTGCCCGATGCTCTCCACGTAGTACGGGCTGCCGTCCCCGCCGCCGTAGACGGAGCTCTCCGGATCCGCGCCGATCACCGTGACCGGGCCGGCCGACCGCAGGTACGCCCCCGCGCCGCTGATCGTGCCGCCGGTGCCGACGCCGGCCACGAAGTGGGTGACCCGCCCAGCGGTCTGCCGCCAGATCTCCGGGCCGGTGGTGGCCTGGTGCGCGCCCGGGTTGGCGGGATTGTCGTACTGCCCGGCGAGCCACGCCCCGGGCGTCTGCTCGGCGAGGCGGGCGGCGACCTGGGACACGTGGCGCGGGTCCTCCCGGGTGACGCCACCCGTGGTGATCACGACCTCCGCGCCGTACGCCCGCAGTGTGTTCGTCTTCTCGACGCTGCTCTTGTCCGGGACCACGACGACGGCCCGGTAGCCGCGCTGCGCCGCGATCATGGCGAGCCCGATGCCGGTGTTGCCGGACGTGCCCTCCACGATCACCCCGCCGGGCCGCAGCTCGCCGGCAGCCTCCGCGGCCTGCACCATGGCCAGCGCGGCCCGGTCCTTGACGCTGCCGCCGGGGTTGAGGAACTCCGCCTTGAGATGGACCTCGGCGGCCAGGCCCGCGGTGATCCGCGTCAGCCGGATCAGCGGCGTGTCTCCGATGGCGTCCAGCACACTCATGCCGGATAACCTACCATCCAAATAGGACTTATCCGCGCACCGGAAGCCGCGGCGAAGGCCGGGACGGGCGCGCCTGCCCCGGCCGCGCCGTCAGACGCCGGCGCAGACCGTGCCGTCGAGCGTGAACACGCCAGGCAGCACGTTCGGCCCACCCGCCTTCATCGCCCGCGAGTAGGCGACCACTGTGGAGGCGCACTCCTCGGGGCTCTTGTCGGCGTGCTCGTCGGCCTCCCGGGCGCAGCCGTAGTTCTCGTTGCCGATCGTCCAGTACCTGGCGCCGTACCCCTTGGTGACGTTGGCCTACCGCACCCCGTCGGCGGCCTCCCGGGCGGTCCCCGTCCCGTAGTTGGCGATGATCATCGGCTCGGCCCCGGTCCGCCGGGTCCCGGCCACGGCGCTGACCAGCGTGAGCAGGACAGCGCTCACGGCTACGCGCCATTTCGGTGAGACGTGCATGAGGATCTTACAGGAAGGGAGGATTGGGAGCGCTCCCATTGCGAGGACGGGGAAGGAGATGTGCCAATCGGTCACAGCTTTTTCAGGATCAGCGCCAACAGCCCGTGCTCCAGTCCCACCACCAGGAACTCACCGATGCGGCGGCACGCCCGTGCCCGGTGGTGCACCGGGATCACCCGGAGCGCCCGGCCGGTCCGCAGGTCCCACAGCCGCACCGTGCGGTCCAGGCTCGCCGACACCAGCACCCGCTGACCGGCCACGTCCACCACGTCCAGCCCGGTCACCGCGGCGGTGTGCCCGGTCAGCACCCGGATCAGCCGCCCGTCCGCCGGATCCCACAGCCGGAGGCTCCGATCCGCACCGGCGGACACGAGCATCGTGCGTCCGGCGCCACGGAACTCGCACAGGACGTTTATCGCCCCCTGATGACCGTGCTGCTCCCAGGTCCCTCCGCCGGCGGCGCGCCAGAAACGCACCACCCCGCTGTTGTCCCCGGACGCCAGCGCCGCCCCGCCCGGTCCGTCCATCACGAGCAACGAGGTCACCCAGTCCCGATGGCCGAGCCGGCCGCGGACCGCGGCGGTCCGCGGATCCCACAGGCGGATCGTCTCGTCTTCCCCGGCGGACGCCACCAGCAGCCCCGCCGCCGACCGCAGCACGGCGAGCGCCTTGACCTGGTCGGAGTGCTGCCGGAACTCGCGGACCAGCTCACCGTCCGCCAGGTCCCAGAGCTCCACCGTGCCGGTCCGACACGCCGCGGCCAGGTAGAAGATGTCGTCGTCCTCGACGACGTCCACGGCGTTCACCGCGCCGGCATGGGTCCGCAGCTGACCGCGCAGCTCGCCACTGGACAACTGGTAGAGGCGCACCACGCCGTCGCTGCCGGCCGAGACGACCAGGTCGTCACCGCCCATCCGGACAGCGCTCAGGTCGGCCACCGCGCCGGGGAACCCGCTGGCGGCCACCGTCCGCGGCAGCTCCTCCTCCGGGTTCCACAGCCGCACCGTCCCGTCCTCCCCGGCGGTGGCGAGCAGCCGCTGCCCCGGCATCGGCAGCTCGCAGACCGCCCGGATCCAGCTGGCGTGCCCGTGCAGCCGGGGGCGTTCGGTCCTGGTGGCCACATCCCACAGACGGACCGTGCCGTCCTCGCAGGTCGCGGCAAGCAACTCGGCGGATCGGCCGCGGACCGTGCACAGATCGGTGATCAGACCTCCGGCGCCGGGCAGCGCGGCGACCAGGTCCCGGGTCAGCGGGTCCCACAACCGGACCACCCCGTCGTAGCCCGCCGCCGCGAGGAGTACCCGGTCACCGTCACGCACCGGGTACAGCGTGGTGAGCCAGCCGGCTCCGGCCCGCAACACCCCGCGGTCGGCGCCGGTCAGCGGGTCCCACAGGCGCACGGTCCCGTCGGTCCCGGTCGAGGCGAGCAGGCCGTACGGCTCGACCGGCACGTGGGTCACCGCGGTCACCCACCCGGTGTGCCCGGTCAGCGTCCGGACCGGGATCCCGCCGGCCACGTCCCAGATCCGCACCGTCCGGTCGTCGCCGGCCGACGCCAGCAGGTCCCCGCCGGGTACCGGCAGCGCGACGAGGTTACGCACCCAGTCACCGTGACCGGTGAAGCTGTGCAGCCGTATCCCGGATCTCGGGTCCCAGATCCCGATCGTGCCGTCGTGGCTCGCGGTGGCCAGGTAGGTGCCGCCGGCCGCTTCCACGGCACAGACGCCGCGGATGCAGTCGTCGTGGCAGGCGATCACCCGCACCGTCTGGTTGGTCAGCGGGTCCCACAGCCGTACGGTGCCCTCCTCCCCCGCCGAGGCAAGCAGGTGACGCCCGTCGACGGCGATCGCGCAGACGTCGTGCACGGCGAGCGAGTGCCCATCCAGCACCGCGCTCTCCAGCCGGGGCGGCGTGTGCGCCCAGCGGGCCTGGTAGGGAGCCACCACCGCGCCGGAGCCGATCCCGACCCGCAGGTCGTCGAGCCGGTCGACCACCGAGAACAGCGCGGCCCGGTCGGCCGGCGCCGCGCCGAACGCCTGCGGCGTGCGCTGGAGCAGCCGTCGGCGGGCCTGACCGGACCAGCTGTGGCTCTCACCGGCGACCGGCAACAACCGGTCCAGGTGGGCGTGCAGCAGGTAGTCGTCGTCGTTGAGCAGTTCGTCGACCGCCCCGGCCCGGGCGGCGTGCTGCGGCAGCGAGCGCAGCAGGTACTCCGGGACCTCGCTCCAACCCGCCTCCCGGCCGAACGCCGTCCAGGTGCGCACCAGCCGCTGCTCGTCGGATATCCACTTGCCGACGGTGCGGCGCTCAGCCAGCAGCGCGTCGTTGAGCGCCTGGTGGAACAGCCGGTAGATGGGCCGGGCCGGGTCGCCGGTCTCCACCAGGAAGTTCGCCGCCGAGGTACGCGCGAAGTCGCTGAGCTGGGCCGCGGTCACGCTCGCGCCGAGCGCCCCGACAGCCGCCTGCCACAACTCCAGGGGCAGGCCCGGCGTCTCGGCGTAGGCGAGCGCGCTCAGTGCCAGCCGGGCCGGTGCCACACCGACGTCGGTCAGCCCCCGCACGTACTCGTGCAGCGTATCGCCGACCGTCGGGGTGAAGGAGACGTGGACGGGGTCGACCGGGGTCAGGTCGCGCAGTGCCCGGGTGCGCGCCACCAGGCCCGCGATCAGGAAGTTCCGGTCGGCGAGGGCGGCGATCCGCGCGGCCACCGGCGCGGCCACCGCCGGATCCGCGTACACTCCGGACGACTGCAGCGTGGCCTGCGCGTAGTCGGCCAGGTCCGCGGACGAGAAGTACTCCGGAGCGTCCAGGTCGATCGTCACGGCGTCCGAGCCGAACGCCGCGAGCAGGTCGCCGCGGTCGTCGCTGCGCCGGGTGCCGACCACCACCTGGGCGCCCAGTTCGTGGCAGGTGCGTGCGAGCGGAACCAGAACCTCGTCGATCAGCTCCCGGGTGTCCGCCGGCGTGGCGGCCTCGTCCAGCGCGTCGACCACCACGTTGACCCGCGCCGGCCGGGCAGCGAGCCGGTGCCGCAGCGCGGGCAGCAGATCCACGGTCGCCGCCGGCAGCCCGGCGCCTGTCCCGCGGGCGATCTCGCACGCTACCTCCAGGGCCGTCTTGCCCTTCACGTGCACCGCGCACGCCACCGAGCCGACGGTGGCCCGCTCCGCGACGTCGTCGGCCGGCAGGGCCGCGTGGATCTCGGCGTCCGCGGTCGTGACGACGCGGCCCAGCACCGCGGACTTGCCGACGCCGGGCGAGCCGGTGACCACCAGGGGCCGGCCCGCCGCTTGCGGCCGGTCGAGGAAGTCGCGCAGCCGCCGCAGCGCGGCCGAGCGGCCCCGGAACCGGGAGCCGGTCTCCGAGCCGGAGGCGACGCCGCGGGCCCGGGGCAGCCAGTGGCGGCCAGCTTCCCCGTCCGCCGCCAGGGTCCATCCCCAGGCCGCGTGGGTCAGCTCGTCGGCGTCGCCGACCCGCCAGGCGTCCAGGGTGGACAGCTTCATGCCGGGCAGGTGCTCGTCCGCGTACGCCAGGGTGAGCGCGTGGCCGGAGCCGGTGGACGACTCTGCGGCCAGGATGATCCCCACCACGGCGTCGTAGTCCGGAGACCAGAGCGCCGCGCCGCTGAATCCCTGCGTGACGCCGGAGACCGGCTCCGCCTCCAGTTGGATCCTGCCGTATCCGCCCTCGCCGCCGACGCGGCCGGCCGCTGGTCGTCCACCGGCGCTGTGCTGCGGGAACCCGAAGGCCCGCCAGGAGCGGCCGACCAGGTCCGGCCCGGACGGCCGCCGCAGTCGGGCGGGCGCCACCCCGGCCGGCACCGGCTCCTCCAGCTCCAGCAGGACGACGTCGAGGCCGGCCTCGGCGCGGCCGTTGAACGAACACGCTCGCACCCGCCGGCGGACGCCTGGCGGCACGTGGAAGGCGCGGGGGAAAGCCACCCACAATTCGCGCGGGCGGCCTTGATGGAATGCCACGTGTTCGCAGGCGAGGACGAGCGAGTCGGCGACGACGATCCCCGCGCCCAGTGGCGCCTCGTCGCACGGCCCGCCGTGCAGAGCCACCGCCCAGGACTCCACGGGCATGCCGGTCACGGTCACCGCGATCTCAGCCGCCGGCGAGAGGTCCCGGATGCGCCGCGCCCGCCGGCCGCCAGGCGAGCGTGATCTCGAAGTTCGCCTCGCTGGCCGCCTTCGCGACGACCCAGTTGGCCGTGCCGGTGACCTTGACGCCGAACTTGACCTGCACCTCGTCCGGCGCCAACTGCCGAACCTCGTCGAGGATCGCACGGGCGGCCTCGATCGACGGTGCGGCCGCCTCGCGGACCCAACCGGCGACGTCGCCCACGCCGGCGGGCTGGAACCCGGCCAGCGGCTCGAACTCGAACTGGGCGACGGTCTTGTCGTCCACCTGGTACCGAACGACCTCGGACGACACCGCCATCAACCTCCATCGAGCCGTGCGGGCGCACGGATAAGGACGAGGAGACCGGCTATGCGATTCCTCGCCCGGGGACATGTTTCCCGGCGATCCGCCGAAAGGCAATGGGCCATCCGGAGATCAATTTCGGGAACGTCCGCAATGACCACGCGGACCCACTCCCACCAGTAGTTTCATAGATCAAGAAATGCTTTTGTCGGATTTCTGCCGCCTCCTTGGTGGACCTTGCATCTCGCCAGCGCGCTCGGCAGAATCGGGCCGGGCCGGAATGGCTCACCTTGATCATCATTTCGCCGCCGGCGCGACCGAACCGCGCCGGAGAGAGGCACCGGAATGCCCGAGAAGGAACTCACCGCCGCACAGCTCGCGACAATCCTGGCCCTGATGGCCATGGGCGGCACATCGCCGAGGGCGTTCCTGGCCGACACCAAGAAGGTGGGCCTCGAGAAAGGGAAACGTGACGATCTGGTCAACCGGAAATTGATCACGGTGACCGGCAAGCCGATGGTTCTCGAACTGACCGACGACGGCTGGGGCCGGGCGAAACAGGAACTCGGCAAGGAGGCTCCCCCGCGCAGCGGTGCCCTCGGCGGCGCGTTCTATCTCCACCTCGAGGCCCTGCGCGGATTTCTGGAGCGCAACGATCTCTCGGCGGCGGAATTCTACGCGCCGGGCATCGTCAGCCGCCCGGCGGAAACGACGAAGATCGACATCGAGGGGCAGATCCGTGCGGTGTACCACGACATCGCTGCCAGGCGTGGCGATTACGTGATGCTGGAGGATCTCCGCGGAGCCCTGCCCGGCGGGACCGCTTCCGGACAGGTCGACGCCGCCCTGTTGCGCCTCGACAAGGCACCCGACGTGCACCTCGTCCCGGAGTCCAACCAGAAGATCCTGACCCCGGGCCAGCGCGCCGCCGCGATCCGCATCGGCAATCAGGACATGCACCTGCTCGCGATCCGCGACTGATGGACGACCAGGAACGCCGGGCCCTGGCCGCGCTGCGGTTCAACTGGGCGCCCACCCCGGACGACGTGTGGCGCCCCGCCCCCTTCCACGTCGAGGGCCTGCAGCACGAGGTGGTGCGGACCGTGCTCGACGGTGTCGCCGAGGCGCGGCGCAACACCGACTCCAGCCCGATCGGGGTGGCCATCCTCGGGCAGCGCGGCACCGGCAAGACGCATCTGCTCGGCGCGGTCCGCGAGCGTGTCCAAGCCGAGGGCGGGTACTTCTTCCTGATCAGCCTGCTGGAGACCAGCGCGTTCTGGCGCAGCACGGCACTGTCCATGCTGGACGGCTTCGCCCGGCCCGCGGCCGGCGGGGAGAACCAGCTCACGACGTTCCTGAACCGGCTGGTGGACCTCATCGGCGCGCCCCGGACGGTGCGCCGCGCGGTCACCGGCCGGGCCGAGCTCACCCGGCCGGCGCTGGATGCGTTCGCCGATCTGATCCGCAAGCACCACCGGCCGATCGGAGTGGAGTGCCAGGACACCGCCCGCGCGCTCGCCCTGCTGGCCGCCGAGTCGTCGCGCACGCAGGACATCGGCTACGAGTTCCTCTGCTCCAATGACGAGGAGGAACCCGGCGACCGGGCCGCCTGGGGCATGCGGCGCGGCAAGCGCTCGGCGCAGGAGGTGATCCGAGACATCTCCCGGCTGCTCGCCCTGACCGGGCCCGCGGTGATCGCGGTGGACCAGATCGACCTGCTGATCGCACAGTCCACGAAGGCTACCAACGCCCGGGGCGACCGGGTCACCGACTGGCAGCAGGCGCTGCTTCTGGAGCAGATCGCCGGCGGGCTGATGTCGCTGCGGGAGACCACCCGCCGCTCGCTGTCCGTGGTGACCTGCCTGCCGGCCACCTGGGCGGACATCACCACCGAGGCGACCGACACCGTGCAGGACCGGTTCCGCGAGGCCGCCCCGCTGCGCCGGATCCCCAGCCCCGAGCTCGGCCGCGAACTCGTGGAGAAGCGCTTCGCCCCGCTGTTCGGCGAGGCCGGCTTCACCCCGCCCCACCCGACCTGGCCGATCCTGCCGGAGGCCTTCGCCCAGGCGGCCGACTTCACCCCGCGCGAGCTGCTCAAGACCATCGACAACCATGTCCGGAGCTGTCTGGCCACCGGGGTCGTGACCCCGATGCGGAACCTCCAGCCGGAGCGCACGGTCGGCGCGCCGATACCGCAGGCGGACCCGCCCGCAGGAGACCTCAAGGAGATCGACGACCGCTACGCCGAGCTGCTGCAGCAGGCCGACCCGCGGACAGCGCTCGACCAGAACACCGAGGACGGCGAGGTGCCGGCGCTGCTGGCGGCGGGTCTCACCGCCTGGATCGCGGAGCGGGGCGCCGGTGGCGAGGCGTTCAGCATCGACCCGCAGGCCGGCGGCAAGCCCGCCCTGCACGCCCGGCTCCGGCGCAGCCTCGGCGGCGAGGACGACGACGCAAACCCGGAGGACGAGGAGCACTGGGCGTTCCGGGCGATCGGCGCCACGCACGCCATCGCGGTCCTGAACCGCATCCGGAACGCGGTGACCACGGCCGGCCTGACCAGAGGCGTCACCAAGCGACGGCTCTACCTGCTGCGCAACCTGGACACCAACCCCTGGTCGAAGGGCACCCGCACCCAGGAGGTGGTCAAGGACTTCCGGGAGGCCGGCGGGCAGGTGCTGCCATTCACCGGCGAGGACGTCAAGCGGCTCACGGCCCTCAAGAGCCTGATCGAGGAGTACGGCGCGGAGCCGCTCCTGCCGTGGCTCCGCGACCGGGAGCCGACCGCCTCGATCACCTTGCTCCAGGAGACGCTTCCCCGCGCCTCGATCACCCCGTCCGCCCGCACGGGCGACGGCGTTCCCCGGCCCCGGGATCCGGCCGGCCCGCCCGGACAGGCGGCGCCCGGCGATCTGGCCGTGCCGGTCGGGCTCGGCGATCTGGCCGTGCCGGTGGGGGCAGCGCTCGACGGCGGCCAGACCGTCGCCGTCGGGCTGGAAGCGCTGCGCCGGCACACGGCGATCTTCGCGGGTTCCGGCTCCGGGAAGACGGTGCTGATCCGGCGGCTGGTCGAGGAGTGCGCGCTGCGCGGCGTCTCGGCCATCGTGCTGGACCCCAACAACGACCTGGCCCGGCTCGGCCAGCCGTGGCCGTCACCGCCGGAGAGTTGGCCGGCGGGCGACGCGGAACGGGCCGCCGAGTACTTCCGGACCACCGAGGTCGTGGTCTGGACACCGAACCGGGACAGCGGCCGCCCGCTCAGCTTCCAACCGCTCCCGGACTTCGCCGGCATCCTGGACGACTCGGACGCCTTCACCGCGGGCGTCGACGCGGCAGTCTCAGCGCTGGCCCCGCACGCCCGGGTGGACGGCAAGACCGACAAGGCGGTGCTGGGCCGGGCGGTGCTGCGGGAGGCGGTCACGAGCTACGCCCGTACCGGCGGAAATGCTCTTGAAGGTCTGGTGGGCCTGCTGAACGACCTGCCGGACGGCGTGAGCCTGCTCGACGACGCCACCAAGCTGGCCGGCAACATGTCCCAGCTGCTGCGGGCCGCGACGGTCAACGATCCGATGTTCGGCGGGCGCGGCGCACCCGTCGACCCCGGCGAGTTGCTCACCCCGTCGGAGGGGCGGCGGGCCCGGGTGTCGGTGATCAGTTTCGTCGGTCTGCCCGACGACCAGCAGCGGCAGAACTTCGTCAACCAGCTGCAGATCGCCCTCTTCTCGTGGATCAAGCAGAATCCGGCCGGCGACCGGCCGCTCGGCGGTCTGTTCGTCATGGACGAGGCGCAGACGCTGGCCCCGTCCGGCGCGATGACCCCGTGCACGCACAGCACGCTGGCGCTGGCCTCGCAGGCCCGCAAATACGGCCTGGGCCTGGTCTTCGCCACGCAGGCGCCGAAGGGCCTGCACAACCGCATTCCCGGCAACGCCGCCACCCAGTTCTTCGGCCTGCTCAACAGCCCGGCCCAGATCGCCGCGGCGCAGGACATGGCCCGGGCGAAGGGCAGCAACATCGCCGACGTGGCGCGTCTCAGGGCCGGCCAGTTCTACGCCACCGTCGAAGGCGCGTCGTTCGTCAAGATGCAGTCCCCGTTGTGCCTGAGCCACCATCCGCGAAGCCCGCTCTCGGCCGAGGAGGTGCTGGAACTGGCCGCGCGCTAGTCCCGCACGAACAGGCAGAACGGATGGCCGTCCGGGTCCAGGCACACCCGTACCCCCGCCTGGGGCTGGAAATCGGCCACCGCAGCGCCCAGCTCGACCGCGCGCGCCACCCCTGCCGCCAGGTCGTCGACCTCGATGTCCAGGTGCATCTGCATCTGCTGGCGGCCCGGCTCGCCCGGCCAGGCCGGCGGCTCGTAGCCGGCCGCGGAGTGGAAGGAGAGCCCGTCCAGCTCGACCCAGCCGTCCTTGTCGACGAGCACCGGCAGGTCCAGCAACCGCGAGTAGAACTCCGCCAGCCGCCGCGGCCGCGGCGAACTGATAGTCGTCGCCGCCAGTCTCATCCCCGAACCTCCATCAGTCATCCGATCCAAGTCCCCGCCGCCCGGACCGGGGAAACCCGGCCTCACATCAGGCGCACCTCGACCTGGAAGTCCTGCGAGGCACCCCTCGGGGCCGGTCGCACGGGACTCGGCTGACCACAGGAGTTCCCTCACGAGGGTCGAGGCACTTCTCGGCGCCAGCCGGCCGGCGCCTGTCGTTCTCCCCGGGCGTGGCCCGCTCTACACGCTCAGCAGCAGGTCACGAATGTCGGCGGGGCGGGACAGGAACGGGTGGTGGCCGGCGTCCAACTCGACGACCCGGCCAGCCCGGCGGGCGAACTCGCGTTGCCGCCGCGCCGGGGTGCCCCGGTCCTGGGCGCACACCAGGTAGGTGGAGGGGATGTCGTGCCAGGCAGCCGCTCCGACCGGCTGCCCCGTCACCCGCAGGCTCTGCCGCGCGAGGTGCGCCGGCGCCTCCGCCCGGACGTCGGCGTCGCAGTCGTGCAGGAACGTGTCGGCGAGCAGTTCGGGGCGGACCCCGAACGTGCCGGTCCCGGGATCGGCGTCCAGGAACGGCGCGGGGGCGCCGTCGCCGAAGTCCGACAGGGTCTGCCCCACCTCGGGCAGGAAACTGGAGATCAGCAGCAGGTGGCGGACCGCGCCGGCGCCGGCGGCCGCCTCCGCGGTGACGACGCCGCCGTAACTGTGCGCCACCACGATCGCCGGCTCGTCGCTGTCCCGCAGCACCTGCCGCACCGCGGCGACGTCCTCGGCCAGGCCCGCCGCCCCGACACAGCTCGGCAGCTCCGGGGACACGCTGGCCACCCCGTGGCGGCGGAGCAGCTCCGCGGTGCGGTGCCACCACCACTCGCCGTCCCGCACGCACGCACCGTGCACGAAAACCACCCTCATGACTGCCTCCCGCCGTCCCGATCCACGGTAGACGTAGCGGTTGTTACGCGAAAAGATGGCGTGATGGGACGGCGATCGCAGCCCGAGATCAAACAGCGGCTCCTCGACGCGTGCACGGACCACGCGCTCGAGCACGGCCTGCCCGACCGGCTGGAGCCGCTGACCCGCGCGACCGGCGCCTCGGCCCGGATGCTGATCTACCACTTCGGCACCCGCGACGCCCTGCTGCGGGCCATCCTCGGGCAGGCGCGGCAACGGCAGCTCGACACGTTCGGCGCCCTGCTGCGGGCCCGGACCGGCGAGCCGTACACCACCACGCTGGGCACCGCCTGGACGTCGATGACCGGGCCGGCGGGGCAACCGTTCCTGCGGATGTTCAACCAGGTGCGGGACAACTCCCTGCGGCAGTTGTGGCCGGACTTCCGCCGCGCGGCGACGACGGACTGGCTGGAACCGCTCGCGGAGGGCCTGCGCGGCATCGGCCGCCAGGACCACGCGACGCTGGTCCTGGCGGTGATCCGCGGCCTGCTCCTGGACCTCGACGCGACAGGCGACCCGGCCCGCACCGATCAGGCGTTCCAGCACTTCCTGCGCACGCTCGACCCGGCCCGTTCCGATGCGGCCTCGCCACCCGGAGATCACTGAACCGCCGGCTCGGCCCCGGATGAGCCGGCTCAGCCTGTCCGGCGCACATCGATGAGACGAGGTTCTCCGGGAGGTGCTCCATGGCTGACGACGGAATCTTTGACGAGGCCGACCGCCGGGTCGATGACCGGCACGCGCCCGAGGCACACCTCGCCGGCGCCGAGTAGCGGCAAGCGACGAATCGCCCGCGGCCACTCACCGGCCCACGCCCGAAAGGCGAGAAGAATCGAGGGGTACGGCCGGATGACCGTACCCCTCGATCGATGCTGTTCCGGGGATCAGCAGTAGAGGTTGGCGCCCGGGGTGACCCCGAGAATGCCGGCGAACCGGTTGTAGGCGTCGACCCGGCTCTGGACCTGGGCGGGGTTGCCGCCGTTGCACTCGAGCGACCCGTTGATGCTGCGGATCGTCTCGCCGAAGCCGCGGCTGTTGACCATGGCGTCGTGCGGGGTCATCGTGCCCGGGCCGCGCTGGGTCATCCAATACCAGACCGCGGTCTGGTAGGCGACCGACGCCTCGTTCTTGACCCGGTCCGGGTTGTTCAGCAGGTCGATGCCGAGCGCGTCACCGGCCGCCTTGTAGTTGAAGTTCCAGCTCAGCTGGATCGGCCCGCGGCCGTGGTAGGCGGACTGCCCGGCCGGGCAGCCGTACGGCTGGTTGCGGTCGCAGTAGAGCGGCCAGTTCGCCTGGTTCAGCTCCTCGACGTAGACCAGGCCGCCGGACTCGTGGTTGACGTTGGCGAGGAACGCCGCGGCCTCCTGCTTGCGGACCGTGTCGCTGCCGGTGGTGGTGAACGCGGGGAACTTCTTGACGGCGTCGAGCAGGCCGGCGTACGAGTAGAAGCCGATCCGGTTCGGGAACATCTGGTTGAACTGGGCCTCGCTGACCGGGAAGCCGCTGTTGCCGCCGGTGGGCGGCGCGGTGGTGGCGCCGCCACCGCCGCAGGCGCCGTTGTCGGCCCACACGCCGGAGCCGCCGGTGCTGGGCGCCTCACCCTGGGTCCACCACTTGGCGGTCCAGTTGTGGCTGTTGTACGAGGCACGCATGCCTCCGGTGTACACCTGCGAGCCGCTGTACGCGGTGACACAGGCCTCGGCGGCCTGCGACGCCGTCATCGGCATGATCGCCGCGGCGGCGCCGGCCACGGCGACGCTCACCGCGGCGAGGATCGACATCAGCCTTCTTCTCGACATAATTCACCTTCCGTACGCCGGGGGACGTACTGGAGCGAGGGGGATGAGAGGTACATCGACTCAACTAGATCGCGACCGGTGAAGTCAAGTTATCTGTTAAGAAACTTCAGTGATTTCCGGGGGCGCCGGGGCCGCTTTCCTCACACCAGCACCCGGTCGTCCAGGATCCGCAGCAGCGGCGCCGCACGCATCGCCGCCCCGGGCGTTGGCGACGGTCTGCCACTGGCCCCCGGACAGCCCGGCGCCGTCCCAGGACCGCCACCCGAGCCCGCCACCACGGCGCCGGCCGGCAGGTCGGGATCGAAACGCCCGACCGGTTTTCCGGGGTATATGGCCGCACGGGCGGAGACCGTGGCCGCGGACGACAGCCGTCCGGGCCACCGGGGGACAATCACCTGCCGCGGTCCCGGCGCGCGGCGGCCGGGAGATCCGGCGGGACCATGGGGGTGTGTGTGCGGACCTTGCTCATCGACAACTACGACTCGTTCTCGTACAACCTGGCCCACTACCTGGGTGAGGTGACCGGGTCCGAGCCCACGGTGATCCGCAACGACGAGCCCGGGTGGCGGGCGGGGCATCTCGACGGCTTCGACAACGTCGTCATCTCCCCCGGGCCCGGCACGCCGGGCGTCCCGGCCGACTTCGGCATCTGCCGTGACGTCATCGCCACCGGCCGGATCCCGCTGCTCGGCGTCTGCCTCGGGCACCAGGGCATCGCGATGCTCGGCGGGGGGTCGATCGCGCTCGCCCCGGAGCCCCGGCACGGCCGCCGGTCCCCGGTCCTGCACGACGGCACCGGGCTGTTCGCCGGCATCCCGTCGCCGCAGCAGGTGGTGCGCTACCACTCGTGGGTGGTCGACCGCCTCTCCGGCGACCTGCAAGGGCTCGCCTGGACGCCGGACGGGGTGTTGATGGCGTTGCGGCACCGCACCCGCCCGCAGTGGGGGGTGCAGTTCCACCCCGAGTCGATCGCCACCGAGCACGGGCACCGCCTGCTGGCCAACTTCGCCGAGCTCAGCGGCGCGTGGAACGTGCGGCACGGCAGGCGTGCCCGCCCGCGGCGCCCGCGGCCGGTGCGCCCGGGCCGGCCGGACACCACGCCGCGGGTGCGGTACCGGCTGGTGGTCGAGGAGCTGCCCACGGCGTACGACACGGAAAAGGTCTTCGAAGAGCTCTTCGGCGACCAGCCGTTCGCGTTCTGGCTGGACAGCAGCCGCCCCGACCCGCGCCTGGGCCGGTTCTCGGTGCTCGGCGCGACCGGCGGCCCGCTCGCCGAGGTGGTCACCGCGGACGTCACCGCCGGCACGGTGACCGTCCGCTCCGGACGGGGCGTCCACCGGGTGGTCCGGCCCCTGCTGGACTGGCTGGACGACCGGCTGCGCGCCGCCGAGGTGACCGGCGGAGAGCAGCTGCCGTTCGACTTCCGGGGCGGCTGGGTCGGCTATCTCGGCTACGAGCTCAAGGCGCAGTGCGGGGCCCGCCCGGCGCACCGCTCCCCGTACCCGGACGCGTCGCTGCTGTTCGCCGACAGGTGTGTGGTCGTCGACCACGACACCTCCACCACCTATCTGCTCGCCCTGCATCTCGGGGACGAGGGGCCGGCCCGTGACTGGCTCGCCGCCACCCGCGCCCGCGTCGAGCGCCTGGCCGGGGTCCGGAGCCGGCCGCCCGCGGCGCCGGAGCCGGTGACCGCGCCGGTGTCGCCGCGCCACGACCGCCGCGCCTACCTGGACCTCGTCGAGTCCTGCCGGCGCGCCATCGCCGCCGGGGAGAGCTACGAGATCTGCCTGACCAACCAGCTCCAGGTGGAGACCACGCTGGACGTGTGGCCGGCGTACACCGCGCTGCGCCGGGCCAATCCGGCTCCGTTCGCGGCGCTGCTGCGCCTGGGCGACCTGTCGGTCCTGAGCACCTCGCCGGAGCGCTTCCTACGCGTCGACGGCGAGCGGCGGGTGGAGGCCCGGCCGATCAAGGGCACCCGCCCGCGGGGCCGCTCTCCCGAACAGGACGAGGAGCTGCGGCGGGATCTGGCCGGCTGCGAGAAGGACCGGGCCGAGAACCTGATGATCGTCGACCTGCTGCGCAACGACCTGGCCCAGGTCGCGGCGATCGGCTCGGTGGCGGTCCCGGAGCTGTTCGCCGTGGAGACCTACGCGACGGTGCACCAGCTGATCAGCACGGTGACGGCCCGGTTGCGCCCGGACCGCAGCCCGGTCGACTGCGTCCGCGCCGCCTTCCCCGGCGGGTCGATGACCGGGGCGCCGAAGCTGCGCACCATGGAGATCATCGACCGGTTGGAGGAGGGGCCCCGCGGCATCTACTCGGGTGCGATCGGATACTTCTCGCTGTCCGGGGCCGTCGACCTGAGCATCGCCATCCGGACGCTGGTGGCGGAGCCGGGCCGGGTCGGCTACGGGGTCGGCGGCGCGGTCGTCGCCATGTCCGACCCGGTCGCGGAGTTCGACGAGACGGCGGTCAAGGCCCTTCCGCTGCTCACCCTGCTCGGCGCCGGTTTCCCGGAACACGACCCGATGACGGCGGCGAGCGATGCCTGAGCCGGGCCACCTCGACGGGCGCCCGGTGACCGGGGCGGAGCTGCAGGCACTCGCGATGACCAATTACGGCCACTTCACCACGTTCCGGGTCGAGGGCGGCCGCGTCCGGGGCCTCGCGCTGCACCTCGACCGGCTGGTCCGGGACTGCCGCGCCACCTTCGGCGTCCCCCTCGATCCGGACCGGGTCCGGGAACTGGTGCGCCGGGCGGCGCCGGCGGACCGGGCGTGCACGATCCGGGTCACGGTCTTCGACCCGGATCTGGACCTGGGCCACCCGGCTCGCGCGCGGAGCCCGCGCGTCCTGGTCACCCGGCGCCCGGCGGGCACGGCGCCGTTGCCGCCGATGACCGCGGGGACCGTGGCGCACGTCCGGGACAGCCCGCAGATCAAGAGCACCGGCCTGTTCGGCGCCCTGCGGCGGCGCCGCGAGGCGCAACTACTGGGGTACGACGACGCCCTGTTCACCGACGGAGCCGGGTTCGTCTCCGAGGGCGCCACCTGGAACGTCTGCTTCTCCGACGGCGCACACGTGGTCTGGCCGGACGCGCCGTGCCTGCCCGGCGTGACGATGCGCCTGCTCCGGCGGCCGTCGCACCGGGTCGCGCCGGTCTCGCCGGCCGACCTGGCGACGATGCGCGCCGCGTTCGCCACGAACGCCGCGATCGGGGTGCGCGAGATCGGCCGGATCGACGACGTCGTGTTCGCCGGAGACCGCCGGGTGCTCGACGAGCTGCGCGCCGCCTATCACGACATCGAGCCGGACGCCCTCTGAGGACCGGCTCCGGCCGTACGCCCGCGGGGCTCCGGTCCGGGCCGGCGCAGCCGGACCTGGACCGGCAGATGGTCGCTCGGATGCTGATCGTCGCGGTGGAACGTGTTCATCAGGGCGGCCCCGCGACGACGCCGGGCGCGGCGAGGATCCGGTCGTCGCGCTCGCCGCCGCGGACCAGCGGCCGGTGGTCGTGGACGCACGGTGACCGGACCCATCGATTGACACATTTCAATTGATGGACGACGATACGACGCATCGCGCCCTGGGAGCGCTCCCGGCGGAAGGGGATCGTGCCATGCGACGTTCCGTGACGATCGTCCTGACGGCGATCCTGGCCTGCGCCGGCTGGTTGTCCGCGTCATCCGCGCCGGCCCGGGCGGCGGCCGGTGACGGCACCCCGGGCGATCCCAACATCAGCTTCGTCGGGCGCTGGAACAGGACGAACGCCTCGGCGTACGTGCCCTACTGGGCCGGCGCGTACCTGCGGGCCGGATTCACCGGCCGGACCGTGAAGCTCCGGCAGCGCAACACCGTCGACCTGTGGGCCAGCATCGACGGCAAGCCGTTCACCGCCGTCAAGGGCTCCGGCACGATCAACCTGACGCCGGCCCCGCTGGCCGCCGGCAACCACACGCTGATCGTCAGCTACCGGCAGGTGGCCGGCTCCTACACCGGCGACGCGGTCTTCCAGGGCCTGACCCTGGACGCCGGCGCCACCACGTTCCGGGCGCCGGCCCGCTCGAAGCTGGTCGAGTTCATCGGCGACTCGATCACGGCGGGCACGACGAGCAGCCAGCTCGCGGTGACCGGCTACGGCTTCAAGACCGGGGAACAGCTCGGCTACGACCACACGCAGATCGCGATCGGCGGTATGTGCCTGTCCGAGACGACGGACGGGTGCTGGGCGCAGGAGACCCGCTACTGGATGTCCAGCGGGGGCCAGGCCGGCACCGACCAGTGGGACTTCACCCGCTACACCCCCGACGCCGTGGTGATCAACCTGGGCACCAACGACAAGAGCCACGGCGTGGGCGGCGCGGACTTCCAGGCCAGGTACACCACCTTCCTCACCCGGATCAGGGCGACGTTCCCCACCACCAAGATCTTTGCCCTGCGTACGTTCATCGGCAGGTACGCCGCGGAGACGCAGGCCGCCGTCCGGGCGCGCGCCGCCGCCGGAGATTCTCGGGTGTTCTACGTGGACACCACCGGCTGGCTGCCCGCGGACGGGCTCAGCGACTCGGTGCACCCCAACGACAAGGGCCACCAGGCCGTCGCCGACCGGCTCGCCCCGATCCTCGGCGCCCGGACGGCCGGCGCCACGGCGGCGCCGTGCGCCACGCCGGTCGCCACCACCGCCGCCGCCACGCCGGTCAAGGTCTGGATGGCCGGCGACTCCACGATGATGAACGCCAGTTCCTGCCCGATCGGCTGGGGCAGCCAGTTCGCGTCGTACCTCACCACCGACGCCACCGTGCAGAACAGCGCCGTCGGCGGCCGCAGCATCCAGACCTGGCTGTACGAGGGCAACGTGACAGGCGCCAAGAACGCGGCGGGCGAGTGCGTGCTGAGCTCGACCGCGTACAGCTCACGATGGACGGCGATGCTCAACGGCTTCCGGTCCGGCGACCACCTGATCGTCCAGTTCGGCATCAACGACGGCGACTCGGCCTGCCCGCGGCACGTCGGCACGGCCCGGTTCAAGGAGCTGCTCGGCGTGATGGCCTCGGCCGCGAAGGCCCGCGGCGTGAAGCCGGTCCTCGTCACCCCGGTCGCCGCCATCACCTGCAGCGGCGGCACCGCGGTCGGCAACCGCGGCTTCGTCGCCGAGACCAGGGACGCCGCCGCGGCCAACGGCGTGCCGGTGATCGACCTGCACGCGCGCAGCGTGGCGCTGTACAACTCGCTGCGGCTGTGCCCGAACAACGGCGACTACACGACAGGAGCGGTGGGCGCGTTCTTCTGCAACGACCACACCCACTTCGAGGCCGCCGGCGCGAAGCAGATCGCCGGCCTGATCGCCACCGCCCTGCGCGAGCAGAACCTGCCGCTGGCCGCCTACCTGAGGTGAGACCCCGGAACCACCGGATCGCTGGTGACCACCCGGTCGCGGCCCCGCTCCTCGGCCGCGTACAGCGCTCCTCACCTTCGCCACGGCGGATCGGCCGATCCCGGTCGCGGCTGAGCCGACCGGTCAGGCGGCGGCCAGCTGGTTGCGGCCGGACCGTTTGGCGACGTAGAGGTGGGCGTCCGCGCGGTCGTACAGGTTCCGGCCCGGTTCGCCGGGCCGGCACGCGGCCAGTCCCATGCTCAGGGTCACCGTCAGGCCCGGCATGATGGTGTTCCAGTCGCGGGCCTGGATCACCCGGCGGATGCGCTCGGCGACCTGCCGGGCCTCCTTCTCACCGGTGGCCAGGAACAGGGCGAACTCGTCCCCGCCGAAGCGGATCGCCACCTCGTCGTGCCGGCAGTGCGAGCGCAGCACCGCGGCGATCTCGCCCAGCACCCGGTCGCCGACGCCGTGCGAGTAGCGGTCGTTGATCTCCTTGAAGTGGTCCACGTCGATGAGCAGCAGCGAGCCGCCGGCCGTGACCGCGTTGATCCGGCGGTCGAACATCCGCCGGTTTCCCAGCCCGGTCAACGCGTCCGAGGTGGCGGCCAGGTCCGCGGAGGCCCGCGCCGCCTCCAGCTCCACCCGGCGGTAGGCCTGCCGCAGCATCGTGCGCCGGTCCAGGCGCAGCTGCCACAGCGCCCCGACGTGGGTGCGCAGCGAGTCCAGCACCGTCTGGGCCGCCTCGCCCGGGAACTCGACAGGCCATGGCGGAGAAGTATCGCGGGCCCTTGCGCGGCGCCACCTCCAGCAGCGCCATGGCCCGGGCGACGTGGTGCAGGCCGTCGTCGACGCGGCCCAGGTGGATCAGCACCTCGGCGGTGTCCGCCAGGATCTTGGCGTCGGTGGCCTTCGGGCCGCCGAGCTGGGCCTGATCGGCGATCAGATCCTCGGCGATGCGCAGCGCCTCGTCCAGCCGGCCGAGGGCCTTGAGCGCGTACATCCGGCCGAGCCGGCTGACCCGGTGGGTGCGGTGGTCGCCGAGCGCCGCCGTGATCGCCTCGGCCGCGTCCGCCGCGACCAGTGTCTCCGCGTGGTGGCCGCGAATGGTCAGGTCGTGCACGTGCAGCGCGAGGCGGGCGTACGGGCCGTACGGCGACACCAGCACCGGCAGGCGGTTCATCGGCCAGCCGCGTTTCGCATGGCCCTACGGTCGGCCGGCGTGCTCCCGATGTGAGGTGTCCGGCCGGGCCGACACTCCCCGCGTGCCGCGCGCGGCGCCGGGTACGAGGGTGCGGTGGAACTCCGACTGCGCTTCGACGGCTGGATCGCCGGGCTCGGCACGGCGAGCGGGATCCGGCTGGTGGTGGGGCACTGGCCGGACTCACCGTTCGGCTCGGTCAGCGACGTCATGGTGGAACGCCCGGACGGTCACCGCACGCTGCTCGCCCCGACCGCCGAGCTGGGCCGGTTCGTCGCCGCCACGTACTCCTTCGACGAGGTCGGCGTGGTGCCGACGGCGGTGCGGCGGCACGGGCCGGCGTGGACCGTCACGGCCGGCCCGCTGACGCTCCGGTTCGGCATCGGCGGCCGCGGCGCGCTCGGCCGGCTGCTGCGCGCCGTGCCGTCCCCGCTGGCCGGGCAGCTGCCCTGGGTACGGCTGGTCGACCTGCCGGCCCGGCTGCTGAACGGCGTGCGCACCTACGGCAGCGCCGGCAACGGCCGCCGCGAGTGGTACGCCGCCCGGGACCTGCACCGGATCATTACCGCTACGGCCCGGTGGGACGGCACCGACCTCGGGTCCCTCACCCGGGTCGATCCGCCGGTGCGGTTCGGCTTCGGCTCGACGCCGCGGCTGCCCGCGCTGGTACGTGTCACCACCACTGTCGAGGTGCCCGCCACGGGCTGAGCCGGAGCATCCGCGCGGTTCCGGAACCGCGTGGAGATTGACATTCCTCAATTTCTTTTGACAACGTTGTCACACCCATGTCACGTCCGAAGGGACGGCCCCAATGCTCCGTACCCTCGCCACCGCGGTGCTGCTCACCGCCGCGGCCCTGTCGGTCCCATCGGCGGCGCAGGCCGCCGACCTCGACCTGACCGGCTACGTCAACCCGTTCGTCGGCACCGACGACAGCAACTCCCCCAACCCGGTCGGCGGCGGCGCCGGCGGCAGCACCTACCCCGGCGCCACCGTGCCGTTCGGGATGGTGCAGTTCAGCCCGGACACCCCGACCGGCTCGCCGTCCGGCTACCGGGACTCCGACCGGACCATCGAGTCGTTCAGCCTCACCCACTTCAACGGCGCGGGCTGCCCGAACAACGAGGACCTGCCGATCCTGCCGATCACCGGCAACCTCGGCTCGTCACCCGGCAACGCCTGGACCTCGTACGCCAGCGGCTACACCAAGAGCAACGAGTCCGCCGCCCCCGGCTACTACCGGAACCGGCTGGACAAGTACGGCGTCGACGCCGAGCTGAGCGCCACCACACGCACCGGCGCGCTGCGGCTCACCTATCCCGCGACGACCACCGCCCGGGTGCTGATCAACGCCTCCCGGTCGGCCACCGGCGACCGGGCCGGCACCGTGTCCATCAGCGGCAACCGGGTATCCGGCGAGCACACCGCCGGCGGATTCTGCGGCGGGCGCACCTTCAAGATGTACTACTCGATCCTGTTCGACCGCGCGCCCACCGGCGCCGGCACGTTCAACGGCGGCACCGTCACCGCCGGCTCGACCAGCGTCAGCGGGAACCAGGCCGGCGCGTACGTCACCTTCGACACCACCACCGACGCCGTGGTCACCGCGACGATCGGGATCTCGTTCGTCAGCGTCGCCAACGCGCAGAACAACGCCACCGCCGAGGCGGCAGCGTTCGCCACCGTACGGGCGAACGCGAACAACTCCTGGAACGCGGCGCTCAACCGGGTCCAGGTGACCGGGGGCGGGACCACCGACCTGCGAAAGTTCTACACAGCGCTCTACCACGTGCTGATGAACCCGAACATCGCCAGCGACACCAACGGGCAGTACACGGGCTTCGACGGCGCGGTGCACACCGCGTCGCACCCGGTCTACCAGAACTACTCGGGCTGGGACGTCTACCGGTCCTGGGCCGCGCTGACCGCGCTGATCGCGCCGGACGTGATGACCGACATCGTCAAGTCGATGGTGCTCGACGGCCAGCAGGGTGGACTGCTGCCGAAGTGGTCGCACCAGAGCATCGAGGACTTCGTGATGCCCGGCGATCCCGGGCCGATCATCGTGGCCAGCGCCTACGCGTTCGGCGTCCGCGACTTCGACACGGCCGCGGCGCTGGCGCTGATGAGGAAGAGCGCCTCGGGCGGCGCCACCCAGGGGCACGTGCTGCGCGGCAACCGCGGCTCCTACGAGAGCGGCCACTACATCCCCGGCAACCCCTCGGAAACGCTGGAGTACGCGTCGAGCGACTTCGCGATCAGTCAATTCGCCAAGGCGCTCGGCGACACCACGGCGTACGACACCTACGCGACGCACTCGCAATACTGGCGCAGCCTGTTCAACGGCGAATCGTCCTACCTGCACGCCCGCGGCGGTGACGGCGCCTATTCCTGGCCGCTGAACCCGGCGACCGAGAGCCCGTACGTGGAGGGCAACGCCGCCCAGTACACCTGGATGGTGCCGCACAACCTGGGCGCCCTGGTCACCCTGATGGGCGGGCCGAACACCGTGGTCCAGCGGCTCGACCACCACTTCACCGAGCTCAACGGCGGCCTGTCCCGGCCGTACTTCTACGTCGGCAACGAGCCGGAGCACGGCGTGCCGTGGACCTACCACTACGCCCGCAAGCCGGCCGGCGCCTCGGACGCGGTGCGCCGGGTGATGAGCGAGTCGTTCACCACCGGCGCGGGTGGCCTGCCCGGCAACGACGACCTCGGCGCCACCAGCGCCTGGTACGTCTGGTCGGCGCTCGGCCTCTACCCGGTGACGCCCGGCGCCGGCACCCTCGCCGTGCACGGCGGGCTGTTCCCGCAGGCGCTGATCCGGCGGCCCGGTGGCGACGTCACCATCACCGGGGGCAGTGCCAGCAACCGCTACGTGCAATCGATTTCGGTCAACGGGGTCGCCACCACGCACAGCTGGATCACGTACTCACAGATCGGCGGCGGCGCCGCCGTCACGTACACCATGGGTTCCTCCCCCAGCGCCTGGGGAACCGGCGCCGGCGACGTGCCGCCCAGCTTCGGCGACGGCGCGCAGCAGCCGCCGGCCGAGCCGGACCTCGGGCCGAACCTGGCCCTGGGCCGGGCGGTGACCGGCGGCGCGGCCGCCTGCGGCGCCGCGGAGTCGCCGGCCAGGGCCGTCGACAACCAACTCCGGGACAACAGCAAATGGTGTACGACCGGAACGCCGCGCACCCTGACCGTCGACCTCGGCTCGGCACAGAACGTCTCCTCGTTCGTCGTCAAACACGCCGGCCTCGGCGGCGAGCGGACCAACTGGAACACCGCCGCGTTCACCATCGCCACCGGCACCGACGGCACGAACTGGTCGAACGCGGTCACGGTCACCGGCGCACGGGCGAGCCGCACCTGGGCGCCGATCCCGGCGCGCACCGCGCGCTACGTCCGGCTGGACGTCACCACCCCGGCCAGCGACGGCAACACCGCCGCCCGGATCTACGAGCTGGAGGTGTACGGATCCAGCAGCGCCCCGCCCGACCTGGCCCTGGGCCGGCCGGCCACCGCGGACTCGGCCTGCGGCGCGAACGAGGGCGCCGACAAGGCGGTCAACGGCAGCTGGCTGGGCGGCTGGGCCGACAAGTGGTGCTCGGGCGGAGCCGGCAAGTGGCTGCAGACCGACCTGGGCGGCACCCGGCACGTCGGCTCGGTGGTGATCCGGCACGCCGGCGCCGGCGGTGAGTACCCGGCCTGGAACACCCGGGACTTCGACGTGCTCACCTCCCCCGACGGCAGCGCCTGGACGACGCGTGCCACGGTCCGCGGCAACACCGCCGACAGCACCACCACGACTGTCGACGCGGAGGCCCGCTACGTGCGGCTGAACATCATCACCCCGGCCGGCGACGGCAACACCGCGGCCCGGATCTACGAGTTCGAGGTCCGCGGCTGACCTCGCGCCCCGGCGGGGACCGGCTTCGGGCCGGGCCCCGCCGGGGCGGCGGTCTCAACCGGCCAGGGCCGGGCGTATCCGGAACGACGTCTCGGTGCGGAACGCGGCGGTGTGGTCGGTCTGGTCCACCCACAGCTCGTCGCCCCGGTGGTGCACGAACCAGCCCGGATAGTTGGAGGCCTCCAGGGTGACCGTCCCGGCGGCCGCCCCCGCGCCGGTGCAGAAGGTGGCGTCGCCGCGGAACAGCGGCGTGCCCACGTCCGGATCGAGCCGGAAACGCCAGGAGGCGTGCCGCAGATACCTGCCGTTCTCCGCCCGGAACGAGAAGCAGCCCGGCTCGGCCAGACCGGTGACCGCGGTGAACGTCGCCCGGCGCCGGACGGAGTACTCGCCGGTGGGGCCGGCCGGCGTGAGGAAGGCCAGCTCGCCGGTGACGCTGACGTAAGAGCCCGGCACGTCCGCCGATTCGATCGAGACCGGCTGCCCGGGGACCAGCGAGGTGGTGGCCGCCGGCCGCGGCGCCGCGGAGCTGACGGTCCGGGACCGCGACGCCGACGCCGACGGGCGTGCCACGGAGGGCGACGGGCGCACCACGGCGGGCGCGGCCGGCGCCGCGATGGGCGCGGCCGGCGGCGGAGGCGTGCCCGGCAGCGTGGTGGCGGTGACGGCGGCTCCGGCCGCCAGCGTGCCGGCGGCCAGGCAGGCGGCGACCGGATGGGCCACCGCGGCCTGGGCGAGCTGGCCGAGCACGCCGGCTCCGGTGGCCACCCCGGTCGCCGTGGCCGAGCTGGTCAGCGCGGCCGGCGCGACGGCCGCGGACAGCGCGGCCGGCACCGGGAGCAGGACGGCGATCGGCAGCAGGCGCTCGGCGGGGACGACGGCCGGCGCCGCGGCCCGGCAGACCTCGCAGGCGCGGGTGTGCCGCCGCAGCCGCTTGCGCCACAGCGGCGACGGCGTCCCGTCCCACCCGGCCGCGGCCGCCTCCAGTCCGGGGCACCGCGGCCGGGCGTCGAGCGCGGCGACCAGCTCCCGGCACTGGTCGAGCTGCTGGCGCATCCGCTGGACCCGCACGCCGGCGTGGGCGAGCCCGGTGCCCAGCGACGCGGCCAGATCGGCGCGGGTCAGCTCGCCGGCGTTCTCCAGCAACCACAGCGACAGCAGCACCCGGTCGCCCGGGTCCAGCCAGTAGCCGGCGCGCACCACCTGGCGGCGTTGCTCGGACAACTCCAGCTGCAGCAGGGTGCGGTCCTCCACCGCGGCGGCCGGGTCGGTCAGCGTGGACGCGTCGTCGAGCGGGGCGGTGCGGGCCGCGTCGGCGCCACGGCGCTGCAGGTGGGTGCCGATCTGGTTGACGGTGATGGCGGTCAGCCAGGACCGGAAACTCTCCGGCTTGCGCAGCGCCGGCAACTGCCGCAGCGCGCGCACCAGGACGTCCTGGACCACGTCGTCGGCGTCGGCGTGGCCGTCCAGCACCTGCCGCACCAGTGTGTACACCAGCGGCAGACTCGCCGCCACCAGGTCGTCCATCGCACGCCGATCGCCACTCTGGGCCGCGACCACGAGACTCGTCTCGATCCTGGCGCCAACACGCATCTTCACATCACCGTCGTGGAGCAGAAAGGAAGACCCGTCTCCGGTGGGGGATCCGGTGTCATGACGTAACAAGGTGCGCGAAATGACCAGTCGCGTCAAGTACGCCGGGCGCAGCGGCGGGCCTCGATTCGAGCGACCATCTGGGACGCATTCGCATAACAGATAACCGGAAATCTCCCGCATTACGGGCCGGCGGTTCCGAAACTTTCGGAGGTGACCGCCGGAACGATCGGTGAGCGATCCTTTTTCGCGGTCGGAGTTCGCCCGAATGAAGATCAACAACTGCCGCTAGCTGTTCTTATTGCCGCGAGCACCGACCCAAGATCGACTTCGGTATTTCCGTAATGTTTCCGGAAGTTGTTGACAGCGCGGTGACCCACGGGCCACCATCTCGCAGTGACGGACCTCAATGGACCGTCATCCTCGCCACGAGGCACGGCACCGATTCACGGTGACGCCCGTCCTGGTCACCGGCATTTCCCCGATGCGTTTTCGCCGTGCCCCGTGGGGCTGTTCCCCATCAGCCCGACCCATCTGGAGGACCCACTCCCATGACCGCAGATCTCGCCCACCCGAAGGGCCACCGGCGTGGCCGCATCCGCCTGCTCGCCGGCGCCGCCCTCGCGCTCGCGACGGCGATCGCCGGAATGGCGCTGCCCGGCGCCGCGCACGCCGAGTCGGACCGGACCGTCAGCTCCAACACCACGGGCACGCACAACGGGTACTACTTCTCGTTCTGGAAGGACAGCGGCGACGCCAGCATGACGCTGCGCGCCGACGGCAGGTACTCCAGCTCCTGGGGCCGCAGCACGAACAACTGGGTCGGCGGCAAGGGCTGGGCCACCGGCAGCCGCCGGACGATCTCGTACTCCGGCTCGTACAACCCGAACGGCAACAGCTACCTGGCCCTGTACGGGTGGACCCGCAACCCGCTGATCGAGTACTACGTGGTGGAGAACTTCGGCACGTACAACCCGAGCACCGGCGCCACCCGGATGGGCTCGGTCACCACCGACGGCAGCACCTACGACATCTACCGCACCCAGCGGGTCAACCAGCCGTCGATCGACGGCACCGCCACGTTCTACCAGTACTGGAGCGTGCGGCAGCAGAAGCGCAGCTCGGGCACGATCACCACGGCCAACCACTTCGACGCCTGGGCCCGCGCCGGCCTGAACCTCGGCACCAACTTCGCCTACCAGATCATGGCGACCGAGGGCTACCAGAGCAGCGGCAGCTCCGACATCACGGTCCGCGAGGGCGGCGGTGGCACCACCCCCACCGACCCGACCAGCCCGCCGCCGAGCGGCGGCAACTGCACCGCCACGATCTCGGCCGGCGAGCAGTTCGGTGACCGGTTCAACCTCAACGTCGCGGTCAGCGGCACCAGCAACTGGACCGTCACGCTCAACCTGAACGGCGGGCAGAGCCTGCAGAACAGCTGGAACGCCTCGGTCAGCGGCACGAGCGGCACCGTCACCGCCCGGCCGAACGGCAGCGGCAACAACTTCGGCGTGACCATCATGGCCAACGGCAACTGGACCTGGCCGACGATCACCTGCCGGGCCGGCTGACCCCGGCCGGCTTCCGGACACTGCACCCGTGGCGCGGCGGCCCGTCCGCCGCGCCACCCTCAGCGGAGGTAACACATGACGATCGCCAAGGCCGCCGCCACCACCGCCGGCGACGGCGGCGGGACCGGCCACCGGACGATCCGCAACCCGGTGCTGCCGGGCTTTCATCCCGATCCGTCGATCCTGCGGGTCGGCTCCGACTACTACATCGCGACCTCGACGTTCGAGTGGTACCCGGGCGTGCGGGTGCACCACTCGACAGATCTGGTGAACTGGGAGCCGATCGGCGGTGTGCTGACCGAGCGGCGACTGCTCGACCTCACCGGTACCGCCGACTCGTGCGGTGTCTGGGCGCCCGACCTGACCTACGCGGACGGGCTCTTCCACCTGGTGTACGCCGACGTGGCGACGTTCGCGGGCGGCTACTGGGACCCGCAGAACTACCTGGTCACCGCGCCGAGCATAGCCGGACCCTGGTCGGACCCGGTGGTCCTGCACGGCCGCGGCTTCGACGCCTCGCTCTTCCACGACGAGGACGGCAGCACCTGGATGCTGTCGATGCGCGCCGACTGGCGGCCCGGCCGCAACCGCTTCGCGGGCATCTCCGCCCAGCGGTACGACCGGGACCAGCGCCGCCTGACCGGCCCCGAGCACGTGATCTTCGAGGGCACCGAGGCCGGTCTCACCGAGGCGCCGCACATCTACCGCAAGGACGGCTGGTACTACCTGATCACCGCGGAGGGCGGCACGACGCTGACCCACCAGGTCACCGTCGCCCGGTCCCGGAACCTGCTCGGCGGGTACCGGGTGGACCCGGCCGGACCGTTGCTGACCTCGGCCGGGCGCCCCGAGCTGACCCTGCAGAAGGCCGGTCACGGCAGCCTGGTGCGAACCCCGGCCGGCGAGTGGTACCTGGCGCATCTGGCCGCCCGGCCGTACGCGCCCACCGGCCGGTGCGTGCTCGGCCGCGAGACCGCGCTGCAGAAGGTGGAGTGGCCGGCCGGCGAGTGGCCCCGGATCCACGACGGCGTGCCGGCCGAGCAGGTTCCCGCGCCCGCCGGCGCCACCGCGGAACCTCGCCCGCTCTCCTCCGGGCAGGCCGAGGAGGACCACTTCGACACCCCGGTGCTGGGCGCGAACTGGTCGACGCTGCGCCGGCCGGCGACACCCGACTGGATCGATCTGTCCGCCCGCCCCTCGCACCTGCGGATCCGGGGCGGCCAGTCCCCGATGGCGCGGCACCGGCCCAGCCTGGTGGCCCGCCGGGTGACCGATCCGCTGTGCACCTTCGAGGCGACCTGCGAGTTCGAGCCGAAGAACTTCCGGCAGCTGGCCGGCATCACCGCGTACTACAACTCGCGCAACTGGTACTACCTGCACCTCACCGCCGACGACGACGGCACGCCGGTGCTCGACCTGCTCTGCTGCGACAGCGGGCGGGTCACCGCGGCGCCGGGCGTGCGGACCCCGCTCGGCGACGCGCGACGGGTGGGGCTGCGGGCCCGCCTGGACGGCCCGGCCCTCACCTTCGCCCACACCACCGGCGCCGGCTGGCACGAGCTGGGCCGGACCTTCGACGCCACCACCCTCTCCGACGAGTACGCCGCGACTGTCGTCCCCGGCGAGCCCGAGGCCTGGGGCTTCACCGGCGCCTTCGTCGGGCTCTGGGTGCAGGACCTGGGCGCCGAGGGGGGTTACGCCGACTTCGACCGGGCCGTCTACCGCGCCGGGTGACGTCGTCAGGGCGCGGGCGCCTGGGACGGTTCCGCCGGCCCGCGCCGGGGCCGTCCACCGGCGCCGGGTGACGTCGTCACGGCGCGGGGTCGGCCGCGAGCCGGATGGTCGTGGCCGCCGGCCCGGGCGCGGCGATGGTGAACGGAGCCGGGCGGCCCGCGCAGTACAACTGGTAGTCGCCGAGGAATCCGCGCACCTCGACCCGCCCGGCGCCGTCGGTCCGCAGGCTCGTCGGCGGGAGCCACCACTCCCCCTTCACCAGGTTCCGCAGCGCGTCGTAGGCGGGTTTGGGTGAGCCGTCGGCGCGCACCAGGCCGCAGGGCGCGCCGAGCCACGCGCCCTCGTCGGTCAGCCCCCAGTAGGTGATCGCCTGAACCGCGGGGTGTGCGAGCAGCGTCCGGTAGTGCCGCACGATCTCGTCGGCCTGCCGCTGTTCCCCCTCGGGGGTGGAGGGCCAGCACGCGACCTGGTAGTCGTTGAGATCCTCGATGTGCGCCGGCATCAGGTCGCCGGAGAGCAGGGTGGTCTCGGTCAGGTGGATGGGCAGGCCGTAACGGGCGAACCGGTCCAGGACCGCCAGCGTCCGCTCCTCGCCCCAGTACCCCTGGTGCATGTGACTCTGCAGGCCGATCGCGTCGACCCGGATGCCGGCCTCGAGGACGCCCTCGATGAGGCATTCGTACGCCGGGGAGACGTCGAAGTCGTTGAGCACCAGCGTGGCCGCGGGGTCCGCCGCGCGCGCCTCCTCGAACGCCAGCCGGACGGTCGCGATCCGGCCCCGCTCCCAGGCCAGCCGGGTGATCGCGTTGCGCCGCGGCTCGTTGCGGAACACCGGCATGATCACCGCCTCGTTGATCGCGTCCCACGCGTCCACGACGCCGGCGAAGTCGGTGACCTCGCGCCGGACCCGCGCCCGGACCGCCGCCTCGACCTGGTCGGCCGGCAGCTCCCGCAGCCAGTCGGGAGCCAGGGTGTGCCAGACCAACGGGTGTCCCTTGACCCGGCAGCCACGGTCGGCGAACCACGTGGCCGCCCGGCGCAGGCGGCCGGTGCCGGGCCGGCCGGGCTCCGGCTCGAAGCCGCTCCAGTAGAACGGCAGGGTCGCGGTGTTGAAGACCTCGAGCCACAGACCGGCGAGCCGGACCGCGTGGTCCGGGGCGGCCGCGCCGAACACACCGGGTGCGGGGGCGGTCTCCTCGTTGGCCAGCGCGACCAGGTCGAAGCCGATGTTGCCGAACGGGAAGGCGTGGGCGCGCTGCTCGACGATGACCTCGCGGTGGCTCAGCGGGCGTCCGCCGGTGTCGAGGACGGTGACGACGAGCGCACCGGAACGGTGATCGAGCTGGGTCGCTGTCACGTCACCACCATCGATAGTTTCGGCTGAAAATTCACAAGTTTCGAGAGCGGGGCAGCAGGCATCGCCCCGAGCGCTCCAGGTGATCTCCACGTTGAGCAGACCCGATGTGCACTATCGTCGTCACCTGCGGGCCCACTTTTCGCTCAGGTCAATATCTTGACATTCCCATGCCTCGCTTCATAGTTTGAGCGCCATCTTCCGGAAACATTCCGAAACTTTCGCTATCGAAAGTGGGTTGTCATGGCACCGAAGAGGACCCTCGCGGCAGCCGTCGTGCTGGCGCTGAGCACGCTGGGTCTGGCCGCCTGCAGCGGCGACGACGACGGTTCCAGCTCGGGCGGCGACGTCACGATGGAGCTGTGGCAGAACTCCACCACCGGTCCGGGCAAGGCGTTCTGGGAGAAGACGGTCGCCGACTTCCAGACCGCCCACCCGAACGTGAAGATCAAGCTGCAGTCGATCCAGAACGAGGACCTGGACGGCAAGCTGCAGACCGCGCTGAACTCGGGCTCCGCGCCGGACATCTTCCTGCAGCGCGGCGGCGGGAAGATGGCCGCCATGGTCGAGGCCGGCCAGCTCAAGGACGTCACCGACGCCATCAGCCCCGAGACCAAGCAGGCGGTGGGTGAGGCGGCGCTCAAGACCGCGCAGGTCGACGGCAAGGCGTACGCGGTTCCGGTCTCGATCCTGCCCGGGGGCCTGTGGTACAGCCAGGACCTGTTCAAGCAGGCCGGGGTCAGCTCACCACCGGCCACCCTGGACGAGCTGAACGCCGCGGTGACCAAGCTCAAGGCCAAGGGCACCCCGATCGCGCTCGGCGCCAAGGACGCGTGGCCGGCCGCCCACTGGTTCTACTTCTTCGCGTTGCGCGCCTGCAACCAGGCCACCCTCGACGCCACCGCGAAGAGCAAGACCTTCGACGACCCGTGCTGGACGAGGGCCGGTGAGCAGCTCAAGGCCTTCGCCGACACCAAGCCGTTCAACGAGGGTTTCCTGACCACCTCAGCGCAGCAGGGCGCGGGCAGCTCGGCCGGCCTGCTCGCCAACCACAAGGCGAGCATGGAGCTGATGGGCGCCTGGGACCCGGGCGTGATCGCCTCCCTCACCAAGGACACCAAGCCGCTGCCCGACCTGGGCTTCTTCCCATTCCCGGCGGTGTCCGGCGGCCAGGGTGACCCGGCCGCGGTGATGGGCGGCGCGGACGGCTACTCCTGCTCGGCCAAGGCGCCCAAGGAGTGCGCCGACTTCCTCAACTACATCGTGACCAAGGACGTGCAGGAGGCGTACTACAAGGCCTTCAACTCCCTGCCGGTCAACAAGCAGGCGCAGAGCGCCATCACCGAGCCGTACCTCAAGGCCGTCCTCGACGCCTACAACAAGGCGCCGTACGTGTCGCAGTGGCTCGACACCGTGTACGGCCAGAACGTCGGCAACGCGCTGAACGTCGGCGTGGTGAACCTGCTGGCCGGAAAGGGTGACGTCGCCGGGATCATCAAGGCTGTCAACGACGCGGCCAAGAAGGGCTGAGAGTGGCCGACAGTCTCGTGATCACCGATCACGTACGCGACGGGGGTGGCGTGGAGCCGCCACCCCCGGCACGTTCGCGGCGGCGTGGCATCGGCTGGGCGCAGCGCCTGGAGATCCTGCTGCTGTCCGGCCCGGCGGTCCTGATCTTTCTGGGCTTCGTGGTCGCCCCGGTCCTGGTCGCGGTCTACCTCGGCCTCTACCGGTGGAAGGGTTTCGGGTCACCCACCAACTTCGTCGGCCTGGACAACTACGTCACGATCCTGCAGGACCGGGCGTTCTGGGACGCGCTCCAGCACAACGGCATGATCCTCGTGCTGTCGCTGGTGTTCCAGGGGCCGATCGCGGTCGTCCTCGCGCTGCTGCTCAACCGCAAGATCCGGGGACGGTCCGTCATCCGCGTGCTGATCTTCGTGCCCTACGTGATCTCCGAGGTGATCGTCGGGACGGCGTGGGCGTTGCTGCTGCAGACGAACGGGGCGGTCAACGACGTACTGAGGTCGATCGGTCTCGGCGGTCTGGCGCAGGACTGGCTGGCGAACCCGAAACTCGCCATCTGGACCCTGATGTTGATCCTGACCTGGAAGTACATCGGTTTCGCGGTGATCCTGTTCCTGGCCGGCATGCAGAACATCCCGGAGGAACTGGCCGAGGCCGCCGCCGTCGACGGCGCCTCCTACTGGCAAACCCAGTGGCGGATCACGCTGCCGCTGCTGGGGCCGACCATCCGGATCTGGGCGTTCCTGTCGATCATCGGATCCCTGCAGTTGTTCGACCTGGTCTACATCATCTGGGGCCAGTACGTCTCGTCGACCGCCGGCACCTCGACGATGGTGACCTACATGGTCAACGAGGGCCGTAACGCCGGCAACTACGGCTACGGCAACGCGGTCGCGGTCGTGCTCTTCGTCGTCTCGATGACCATCGCGCTGCTGTACCAGCGTTTCGTTCTGCGCCGGGACACCGAGGGCGCGCTCACCGGAGGGCGGTAGACATGGCCGGCAGGAACGACAACAGCTGGGGACATCCTGGCATCTACGCCGGGGCCCTGCTGCTGATCGGCGTGATGCTCGGGCCGGTCGTCTACATCATCATCGGCGGGTTCCGGACCAACGCGCAGATCACCACCGACCCGGCCGGCCTGCCCGACCCGTGGGAGACCGTCAACTACTCGGGCGTGCTGGGCGGCAGCAGCTTCTGGCGCCAGGCCGGCAACTCGACGATCGTCGCGGTGGTCACCACCCTCGCGGTGGTCCTGCTGGGCGTGATGGCCAGTTACGTTCTGGCCCGCTACCGGTTCCGCGGTCGCGGAGCGATGTACGCGTTGTTCGCCGCCGGTCTGATGTTCCCGGTGACGGTCGCCATCACCCCGGTCTACATCCTGGTCAAGACGCTGGGGATCGTGAACACCCTGCCGGGGGTGATCCTCCCCCAGATCGCCTTCGCACTGCCCACGACGATCATCATCCTGGTCCCGTTCCTGCGGGCGATCCCCCGCGAGATCGAGGAGGCCGCGGCCATCGACCGCTGCAGCCGGCTCGGTTTCTTCTGGCGGATCGTGCTGCCGCTGTCGGTGCCCGGCCTGGTCACCACCGGGATCCTGGCGTTCATCAACAGCTGGAACAGTTACCTGCTGCCGCTGTTCATCCTCAGCGACCAGGAGTCCTTCACCCTGCCGCTGGGGGTGCAGGCGTTCGCGTCGGAGTACTCGGTGGACACCGCGAAGGTGCTCGCCTTCACGTCGCTGTCGATGATCCCGGCGCTGGCGTTCTTCAGCCTCTTCGAGCGCCGCATCGTCGGCGGCCTCACCGGCGCCGTCAAGGGTTAGGGCGTCAGCCGGCGGTCGGTTCCCGCCCGGTCCGGCGCGTCCGGACCGGACCGGCCCGTCCGGACGCGCCCACGCCCGGACGGGCCCCGGCTCAGCGCACCTTTCTGGCGCTGAACTGCATGCGCGGCGTGGCGTAGAACTCCTGGGCCTGCACCAGTTGGAGCTCCCGCTCGCCGGACCGGTAGGTGGTCTCGATCAGGTCGAAGACGCTGGAGGCGGTGCGCTCCAGCGACACCGCCGCGTCCCTGGTCGCCACGTAGTGGGCGGTGAACAGGGCGGCCGTGACGTCACCCGACCCGTTCGCCTTGAACGGCAGGTGCGGGGTGCTCACCAGCCACGCGCCGGCCTCGTCCACCACCAGCATCTCGATCGTGGCCTCCGCCCGGTCGGGACGCTCCACGCTGGTGACCAGCACCGTCGAAGGACCCATGGCCCGGGCCAGGTCGGCCGAGGCCAGGGTCGACTCGATGCTCGCCGGCTCGGTGCCGGTCAGGAACCCGAGCTCGAACTGGTTCGGGGTGATGATGTCGGCCACCGGCACGACCCGGTCGCGCAGCAGGACGGGGATCTCGGGCGCCACGAAACATCCGGACTTGGCGTTGCCCATGACCGGGTCGCACGCGTAGAGCGCCGCGGGGTTCGCCGCCTTCACCCGCCGCACGGCGTCGATGATGACGTCGCCGATGCCCACCCCGCCCTGGTATCCGGACAACACCGCGTCGATCTGCGGGAACACTCCCCGCTCCTGCACGCCGAGCAGGATCTCGGCCACGTCCGCGGGCGGGATGAGCGGGCCCCGCCAGGCGCCGTAGCCGGTGTGGTTGGAGAAGTTCACCGTGGGGATGGGGACGACCTCGACACCGATGCGCTGCAGCGGGAAGACGGCAGCGGAGTTCCCGACATGGCCGTGGGCGACCACCGACTGGATGGACAGAACCTTCATCGCCCCAGCCTAGATACCCGCGCCCGGGGCGGGTGGAACACCGGCGGCCGAGGTGCGGCCGGCGAACCGGCCCCGGCTCCCTTCGACGTTTCGCCAACGCCGCGTGGTCCGGTCCCGGGGCCGGTGAAAGTCGGGACCCTCGTCGAGGGCGGAACGACCCGGCCGGGCACACCTGCCGGGAGACACTGATGGCCGTGACCGCGCAACAGAACACCCTGCGTACGTGGCTTCTGCAGGGGATCAGCGACCGGGCCGCCCGGCACGAGGGGCCGCACGCGCAGACCGGCGGGGACGAGAAGCCGCACCCGTGGTGGAAGGTGATGTGTCTGACCGGTGTGGACTACTTCTCCACGCTCGGTTACCAGCCTGGCATCGCGGCGCTCGCCGCCGGTGTGCTGTCGCCCCTGGCCACGCTGGTGCTGGTGCTCGTGACGCTGCTGGGCGCGCTGCCGGTGTACCGGCGGGTGGCCGCGGACAGCCCGCACGGCGAGGGCTCGATCGCGATGCTCGTACGCCTGCTGTCGTTCTGGAAGGGCAAGCTGTTCGTCCTGGTGCTGCTCGGGTTCGCGGCCACCGACTTCATCATCACGATCACCCTGTCCGCGGCGGACGCGACAGCGCACATCCACGAGAACCCGTACCTGCCCGGTGCGCTGCACGGCCACCAGGCGCTGATCACCCTGTTCCTGGTCGCGCTGCTCGGCGCAGTGTTCCTGAAGGGCTTCACCGAGGCGATCGGCATCGCGGTCGCCCTGGTCGCGGTGTACCTGGGCCTGAACGTGGTGGTGGTCGGCGACGCCCTCGGGGAGGTGATCTCGCATCCACACGCGGTGACCGACTGGACCGGCGCGATGACCGCCGCGCACGGCAGCCCCCTGGCGATGGCCGGGGTCGCGCTGGTGGTCTTCCCGAAGCTGGCCCTGGGCCTGTCCGGGTTCGAGACCGGGGTCGCGGTCATGCCACACATCAAGGGTGACCTGGAGCAGCGGATCCGGGGCGGCAAGCGGCTGCTGACCACCGCGGCCGGCATCATGAGCATCTTCCTGATCACCAGCAGCGTCGCCACCACGGTGCTGATTCCGCAGCGCGAGTTCGAGGCGGGCGGGCAGGCCAACGGGCGGGCCCTGGCCTACCTGGCACACCAGAACCTGGGCAGCGTGTTCGGCAGCGTCTACGACATCTCGACGATCGCGATCCTCTGGTTCGCCGGGGCGTCGGCGATGGCGGGGCTGCTCAACCTCGTACCCCGCTATCTGCCGAAGTTCGGGATGGCGCCGAGCTGGGCCCGGGCCGTGCGCCCGCTGGTCCTGGTCTTCACCGGCACCGCGTTCCTGATCACCTGGATCTTCGACGCGAACGTCGACGCGCAGGGTGGCGCGTACGCGACAGGCGTGCTGGTGCTGATCACCTCCGCCGCGACCGCTGTGACGCTGTCCGCCCACCATCATCGACAGCGGCGCCGCACCGCCGCGTTCGCCGTGATCACCGCCGTCTTCGTCTACACCACGGTCGCCAACGTCATCGAGCGCCCGGACGGCGTGAAGATCGCCGCCTGCTTCATCGGAGCGATTCTCGTCGTGTCGCTGCTCTCCCGGATCTTCCGGGCCTTCGAGCTGCGGGTCACCAGCATCGAGGCCGACCCGATGGCCGAGGGTTATCTCAAGGAGCTGGGCAAACGGCAGATCCGGCTGATCGCCAACGAGCCGGACCGCCGGGACGCGCACGAGTACTCCGCCAAGATGGCGCAGATCATCGCGGACAACGACCTGACCGATCCGGCCGACGTGCTGTTCGTCGAGGTCACCGTCCGGGACGCCTCGGACTTCGAGACCGAGCTGCACGTGCGTGGCGAGGTCCTGCACCACCGCTACCGGGTGCTCACCGTGGAGGGCTCCTCGGTGCCCAGCGCTCTGGCCGCCCTGCTGCTGTGGATGCGCGACACCACGCACCGGCGGCCGCACATCTACTTCGAGTGGACCGAGGGCAACCCGGTGGCGAACTTCGCCCGCTACCTGATCTTCGGCCAGGGCGAGGTGGCCCCGGTGACCCGCGAGATGATCCGCCGGGCCGAGCCGGAGCGCGGCCGCCGGCCGCACGTGCACGTCGGCTGAGCCGGTCGCCGGCGTGCCCGTACGCCGTGCGGCCGCCCTCGTGGGCGGCGCCGGTCCCGCCCGGGGCCGTCCACCGCCCGGTGCAGGGCGAGGACGTCGTCCGGCGCATCGAGTTCCCGGCCTGGCCGGGCCGCACTCTGGCCCGGCCGGATCGGGCGAATACTCCGATCACCGGCGGGTAACCGCGTCCGGCCGACGGGAGGAGGACCGGGATGACCGACGATTTCACCATCGGGGTCGAGGAGGAGTACCACCTCGTCGGCACCGACACGTTCGCGCTGTGCGGCGACGCCGAGATGGTGGAGGCGGCCCGCGCGGTGCCGGGCGTGGACGCCGAGATCGGCACCGCCCAGCTCGAGGTGGCCACGCCGGTCTGCACCGGCCTGGCCGGGATCCGGTCGCATCTGGTCGGGCTGCGCGTGGCGGCCTCCGCCGCGATCGGGCGCAACGGCTGCCGGCTGCTCGCCGCCGGCACCCACCCGTTCGGGTCCTGGCGGCAGCAGCGGATGACACCCCGGCCCCGCTACGTGGCGTTGCTGGAACGCTGGGGTGTGCTGGCGCTGCAGCTGAACATCAGCGGCTGCCACGTGCACGTCGGCGTCCCCGACCCGGACCTGCGCGCGGCCGTCTCCGACCACTGCCGGCCCTGGCTGCCCGCCCTGCTCGCGCTGACCGCCAGCTCGCCCTTCTGGGAAGGGGTCGACACCGGCTACGCCAGCTACCGCAGCCAGTGGTACGCCCGCTGGCCGATCGCCGGGCCGCCGCCGGTGCTCGGCGACGACGCCGGGTTCCGCCGGCACGTCGAGCGGCTGCTCTCGGTCGGGGTGATCGACGACGCCAGCCACCTGTACTGGGACGTGCGGCCGTCGGTCCGCTACCCGGCCCTGGAGTTCCGGGTCGCCGACGTGTGCCCACTGGTCGACGACGCCATCCTGCACGCCGGCCTGGTGCGGGGGCTGGTCCGTACCATGGCCGGGCGGGCCGCCAGCGGCACGCCCGCGCCGGACCTGCCGGACGAGGTGGCCCGGGCCGCCCGCTGGCGGGCCGCCCGGTACGGCCTGGACGAGTGCCTCTGGCACCCGCTGTCCGGCATCCTGCGGCCGGCGGCCGAGGTGGTCGGCGCCCTGCTCGACACCGTCGCCGCCGACCTGCGCGAGCACTGCGAGTACGACGAGCTGGCCGCCCTGCTCGCCACCACCCTGCAGCGTGGCACGTCGGCGAGCCGACAGCGGATGACGATGTTCACCAGCGGCGACCTGACCGAGGTCGCCCGGGTCGTCGCCGAGGAGACCACCTGGCACGTCGCCCCGGCCGGCAGGACGTAGATCGCGGAGCAGACGAACCTGCTGGCACTCAACGCGACCATCGCCGACCACCTGCGCGACACGATCGCCCGATTCCGGGTGTGACGCCGTTCGCCTCGTCCCCTACCGCGGCGCCGGATGGGAGGACCGGCTCTCCTCGCGGAGCGGCGGCAGCTCACCCGGTCCGGACACCGCAGCCGGCCCGGCCGCGGCCGTGACCCGGTCCCGGCCGCCGTGCTTGGACCGGTAGAGCGCCTCGTCGGCACGGGCGACCAGCTGCTCGGGGATCTCCGCGCGGTCCCAGACGGCGACACCGGCGGAGAACGTCTGCCCGTGCGGGGTCACGGCGCGCATCCTCTCCAGCACGGCGAGCGCCGTTTCCTGGGACTGTCCGGCCAGCAGGACGCCGAACTCCTCACCGCCGTAGCGGGCCAGCAGGTCGCCCTCGCGCAACTGGTCGCGCCAGGCGGCCGAGACCTCTTTGAGCAGGCGGTCGCCGGCCGGGTGCCCGAGGGTGTCGTTGAAGCGCTTGAAATGATCGAGGTCCAGCAGCGCCACCGCGACCGGCTCGCCGCTGCGCAGCGCCTTGGCCATCTCCCGGCTCAGCTCCAGGTCCCAGGCACGCCGATTGGGCACCCCGGTGAGCGCGTCGTTGTGGGCCAGCGCCCGCAGCTGGGCGGCCTGGTCCTGGACCCGCGAGATCAGCCCCGCCATCCGTATCAGCACCAGCAGGAACAACGTGACCGAGCTGAGCACGATCGCCACCCAATCGATGCCGGCCGGGTCGGTCAGGCCCTGCACGGCCAGCACCACCGGCGCCAGCAGGGACGCCACCGCCAGCAGTGAGAGCCGCCCACGGGTGAATCGTTCCGCCTGGTCCGGTGCGACCTCGGAGAGCGCCCGCATCGACGGGTGCAGCGCCGCCGCGCCCCACAGCAGGTACATGGCCAGCCAGCCGGCATCGAGGATCCCGTCGGTGTAGACGGTGAACATGTTGACCACCGCGTAGCCGATGTCGCTGACCAGCTGAGCGCCGGTCGCCGCGATCAGCAGCCGGTAGCTGGCCGTGCGGGCGCCGGGCGTGGTGATCAGCCGCACCAGCATGATCAGCAGGAGCAGGTCCCCGGCCGGGTAGGCCAGGGAGACCAGCCGGGCCAGCACACCGAGCGAGTCGTCCTGCGTGATCGGGCGCATCAGGAACGACCAGGACAGCAACCCGAGACTGGTCGACACGATCGCCGCGTCGACAAGCCCGGCCCGGTCCCGGCCGGAGATCCTCCCCTTGATCATCCGGAACGCGCCGATCGCGAACATCGGATAGGCCAGCAGGTACGGCACGTCCGCCGGGGCCGGGAACGTCAGCCAGTGCCACGCGAAATACTGCAGGTCGAAGGTGACGTCACCGACCGCCCACATGGCCAGCGCCGCGGCGAACCAGTACCACAACCCGGGCCGGCGCGGCCGGTTGCGGCGGACACCGGCTACGACGGCGGCCGCCGAGGCGAACCCGAAGACGTCGTAGAGCGCCCACGACTGCGGACTGTCCGACAGCAGCGCCAGATAGACGGCGCCGACCACAGCGCCGCACAGCAGCCACCACTGCCAGAGCGGGCGACCCCGGAGAAGACTCATGAACGCGACCATCGGCAGCCGGCCCGGCGACCTGACCAGAACCGCCGCCGGCCCACCGGCGTCGACGGGTCCGCCTTGATCTGGTGGACCGGCTCGTCCCGGCCGGACCCGGCCCCGAGCCCGGCCGTCCAGGTGGCTACCCGAGGAGTGCCAGCCGGCTGATCCGCTATCCGCCTCGGCCGCCGGGTTTCCCCGACTCGTAAGAATCCGCGCCGCGAAGAGGCTCTACGGTCTGTCTCATGAAGAGACTCGTACTCTCGATGGTCGCGGTGGCGTGTGCTCTGGCGGCCTGCGGGCGCGGGAGCGAACCGCCGGAGGCCGCCGCTCCCCCACCGGCCGCGGCGACCACCTCGGGCACCACCGCGGCCACGGCGGCCAGTGCGGCGCCGGCCCCGCAGACCCCCGGGGTGCTCCGATTCACCGGCACGACCCTGGACGGCACCGCGTTCGACGGCGCCACCCTGGCCGGCAAGCCCGCCGTCTTCTGGTTCTGGGCGCCCTGGTGCCCCAAATGCCAGGCCGAGGGCCCCGCCGTCGCGACGATCGCAGAGCGGTACCGCGGCCGCGTCACCGTCGTCGGCGTCGCCGGCCTCGACCCCAGCACCGAGAAGATGAACCAGTTCGTCGAGCGCACCGGCACCTCGGAACTGCCGCAGCTCAACGACACCAACGGCGCCCTCTACAAGCATTTTCGGGTCACCAGCCAGTCGTCGTACCTGTTCATCGACCCGGCCGGCGGCACCGAGTCCGCCACCGGCCCTCTCGACGAGGACGAGCTGTCCGCGCTGATCGAACAGCACCTGCTCTAGATGGACGATCTCGCCTTCGCCCTCGCCGCCGGCCTGATCGCCGCGTTCAACCCGTGCGGCTTCGCGCTGCTCCCGTCGTTCCTGCTGCTGCTCGTGTCCGGGCCCGGCGGAGTCCTGCGCGCGATGCGGCTCTCGGCCGCCATGACCACCGGATTCGTCACCGTCTTCGGCATCGCGGGCCTGCTCATCGGCGTGGTCACCGCCCCCATCCAGCAGCACCTGCCCTGGCTCACCATGGTCATCGGCGCCGGCCTGGTCCTGCTCGGCGGCTGGCTGTTGGCCGGCCGCGAACTGCAGATGCCGTTCCCCCGGCTCAACGCCGGCGGCCCCACCGGCTCACTGCTGGGCCTGTACGGCTACGGCGCCTCCTACGCGGTCGCGTCGCTGTCCTGCACCATCGCCCCGTTCCTGGCCGTCACCGGACTGGTCTCCGGCAGCGGGGACGTGCTCGGGGGCGTGGGCGCCTTCCTCGCGTACGGGATCGGCATGGGTCTCGTCGTCGGCCTGCTCGCCCTGCTGGTCGCGCTCGCCCAGGACACCGTCGTACGCCGTACCCGCGCGGTGCTGCCCTACGTCTCCCGGACCAGCGGCGCACTCCTGCTGCTCGCCGGCGCCTACGTCGCCTACTACGGCTGGTACGAGCTGCGTGTCAACGCCGGTGGCGACGCCGACGACCCGCTCGTCGGCGAAGTCGCCGAACTGCCCGGCCACATCTCGAACCGCCTCGACGCCGTCGGCGCCGGCTGGATCGCCGCGGCGTTCGCACTGACCGCCGCGGCCGCCCTGCTGCTCCGGGCCAGGCGCGCCAGGACCAACGGCGAACCGCTCCAGCGCCAGGACGAGGAGATCGGGCCGGACACCGGCACCTCCCGGTGATGCCGGCAAAGGTACCCGCCCGACGAGCCGTCCCGCGCCCGCCGCACCGCCGCCGCTGCTCAGGCCGGCACGCCGCCGTTGGGCGCGACCGTAGCGGCCGGCCGCGCCGTGATGCGACGTCGCCGGCTGGGCAGTCCGAGGGTCGGGTGGGTCACGCCCCAGGCGGCGCCCTTGCAGACCAGCTCCTTGTAGGCGGCGGCGAGCCGGCCGGTCAGGGCCGCCGGCACGGCGCGGTCGTCGGCGGTGACGTACTGGACGAGACCTTCCCGGCGGCCCAGCGAGACACACTGGTTGAAGTACCGCAGCGGTACGGTGGGCAGCTTCCCGCCGGTCAGCCGGGCGGCGATGGCGTCGGCCGCCTGCCACGCCATCGGCGTGCCCGACGCGCACGACATGCGCAGCGGCTTGTTCCCCGCGCCCATCGCGAACGCGGCGTCACCGACGGCGTAGACATCCGGATGCGACACCGAGCGCATGGTCCCGTCGACGACGATCTGACCGGTGCCGGCGAGTTCCAGCGAGGTCTGCCGCGCTGTCGGGGAGGCCACGAACCCCGCCGTCCAGAGGGTGACCGCGGCCGGGATCGTCGTGCCGCCCGCACAGTCGACGTGATCGGCGGTGACGCCGGTGACTGTGGTGTTCTCGTACACGGTGATCCCGAGAGTGTCGCAGACCTTGCGCAGGTGACGGCGGCCCTTGGGGGAAAGCCGGTCCCCGAGCCACCCACCGGTGGCCAGCGCGACGTCGAGGGCGGGGTGCGACTCGGCGATCTCGGTCGCGGCCTCGATGCCGGTGAGGCCGCCGCCGACGACCACGACGCGCTCGCCCGCCCCGAGACGGGCCAGGCGCTCGCGTAGCCGCAACGCGCCGGGGCGCCCGGCGATGTCGTAAGCGTGCTGACCCGCCCCGGGAACGCTCGCGCTGCCCGCTCCGCTACCCAGTGCGTACACCAGCGTGTCGTAGCCGAGTTCGCGCGTGCCGTCCGGTCCGGTCACCACGGCGGTGCGGCGGTCGGTGTCGACGCCGGTGACGCGTGCGATCACCACGGTGACGCCGGTGCCGGCGAACATGTCCCGCAGCGGCCGGGCCTTGAGGTCCTGGCCGGTGGCCAACTGGTGCAGGCGGATCCGCTCGACGAAGTCCGGCTCGGCGTTGACCAGGGAGATGGCCACGTCGGCGGGACACAGCCGCTTGGCGAGCCGGCCGGCGACGACGGCCCCGGCGTACCCGGCGCCGAGGACGACGATGCGATGCTGCATGTGCGTGCTCCTGTCTCTCACGGTTCGCCCCTTGAACCGGGCAGCCCGCCGATTGCTGACAGGGCCGTGATGTGAAGCACCTCACACGGGGTCAGAACCCTTCGAGCAGCGGTTGCCCGTGATCGCGGGCCGCGAACTGCTCGGTCGCCCGTCGCAGCTTGTCCGGGTTGGCCTGGGCGCGGATCGCGGCGATGCCGTCGGCGGTCACCTGCAGGCACATCACGCCGATGACCCGGCCGTCCACCACCGCCACCACCGCCGGATCGCCGTTCGCGGTCCACGCGTAGATCTCGGTGGCGCCGCCGGTGAGGGCACGCTTGGCGGGGGAAGGTTTGAACAGCCCCCGGATGAACCGGGCGACGGCGGTCGCGCCCTCGAACGCCTTGGTGCGGGCCGGCACCTTCCCGCCGCCGTCACCGATCGAGATCGCGTCCGCGGTGAGCAGCGCGACAAGCGAATCGGTCCGGCCGCTGGCGGCCGCGGCCAGAAACGCCTCGACCACCCGCCGGGCGGCGCCCTCGTCGATCTCGGTGCGCACCTTGGCGCCCGCGATGTGCTTCTTGGCGCGGTGCAGAAGCTGCTGGCAGGCCGCTTCGCTGAGATCGAGGACCTCGGCGAGTTCCCGATGCGAATAGCCGAACGCCGCACGCAGCACGTACACCGCCCGCTCGGGCGGGGACAGGCGCTCCATCAAGGCCAGCACCGCGTACGACAGTGACTCGCGCTGCTCCGCGGTCTCCGCCGGTCCGAGCATCGGGTCGCCGGCCAGCAAAGGCTCGGGCAGCCACTGCCCCACGTAGGTCTCACGCCGGGCGCGCGCCGAGGCGAGTTGGTTGAGGCACAGATTGGTCAGCACCTTGGTCAGCCACGCCTCGGGCACCTCGATGCGCTCCACCTCCGCGGCCTGCCAGCGCAGGAACGTCTCCTGGACGGCGTCCTCGGCCTCGGCGGCGGACCCGAGCAGCCGGTACGCGATGGCCTCCAGACGAGGCCGGAAAGCCACAAAACGCGCGACGTCGGCGGCGCCCAGGGACATGCCCCGATCCTAGCGAGCGAGCCGTCGCACATGACGATGTCGGTGGCCCCGGCCGAACTGGTCAGCGCGGTCCGGGTGGTCGCCGCCGGCGAGGCGCCGCTGTCACCGCGCGCCACCCGGGGGTTGCTCAACCGCTTCCTTCACCAGATCCGCCCGCCCGCGGCCCGCCGGCCGCCTGCCCTGGAACGGGTCACCGGGCGGGAGACCGAGATCCTCGTGCTGGTCGCGCACGGCCTGTCCAACGACGACATAGCCCGGCCGCTGCACCTCTCGCCACTGACGGTCAAGACCCACGTCAACCGCACGATGATCAAGTTGACTGCGCGGGATGGGGCGCAATTGGTCGTCATCGCTTATCAGAACGATCTGATCAGAGCGACGGACGTGCTGCCGCAATGAGGTGCGCGCGGGTCCGGTGACGGTCCACATGAGAACGGTCAAGGTCTCCAGCGCAGCGCTCAGGACGGTATTGTCCAGCCGGATCGGCGGCGAGCAGACCACGAGAACGGCAAGAATAAACTGCTGCCGCGACTTCGGCGACGTCGGAGGGGAGGCGCGGTCATGAACACCTTCGGATATCGGTCAGCAAGGCCGGACAGTGGACCATAAACAGGCTCAGGACGACTGTCAAGCTCAGATTTCTGGTCAGAGCCATTGCGTCCGAACAGATTTTGTGCCCTATCCAGGGTTAGATCTTCTGCCGCCGAGGGCTTGCTATTCACGGGAATTCATGGCTTCCGCGGGGTTGCGGCGGAGCGGGTTTCATGCCCGGTGCGGACCACCGCGCCGCGACCTGCGACACCACGGCCGAACCGCGACAGTGGGTCCTGGACGGTGCGAGCCGAGTCCACCGGGATCGCACTGTGACCAGGACCACTACAAGATCCTGACCTCCTCCACAGCGGACCTGGGCCGCGCCGTGATCGCCCTGCTCCCGCCGACCACAACCATGATCATCAATGACGCCGGCCACGCCGGGCAGGACTGGACGGTCCCGACAAAACCGTGCGATGCTCCCCTTCGGGGTCGAACCCCTGAGATGGTCAGTATCAGAAATCGGGGATCACTGGTGGGCAGGGTAAACGATAGGTTGGCGTGGCAACCTAGTGGGACCGGCGGACATCCAATACCTGATATACGCAACCGACCGCCTTTCACGACGGCCAGACAATCTCCGTCGCGCACCGAGATGGCGGCGCCCGCCGACACGCTCGATCCCGATCTCCAGGTCGTGCTGGTAATTCCCGACGACATTCGTCGATACAGTGTCGAGGGAATGTTTCGCTCGCTCGACCTCCCGGTGACGGCACAATTCGTCACGGATATCGGCGATCTTTCGGCGCTCTGCGACGCCCAACTGGTTATCTCCTCCAGCAATGCGCTCGAGCCCGTCTGCGACAAGATCGCGGACAAGCTGCGCGCCCACAACCTGCATGTACTGATCCTGGTGGATTCCGGCGACAGTGTGGAGCCGTCCTGGATCGATCACGCGAACGGTTTCCTGGACTGGGCGGATCTGCGCCCCGAGACCCTGCGCGAAGCGATCCTCGACGTGGAGGCCGGGCGATTCCACGTGTCGGCGACCGTGGCGCGCCGATCGGTGACGGCGCCGGACCGGGCCGGCGACGACGCCTCGCAGCGCGCCTCGATGGTCGCCCTGACGGCACGCGAACAGCAGGTGCTGCGCTTGATCGCCGAGGGGCAGAGCAACCGGCAGGTCGCCCGATCGCTGAGCATCTCCGAACACGGCGTCAAACGAGTGGTGGGCATCATTCTGGCCAAGCTCAACTGCCCCAACCGGACCCTCGCCGTGGTCCGTGCGATCGAGCTCGGGCTCCTCACCGTCTGAGACGCTCGCCGCCCGCACACGCTCCTCCGGGTGCGCATCTCTGAGATTCGACGGCCGAGACATCAACGGGCGCCCAGTGAGTCGAGCCAGTGGCGCAGACGCGCGGCGGTCGCCGGCGCCTGGTTCTCGATGATCGAGAAGTGATCCGCCTCGACGTGGTCGGCCGGGCCACCGTGCTGCCAGCCGGGGACCGGGTCGGCGTCGCCGAAGCCGCTCAGCGCCGTGGTGGCCCGCAGGTTCAACGTCGGCGCGGCGATCGGCTCGGCCGCGCGCTCGGGATAGATCCGCACGTAGCCGCCCATGGCGACCAGGCCGTGGTCGTCGACGGGGGTCAGGGCGTTGTCCCGGGACAGGATCTGCCCCAGCGCGTCGGTGAGCACCCGACGGTTGAGCTCCTGGTCCTCCGGGGCGTAGGTGTCGATCATCGCAACGCCCGCGAGCTCGCCGCCGCCGTCCTCGATCCGCCGGGCGACCGCGTGAGCGATCGCACCGCCCGCCGAATAGCCGACGAGCGCCACCGGGCCGCGCTCCAGCTCCGACGCGACGGCCGCGGCGAGGCTCTCGATCGCCGCCGCCCAGGTCGCCGGTAGATCCTCCCCCGCCCGCAGACCCGGCAGCCGCAACGCGCTGAACTGCCACTTGCCGCCGAGCTCGCGGGCAAGGCGGGCGAACTGGTGCGGGCCCGATCCCGCCAGGAACGAGGGGATGCCGATCAGCGCCGGTGCGGCGACGCCGCGCGCCAGCAGCTGCACCGGCGGGCGCCGGGTCGCGGCCTCGCCAGCGGGATATGTGGTCGCCAACGCCGAGCCCGCGATCAGCAGGGGCAGCGCCCCGGCCAGCTCGCCGCGGCGGTGCGCCGCCGCGACCAGGTCGGTGATCGTGCCGCGCACGCCGGCAGGTGCCGGCTCGACCCCGCCGATGCCGGCTTCCTCGATCCGTGCCCGCACCAGTTTCGCCAGGTCGGCGGCGGTCGGGTGGTCGAAGACCAGTGTCGGCGGCAACGTCAGCCCGGTCAGCCGGGCGAGCCGGTTGCGGAACTCGACGGCGCCCAGGGAGTCGAAGCCGAGCTCGGTGAACGGCACGTCCGGGACGATCGCGTCGCCGGAGCGGTGGCCGAGCACCGCCGCGGCGACATCGCGCACCTCGCGCAGGATCACACCGTCGCGCTCGGCGTCGGGCAGCGCGGCCACCCGCCGTGCCAGGCTGACCTCGGCACCGGCGGCGGCCGGGGGAACCCGGACCAGGCTGCGCAGCACCGCAGGCGGGGCGCCGCCGTGCGCCAGGGCGGTGAGCGCCGCCGGGTCGAGCAGCGCCGTCACCGGTGTCGCCCGATCCGTCGCGAGCGCGTTGTCGAACAGCGCCATCCCGGCTTCCGGGTCGATCGGAATCAGGCCCAGCCGCGTCCGGATCTGACGGGCGTACTGCCCCGCGTCGTCGCCGGCGAGGACCCCGGCCATGCCGACGGTCCACAGTCCCCAGGCCAGGGAGTGTGCGGGCAGTCCCGCGCCGCGCCGCACCCGGGCCAGCGCGTCCAGCATGCTGTTCGCGGCGGCGTAGTTGCCCTGGCCCTGCCCGCCGAGCAGCGGCGCCGCCGACGAGAACAGGACGAACGCCGACAGGTCCAGGTCACGGGTCAGCTCGTGCAGGTGCAGTGCGGCGTCGACCTTCGGCGCCAGCACCCGTGTCGTCCGCGCGGCCGTGAGGGTGTCGAGCGTGCCGTCGTCCAGGACACCCGCCGCGTGGACGACTGCGGTCAGCGGGGCGTCGGCCTCGACGCCGGCCAGCAGCGCCCGGACCTCGGTGCGGTCGGCGACGTCGCAGGCCACGACGCGGACCTCGGCGCCGAGGCCGGTCAGCTCGGCGACCAGGTCGGCGGCGCCGTCCGCGGCGGCACCGCGCCGCGATGCCAGCAGCAGCCGTCGTGCGCCGCGCGCCGCGACCAGGTGCCGGGCGACGATCGCGCCGATGCCGCCGGTGCCGCCGGTGATGAGCACCGTGCCGTGGCCGAACGACGGCGGCTCACCCGGCTCGGCAGCGGGCACCGGCTGCAGGCGGGGTGCCAGGAGCCGGCCGTCGCGAACCGCCACGTGTGGTTCGTCCCGGGCCACGGCATCGGCGAGCACCTTGATCGGCAGGGCGTCGCCGTCGTGGTCGACGAGCAGGAACCGGCCCGGGTGCTCGGACTGGGCGCTGCGCACCAGGCCCGCCACCGCGGCTCCGACCAGATCGGGGCTCTCGCCCGGCAGGCCTGCGGCCGTGCGTGTCATGATCGCCAGCCGGCCGGGGTGTCCGGCGCCGATCCAACCCTGCAGCAGCGTGAGCGCGGTCAGCACGCCGGCGTGGACGTCCGCCGCGCCGCCACCGGTTTCGCGGGGCGCCGACCAGACCACCGTGTCCGGAGCATCCGGCAGCGCGGCGAGCTCCGTGAGGTCGGCACAGCAGGCCGGGGGTTCCGGGGTCGCGAGGGCCGCCGGCTCGCCGAGCACGACGACGCGTCCGGCGTCCGCCCCGGACACGGCGGGCAGGGCCACCCATTCGAGGTCGAACAGCGGCGCGGCGCCGCGCAGCCGGGCCAGCGCCTGCGGCTCGATCGGGTGGACGCGCACCGACTCCATGCTCAGCACGGGGATACCGGCCGCGTCGACCGCGTCCACGCGCAGGGTGTCCGGCGCGGTGCGAACAACGCGGACTCGCAGCGCATCCGCGCCGGGTCGGGTCAGCTGAACGCCGTCGAAGGCCAGAGGCAGGCGCACCCCGTCGGGAAGGAGGCCGGCGGCGGCGTGGAAGACCGCGTCCAGCAGGGCCGGATGCATCCCGAAGGCGGTGGCGCGCGCCGCGGAGCCGGTGTCCAGCGCCAGGTCGGCGAAGACTTGCTCACCACGCGACCACATGGCGCGAACACCCTGGAACGCCGGACCGTGCCCGAAGCCGCGCTCGCCGAGCTCGCGATACATCTGCCGGCCGTCCACCGGGTCGCCGGCCAACGGGGGCCACACCTGGGACCAGTCGGCCGCCGCGGCCGGCGCGGCGAGCGTGAGCAGGCCGCGGGCGTGCGCCGTCCAGGCGCCGGCGGCGCGGGCGTGGACAACCACGGTCCGGTTGCCGTCGGCGTCGGGTTCGCCCACGGCGAGCTGGATGTCGGCGCCGCCGTCGGCCGGTAGCACCAGCGGCGCCGCGATCACCAGCTCCGCCAGGCGCGAGACACCGAGTCGGGCACCGGCGGCCAGGGCCAGCTCCACGAATCCGGTAGCCGGCAGCACCACCGTGCCGAAGACGGCGTGGTCGGCGAGCCAAGGGTGTGCGCGCAGCGACAGCCGGCCGGTGAACAGCCACTCGTCCTTGCCGGCGACCTGCACCTGGGCGTGCAACAGCGGATGGTCGACCGCGTCGGCGCCGGCGAGCGGCGCGGTGGCCTCCGCGGGCCGCAGCCAGAAGCGTTCGTGCTGGAAGGGATAGGTCGGCAGGGTGATCCGCGCCTGCGGCCGCGCTCCGAGATACTCCGCCCACCTCACCGGCCGGCCCGCGCAGTGCGCGGTCGCCAGCGCGGCGACCAGCTGCTCCGGCTCGGCGACCGTACGCCGGGACGCCGCGACCACCACCGCGCCGGCAGCGGGCTCCGTCGCCAGGGCGGCGCGGGTCATCGCCGTCAGCACCGCGTCCGGACCCAGCTCGACGAAGAGGCGCACCCCCGAGTCGAGCAGCGACCGCACCGCCGGGGCGAAGCGCACCGCCTCGCGCGCCTGCCGCACCCAGTACTCGGGCGTATCCACCGCGTCGGCGGCGAGCGCGCCGGAGACCGTGGAGCACAGGGGGATGCGCGGCTGGTGATAGGTCAGGCCCGCGGCGATCCGCGCGAACTCGGTCAGCATCGGATCCATCAAGGCGGAGTGGAACGCGTGGCTCACCCGCAGCCGGCTCGTCCTGACGCCCGCGGTCACCAGCGTCGACTCGATCGCCGACACCGCCTCGTCGTCCCCGGAGAAGACCACCGCGTCGGGAGCGTTCACGGCCGCCAGCGAAACCGTCCCCGCCTCGAGCAACGCGACGGCCCGCTCCTCCGGCACCGCGGCGGCCAGCATCGCTCCCCCGGCCGGCAGCGCACCCATCAACCGGCCCCGGGCCGCCACCAGCCGGCACGCGTCCGGCAACGACCACACACCGGCCACATAGGCCGCCGCCAGCTCACCGATCGAGTGCCCCACCACCACGTCCGGTGTCACGCCGAACGACTCCAGCAGGCGGTACAGCGCCACCTCGAACGCGAACAACGCGGGCTGGGTGAACTCGGTGCGGTCCAGCAGAGTCCCGGCGACCGCGCCGAACATGACGTCGCGCAGCGAACGCCCGAGGTACGCGTCGAACTGCGCGCACACCTCGTCGAGCGCGGCCGCGAACGCCGGGAACGCCCGGTACAGCTCGGCGCCCATCCCGCTGCGCTGCGCGCCCTGGCCGGTGAACAGGAACGCCGTCGTACCGGCCTGGTCGGCGCCGCCGGCCACGCCCGCTCCCGGCTCGTCGGCCGCCACCCGGGCCAGGCCCGCCAGCAGAGCCTCCCGGTCCGCGCCGACGACGGCGGCGCGCCGCTCGAGGCGGGCACGGTGCAGCGCCAGCGTCGTCGCGACGTCGGTCAGGTCGAGCTCGGGACGTTCGCGCAGCACGTCGTGCAGGCGGCGCGCCTGTTCCCGCAGCGCGGTGGTCGTCCGCGCGGACAGCAGCAGCGGCAGGGCCGCGGGCCGCGGTGGCTCGGCCGGCCGCGGCGCGACCGCGGGCGCCTCCTCGAGGATCACGTGTGCGTTGGTTCCGCTGATCCCGAACGACGACACTCCCGCCCGGCGCGGACGCTCACCCGCGGGCCACGGCTCGGCCTCGGTCAGGATCCGTACGGCGCCCGCCGACCACTGCACGTGTGGCGACGGCGCGTCGACGTGCAGGGTGGGCGGCAGTGTCTCGTGCCGCAGCGCCTGCACCATTTTGATCACACCGCCGACGCCGGCGGCCGCCTGGGTGTGCCCGATGTTCGACTTCAGCGACCCGATCCGTACCGGCTCGGCGCGGTCCTGCCCGTACGCGTTGACGAGCGCCTGCGCCTCGATCGGGTCACCCAGCGTCGTGCCGGTGCCGTGCGCCTCCACCGCGTCGACGTCGGCCGCGGCCACCCCGGCGTTGGCCAGCGCCTGGGCGATCACCCGCTCCTGGGACGGACCGTTCGGCGCGGTCAGGCCGTTGCTGGCGCCGTCCTGATTGATGGCGCTGCCGCGGATCACGGCGAGCACCGGCCGCCCGTTGCGCCGGGCGTCGGACAACCGCTCGAGCGCGAGCAGGCCGACGCCCTCGGCCCACGCGACGCCGTCCGCGGCACTCGAGAACGCCTTGCAGCGCCCGTCCGGTGACAGCGCCCGCTGCCGGGAGAACTCCAGGAACAGCATCGGGGTCGACATGACCGTCACCCCGCCGGCCAGGGCCAGCGACGTCTCCCCGGCGCGCAGCGCCTGCACCGCCAGGTGCAGGGCCACCAGCGACGACGAACAGGCCGTGTCCACGGTAACCGCGGGGCCTTCCAGCCCAAGGGCGTAGGACACCCGGCCGGAGACCACGCTGCCGCCCGACCCGGTCGCCAGATAGCCGTCGGCGGCACCGTCGGCGGCGTCGCGCGCCAGATAGCCGTAGTCCTGGTACATCACGCCCGCGTACACCCCGGTATCGCTGCCCCGCAGCGAGGTCGGGTCCACGCCGGCGTCTTCGAGCGCTTCCCAGGACGCCTCGAGCAGCAACCGCTGCTGCGGGTCCATCGCCGCCGCCTCGCGGGGTCCGATGCCGAAGAAGGCGGCGTCGAAGTCGCCGGCGGCGTCCAGGAACCCGCCCTCCCGGGTGTAGATCTTGCCGGGCCGGCCGGGTTCCGCGTCGTACAGCTGGTCGGGGTTCCAGCCGCGGTCGTCCGGGATCGGGCTGATCGCGTCGACGCGCCCGGCGATCAGCTCCCAGAGCTGCTCGGGGTTCTCGACGCCGCCGGGATACCGGCAGCTCATGCCGACGATCGCGATCGGCTCGTCGGCCGTCGCCCGGGCCCGGACCGGGGCGGGACGCGATGGCGCGGAACCGTCGACCCGGGTGCGCAGGAAGCCCGCGACAGCGGCCGGGGTCGGATAGTCGAACACCAGCGTGGACGGCAGCTGAACACCGGTGACGGCGGTGACCCGGTTGCGGAACTCGACGGCGCCGAGCGAGTCGAGACCCAGGTCGGCGAAGGGCGTCCCGGGGTCGATCGCCTCGGCCGACTCGTGCCCGAGCACCGCGGCGGCGATGACGCGGACCTCACCGCGGATCAGCGCCTCCCACTGCTCCGCGGGGGCGTCGAGCAGCCGCTGACGCAACGGGCCGTCGGCGACCCGGGCGCGCGACGGCACCTGGATCAGGCCGCGCAACACCGCGGGCAGCGTGCCGAGCCGACCCAGCGCGGTGAGGGCGGGCGTGTCGAGCAGCGCGGTCATCAGCATTGGTTCGCCGCTGTTCAGGGCGCTGTCGAACAGCTGCATGCCGGCGTCCGGCTCGATCGGGGACAGGCCGAGACGCGTACGGATCCGGCGCGCCAGATGCTCGCCGCCCGCGTCGTTCAACGCCTCGGCCATGCCGCGCTTCCACAGGCCCCAGGCCAGCGAATGAGCGGGCAGACCGGCGCTGCGGCGCGCTCGGGCGAGCGCGTCCAGCGCCGCGTTCGCCGCCGCGTAGTTGCCCTGGCCCTGCCCGCCGAGCAGCGGCCCGGCCGAGGAGAACAGCACGAACGCCGAGAGGTTCAGGTCGCGGGTGAGCTCGTGCAGGTGCCAGGCGGCGTCGACCTTCGGGGCGAGCACCCGGTCCACCTGCTCGGCGGTCAGCGTTTCGACGGTGCCGTCGTCGGACACCCCCGCGGTGTGCACGACAGCGGTCAGCGGTTCGTGCGCCGGCACGGACCCCAGCAGTTCGGCGACGGCGGCGCGATCGCTGACATCGCAGGCCGCGACGCGTACGCCGGCGCCCAGCTCGGTCAGCTCGGCGACCAGTTCCGCGACCCCGGGCGCGGCGCAGCCGCGACGCGAGGCGAGCAGCAGCCGGCGCACCCCGTGCCGGGTGACCAGGTGGCGTGCGGTGACGGCGCCCAGCCCGCCGGCGCCGCCGGTGATCAGGACCGTGCCGCCGCCGAAGGGCTCGCCGGCCGGTTCGGCCGTGGCCGCCGCCGTACGCATCAGCCGCGGTGCCAGCAGGACGCCGTCGCGGATCGCGAGCTGCGGTTCGTCCGTGGCGGCCGCGGCGGCGATCCACCGCCGCAGGTCCGCCCGGTCGTCGTCGACATCGACCTGCACGATGCGCCCCGGATGTTCCGACTGCGCGCTGCGGACCAGGCCGCGGACGGCCGCCGCCGCGAGATCCGGCGTCTCACCGGGCAGGCCGGCTCCGTTGCGGGTCAGCACGATCAGCGTCGAGCCGGCCGGGTTCGGTTCGGCGAGCCAGTCGCGCAGCACCGCGAGGGCGTCGTGCACGGCGGTGCGGACAGCGGACGGGACGTCGTCGGCGCCGCCCGCCGCGGCCTCGGGCGACCAGACGACGGCCGCGCCCGAAGGATCCGCGACATCCCGGACCATCTCGGCGCAACCGGCGACGGGGCGGCCCAGTGCGAGCAGGTGCCGGTCCGGCACCACCGCCGGTGTCGGCACCGGCGTCCAGTCGAACGCGTAGATCGGGCTGCGGGCACCGGCGAGGGCGCGCGCGTCCGCGGGGCGGGCGAGCACGGCGTCGATCGACAGCACCGCGGCGCCGGTGGCGTCGCAGGCGTCGACGCGTACCTTCAAGGGACCCGAGCGGACGATGCGGGCCCGGACCGCGGTGGCGCCGGGCCGGAACACCCGGACGCCGCCGAAGGAGAACGGAAGCGGCAGCCGGCCGTCGGGCAGGCCGGCGGCGAGCCCGTCGATGGCGGCGTGGAACGTCGCGTCCAGCAGCGCCGGATGTATCGTGAAGCCGGCCGTCGTCTCGGCCAGGGCCACCTCGGCGAACACGTCGTCACCGCTGGTCCACGCGGCGCGCACGTCCTGGAAGGCCGGGCCGTAGCCGAATCCGAGATCGGCGAGCCGGTCGTAGAGAAGCTTTCCGTCGATCGGGGTGGCGCCGGCCGGTGGCCATGCGGGGTCGGTCCAGTCCGGCGTCACGCCGTCGGCGGGCGCCAGGGTGCCGGTGGCGTGCAGCGTCCAGTCCGGCTCGCCCGGAGGGCGGGAGTGGATGGAGAGACACCGGCGTCCGGTGTGGTCGGGCTCGGTCACCGAGATCTGCACGTCCACGGCAGCGGCGCCGTCGAACAGCAGCGGCGTCTCCAGGACGAGCTCGTCCACGACGGGCAGGTCCAGGCGGCCGCCCACGGCCAAGGCGAGATCGACGAACCCCGTGCCGGGCAGCAGCACCGTGCCGAAGGCGGTGTGGTCGGCGATCCACGGCTGGTCGGTGGTGGAGAGTCTGCCGCTGAACAGCCATTCGTCGCGACCGGCGAGCGGCGCGGCGACGCGCAGCAGCGGATGGTCCAGCGCGGCGAGTCCGGCGCGGCCCAGGTCACCGAGCGCACGGTCGTCGGGGCGCACCCAGTGACGCCGGCGCTGGAAGGCGTAGAAGGGCAGGTCGAGCTGGGCCACCGGTCGTCCCGGCGACAGCGTGGCCCAGTCGACGGCGATCCCCGAGCAGTGGGCGGCGGCGAGCAACCGCAGGAACTGGCCGGCCTCGTCGAGGTTGCGCCGCGCCGCCGCCGCGACCAGCGAACGGGAAGCCTCCTCCTCGGTCAGAGTCTGGCGGGTCAGCGCCGTCAGCACCGCGTCCGGACCCACCTCGACGAACCGGCGCACACCGGCGTCGGCGAGCGACCGCACCGCCGGGGCGAACCGTACGGCCTCGCGCACCTGCCGCACCCAGTACCGCGGCGTCAGCAGCTCGGGGCCGATCGGCGCGCCGGAGACCGTGGAGCACACGCCGATCCTCGGCGCCTGGTACGTCACCGACGCGGCGACCCGCTCGTACTCAGCGAGCATCGGCTCCATCATCGCCGAGTGGAAGGCGTGCGAAACGGTCAGGCGGGTCGTCTTGACGCCCTCGTCCGCCAGCCGCTGCTCCAGGGCGTCGATCGCCGCGGTCCCGCCCGAGAACACCGTCGCCG
>NZ_BOMW01000040.1 GCF_016862395.1 Actinoplanes siamensis | reverse complement strand
GGTCTAAAGGGAATCGGCCTCCAACCGCTCCATTGGAGTAGTTGGAGGCCCGATTTGGAGCTGTTGGCGATCACCCCGTGTACGCGTTGGAGCTATCGCCGCCCGTCCGCCTGGTCGGCGAGGCGCCGCAGTCTCTTGGCCAGCCGGCGCATCTGGTCTGGGGTCAACTCGACGTCTTCGGCGATCCGCCCCACCTCGAGGACGCCGACCGTCTCGCTCCCCCCGACGTAAAGCTTAAGTGGCTGCCCACGGATGATGAAGTGTTGAACGCTATATCTAGCGTGCGGGAAACCCTGGAAAGCTATATGAGCGACAATACGACAACTATCGGAAAGGCAACCAAAGCGCAGGGCCTCACCACGCGCTTGGGGCAGGTGAACTGGGCCTCTGCTAGTACCACCGTCGTGAATAGTTCCGCCAGCAACGAGGATTAGTCGCTGGCGGGCTGAGGGTGGATACCAGATTTATTAAATGGGAAGGACGGCATGGGCTACTTGTCGCCTCAGAGCCCCATCGATGCGTATGGCCCTGGAGACGGCGGATGAGCCGGCCTTAGGGCGCACTGTCAGTGGCTGAGATGCGGGCGAGCGCCCGCTGCAGGTCCGCTGCGTGCCGGGCGAGGTTCAAGTAAGAGGTCATCACCTCCACCAGGGAAAACACCCGGACTTCGGTCCGGGTGTTTTCGTTTGTGCCGGACCTTTGCCAGATCACTTCTCGGCCTGCTTTGGAGCCTCACCGATCAATGCGTCCAAGGCCGCTGCGATGGCCTGGTCCCCGTCCCTGCTGGCGTGCTGGTAGATCATGGCGGCCCTGGTACTGGAGTGACCGATCCGGGCCATCAGCTCTCGCAGGGTCGCGCCGCTCTGCGCCGACCAGGTGCGAGGGATGCTCATGCCGTCACCTCGCTCCAGTGCTTGATCGCGTCGAGCGGGCGCGAGATGACCAGGTCCCGCAGGTACAGCACGCCGAGGGTCGGGTACAGCCGCGCAGCCTCTTCGAACTGGTCCCAGAGGTGCGCGGCGAGCACCCAGCCGGCGCCGTACCGCTGCACCAGCAGCTCGATCGCCGACTCGCACGGCCACACCGTGGGCACCGCATGGTCCGAGCAGAGACCGAAGGGCAGGACCTGCCTGTGGGTGGCTCTCGTCGCTGTGCCGAGTTCCTGACCGAGCATGCCCGCTCCTCCGCCGCGTCCAAGGATTCAGCGCGGCGGGTCCGGGCATTTTCCATGGTGATCCAGACCGACCGCCCGCCGCGTTGGGCAGCGGCGGGCAAAGACCGAGCCAGGGACTTCCGCCCGCCGATGCTGCGATCGAAGCTATGGCCAGCCGAGTGAGGGAAGGGGCACAATTTGTGCCCCTTCGCTTACGCGGCCAGTAGGCCGATCTTCACGGCGAGTTCAGACGCACGCCGCCGGCGGGCCGGACTCTTGGACTCGGCCTCCCGTTGCGTCCTCAAGGAGACGTTCGAGGTATCGGAGCGTCTCCAGATTGACCGCATCAGCAGCATCGAAGTGCGCCGCGTCGCGGTGCGCCTGGGTGGTCAGCCATGCGGCTACGCCGATGGCGTGCGGGTCCTCGGACTCTTGGGCCGCGATCAGGCCACGCTCGGCCACACGCCACAGCAGCGCGGCATCCGGCTGGTAGGCCACGAAGAACTGGGCCAGCGAGTAAATCTCTGAGAGCACGGCCTGCGCCCTCCGGCGCGCCGGACCGGTGTCGGCCTGCCGGACGGCGAGCTGCGCGTCCCGGATGAGTTCCGGCAGCAACCCTCCGATCGCCTCCCGGTGGTTGGCGGCCGAGTGCCGAGCCGACCATGCACTCGCCAGCCGTGCCCGGATGTGGCCGGTCAAAGGCGCTTCCTGATCGGTGGCGACCGGATAGGCGTCCACGGCCTCTTTGACGGCCGCGAGGCGCGGATGGCCAGGACCAACGAACAGATCGACGTGGAGCGACTGGTCGCCGGTCAGGTCGGACAGGTCGCGTATCCGCAGAACCTCGGCAAGGGCGAGAACAACGTCCAGCTTTGGTGTCTTCAGACGCCCGGTCTCCACACCCTTGACCCACGACCCGGATCGGCCTACCAGGCCGCCGAGCTGGTCCCGGGTGAGCCCCCTGCGTGTGCGGAGGAGTTGCAGCCGCTGACCGAATGCCAGCGAATCGGCGTACGGATCCATCGGTGCTCCCTGGTAGAGGACAGGGCGCGGCGGCCGGCCTCTACCCCGGCCGCCGGATTCGACCGTACGCGCTACCGCCGGCGGAACACACCCACCACGACGGCAACCACTCCCACGACTCCGCCGACCAGCAGCAGACAGATCAACAAATGCCAGATCTTCAATGCGCCCATGGCTGGTCAAGGTACGACCCCCAGTGCACAAGATCGTTGTCCGCCGACTGGTCGAGCCGAGCGGGGGTTTAGGCGAATCGGAGACGACAATCCAGGAGTCGTCGTCCGTGCCGGGCCGGACGATCGGGTGTCCCCGAGCCTGCGGCAACGCGGTGACCAGCAACGAAAACGTCCCGGTATGTCGTGATCTCGTGCGAGCCTGACGACATGTCCACATCCACACCAGCGATGCCGAGGCGCATCGCCGCAGAGTTCCTCGGCACCTTCTGGCTGGTCTTCGCCGGCTGCGGCTCGGCCGTCCTGGCCGCCGCGTTCCTCAACCCCGCCGGTCTCGACCTGGGTATCGGCTTCCTCGGGGTGGCGCTCGCGTTCGGATTGACGGTGCTGACGATGGCGTACGCCGTCGGGCACGTCTCCGGAGGTCATTTCAACCCGGCGGTGACCGTCGGCCTCGCCGCCGCCGGACAGTTCCGCTGGCGCGACGCGCCGGCCTACATCGTGACCCAGGTGGTGGCGGCGATCGCCGGGGCCGGGGTGCTGTTCGTCATCGCGTCCGGCCGGCCGGCGTTCGACGCCGTCGAGTCGGGCTTCGCGACCAACGGGTACGGCGACCGCTCGCCCGGCGGCTACTCGCTGCTGGCCGCCCTGATCACCGAGGTCGTGATGACAGCCGTGTTCCTGTTCGTCATCCTCGGCGCGACGGACACCCGGGCGCCGCGCGGCTTCGCGCCGCTCGCGATCGGGCTCGGCCTCACGCTGATCCATCTGGTCAGCATCCCGGTGACGAACACCTCGGTGAACCCGGCCCGGTCCCTCGGCCCGGCCCTGTTCGCCGGCGGCGGCGCCCTCGGTCAGCTGTGGCTGTTCCTCGTGGCGCCGGTCGCGGGCGCCCTGATCGCGGGATTCACCTATGGAGGACTGCTGGGGCAGAACGAGCCGTCCGCTCCGCTGGAGAGCGCCACCCTGGCCTGACCCGGCGCACGTTGCGCGGGCATTCGCCGAGCCGGCGCCGCACGGCTGGAAGGAGACCGCCGGCGCCGAAGCTCAGGCCCCCGGGCGGCGGCTGATCAGATCCCGCAGCTCGCTGACGATTCGCTTCGGCTGGAGCGGCTTGGCCACGTAGCCGTCCGCGCCGGCCACCATCCCGGCGTCCACGTCGTACGCGTGGTTGTTGCCGGACACCATGAGGATCGCCATGTCCCGCAGCGCCGGGGTGTTGCGGGCCAGCCGGCACAGCTCCATCCCGTTCATCGAGGGCATCCGGACGTCGGTGATCATCGCGATGGGCTTGGCGACGGTGAGGATCCGGGCCGCGGTGCGCCCGTCGTTCGCGCCCACGGCCTGGTAGCCGGCCCCCTCCAGCGCCACCGTGAGCAGGTCCCGGACGTCGGCGTCGTCGTCGGCGATCAGGATCAGGTTCTGGTTCATTGCTAAGCCCCTCCTCGTGGACCCTTCTGATCGGCTGTTGTCCGCCGGGCGGCAGTCATCTCCGGTTGCCGTCCAGGTGCGTCCTCTGCCGTCGGCAGAAGAAGTGGGGCCGCTCGCCGGATCGCTGCCACCATCGGCGCATGGCCACCTCTTTCTCGCTGCAGGCGCAGCCGACCGAAGCCGCCGACTGGCTCGATCTCGCACGGCGTGCCGAGGCCGCCGGATTCCAGGCGCTCTACGCCGCCGATCATCCGGGCGCCTGCGCGGCGCCGTTCGTGGCGCTGGCCGCGGCGGCCGCGGTGACCAGCCGGATCAAACTCGGGTCGTACGTGGTGAACGCCGGCATCCGCGAGCCGATCCTGCTCGCCGCGGATGTGGCCACGCTGGACGTGGTCTCCGGCGGCCGGGCGATCTTCGGGGTGGGGGCCGGGCACACGCCTGCCGAGTGGGCCGCGATCGGGCGGGAGCGCCCGGGGGTGCGCGAGCGGGTCGACCACTGCATCACGGTGGCCGAGACGACCATGCGGATGCTGGCCGGGGAGGGCCTGGAGAAGCCGCGGCCGGTGCAGGAGCGGGTGCCGCTGCTGTTCGGGGGCGGCAACACCCGGCTGCTGCGCTGGGCCGCCGAGCACGCCGATGTGATCGGGCTCTCCGGGCTGGGCCGCACCCTGGCGGACGGGCACGAGCACGAGGCCCGGTTCCGGCCGGACCAGGTGGACGCGAAGGTGGGGCTGGCCGGCGGGACCCCGGTGGAGGCGCTCGTGCACTACTTCGAGGTGACCGACGACGCCGGCGCGACGTACGCGAAATTGGCGGAGGAGGCCGGGACCAGTGTGGCCGACCTCGAGCTCACGCCGTACGCCCTGGTCGGAACGCAGCGTGAGATCACAGCGAAGCTGGCGCTCATCGAACGCCGGTGGGGGATCACCCGGTTCACGGTCCGCCGCCCGGCCTTCGACGGGGTCGCCGCCCTGCTGGCGGCATGAGGCCGGCCGGGCCGCCACGGCGGCCCGGCTGTTCCCGGGGACTAGTTGGTGGTCACCGCCGTGCTGGCGGTCTCCGGGTTGCGGAAGGCCTTCAGCGTCAGCGACAACTCCACCTTGCCCTTCTGGAACTTCAGCGAGGCGCCCTGGACCAGCACCGCCCGCGGCTGGGTGTTCTGCAGCTGGTTCAGGAAGGTGCTGATGTTCTTCACCGATCCGGTCGCGTTGAGAGCGATCGGCAATTCCTCCACCGTGGACACCGCTTGGGACTTGTCCCGGCCGCTGGCCGAGTACGCGTCCACGTCGACCCCCAGGTTCATGCCCATGATCTGCAGCTGCGTCAGGAAGGCGGGGATGTCGTCGGCGGGGATCTTGTCGCCGGTCGGCAGCGCCTTCAGGTACATGTCGCGCTTGGCGTGATAGGAGCTGAGCTTGGTGTTCTCCACCTTCAGGTCGGCCAGCTTCTTGCGCAGCGTGGCCAGCTGGGCCGTGGTCTCCTCGGCCTGGCCGCGCATGTCCGACGCCTCGTTGTACTTCGGCTGGATCAGCAGGAACCAACTGGCCGCGATCAGCAGCGCCACCAGGCCCAGGCCGCCGAAGAGCCAGACGCGGTCGGAGCGGAGCGCGCTCATCACTTACCTCCGGAGGCGGTGCAGTCCGAGCTGAACCGGCCGCAGAGGGCCGTCTTGGTGAGCGAGATGGTGATGCTGAAGGTGACGCCCTTGTTGTCCGTGCCGGAGACCTTGTCCTTGCCGGAGACGTTGTTGATGAACGGGTCGGCGAAGCCCTTCTTCTCCAGGTCGACCAGCGCCAGGACGTATTTGGCCACCGCCTTCTTGTCCGGCGCGGTGCCGCTGATGCTGATCGTGGCCACCTTGTCGCTCTTCGTCTCCGAGTTGGCGGTGCCGCCGGTGGTCAACGTGCCGTCGAGCTCGCTGATCACGACGTCGTAGGCGGTCCCGGTGGTGCGCACCGTGTCGAGCACGGTCTGCCAGGGCAGGTCGTCGGCCATCAGCTTGCCGAGCTGACCGGACATCACCTTGATGGTGTTCTTGGTGGTCGTCAGGTCGTTGTACTCGCGCTGGTCCTTCTGGACCTTGGCAACCTGCTGGGTGATGAACGCGAAGTCCTCCTCGGCGTCCCGCTTCTCCACGGTGGCGTGCCAGTACCAGCCGCTGAGCAGCGCCAGCACCAGCACCACGGCGACGATCACCACGGCCCGGGTGCGGCGGGCGCGGCGGCTGTCGGTGATGTCCTGCGGCAGCAGGTTCGCCCGGATCGGCAGGACGCGGTTGGCGTGCTGCGGGGAGGCCGACGGGTCCAGCGGCATCAGCGCGGTAGTGGTCATCGGCCGGCTCCCAGGGTGAGGCCGATCGACACCGCCGCCGACGGCACGAAACTGTCGAATCCCCGTTCCCGGGCGCGGCGGGTGTCGCGCAGCCGGGCGGTGCTGTCCGCGTAGAGCACCGGGATGCCCAGTTGCTCCTGCAGGTGCTCGGCGAGCCCGGGCATCAGCGCGCCGCCGCCGCACAGCGAGAGCCGGGTGACCTGCTTCTGCCGCTCGCCGGAGGCCAGGTAGGTGAACGAGCTGCGCAGCTCGCTGGAGAGCGGCCGGACCGCGTCGGTGAGCGCGGCCACGGTGTCCGGGTTGCCGTCGCCGTGCAGGCCGTACCGGCACTTGATCTCCTCGGCCTGGTGGGCCGGGACGCCGAGCCGGGTGGCGACGCTGTCGGTGATCTCCGATCCGCCGCGCGGCAGGGTACGCACGAACAGCGGCTCGCCGTCCGCGTGCACCACCACGCTGGTGATGTCGGCGCCGATGTCGACGATCGCCTCGACCTGCGAGTCCAGCCGGGAGGCGGCGCGCAGCAGCGCGAACGAGGCCAGGTCGACGCCGGTGACGTGCAGGCCGGCCTTCTCCACCGCCTGCACCAGGTCGACCACGGCGTCCTTGGGCATGGCGATCAGCAGACCGCGTACGGTCGGGTTCTCGCCGGGCTGTTCCAGCGGGTAGAAGTCCAGCAGCGAGCGCTCGACCGCGAGCGGGAGCGCGTCCTTGACCTGGAACGGCAGGGCCTGGCGCATCTGCCCGGCCGGCAGGTTCGCGATCGACATCTCGCGGACCACCAGTTGCGGGTTGGTCACGCCGAGGCTGACCCGCTTGGTGCCGAACCGGCAGGCGACCCAGAGCTGCTTGAGCGCGTGCGTGACGCCGACCGGGTCGTGCACCACGCCGCCGTGCACAGCGCCCGGCTCGAGCGGGATCTGCCCGAAGTTCGTCAGGGAGTATTCGTCCCTGGTGCGGCGGACCTCGACGGCCCGGATCGAGGACGAGCCGATGTCCAGCCCGATCGGCGTTGCGCCAGCCATCGGTTCTTCCTTTCCGGTGTCGGACTCTTCCTACGGGCTATCGGTCAGAACTGGGCCGGTGTGAGCAGGTTCGCGTACCAGTCGCCGATCGGCGCCGCGGCGAACACCGCGAGGAACGCGCCGGCCAGCATGTACGGCCCGAACGGGATCCGGCTCTTGCGGCCGGCGGCCCGGGTGGCCAGCAGGATCGCGCCGGCCAGCCCGCCGAGCAGGAAGCCGGAGAACGCGCCGATCGCCACCGCGCCCCAGCCCAGCCAGCCGAGGTGGAAGCCGAGCAGCGGGGCGAGCTTGACGTCGCCGCCGCCCATGCCCCAGGCGCCGAGCACGCGGTAGAGCAGGTAGAGCAGGATCGCGGCGGCCGCGCCCCGGAGCAGGGCGGCCGGGTCGCCGGTGAGCAGGGCGGCCGGGACCAGCAGGGCGGTGGCCACCGCGTACGACGGCAGGACGATCTTGTCGGGCAGCCGCATCACGTCCAGGTCGATGAGGGCCAGGGCGATGGCGACGGCCGCCAGGTAGAGGTATCCGGGCAGCTCCCAGGACCAGCCGAAGCGCGCGGTCACCGCGACGAACAGCGCGGCGGTGCCGGCCTCGACGAGCGGGTAGCGGGCGCTGATCGGGGTGGCGCAGTCGGCGCAGCGCCCGCGCAGCAGCAGCCAGCCGAGCACCGGGACGTTGTGCCGGTTGCGGATGGCATGGCCGCAGTCCGGGCAGTGCGAGCCGGGGCGGACCAGCGACTGGTTCCGGGGCACCCGGTGGATCACGACGTTCAGGAAGGAGCCCACCGCGAGTCCGAGCACTCCGGCGATCACGAGCAGCGGGGCCAGCGGCATGTCGGGCTCCTCTCATGGGGACGGGTGGCGCCACCTCCTGGTGGCGCCACCCGTCACTGCCGGTGCGAAGGATCAGGGGGCGGGGGTGGTGGTGGAGGAACAGCCGTTGGCGGAGACGGTGACGTTCGTGGCGGTCTGGACCGAGCCGCCGTCCTTGCTCTTGTACAGGTACACCTTGCCGCTGCCGCCGCTGTTCTTGGCGCAGATGGTGTAGGTCGTGCCGTCGCTGTCGCGGACGTAGGTCAGCTGGGTCTTGTCGGAGACCGTGATGGAGCCGACCTTGTTGCTGGCCGCCGTGAGGTCGATCGACGACGACGTGGTGGCGGTAGCGCCGCTACCTGTGATGCTGCTGAGCGGGCCCTCCGGGTAGGTGTTGCCGTTGCTGGTGTAGTACTGCTCCACCGCGCTGATCGCGCCGCGGACGTCGGACTGCGCCGACTTGTCCGCCGCGCCCTGGCGGTAGTTCAGGTAGACCGGGACGGCGATGGCGACCAGGACGCCGATGATGACCACCACGACCAGGAGCTCGATCAGGGTGAAGCCCCTGTCGTCCTCCTTCTTCGCGAGGATGTCGTCGCGCTTGACGGTCAGGCGGTCGATGACGTGCTGCATGTGGGGTGCCTCCAGGGCGGGGTGGGGTGGTGCGAGGTGGGGAGAGCCGGCCGGGAGCAGCCGGTGTCACCGCGTGCGCCGTCGCACGAAGTGGGGGAGCCGATCAGCTCGACTGGATGTTCTGGTAGATGGTGAACATCGGCAGGTAGAGACAGACCACCATGCCGCCGACCACAGCGCCCATGACGAGCACCATGATCGGTTCGATCGAGGCGGCCAGGGACTCGGCCGCCGAGTCGACCTCACGGTCGTAGAAATCGGCAACCTTGTCGAGCATCTGACTGATCTGGCCGCTCTCTTCCCCGACCTCGATCATCTGCGTGACCATCTCGGGAAAGACCTTGTGACTGCGCATCGCTGTGGACATCGGCTGGCCGTCGCGGACGGTCGCCTGGATGTCCTTCATGGCGACGTTGATGACCTCGTTGCCGGTGGTCTCGCCGACCACGGCGAGCGCCTGCATGACCGGAACACCGACGTTCAGCAGCAGGCCGAGGTTGCGGGAGAACCGGCTCATCGCCAGCTTCTGGAACAGCGGGCCGAAGACCGGCATCCGGAGCTTGATCTTGTCGATCCGGAGGCGGAACTCGGCGCTGCTCCGGTGCTGGCGCTTGTAGGCGACCGCGCCACCGATCCCGACGGCCAGCACCAGCGGCCCGATCCACCACATGTTGTGGCTGGTCGTGACGAGGAACTGGGTGATCGCCGGCAGCTCGCCGCCGAGGTTCTTGAACATCTGCTCGAAGATCGGCACGATGAAGATCAACATCGCCGCGATCAGCAGGAACGTGAACCCCAGGACGATGGCCGGGTAGGTCAGCGCGCCCTTGATCTTGCCGCGTAGCGCGGTGTCCTTCTCCAGGCTGTCGGCGATCTGCTCCAGCGCCTGGTCGATCATGCCGCCGGTCTCGCCGGCCCGGATCATCGCGACCATCAGGCGCGGGAAGACCCGGTCGTGCTTGGCCATCGACGCCGACAGCCCGCCGCCGGCGGCCACGTCGGTACGCACCTCGCTGATCGCCTTCTTCAGCGGCGGCGCCGAGGTCTGCTCCTCCAGGATCGACAGCGAGCGCAGCAGCGACATGCCGGACGAGGTCATCGTGGCGAACTGCCGGGCGAAGATCGCCAGGTCCTTGAGCTTGACCCGGTTGCCCAGCCCGGGGATCTTCAGCTCGCGCTGCAGACCCTGGCCGGCCTCGACCAGTCCGAGCGGCAGCTCGCCACGCTGCCGGAGCAGGTGCGTGGCCGCCGCCTCGTTCGGGGCCTCGATGGTGCCCTTGATCTTCTTGCCGGAGGCGTCGATGGTGTTGTACGCGAAGGTCTTGTTGAGGGCCACGGTCAGACCCTCCCGACGAGCCGCTTGAGCTCCTCCGGGGAGTGGCTGATCTCCAGAGCCGTCTGCATGGTGATCACGCCCTCCCGGACCTTCTCGGCCAGGTGCTGGTCGAAGGCGAGCATGCCCTCGTTGCTGCCGGACTGCATGAAGGACGGGATCTGGTGCGACTTGCCCTCCCGGATCAGGCTCCGGATGGCCGGCGTCGCGGTCAGGATCTCGCAGATCACCTGGCGGCCCTTGCCGTCCGCGCGGGGCGCCAGCGCCTGGGTGACCACACCCTGGAGACTGGCCGCCAGCTGCGCGCGGATCTGCAGCTGCTGGTGCGGCGGGAAGATGTCGATGACCCGGTCGATGGTCTGGGTGGCGCTCTGCGTGTGCAGGGTCGCCAGCACCAGGTGACCGGTCTCGGCAGCGGTCAGCGCGGTCGCCGTGGTGGTCAGGTCACGCAGCTCGCCCACCAGGATGATGTCCGGGTCCTGCCGCAGCGCGTGCTTCAGCGCGTTGGCGAACGTCTCGGTGTCCGAGCCGACCTCGCGCTGGTTGACGATGCTGCGCTTGTGCGGGTGGAGGAACTCGATCGGGTCCTCGATGGTGATGATGTGGTCGGCCCGGCTGCGGTTGGCCAGGTCGAGGATCGAGGCCAGCGTGGTGGTCTTGCCGGACCCGGTCGGTCCGGTGACCAGCACCAGGCCACGCGGCAGGTGCGCGAACCGGCCGACCGACTCCGGCATGCCCAGCTCGTCCAGCGGCTTGATCTGGTGCGGGATGGCCCGGAAGACCGCGCCGCACGAGGTGCGCTGCACGTAGAGGTTGCCGCGGAAGCGGGAGACGCCGATGATGCTGTGCGCGAAGTCCATCTCCTGCTCACGCCGGAACGTCTCCCACTGCTGCGGGGTGACCGCGGCGCGGGCCAGAAGCTCGGTGTCCGACGCGTTCAGCCTGCCGTACCCGGGGACCGGGCGCAGCGCCCCGTCGACCCGCATCATCGGCGGGGAGCCCACCGTCAGGTGCAGGTCCGAGCCTCGCGACTCGACCAGCGTGATCAGCAACTGGTCGAGCACGGCGAGGTCGTCAGCGGCGCCGGCGGAGCCCGCCTGCCGCTCGTGCTCGATCGTGTCCATCTGCCGTTCCGGCCCTCTCGTTCGCGTTCCGACGCCTGTTGAATCGGCATGGCGCGAACCCGGTTTAGTAGCGGGCGGGGTGCGGTCAGACTGCCACTCGGGACACCTCACGCACCGAGGTCAGGCCGCCGGCCGCCTTGGCCAGGCCGTCGGCGCGCAACTCGTACATCCCCTGGGCGAGCGCCACCTCGCGGATCTCGCCGGCCGGGGCGCGGCGGATGGTCAGCGACTCGATCTCGGCGCTGACCGGCATCACCTCGTGCAGCGCGATCCGGCCCTTGTAGCCGGTGTTCGCGCAGTTGCGGCAGCCCACCGGCTGGTACAGCACGTGCGGGAAGGCGAGGTCCTCCAGGGGCCACCGCGCCGCGTACACCTCCTCCTCGGTCGGCGCGTAGGCCTCCTTGCACCAGTCGCAGAGCCGGCGCGCGAGCCGCTGGGCGAGCACGCAGTCCAGCGACGAGCCGACCAGGAACGGCTCGATGCCCATCTCGGTGAGCCGGGTGACCGCGCCCGGCGCGTCGTTGGTGTGCAGTGTGGAGAGCAGGAGGTGGCCGGTGAGCGCCGCCTCCACGGCGATCTGCGCGGTGGTGCCGTCCCGGATCTCGCCGATCAGCACCACGTCCGGGTCGGAGCGCAGGATGGCCGGCAGCACCGCGGCGAAGGTCAGCCCGGCCTTCGCGTTCACCTGGACCTGGTTGATGCCGCGCAGGCGGTACTCCACCGGGTCCTCGATGGTGATCACGTTGACCTCGGGCTTGCTGATCCGGCCCAGGGTCGCGTAAAGCGTGGTCGACTTGCCGGACCCGGTCGGGCCGGTGACCAGGACCATCCCGTGCGGCTTGGTGAACGACGCCTCGAACCGGCTCAGGTTGTGCTCGGTGAAGCCCAGTTTCCGCAGGTCCAGGTCGATGCCGCCGGTGTCCAGGACACGGAGCACGATCTTCTCGCCCCAGACCGTGGGCAGGGTGGCGGTGCGCAGGTCGACGGTCCGGTCCCGGATCATCGCGGTGATCCGGCCGTTCTGCGGCACCCGCTTCTCGGTGATGTCCACGCCCGACATGATCTTGATGCGGGAGGTGAGCGCGGCCATCACGCCGCGCGGCACGATGTCCACCTCGTGCAGCACGCCGTCGATCCGGTACCGCACCCGCATGTCGTCCTCGGTCGGCTCCAGGTGCAGATCGGAGGCGCGGTTCATGACGGCCTGCTCGATCAGGCTGTTCACGTACCGGACGATCGGCGCGTCGTCGGTGCTGGTCTGCTGCGCGGCCATGCCGACCGATTCGCCGGTGTCGGCGTCGGCCAGGTCGCCGAGGTCGCTGTCCTCGCGCTGCAGCCGCTCGATGATCCGCCGGACCTCGCTGCGGGCCACCACCACCGGGCGGACCGTCATGCCGGTCGCCGCCCGGACGTCGTCGAGCGCCACCACGTCGGCCGGGTCGGTCACCCCGACCACCAGCTCGCCGTTGTTGATCGCCAGGCCGAGCACCCGGTGCCGCAGCACCACCGGCAGCGGGATGCGCTTGAGCGCGGCCGGGTCCGGGGTGAACCCGACCAGGTCCAGCGTGTTGATGCCGAACGCCGCGGCGGCCGCCTGGGTCAGCTGCTCCTCGGTGACCACCTGGTCGTTGATCAGGACGGCGCGGACCGGCCGGCCGCTGCGCAGCGCCTCCTCGGCCGCCGCGTCGACCGCGTGCGGGTCGACGCCGATCTGCTTCAGGGCATCGAGCAGCGGACGGAAGGTCTGGTCCATGGAGTCCTCGGGGGGCGCGGCGGCACAGGCTGGTACACCCCTCCATCGGACCTCCGGCCGCAAACCTGAGCGGCTACCCGGCGTGCCGGAAGGTCCGCCGGTACGCCGACGGCGCCACCCCGATCCTGGCGTGCAGATGCTGGCGCAGGGCGGTGGCGCTGCCCAGCCCGGCGCGCCGGGCCACCACGTCCACCGCGAGGTCGGTGGACTCCAGCAGCAGCCGGGCGTGCTCGACCCGCTGGCGCAGCAGCCACTGGCGCGGGCTGGAGCCGGTCTCGTCACGGAACCGGCGGGTGAACGTGCGCACGCTCATCCGGGCGTGCGCGGCCATCTCCTCGAGTGTGACCGGCTCGCTCAGCCGGTCCAGCACCCAGGCCCGGGTCGGCTCGGTGCCGGCCCCCGCGGCGGCCGGCACCGGGCGCTCGATGTACTGCGCCTGGCCGCCGTCCCGCCACGGTGGCACCACGCAGCGCCGGGCCGCCCCGTTGGCCACCTCGGCGCCGTGGTCGGAGCGCACGATGTGCAGGCAGAGGTCCACCCCGGCGCCCACCCCGGCCGAGCTGAGCACGTCGCCGTCGTCCACGAACAGCACGTCGAAATCCCAGTCGACCCGGGGGTAGAGCCCACCGATCCGCTTCGCCCAGGCCCAGTGGGTGGCGGCCGGCCGGCCGTCGAGCAGGCCGGCCGCGGCGAGCACCGAGGCGCCGGTGCAGATCGACACGATCCGGGCGCCGCGCCGTACCGCGGACATCAGCGTGGCGCGGACCGCCTCGGGCAGCGTGCCGTCGGTGACCGGACCGCCGGCGTGGATGCCCGGGATCAGGATCGTGTCGCCCCGCTCGGCGGCGCTCAGGTTGAACTCCGGCGTGACCGTGAAGCCGGCCTCGGTGCGGACCGGGCCCTCACCGCAGTAGAGCAGCTCGTAGAGGGGGCGACGGTCCGGGCCGGCCCGGGAGGAGCCGAAGACCTGCGCGGGGACACCGAGGTCGAACGGAACGACGCCCTCCAGCATGACGACGGCAATCACATGGGTCATGGCCCGATTCTTGCGCATGATGTCCGACCGGCCACTCGCGCGGGGCTGTGAGGTTCCGAAAGGATTCAGATCGTGAAAGCACGCCTACACCCCGCCTGGTCGGTCGCCGCCGTCGCGTTCATCGCTCTGATCGGCGCGGCCGGCTTCCGCTCCACCCCGTCCGTCATGCTGCAGCCGCTGCACGCCGAGTTCGGCTGGTCGCTGGGCACCATCTCCGCAGCGGTCTCGGTGAACCTGCTGCTCTACGGCCTGACCGCGCCGTTCGCCGCGGCGCTGATGGCCACGTTCGGCATCCGCCGGGTGGCCGCCGCCGCGCTGGGCCTGGTCGCGCTCGGCTCCGGCCTGACCGTGTGGATGAACTCCAGCTGGCAGCTGATGCTCTGCTGGGGCGTGCTGGTCGGGCTGGGCACCGGCTCGCTCGCGCTCGGCTTCGTCGCCACGATCACCGGGCGCTGGTTCGTCAAGCACCGCGGCCTGGTCACCGGGGTGCTCACGGCCGGCGGCGCGACCGGCAACCTGGTGTTCCTGCCGGTGCTGTCGAACATCACCGAGTCGCACGGCTGGCGCACGGCGGCGCTCACCGTGGCGGCGGTGGCGCTCCTGGTCGTACCGCTGATTCTCGGGCGCCTGCGGGACCACCCGCGGGACCTCGGGGTGACCGCCCTCGGCGGGGTCACCGAGGCACCGGCGAAGCCGGTGGGAAATGCCGCGCGGACCGCGGTCAGCGCCCTCCGCGACGCCGCCCGGACCCGGGCGTTCTGGCTGCTCGCCGGTGGCTTCGCGATCTGCGGGGCGACCACCAACGGCCTGGTCGGCACGCACTTCATCCCGGCCGCGCACGACCACGGCATGCCGAACACCACCGCGGCGGGCCTGCTCGCCCTGGTCGGCGTCTTCGACATCGTCGGCACGATCGCCTCGGGCTGGCTGACCGACCGGGTGGACAGCCGGGTGCTGCTCGGCGCCTACTACGCGCTGCGCGGGCTGTCGTTGCTGGTCCTGCCGTCCATCCTGGCCGCCACGGCGCACCCGGGCATGCTGGTCTTCATCCTCTTCTACGGCCTGGACTGGGTGGCCACCGTGCCGCCCACGGTCACCCTGTGCCGGGAGTACTTCGGCGCGGCCGGCCCGGTGGTCTTCGGCTGGGTCTTCGCCTCGCACCAGTTCGGCGCGGCGATCGCGGCCACCTCGGCGGGCCTGGTCCGGGACCAGCTCGGCGCCTACACCTGGGCCTGGTACGGCGCCGGCGCCCTGGCCATCCTGGCCTCGCTGCTGAGCCTGATGCTCTTCGCGGGCAAGCATCTCAAGCCGATCGCTCCCGGCATCGGCCTGGCGGTCTCCGCGAAGGCTTGATCCGGCGGTACGGCGCGAGCTCCGCCCGGCCCCGGGCCGTGGCGCGGCCCACCCGCCCGGCTGGTCCACAGGGGTGTCCGGAGAGCCGTCGGGACACCCCTGTGGACCAGCCGGGAAGCGGGAGTCGCGGTGCGGCCCGGTGTCGCGCCGGCCCCGCGGGGCTCACGGGGTGACCTCGACGACCTCCATCAGGCCACTCAGCACCAGGATCTGGCGGACGCTGTCGCTCGGGCGGGCCAGCTGGAAGGTGATCGCCTGGTCCCGGGCCCGCTGGAAGCCGGAGATCAGCGCGCCCAGCCCGGTGGAGTCGATGAACGCGACGTCGTGCATGTCCACCACGATCCGCCTCGGCCGCCCGGCCACCGCCTCGCCCAGCGCCAGGCGCACCTGCTCCACGGTCAGCACGTCGATCTCACCGCGCAGCGACACGGTGGTGAGGCTGCCGTCGGCATCCAGACTGGTCACTTCTTCGATCACCGGGGGGCCTTCCGTCTCGCCGGGCGCGTGCCCGCTTTGCTGTGGCGGGGGTTCCACGTACGGTAATCGGCATCACCAAAATGTGAGGAGCACGGTGTGCCGATCCGTGGCGGTCTGCCGCCGCGCAATCCCCGCTTCGTGGGTCGTGAGGAACTACTGTCCCGCGTGCGCGGCCTGCTCGGCAACGGTCCCGTGGTGCTGCTGCCGAGCCCGGACCATCAACTCGGCGGAACCGGACGTACCCAACTGGCTGTGGAATATGCCTATCGCCACGCGGACGCCTACGAGCTGGTCTGGTGGATCCCGGCCGAGCAGGGCGCCGGCATGCGCGCGGCGCTGGCCGGGCTGGCACAGAAGCTCGGGCTGCCGGAGGCGCGTGATCTCAATCGCACCCTGGGCGCCGTCCGGGACGCGCTGAGCCGCGGCGAGCCGTACCGGCACTGGCTCGTCGTCTTCGAGAACGCGAACCGGCCCGAGGACATCATGCCGTACCTGCCGTCCGGGGCCGGGCACGTGCTGGTCACCAGCCGCAACCCGCGCTGGACCGCGGAGGTGGCGCAGGCCCTGCCGGTGCCGGTCTTCGACCGGGCGGACGCGGTCGACCTGCTCCGCGCCCGCACGCCGGAACTCTCCCCGGCGGACGCCGACCGGCTCGCGGCCCGGCTCGATGACGTGCCGATCGCGCTGGACCTGGCCGCCGCCGTGCGCACGGCCACCGGCTGGCCGGTCGGCGACTACCTGGACCGCTACGACGACCGTGCCGCCGAGCTGGCCTTCCCCACCCCGATCCGGGTCGCCTGGGGCCTGGCCGCCGACGCGCTCGGCGAGGCCGCCCCGGCCGACCGGGTGCTGCTGGAGCTCTGCACGTTCCTGGCCAGCGCGCCGATCTCCTGGCAGCTGCTCTGGGCGGCCCGGACCCTGCCGATGGAGACGGAGGTCGCCCGGACCGTGCGGGTGGAGCGCCGGCTGCGGTCCGCGATGCGGCGGATCGCCCGGTTCGGGCTGGCCGGGCTGGACCCGTCCGGCGAGCGGCTGACCGTGCACCCGCTGATCCGTGGCATGTTCGGCCAGGAGCTCAGCTCGGAGCGGCACGCCGAGCTGCTGCGGACGGTGCGCGGCATGCTCTCCGCGGCCGACCCTGGCGACCCGGACAACCCGGCCGGCTGGTACCGCTACGCCGAGCTGGCCCCGCACCTGATCCACTCCGACCTGCTCGGCGGCGACGCCGAGGAGGTCCGTCAGTTGGTGATCAACTGCATCCGCTTCCACTACGCCCGCGGCGACTACGACTCCAGCCGCGAGCTGGCCGGCTCCGCGGTGGCGCGCTGGCGCGACGCGCTCGGCGAGTCCGCCGAGCAGACCCTGCTCGCCTCGTTCCACCTGGCCAACGCGCTGCGGGCGGTGGGCCGCCCGGCCGACGCGCGGAACCTGAACCTGCAGACCCTGCGCACCCAGCGGGAGGTGTTCGGCGCCGACGACGAGGCCACCCTGGCCACCGCCAACAGCGTCGGCGGCGACCTGCGCATGCAGGGCCACTTCGGGCAGGCCCGGCAGCTCGACGCGGACAACCTGGTGCGCTATCGCAGGCTGTTCGGGGAGAGCTTCCCGACCGCGCTGCGCTGCGCCAACAACCTCGCCATCGACTTGCGGCTGCTCGGCGACTTCCGGGGCGCCCGGACGCTGGACGAGCAGACCCTGCGGCACCGGCAGGCGATCTTTGTGGACGGCCACCCGGAGACCCTGGCGTCCCGGGCCGCCCTCGCCTACGACCTGTTCGGGCTGGGCGACTACATCGGGGTCGGCGTGGTGCTGGCCGGCCACGCCGAGCAGGTCGCCGAGGATCACCCGTTCGCCCTCTGGGCCGGCCGGCTGACCGCGATGGCCGCCCACCGCCTGGGCGACCCGCGGGCGCGCGAGCTGGCCACCGCGAACCTGGCCGCGTGCCGGCAGCGGTTCGGCGACCTGAACGTGGACACCCTGGCCACCGCGGTGTCGCTGGCCAACTGCGTGCGTGCCGGCGGCGACCTGGCCGGAGCGCACGAGCTGCTGGAACGCGCGGTGATCCGGTTGCACGCGGTGCTCGGTGACGAGCACCCGTTCACGCTGGCGGCCTCCGCCGGGCTGGCCGGGGTGGTGCGTTCGGCCGGCCGGCACCACGAGGCCCGGACCATCGACGAGGAGGTGCTCGGCGGCCTGCGGCGCAGCGTCGGCGCCGACCACCCGTTCACGCTGAGCTGCGCGAACGGCCTGGCCGCCGACCTGTTCGCGGCGGGCGAGGCCCAGCCGGCCCGCGAACTGGCGGCGGACACGCTGCGCCGGTCCCGCGTCGTCCGGGGCGCCGACCACCCGGACACCATCGCCTGCGCCTGGAACCTCGCCCTCGCCGACCAGGACCAGGCCGCCCAGCAGCAGGCCCTGGCAGCACTCGCGAAAGCCTACGGCGACGCCCACCCCGTCCTCCGGGCCACCACCGCCGCGCAACACCTGGAGACCGACGTCGACCTGCCACCCCTCTGAGGCCACCGCAACCACCGCGTGGTCGAACCGCGATCACAGCGGATTTCGCCCGTCGATGACGAGAGCGCCGGAAACGACAAGCAAAGCGTCATCGTTTCCGGCGCTCCCGTCATCGAGCCCGAGGGGCGAACTGCCGCCGAGCGGAGCGAGGCCGTCAGGCCCGGCCCCTAGGCGGCCACGTCCCTCTCGTTCTGCTTGTCCAGCAGCTCGGTGACCCCGAGCGCCGGCATCGGCCGGGCGAAGTGATACCCCTGCGCCCGGCTGCACGCCAGATCCCGCAGCCACTCCGCCTGAGCCGCGTCCTCCACCCCCTCGGCCACCGGCGCCAGGTTGAAGGTCCGCGCGATGTGCAGCACCGCCTCGGCCACCGACGCCCCGCCGCTCTCCGGCATCGCCTGCACGAAGGACCGGTCGATCTTGACGACGTCCACCGGCAGCGCGCTCAGGTGGCTGAGCGAGGAGAACCCGGTGCCGAAGTCGTCCAGCGCGATCCGTACCCCCAGATCCTTCAGCTCGCTGAGGATCCGGGCCGACTCCTCCAGGTCGGTCAGCGCCACCGACTCGGTCAGCTCCAGCACCAGGTGCCCCGGGTCCAGCCCGGTGCGTTCCAGCACCGAGCGGACCTCGGCGACCAGGTTGGGGTTGCTCAGCTGCGAGGCGGACAGGTTCACGTTCATCTCGAAGCCGGGGAACTGCCGCTGCCAGCGCACCGCCTGCCGGCACGCCTCCTCCAGCACCCAGCCGCCGAGCCGGGGGAGCAGGCCGAGCTGCTCGGCCAGCTCCAGGAACAGGCCGGGCGGGACCAGCCCCTTCTCCGGGTGCTGCCAGCGGATCAGCGCCTCGACGCCGACGGTCTGCTCGCCGTTCAGGTCGACGATCGGCTGGTAGTGCACCTCGAACTGGCCCAGGTCGAGGGCGCGGATGATGTCGCCCTCGGCCTTGCGGCGCTGCTCCTCCAGGGCGAACAGCTCCGGGTCGAACCGGCGGGCGGTGCCGCCGCCGTCCAGCTTCGCCCGGTGCAGGGCCTGGTCGGCCTCGCGCAGCACGTGGTCGATGCCGCCGCCGCCGGCGGTGAGCGCCACGCCCGCGCTGGCCCGGACGGCCACCTTGACGCCGTCCACCTCCAGCGGCCGCTGCAGCTCGGTCAGCACCCGCTCGGCCACCGCCACCGCGGCCTGCTCGTCCTCCAGGCCGGGCAGCAGCACCACGAACTCATCGCCGTCCAGGCGGGCCACCACGTCGTTGGCACGGACGTTGGCGGCCAGCCGGTCCGCCGCGGCGCGCAGCAGGCTGTCGCCGATCTCGTGACCGTGTGTGTCGTTCAGCTCACGGAAGCCGTCCAGGTCGACCACGATCACCGCGGTCATCGTCCGGCTCGCCACGGCCAGCTCGTGATCCGCCTGATCCAGGAACATCTTGCGGTTGCCGACCCCGGTCAGCGGGTCCCGGTAGGCCTGGCGGGCCAGCAGGGTGCGCTGCGTGGTCATCTCGCGCATCAGGGCGTGGTCCGTGCCGGCGCCGGTCCAGCGGCGGAACAGCACCGCCACCGCCATCGCGAGCAGCAGCCAGACCGCGCCCGGCGCGAGCTCGCCCTGGACGTGGCGGATGCCGGTGACCACGAGCGCGCCGGCGGCCGGCGCGAAGCGCAGCACCGGGCGGTCCGGCGCCACCAGCAGCAGCGCGATGCCGAGACAGAGGGCCGCGGCCAGTGGCACCAGCCAGCTCGCCGAGGTCGCGTCCGCCGCGTCCGCTGCCGGCCACACCAGCAACACCAGCGAGGCCAGCAGCACGCCGTCGTCGACGACGCGCCGCATCCGGTCCAACAGTGCTTTCCGAGCCACGATCCACCTCCGGCCGCTCACATCGGTCCGGCGACCGGCGGGTTGAGTGATCCGGCTGGCTCCCGCGGATTCGCTACCGAGCGGAAAACCGCAGGTCAACCTCCCTGCAACCGACTGCGTGACAGCCACCGCGCCGGGAGTGCCCGGATGCGCCCACGGCTGCCGGATCAGCGGGACAGCCAGGCCGCCAGGGCCGCGATGTCCGCCTCGGGCAGGGCGAGCGCGGCGGCGCGGACCAGCTCCGGCCGCCGGCGCAGGGCGGGCTGCGGGGAGACCAGGGCGAGACCGGTCCAGGCCGCGGCGTGGTCCCGGTCCGCGTCGAGGATTGCGAGGTACGACCGGAGCGCGCCGGCCCGGTCTCCGCGCACGCACGCCACGTCCGCGGGATCCCCGGTCCCCGTATCGTCCCCGCGCAGCGACGCCCGGATCAGCCGCAGTGTCGCGCTGGACTCGACCACCCGCGCACCGCCGGCCACCGCCGACCCGACGGCGGGCGCGTCACGGCCGGCACGCCAGGCGCCGGTCAGCGCCGCCAGGTCACCGGGCGCGACGGTCAGGTTCCGCAGTCGCCAGCGCGCGTGATGGTCGGCGCGGGCGAGGGCGGCGAGCCGTTCCACCTCGGCTGCGACCGGCTCGTCCAGCCACGGCGCCACCTCGTCGCGCAGCGCGCCCACCAGCCGCTCCCCGGCCGCGGACAGCTCACCGCCGCGGAGCAGCGCGCCCGCCGTCCGGTGCACCGCCGCGCGCCACCGGGCGAACTCGAACTCGGCCTCGGCCGGCGGGTCCCCGCGCAGCTCGGCTCGCCAGAAACGGGTCACGGCGAGGAACGCGTAGACCCCGTGCACGATCCCGAGGGCCGGCCGCGGGTCCTCCCGCCACGGCGAGTACCCCAGCCGCCCGGTCGGCTGGACCAGCTCGAACAGCCCGTGCACCGCGTTCAGCACGCTGTGCTGGACCTCGTGCAGCAGAGCCACCGCGAGCCCGGTCCCGCCGGTCGGCGCGGACATCGCCACCGCGCCGAACGCCTCGGCCGAGGTGGCGCTCACCCCCTCGGCGAGTGGGTCCGGCCGGGCCGGGACGATCACCCGCAGCACCCCGGCGAGGATCTCCGCGGCCTCCGGGTGCCGGATGATCAGAATCCGCCATGCTTGGTCGAGGCACCGCTCCCAGCTCGCTACCTCGGCCGGGCTCAGCGCCGCGGTGGCGGGCAGGCCGAGCGAATGCCGCAGCGGCCCGCGGTCGTCCAGCCGCACACTCAGGGTCCGTCCCGCGTGCGTCACCGACAGCGGGTGACCGGCCGGCTCCGGCAGTTCCCCGAGCGCCGTCCGGAGGCCGGAGCCGGGCGAGGCGTGGAGCCCGTCGAGCACCCGCGCCGCCCACAGGCCGGTCATCGGGTCGGCGATGCGGGCGCGCGACTCGGCCTCGGTGACAGTGGTCAGACGGTCGTACCAGAGCGGGGTTCCGGGGACCGCGAGCCGGATCTCGCGCAACAGCAGCAGATGGCGGCTGAGCTGCGCTCTGCGCAGCAGACCGAGCGTGCCGGCGGACGGCCGCCCGGCGCCGAGCGCGGCCAGGTCGGCGTCGGCCAGGCGGAACGGGCGCACCGTCAGCCCGTCAGAGAGCCGAGTTGAAGCCGGCGATCTGCTCGCTCGGCCCGGACCGGGAGTCGGTGAGCCGGCGCAGGCAGCGGTCGAGAGCGGAGTCGTCGCGGACGACCAGTTCGGCGAGGGTGGCCTCGGAGAGGTCGAGCATCTTTGACCGCCACCGCGGCGCGTGTCCGTCGTCCGGCTGACTCGTCTCCACGGCACCTCCTCGATCGTGGTGGTCGATGCGTTGCTTGAAGGTTACGGCGGTCGCCGGGTCGGGTGAGCGCCGGGAGTCGCTACCGTCGGTGCTCGCGAGGATGGCCCGGTCGTGATCTCATGGGACGTCACCACCGTAAACCGGTAACGGAGGGCGAAACAGTGCTGGGTGCAGAGCTGGGGGCCGGCGACGCCGCGCCCCGCCCACGAGGTGCGGCCGCCGCGCTGGCGGACCGGGTGGCGACGCTGCGCGCGTCGGCCTCCGGCGCCGGCGGCGCGGTCCTGGTCACCGTGGCGAGTTCCGGGAACGTGACGGCGCTGGAGCTGGACGACCGCTCCCTGGGTCTGGGCGCGTCCGGGCTGGCGACCGAGATCCTGCTGACCATCCGGCGGGCCCAGTCGGCGCTGGCCGGTCAGGTCGCCGAGGCCGTCGAGGCGACCGTGGGCGCCGGGACCGAGACCGGCAAGGCGGTGCTGGACAGCTTCACGCAGCGTTTCCCCGCCGAGGGACAGCCGGGCGAGCCGGCCGCTCCGGTGATGCCGTCGCCGCCGCCGTTCCCCTCGTTCAGCACCGTCCCGACCCTGCCGCACCAGGCGCCGGGCAACGGGTTCGAGAGCGGGCGGGACAGCCGTGCACGCTGAGCCCGGTCCCCGCCTGCCCCGGCGCGGCCCGGCCCCGCCGGTCGAGCGGATGGACAACGCCGAGCTGGCCCGGATGGTCGAGGCCGAGCATCCGTACCGCGGTAAGGCGCTCTTCGAGCTCTGCGACCGGCTGGCCACCGACGACGACGCGGTGGCGAAGGTGGCGATGCTGACCCGGCTCACCTCGCTGCGCCGGGCGCGGCTCTTCGACCGGGTGTCGCTGGCCTGGTCGGCCATCATCGCGCTGCTGGCCGCGGAGACGGAGAACGCCCGGCGTGAGGCGTACGCCGCCTTCCGGGCTCTGGATCCCGACGAACAGCGGGACATGCTGGACTACCTGGAGGTCACCGCGATCGAGGAGGCCCACCCGCGCATCGCGTGAGCGGGCCTCGCGGACGTCCGCCTAGATCTCCACCTTCACGTCTTTCCGGAAGGCGACGCGGTCCCGGACCGCTGACGCGTCCGGTTTCGGGTCCGGGTAGTACCAGGCGGCGTCGGCCGCCGTCCGGCCCTCGGCGCGCAGCGAGTAGTACGACGCCTTGCCCTTCCACGGGCAGACGGTGTGCGTGTCGGAGGGGATGAGCACGTCCTCCCGGACCGAGGCGCGAGGGAAGTAGTAGTTCCCCTCGAGCATCACCGTGTCGTCGCTCTCCGCGATCACTTCGTCGTTCCAGATGGCCTTAGGCATGCCCCGAACCTAGCGCGCCTCCGTGGATGTGACTTATATGTGCGATTTATTCACCTCTCGCGGGTGAAACGCGGCGAGATCGCCGCCGTGCCGTAGACTTCCTCTTCACTTGTCGATCAAGAAGGGCGCGGATGACCCGGCTTGACGAGCTGCGCGGCTCCGGTAAGGCCAAGCGGCACAACGCGCGCACGATCGCGGCCCTGACCGGCAACCCGGGCTGCAACCGGCGGGCCGTCCTGGACACCGCCGGCGTCGACAAGCTCAGGCTCGCCGAGGCGGTCGGCTTCCCGGGCAGCTTCGGGCAGTCCCGGTTCGCGCTGTCCCGGGGCAACGCGTTCGAGGCGATGCTCAAGGCCGACGACTGCGCCCTGCTGCGCTCGGTGCTCGGGGCCGGCGACGCCCAGCTCGACTACCAGGATCTCGGCGCGGACTCCGACGACACGCTGAGCGACCGGCACTCGCGGACGGCGGCGCTGCTCGCCGCCGCCGAGGCGGCTCTGATCGACCATCCGCTGCTCACGCTCCAGGTCGGTGGCCAGACCGTCTATCTGGAGCCGGACCTGGTGGCGTACGCGCATCAGGGCCGCCTGCAGGTCGTCGAGATCAAGTCGTTCGCGATCGTGGACGGGCAGGCGGACAGCGCCAAGGTCTCCGCGGCCGCGGTACAGGCCGCGACGTACGTTCTGGCGCTGCGCCAGCTGCTGGAGCGCCTCGGCATGGACCCGCTGCTGGTCGACCACGAGGTGGTGCTGGTCTGCCCGGAGAACTTCGCGATGACCCCGGTCGCGGTGCGCGTGGACGTCCGCAAGCAGCTCGCCACGCTGCGCCGGCAGCTGTCCCGGCTGGCCTCGGTAGGCGCGATCGTCGACGCGCTCCCGGCCGGGGTCACGTTTGATCTGAATCGGTCACCCGAGGAACTGGTCGCGGCGCTCGGGCACGTCGAGCCGCGGTACGCGCCGGAGTGCCTCTCCACCTGCGAGCTGTCGATGTTCTGCAGGCACGAGGCGGCCGGGACGACCGGGGCGCTGGGCCGGCCGGTCCGGGAGGCGCTGGGCGGGATCCCGACCGTCGGCGAGGTGCTCGCGCTCGCCTCCGGATCGCAGGCGCCGACCCCGGAGCAGGAGGAGGCCGCGGCGCTGTTGCGGCAGGCGCTCCGGCTGCGGTCCGAGGCGCTCGCCGAGGGCGCCTCGTGAGCACGCTCACCGCCCTCGCCCGGGCGCAGGCCGTGGCCACCGGGCGGGCCCAGCCCATCGCCACCGTCCGCCACCTGCACGTGCACGACCACCCGATGGTGCTGGTGCCACTCGCGATGGCCGGCGAGGCGAACGCGCCACTGGCCGCGCTCGCCGGCACCGACCCGGCCGCGCCGCGGCTCCTCGTCGTCACCCAGCCCCGGGACCGCGACGAACGCTTCCGATTCGCCGATCATCTCGGCCGGATCCTGATCTCGTACGTGGACTCGTTCGCCGACCTGACCGAGGACGTCCCGGTGGATCGGGGCAAGGACGTGCGGACCAGGTACGCCGACGCCCCGCAGCTCTGGGTGCCGAACCCGGGCGGCGAGGACTTCCTGCGCCTGCTCGGCCGGTCCACCCGGTTCCGCGCGGTCGACGGCGAGCACCCGGTGCCCGCGACGGTGCCGCTGCTCGGCCGGTGGCTGACGTTCTTGGCCAACAGCGCCGAGGTGCCCGGCTCGTCGCTGCTGCTCAACGCGGTGCAGGCGCTCGGGACGCACTGGGCCACCGGGCAGAGCAGCGCGGAGGACGCCCAGCTGGGCGTGCTGCTCGCGTGGATCGAGGAAGGCGCCGCGGCGGCCCGCGCGGTGGAGAACGGCCCGGTCGCCGGGCCGGCCACCGACCCGGAGTTCGACAACCGGGTGCTGGCGCCGCTGATCGAGCGGCAGGCGCCGGAACTGCCCGAGGTGTTGCGCGAGCTGATGCTGCCGACCTGGGAGCGGATGTGGCGGGTCCTCGGCCTGCTGCGCCGGCTCCCGGCGGGGGAGCGGGTGGCCCAGCGGTGGGGCGGGGACAAGGACGCCTACACGGCCTTCGCGCGGTACGTGGCGGAAGGCGGCGCCCCGCAGCCGCGCCGCGACGGGGCGGTCGCCGCGGCGGCCCGCCTGCAGCGCCTGGAGTCCGCGGCGGCCCGGTACGCGGTGCAGCGCGCCTTCGACGACCCGCTGATCCTGGCGGAGTACCGGCTGGCCGGCGCGGCCTTCGCCGGCACGGTGACGCTGGCCGCCCCGGACCGGATCGACGACAGCGGGAAGCGCCCGGTCCTGCGGCCCCGGATCATGGTGCGGACCTCGGAGACCGTGCGGGTGGAGCCGGGGACGTCGCTGACCTCGCCGAGCCGCCCCGGGCAGAAGGCGCGAGTCGTCTCGGTGAGCCCGGTGGCCGGGTCCGGGGAGTTCGACGTGCTGCTGGAGCTGTCCGGCGGGATGGGGCGCAAGCTGGTGGCCGAGCCCGGGAGCGTGCCGGCGGTGGGGGAGCGGGTGGTGCTGACCACGCTGAGCGAGGAGTTCCGCCGGAGCGGGGCGTTGCCCGATGTGTCCGAGACGCCGTGGACCCACGGCGGGCCGCCGGTCTTCGAGGAGCCCGCACCCGCGCGGGGTGGGCCGGCCGGCCTCGTTTCCACGCCGGGTGGGTCAGCCGGTCAGCCGGACGAGTAGCAGGGCGATGTCGTCGCTGCGGCGCGGGGCGACCTCGAGCAGGCGGGTGCACAACTCGTCACCCGGGTAGGCGGAACTCTCGCGAAGCCTCTCGGCCAGCCGTGCCACCCCGTCGTCGAGGAGCTGATCGCGGTCCTCGACCAAGCCGTCGGTGTAGAGGACCAGTGTCGAACCCGGCGGGACGTAACGCACCGTGGTGGTGCGCGCGTTGGGCGGCGGCAGGCCGAGCAGCGGCTCCGGCGGCACCCACCAGACCTGCACCCGGCCGTCCGGGAGCAGCAGCAACGGTGGCGGATGGCCGGCGTTCGCGAAGCTGATCGCGTAACCCGACCAGGACTGCCGCACCCGGGCCAGCACCGCGGTCGCGGCGGCCGGCACCCGCAGCCCATGAAGCGCCTGGTCGAGTTGGGTGAGCAGGACGCCCGGCTCGTCCGAGCGGCCGTACGCGTCACCCCGTACCAGATTCCGCAGTTGTCCCATCGTGGCAGCGGCCTCGATGTCGTGGCCGGAAACGTCTCCCACCGCCACCATGACGCTGCCGTCCGGCTGGGCGAACGCGTCGTACCAGTCCCCGCCGACCGCCGCTCCGTCCTGCGCCGGCAGGTAGCGGGCGTGCAGCTCCACCCCCGGCAGCCGGGGCAACTCGGTGAGCAGGCTGCGCTGCAGCACCTCGGCCACGTGACGTTGCTCCCGGTACAGCCGGCTGTTCTCCACGGCCAGCCCGGCGCGGCGGCCGATCTCCGCGGCGATCCGCTCCTCGGCGGCGCTGAACGGGGCCCGGTCCGGCCCGTTCACCAGCAGGACCGCGCCCAGCACCCGGTGCCGCACTGGCGAGACGATCGGCGCGACCATCGACGAGCCCAGCCCGGCCGAGGCGGCGAGGTCGGCGATCTCCGCGTCGTGCAGCTGCCCGCGCAGCTGCGCCAGACCGTCCGTGCGGCGCACCGGGCGGCCGTGCCGGCGGGCCGTCTGCACGATCGCCTGCACGTCGGTGCGCGAGCGGGTGGCCAGATCGGCCAGCCGCGCCATGTCGACGGCCCGTGCCGGATCCCGGTGTGCGGCGCTGACCCGCGGCGCGGCGCCCGGTTCGTCGGCGTAGGTGACCATGCACCAGTCCGAGAGCCGGGTGGTGACGATCCGCCCGAGCCGGCTCATCGCCTCGTCCACGTCCATCGTCGCCGCCAGCGACTCGGTCAGGTCGGTGAGCAACTCCAGCTGGTGGTGCGCCGACTCGGCGGCCCGCCGCGCGTCCTCCGCCGTGGACCGGGCGATCCGCAGGCACACCTCCGAGGAGCAGACCGCGGCCAGCTCGGCGAGCAGCGCGATCTCACTTTTCGTCCAGTCCCGCGGCTCGTGGTCCACCGCGCACAGCGCCCCCACCACCAGGCCGTCCGGGTCGGTGATCGGCGCACCGGCGTACGCGATCGCGGTGAGCTGGTCGATCGACGGGTTGCCGCGCGTCCGCGGGTCGGACCGCACATCCGAGATCACCAGCAGCTCGCCGGCGACGACCACGTGCCGGCTGAACGAGTGGGTCAGCGGCATGCTCCGCTCGCTGGCGAACGGCTCGGGCATGCCGACCTGCCCGGCGAGGTGCTGCCGCTCGGCGCCGACCAGGCAGACCACGCCGATCGGCGCGTCCACGAGCTTGCGGACCAGCATCGCCAGCCGGTCGAACGCCTCGTCCGGCCCCGGCTCACCGAGCCGCCACACCGAACGCAGGCGCACCGGATCGGCGAGCACACTGCGCTCGGTGTCACCGATGACGTCCCACTGAAGCACCATCGCCCCCCGGCCGGTCGCCTGCCAGGCTACCGGCGTGCGGGGCGTGTCAGCCCGCACGCTCCGGACCCGATCATCCGTTTCCGGTAGCCCGATTGGTCACCTGGCCCCCTCATCCCTGCCATTCCAGGTGGTGAGAGGGTTGATCCCCTGTACTGTCGCCCGTCGGTCCGCGCTGCCTCGGGCCTGGTTCCGTTTTCGGCGTGCGTTGTCCCCCGGCTGCGCCGCTCGTGGTCTCTCCTGGCTCGCCTCGCGGCGGCGGCCAGGTGCGGACACCGTCCCAGCCGCACCGGCCCGCCGCAAGACTTTCCACGAAAATCGGACAGCGCCGGGGGAGTTCGGCGTACCGTCCGCCGTTCGTGGCGCTGGTCCGCGCGGCCCGGCAGATCTCCGCTGGTGCGTGCGGCCCGGTTGGTGTCGCTCGTCGGTGCGTTCCGGTTGGCCTCTCGGTCGCGTTCCGGCTGGTTCTCCCGCGTGCCCGCGGTCCGGTACGGCGTCCTCGTGCCGTGTCATCGTTCCTGGTGGGTTGTCTGTCTGCGGCCGCTGGCCGTGGCCCGCAGGGCGAGGTGCCAGGGAAAGGTGTCGACGAGGTCACCGCCGGTGCCCGGGGCGTGCGGCTCACTCCCCCCGGGCCCGAACAGGATCCGGATGCCTTCCGCTCGCAACTGTTCCAGACTGCGCCGGAACGGGACGCGATCGGCCAGTGCGCTGTTCACGAACGGCAGGACCACGACGGGGATGCCCAGGCCGGACGCCTCGGCGAGCAGCCCCAGCGCGTAGGTGTCGGCGATCCCCTGCGCGAACTTGTTGATGGTGTTGTACGTGGCCGGCGCCACGATGATCGCGTCGGCCCGCCGGCTGCGGGGTTCGCTGGGCTTGCGATACCGGCTGCGCACCGGCCGTCCGGTCTGCTCCTCGATCGCGCCCACATCGACGAAGGCGAGCGCCGACGGCGTGGCGACGACCTGAACCGCCCACCCGGCGTTCTGCGCGAGGCCCACCAGCCGGCCCACACTCCCGGCCGGTCCGGCGGCGCACACGATGATGTAGAGAACCCTGCTGCCATCGCTCATCCGGCGATTCTGATCCACCACCGCACCCCCGCCGCCGACTTCCGCCCCCACCGGACACCCGGTCCCGACGCCCCGCGCAACGCCCGCCGTCGCCTCCCCCGTCCGGGCCATGCGCATGCGGTCGCCGGCGCGTCGCCGCGTGCCGGTCGGCGTCAGGCGGCGTGGTCGGCGGGGTGGTGGAACGGTTGCCGGGTGCCCGCGCGCATGCCGGACCGGATCGTGCCACGGATCTCGGCCTGGCCCAGCCCCGCGCAGCGTGCCGCCGCCTCCAGTTCGCGCCGGACCGTTCCGGCGTCGAGCAGCCCGGCGCCGACGAACCGGCCGAGCGCGAACGCCGCCCGGTTCAGCGTGTCGTTGCGGCACCCGACGGCAGCCCGTGCCACCCGGTCGGCCTCGGCGTCCAGCGCCGCCGAGGCATACCGGTCGGGGCGGGCGACCGGCCGCAACGGCGCCGGCGGCGGACCCGCGATCATGGAGCGCAGCGCCGCGGAAAGGGCCGGCAGCACCGTCCCCGGCCGGTGTATCCAGGTGTACACCGCACCGGTGGCGTGCCGGGACGGCGGCGCCAGCACGTACCCGCCGACGCCGCGCCAGTCCAACCCGGGCAGCAGGCGCACGCGGTTACCGAATCCGGTCGGCCGGAACCACAGGTGGCGGCCGCCCGAGCCGGTGCGCACCAGCGGACCGGGCGGGATCTCGTCGTCGAGCAGGTGGCGCAACCCGTGCCAGCCCTCCGCCGAGTCGACGTCCGCCACGTCCATCACCACGCCGGTGCGCAAGCCCACATTGGCGCCCGGCCAGTGTGCCCACCACAGCTCGATCCGGCGCGGATCGGTGCTCGCCTCGTTCACCCCGTGCCGCAGCCGGGGATGCTTGCCGGAACTGTCGCATCGCTCCGCTCGCGTGCACGAACAGACACCACCCCGGTCAGGCGTGTGCACCGGCAGGACCGGGATGCCGTGCCGGGCGTACGCCAGGGCGGTCGTGAGCGACATTAGAACAAGCGTACGACAATTTCACCGCTCCGGCAGTGCCCGCAGCACGTGCGAGATGTGGTGCGACGTGCTCCAGGCGATCCAACTCGCCGAACTGCCCGCGCCCCGGGCGGTGCGAGCCCGGCGCGCGATCTCCGCGTCGCCCCATGAGAACCGGGCACCGGCGGACGGCCATTGCGGCGACGTCACCAGCGTCCGGCACAGGTCGTGGCAACGGTCGTCGCTACGCCCGCCCCGCCGCGCCCAGCGGTAGATCCACCAGGCCTGCTCGGTGGTGTACCGCAACGTCGGCAACTGCCGATGATGCTGTACGCCGAGCCGCCGGACCGGGGACGTGACGCCGTAGTCCGCATAACCGATCCCCGGCGCACCGAGCCGCGCCCACACCCGCGCGTCCAGCCGGCCGACCGCCACCGGCCGGTCGGTGGGCAGATGGTCCAGGTTGGGCGGCATCGCGCCGGACGCCACGCTCACCGAACGCCACGGCACGGTGCGCGCCCAGCGCAGCACCCGGCGCGCCCGCTCCTCGACCTCGACGGCGTGCGCGAGGCAAGCCGTCTCGGCGAGGTCGATCAGCAGATCGACCTGGCCCGGGTCGAGCGCGATGGCGGCCAGCACCCGGTCGGTGGCCGCGTCCGCCTTCGCCGGATTCCCGGCGTCGACGTGTGGTCGCAGCCGGAGTACCGCGTTGTGGCGGTGCATCCGCGCGGCCCTGCCGTGTGCCACCAGGCGATGGTCGCTCTCGTGCGGCCGGACCACCGGCACCATCGCCACGCCGAGGCGGGCCAGCCGTTCCGCCGCCGCCACCGGCGCGGCCGGCTCGGGCACGCTCGCGAAGTCCAGCGCCAGCGCATCGGTCCGTGGCGGCAGCTCGCGAACCATGGGCACGACGCTGACCGCCGGATCCACCTCTACGATCGGGGTGACCCGCGCGGCCTCCTCCGTGGAGAGATGCGCGAGCGCCGCGAACTCACCGCGGCGCGGCCGGAGAATCGGCCGATAAGCCCCGTTGGGCGTCATAGCACCACGGTAACCGGATCAGCGGTTACCGGTGGGTTACGTTCGGTATAAATGCGCCAACATCGACTGGTTCGCCTCCCACCCGTCCGGGAACTTGACCGGCACGTTCAGATGCACGGGCTCGGTCGAGGGATGTGCGTCGAGCAGTTCGGGGATGCCGGAACGGGCCACCGCCACGCAGGCGTGCCGGTGCCGCGAGGTGAGCACGCAGAGCCGCCCGGACTCCAGATGGAACGCTGTGGCGTCACGCCGGCCGGAGAGCGGGTGAAGCACGACGGTCAGGTCGTACTCCCGGCCCTGCAGGCGGTTCGCGGTGTCGACGGTGATGCCTGCCGCCTCCGGAGGCAGCAGGGCGCGGATCGCCGCGGCCTGGTCCCGATGCGCGGCGCCGATCGCGATCCGGGTCGCGGTGAGCGCCCCGGTCCCGGCCTCCGACCCGGCGATCCCGCCCCGGGCCAGCGCGCGGGCGGCGAGCTGGGCACAGGCGGCCGCCGCCTCCGCGTCGGTGCGCACGGTGAATCGCGCGGGCAGCTCGTGCAGGCCCCAACCGGTCTTCGCCGCGGAATCCAGCACCTGGTCGAGCGGTGTCTCGGCGGGCCGCTCGAAGTGCAGGGTGCGATCACCCGGTCCGGTGCCCGAGCGGAACCCGGTGAACGGATAGAACGCCTCGGCCACCACCGGCGCGGCGGAAGCCGGCAACCGCCAGGAGACCGGCAGTCGATGCACCGGAAGCTCCGGATTGTGCCGCAGCAACACCGCCACCGCGCTCTGCATGGGATCCCAGGAGAGGCCGGTCCAGCGCTCCACCTCGACCGTCGAGAACGGGTCGAGCTGACCGGGATCGCCCACGAACAGCGCGCGCTCGAACCGTGGCGCCACTCGCAACAGCGCGTCCGACCGCATCTGATAGGCCTCGTCGACGATCGCCCACGGCCAGCTGCCCTCGGTGACCGTCGCCCACTTGGCAGCCGTCCCGATGGTCACCGCCGGCGACCCGAGATCGGGCACCTTGGCCGCGACCCGGCAGTTCGGGTGCGCCTTCACCCGGTCGCTGCGCTCGTAGTCGACTGCGGACAACCGCCCCACGCTCACCTCGGGTGATCGAGCGCCGAGCCGCTCGATCAGGTCGTCCACCTGCTCATTCGTCTGGGCCACGATGATCAGCGGCTCGCCGGTCGCGGCCACCTCCCCGGCCGCGCGTACCACCAGTGTCGACTTGCCGGCGCCGGGCGGCGAGTCGACGACGACGCCCCGGTGGCGGCCGGAGCGAAGATCGCCGAGCACCGCGGCGATCACGGTGGCGGCCTCCTCGGCCGGGCTGACTGAACTCACCCGGGCACCGTAGCGCGGGCGGCGGGCAGGATCGCTGGCGCACGGTGCGGTCCGCGGAAAGCCGTGCCACTTGCGGAGCAGATCTCCGCTGGCAGGCGGCGACCGGGGAGACGGTCGGCGCCGCGTCGACCACCGGGCGTGTGGTGATCGAGACCTGTGCGGAGGGGACGGCGAACCCGGGGTGAGCGGCCGGCGTCCGGTTCGGATCCGCGCTGCACGGGGCGACTCGGCGATCGGGGCAGGCGCATGCCGTGGCATCCGGTGCCATGGTCGCCGATGGCCGGCATCCGCCTTCGCCACCTGCGGGAATCATTCTGAGTTGACCTCCGGCGCCGGCTCCCACCAGGGCTTGGCGGGTCGGGTGCTGTACCGGTTCAGGCCGAGATCCGCCGATCGGCTTCTGCGCCGGAATGGGGGCGGCCCAGAGCTCGGATGGGGCGACCGTCCGTGCTGGCGGTTTTGGTGTCCGATTGGGGGATGGCGCCGGATTTGCCGTTACCGGATAGGCGGGGACATGAGTGATCGGGAGTGATTGGCGGATCTTCGGAGGCCCGAGTTCGGACAGGTGGGTGGGCCGATGGCTCGCAGATCCACGGGGGCTGGTAACTCGGTGCCGACCGCCGGGTGCTTACGCGGTGTCAGCGATCACGGCGTTCCGCAGAGAGTGACAGTCCCGCCGGGAATGCGGTGCGGAGGGCGGAAATCGTTCACGTATTGCGGCTCCGGGTGCGGATTCGGAGGCGTTGACCGTTGCGGATTCGGGTGTCTGATTATTGGGAGGACGGAATAGGGCCGGACGGCTCTGTTCGACGGTGGCCCATTGCGTGGAGTCGTCGGCTCCGCAACCGTGATCGGTCGTTATTAATCACTCGATAATTGTCTGGCCTGGCGTTTCGCTGGCGCCTGTCAGGGCGACGTCTCGACGCCGTGACGATCGCTGCGCCGACCGATGCGTACGGCGGTGCTTTCCGAGGCGCCGTCTCCAAGGGTTGCTGGCTGGCTGGCTGGTGCGGATGCCACTACGTGCGTGCGCGCCCCGGCCGAGGTCCGATCCGGGCAGCGGGATCGGATGGGGGCGAGGCGGAGGGGACCGGGAGAGCGCCTGCGGGAAGTTCTCGATCTGAGAACAGATGTTCTGACGGGAATCCGACACTCGGCCCGTCTCAAGTTGCGCAAACGTCCGAGGTTCGCCCGGTTGCGAGCACTCTGTGCCAGCTATGTGGATCCAGGCGTAAGGAGTGGGCACGACGTGGAAGGAATTTCGATCGGCCGGGCCGACCTCGGGCCGGCGGCCGGATTGCTCGGCCAGTCGGCCCCCGCGCAGGTCGCAAGCGGTTTGATCATGTCGGGTGAAAGGATGTTTGCCTCTCTGTCACCGCTCGGAAATAAGTCGGGTGTTCAATGTCGGGTACGGGGAATGGCGAAACCGGTCTGCAACTTGCGCGTGCGCTTCGCCGCGCAAGTTGCAGGTTTTGATGCTTCTCGGCTCGATGTCCCGTCGCGGTGACTAATCTTTGCTCGGTACGTGCGATTTCATTCGTGCTTGTTTTTATGATCTCGTCGCGGCCCCTTCCAGTCGATCATCGGAAGTGCAACTCTTCTAGCCAGCAGTGACGTCGACATCACGGACGGTGGTGGTGAGGAATGCGTCCAGACGTTCTCGTCGGTCCCAGCGATTGGCTGGTCGAGCAGTTCGGCGACAAGATCGCCGACGAGCTGTGGACCCGGGTGCCCGAGGCCCTGAGTACAGCGATCGACCGTGAGGTGCACGCCCACCCGGCCATGACACAGACCGTGGAGCGCGTGCTGGGCAATCCGCGCTGGCCGTTGCCCTACGAGGAGCTGGTCCTCTTCCTCGGCACGCTGCCGGGCGCCGAGATCATCAGCGTGCCGCGGTCGGTGTACCAGTTGGTGCTGATCAACGGGCACATCGTCGTGCCGTGGTGCTACGGGCAGTCCGCGCGCCTGTCGATGGCCGACGCCGAGGTGGGCCGCTCGTTCGGCCGTCTCGCGCGGGAGCTGCTCGGCCGGTTCGGGCCGCCGTGGCGCCGATCCCCGGTGGAGGCGCCGCTCCCGCTGGACGCGGTCGACGAGCGCGAGGTTGCCAAGATCTGCGCGGCGATCTCCGGGATCGAGCCGAAACCGGAGGTGGTCATCGCCGGCTATGCCGGAGCGCCGAATCTCGGCCTGCTCCGGGCGTGCCTGGGCGAGGTGAAATCCACGGACAACGGCACGCTGAACTGGAGCCACCTCGACGACCTGCCGCTGCCGCCTCCGGTCATCCCGCGGCCCCGGCGCATGCGGTTCCCCTGAGCGGTGGCGCTTGCTGACGGGCGATGGCGCTCCCTTCGTCGAGCGGCGACGCTTGCTCGCCGGGAGGGGGCGCCCGCCCGCGAGGGTGGCGCTCCGGGCGGCGACGTCCTCCCGAGTGGTGACGCTTCTGGAGCCTCTGCCGGCGGCGGGCCGGAGCCGCCCGGTGGATGCCGCCCGTCCGCCCCGGGCGGCGTCCACCGGTTCCGCCGCGGTGCGGTTGCCTGATCAGGGCTCATCGACGGCGACGGCTGGCCGTTCGACTGGTCCGGGTCGGGCGGGACAGTCGGCGCGGGTGGGGGCGGTGACGGGCGGTGCTCATTCGTGGTCACGGCCGGCTGGGAGCTGCCGCGGTGAGCGCGAACACCGGGTCGGGCACGTCGGCGGGAAATGGTCCGGGGCCACGGCATCCTGGAGGCGACCATGGGCAGTGCCCGGGTCCGCTACCCGCTGGTCGCCACGCCGGTCCTGACGACCACGACCCGGACCGCGCGCTGATCACCGTCTCCCCGGCCGGTCCGTCCCGGCTGCGGACGGACGCCCGGCGCGGCCTCGACGAGCGGCGTCTGGGGTCAGTTGCAAGGCCTCGCCGGGCCGGGCGGCGTGGTGGAGGCCGACTTCGGGAACGACTTCGAGCGGGACGTGCTGCGCCTGCTCGCGGTCCGCGGCTGCCGGCCGGTTCCGCGGTTCCGGATCGGTGGTTACCGCATCGACTTCGTGCTCGGCGCACCGGACGGGCGGCGGTTGGCGATCGAGCGCGGCGGCGACACGTATCGGGGCCCGCGGCGGTGGGAGAGCGACGTGCGCCGGCAGGCGGTGCTGGAGCGGGTCGGCAACCGCGTGTTCGTCCGCATCCGCCGGCGGCGTCTCCGCCCGGGAGCCGGAGGCGGCGATGCGGCCGGTCCGGCAGCGGATCAACGAGCTGGAGATCACTCCGGTCGTCGAGTGACGCTCACCCAGCGCATGGTTCTCGGAACGTGGCGTGCATGTGGACGGTGACTTGCGGGTAGGGGATCGCTGAAGGTTTTCCGATGAACACTCGCAGTGACTTTCTGTTATGGAGGCCGCGACGCTTTTCGGTAGCTTTGGGTGGCATAGCGGTCCACCGTTCGGTTGTTTCGATACTCTGGATGGGCGATAATTCCCTGCTCCTGGCCTTGCCTGCGGATACGTCAAAACTTTGACGGTGGCGTCCACTGTTATTACGGCCCGGTGACGGGTCGTAATAGGTGAGGGACTTGGTGGCAGCGGAGACAGTCGTGCGCGAGGGGGGAGGTGCCGCCGGATGACCGTGCCCGAGGAACGGGAGCGATGGGCGCCGCCGGCCGCCTCGCTGCCCGAGCCGCGCCCGCCGGTCGAGGACCGCGCCGCCTGGTTCTCCTACATCGCCGCGAGCGACCAGATCGTCTGGTCGGCGGCCCTGTCCGCGATGCTCGGCCGGGCCCCCGCGGAGAGCGAGATGACCCGCCAGGTGCTGGCCCGCTACGTACACCGGGACGATCTGGCCACCGCGCTCGGCGCCATCACCGAGGCCTGGACCAGCCGGGCCACCGTGCTCGCCACGGTCCGGCTGATGCGCCAGGACGGCGGCTGGTTCGACGTGGACTGCCGGCTCGAGCCGGTGACGAGCCCGGACGGCACGGTCCGCGGCATCCGGGGCACGGTCCGCGATGTCACCGACCGCGAGCGTGCCCGCCGCGAGGACGCCCGGCTCACCCGCCGGGGCGAGACCGTGCAGTCCTCGCTGGTCGAGCCGGATCCGGCGACCGGGCTGCTGACCCGCGCCCGGTTCGCCGACGAGATCGACCGCGCGCTGCGCCGGGCCGCCGCCGGCGCGCTGCTGGTGCTGCGGGTGCAGGCGGAGCGGGCCGGCGACGCGGTCCGCCCGGAGCGCAACCCCGAGTTGCTGCAGCGGACCGCCCGGAGGCTCGAGGACCGGGTCGGGCCGGAGCAGTTGCTCGGCCGGGTCGGCACCAACGAGCTCGCGGTCCTGCTCACGTCGACCAACTGGTCCGCCGCCCGCAAGCAGGCGGCCGCCCTGGTCGAGGCGCTGCGCGCGGAGTCCGGCACGCTGGTCTGGGGTGGCCTGGTCCGGTTCCGGCCGGACTCCGAGGCCGGCAGCCACGACCTGCTGATCGACGCCGAGCAGGCCTGGCGGCAGTCGCGCGAGGTGGACTGCCCGATCACCCTGGTCGCGCACCCGGTGCCGGCGCGGGACCGCCAGGGCTCGTACCGCAACCGGGTGGCCGACGCGCTCGGCACCGACCGGTTCACCCTCTACTCGCAACCGATCCTGGAGCTGCAGACCAATCGGGTCACGCGGCACGAGCTGCTGCTGCGGGTGCTCGACGACGCGGACGGCCCGCAGTCGCCGATCCACGTGCTGGACACCGCGGAGCGGCTGGACGCGGTCTTCGACATCGACCTGTGGGTGGTGGAGCGGGCCATGCGGCTCGCCGCCGAGCAGCCCGGGATGGGCCTGCAGATCAACCTGTCCGGCCGCTCGGTCGGCGACCCGCGCCTGACCGCCGAGGTGGAGCGGCTGCTCGCGCAGTACCGGGTGAACCCCGGGCAACTCACCTTCGAGATCACCGAGACGGCGCTGATCGGGAACCTGAGCGAGGCCCGCCGGTTCGCCGACCGGATCCGCGACCTGGGCTGCTCCCTGGCGCTCGACGACTTCGGCTCCGGCTACGCGTCGTTCCGCTACCTGCGGCTCTTCCCGATCGACCTCGTCAAGATCGACGGGGAGTACGTGGTGGACCTGGCCGGTAACCCGCAGGACCAGGTGCTGGTACGCGCGCTGGTGCAGGTGTGCCAGGCGTACGGGATCCACACGGTGGCCGAGTTCGTGCAGGACGAGGCGACCCTGCGGATGTTGCGTGAGCTGGGCGTCGACTACGTCCAGGGCTACCTGATCGGGCGCCCGTCGCCGGTCGTGCCGGGCCGGTTGCGCGACGCCTGAGTTGGGTAACGTGCTGCCATGGAGCACTACACGATCGCCACTGTCGCGGAGCAGAGTCCGGATTTCCGCCGTGTCCTCTGGACCGGCAAGCACACTCAGCTCGTCGTCATGACCATCCCGCCGGGCGGCGAGATCGGTGAGGAGGTCCACGAGGTGGACCAGATCCTCACCTTCGTCAGCGGCGTCGGCAAGGCTGTCGTCTCCGGCGAGACGCGGAAGGTGGCCCAGGGGGACCTCGTGGTCGTGCCGGCCGGCCGCAAGCACAACTTCCTCAACGACGGGCCGAACCCGCTGGTCCTCTACACCGTCTACGGCCCGCCGGAGCACGCCGACGGCGCGGTGCACAAGACCAAGGAGGAGGCGGACGCCGCGGAGGAAGCCGGCCAGGACGAGCCGCCCACCGCGTGAGAACCAGCGCCGCAAGGCACACGACGCCGGAACCGGCCGAGGCCCCCCAGCCAGCCGGTTCCGGCGTCGTGTCGGGGTAGAAAGTCCTCGGACAGCCTACTCGCTGAGGTTCACGTAAGTCGATCGATTCGGTGACGTTCGGTGGAATGCTGTCCGCCCGGCCCATACCTCACTGTCCGAACGCCACTAACCTTCCAGCATGGAAGAGCCCCGCTGGTTGACCGAGGAACAGCAGGCGGCCTGGCGGCGGCTGGTGGAGGTGCTGGTCAAGGTCCCGGCCGCGCTGGAGGCACAGCTGCAGCGGGACGCCGGGCTGACCCACATGGGCTACCTGGTGCTGATGACCCTCTCCGAGCATCCCGAGCGCCGGCTGCCCATGAGCCACCTGGCCCGGCGCGCCTGTGCCTCGCTGTCCCGGCTCTCCCACGTGGTGGCCCGGCTGGAGGAGAAGGGCTGGGTGCGCCGCGAGCGTGCCGCCGCCGACGGCCGGGTGCAGATCGCGGTGCTCACCGACGAGGGCTACGCCAAGGTGGTGGCGAGCGCGCCGGGGCACGCCGGTACCGTCCAGCAGCTGATCTTCGACCGGCTCACCGACGCTCAGGTCCGCCAGCTCACGAAGCTTGCCGAAGCGCTGCTGGAAAATCCGTAGGGTCGTGGTGAGGGTGGGCGATGACGAAAGGTGCGTGGGACAGATGAGTCAGCGGGTTCGGGGCGTGATCGCCCGGGAGAAGGGCAAGCCGGTCGAGGTGGCCACGATCGTGGTGCCGGACCCCGGGCCGGGCGAGGCCGTGGTGCGGGTGCAGGCGTGCGGGGTGTGCCACACCGACCTGCACTACCGGGAGGGCGGGATCAACGACGACTTCCCGTTCCTGCTCGGGCACGAGGCGGCCGGCGTGGTCGAGTCGGTCGGCGACGGGGTCACCGACGTGGCGCCCGGCGACTTCGTGGTGCTGAACTGGCGCGCGGTCTGCGGCACCTGCCGCGCCTGCGCCAAGGGAAAGCCGTGGTACTGCTTCGCCACCCACAACGCCGCGCAGAAGATGATGTTGGAGGACGGCACCGAGCTCACGCCGGCCCTGGGCATCGGCTCGTTCGCGGAGAAGACGCTGGTGCACGCCGGCCAGTGCACGAAGGTGGACCCGCGGGCCCGGCCGGCCGCGGTCGGCCTGCTCGGCTGCGGCGTGATGGCCGGCCTGGGCGCGGCCATCAACACCGGCGGGGTGACCCGCGGGGACTCGGTGGCGGTGATCGGCTGCGGCGGGGTCGGCGACGGCGCGGTGGCCGGCGCGGCGCTGGCCGGCGCCACCACGATCATCGCGATCGACACCGACGACCGGAAGCTGGAGTGGGCCCGCGGCTTCGGCGCCACGCACACGGTGAACGCGCGCGAGCACGACGTGGTGGAGCGGGTTCGCGAGCTGACCGGTGGCTTCGGCGCCGACGTGGTGGTCGAGGCGGTGGGCCGGCCGGAGACGTACCGGCAGGCGTTCTACGCCCGGGACCTGGCCGGCACCGTGGTGCTCGTCGGCGTGCCCACCCCGGACATGCGGATCGAGTTGCCGCTGCTCGACGTCTTCGGCCGCGGCGGCGCGCTGAGGTCCAGCTGGTACGGCGACTGCCTGCCCAGCCGCGACTTCCCGATGCTGACCGAGCTGTACCTGCAGGGCCGCCTCGACCTGGACGCGTTCGTCACCGAGGAGATCCCGCTGGACGGGGTGGAGCAGGCGTTCGCCAAGATGCACACCGGCGACGTGCTGCGCTCGGTGGTGGTGTTCTGAGTTGGATGGCCTCGCTCCGCTCGGCGGGCATTCCGCCCCTTTGAGTCGATGACCAGGGCGCCGGAAACGACAAGCGAAGCGTGGTCGTTTCCGGCGCCCTCCTCATCGACGGGCGAATGCGTCGTGGTCGCGGTCAGGCCCGGCTTCGGGAGTAGGCGGGGGCCGAGCGGTCGGCGAGCAGGTCCAGGCAGAGCGCCGCGGTCCAGCTGAAGGTCGGCGCCCCGAGTCCCTGCCCGGTGTCCGGGTCGAAGTACTCGTAGTGGCCGTGCTCGTGCACCAGGCGCAGCATGGCCCGACGCAGCTCCTCCGCCTCGCCGCGGAAACCGTGCACTTGCATGCCGCGTCGCAGCAGCCAGTTCACGTTGATCCAGACCGGCCCGCGCCAGTACCGGCGGGTGTCGAAGAACGGCGCGGCCCGGTCCGCGCTCGGCGCCGGCAGCCCGAACCGCTCCGACCGGGCCTCCGCCATGATCGCCTGGGCCTGGTCGGCCGGCAGGTCCGGCAGCATCAGCGGGAGCAGGCCGCTCACGCAGCGGGCCGGGCTGAGCCGTCCGGTACGGGCGTCGCGGGCGCGGAACGTCCGGGTGGCCGGCTCCCACAGCCGCCGGGAGATCGCCGCGGTGATCTCCCGGGCCCGGTCCCGGTGGCGGATGGCGCCGGCGGTCCGCCCGAGCACCCCGGCGATCTGCGCGAGGGCCAGCTCGGCGACGGCCAGGATGCTGTTGAACGCCGGGCACTCGACGGCGAACGGATGCCGCTGCACCAGCTCGGTGTCGGAGTAGCCGCCGTCGCGGTAGCCGAGGGCCAGCCCCACGTACCGGGCATAGTCCTCGTCGGTGGGCCGATGCGCGGCGTCCGCCACCGCCAGGTCGTGCCGCCGGTGCCGCTCCAGCAGCGTGAGGTCGGCCGGCACCTCGGCCAGCGCCTGGTCCCACGCGGGACTGTTGTCCAGGCCGGACTCCCACGGGTGCACGATCGAGGCCAGCCCGGAGCCGCCGGCGTCCCGGCGCCGCGTCAGGTATTCCTGCTGGGCCACCAGCCGGGGATAGAGCCAGGCCAGCTCGGTGCGCGCCTCGCTGACGCAGGCCGCGCCGTGCGCCGCGGCGTGCCGGTAGACCTCCCACGCGGCGACCGCGTGCAGCGGCGGCTGGACGATGCCGGTGCTGCGCCGGGCGGGGCGGCCGGCCAGCACCGGGACGTTCCAGAACCCGGGGCCGGGAAAGTAGCCGTCCTCAGCGGTCGCCGCATCGAAGACGATGTGCGGCACCCGGCCGTCCGGCCACTGCGCCTCGAACAGGTTGTGCAGGTCACGCCAGGCGCGGGTGGGGTTGACGTAGGCCAGGCCGACAGCGATGAAGGCGGTGTCCCAGCTCCACTGGTGCGGGTAGAGGCGGCGGGACGGGACGGTGTGGTCGCCGGACCAGTTGGTCTCCAGCACCCGTACCGCGGACTGCCAGAGCTCCGCGGACAGGTCGGGGAAGGCGACGGGGGACGAGAGCATGGTGAAGTGGGGCCCTTTCCACTGCGGTCGCCGGTAGACCCCCGCCATCGGGCGAGCCGTAACGCTCCTGAACGAACTGCTGGTTGCATCTTGGGTACCACGGTGTCGGCGTACGTGACCGGGGTGCCGCTCAGCTCACGATGATCTCCCGCCACAGGCGGCTCGCCCGGCCGGGCAGGTAGGGGGAGTCCAGCCGCTTCGCCACCACGCCGGACAGGCCCTGCGCCCGCGCCGCGTCCAGGGCGAAGAGACCACCGCCCGGGAAGAACGGCGGGGTCTGCCAGTGCTCGCCGGCCACCGCCAGGCCGTCCAGCAACTCGCGGCGCTCGGCGTAGCGCAGCAGTTCCGTCGTGCTGTGCCCGTCCAGCCACAGCAGGTCGTACAGCAGCAGTTGCACGGGATCGCGCTCGGCGGCCCGCTTCGGGTTCCGGGCCGTCGCCCGGCGGGACAGCCGGGCCGGATCGGGCCGGGCGCCGTCGAAGGCCACCAGCTCGCCGTCGAAGACCGCCTCCACCGGCGCGAGCGCCGGGCCCAACCCCCGGACCTCGGGAAACACGGGGGTCAGCTCTTCGCCGCCGGGTCCGCTCAGGCGCACTCTCCCCCCGGAGAGGTACGCCAGGCAGCGCTGTCCCGCCCAGCGCATCTCATAACCCCAGTCCGCGTCGTCCGGCGGCAGCTGGGCGGCCCGGGTGGCCAGCATCGGGCGCAGGTCGTCGGGCATCGGCTCCCAGCCCGGCTCCGGCGGGTCCATCCGGCGCACCATCCAGTCGGCGCCGCCGGTCTGGAAGAAGACGTACCGCCCCCTCGTGCGGTCGCCGTGGAAGGTGACGCTGATCTCGTCGTGACGCCACTTGTCGCTCTCGTAGGTGCCCCGGTCGAAGATGGTCATCCGGCCGCCGCCGTACTCGCCGGACGGGATCTCGCCGGCGAAGTCCAGATATTGCAGCGGGTGGTCCTCGGTGTGTTTGGCCAGGTTGTTGCGGGCCTGGTCGCGGGGCAGGCCGCGCGGGACGGCGAACGAGACCAGGACGCCGTCACGCTCCAGCCGGACGTCCCAGTGGAGGCTGCGGGCGTGGTGCTGCTGGATGACGAAGCGCCGGCCGGTCAACGGTGGCGGGTCGCCGGCCGGCATCGGCTCGGGCGTGCGCGCGGGGTCCCGTTTGCGGCGGTACTCATCGAGGCGGTCCGGCATGACCTTGATTCTGCCGGTGCGTCCGGGCGCCCGGAATTGTCGTACCCCGATGGTTGGGTGTCCGCATGACGGGGATGGAACTGCTGCCGCACCAGCCGCACCTGGTGGTCCGGGCGCGCCGGGTGATCCGGGCGCGCCGGGCGGTCGCGCTGGCCCGGGCGGGCCGGGCCTTCGCCACTGTGGAACCACCCGCCGGGGTGACCCCACTGTGGCCGGAGGCAGCGGATCCGGTGCGAATCGGGCGCCTTGTTGATCGTCGCTTTTCCGCTACGGTGGCACGCGGTAGTGTTCTGGCTCCGACGCGTGTCCATCGACAGGAAGGCGTTGGCCGATGACCTTGCGCATCCTGGTGGTGGGCGGCGGCATCGCCGGCCTGGCCGCGGCACGAGGGCTGCGAGTCGCGGGCTTCCGGCCGGACGTGGTGGAGGCCCTGCCGGCCACCATGAGTCCCGGCGCCGGCATCTATCTGCCCGGCAACGCCTCCCGCGCGCTGCGCCTGCTCGGCCTCGACGTGCCGTTGCGCCCGCTGGGTGACCTCATCTTCCGGCAGGTCTTCCTGGACTCCCGCGGTCGTGGCCTGTTCGAGATGGACGTCGCGGCGCTCTGGGCCGGGGTCGGCGAGTCCCGCGCGCTGTCCCGCAGCGATCTGCAGCAGGTGCTGCTCACCGGGGTCGGCGGCGAGGTGCGCTACGACACCGAGGTGCGCGACGTCCAGATCATCGAGGGGGCCGCCAAGGTCGAGTTCTCCACCGGCGCCATCGCGGAGTACGACCTGGTCGTCGGCGCCGACGGCCGTCGCTCCACGATCCGCGAGAAGATCGGCCTGGGGGGGCCGGCCACCCCGACCGGCCAGATCGTCTACCGCTCGGTGGTCTCCGGTGGCCCGCCGCTGACCGACTGGACGGCGGTGCTGGGCCGGCGCGCGCAGTTCGTCGCGATGCCGATGGGCGGCCGCAGGATCTACCTCTATGCCGACGAGACCGCCCCGGAGACGCCCGACCCGGCGGATCCGCGCGAGCGGCTGCGCGAGGTGTTCGGATCGTTCGGCGGCCCGGTCCCGGCGATCCTGGAACGGGTGGAGAAGGTGTCGGTCGCCCGCACCGACGAGGTGGTCCTGCCGGTCTGGTCACGCGGCCCGGTGGTGCTGGTCGGCGACGCCGCGCACGCCACCGCGCCGACCCTGGCCCAGGGCGCGGCGATGTCCTTCGAGGACGGTTACGTGCTCGGTCAGGAGCTGCGGCGCGTCGGGACGGACATCCCGGGCGCCCTGCGCGCCTACGAAGAGCGGCGCCGGCCGCGCTGCGCCGAGGTGCGCGACCGCACCCGGGAGCGGGACCGGACGCGCGACGTGCCGCCGTCGTTGCGCGACCCGATGCTCCGGCGACGTGGTCTGCAGATCTTCAACGATCACTACCGGGCTCTGGTCGCTCCGGTCTGAGCCACGCCGGCCGGTATCGGTCGCGGTCCTCCACTGTCTTGTCGCGCTGGTGGGCGTTCGTCCTGCGTGGTCCTTTGGTCACCCCGCGACGGCCGGGGGTCGGCGGGGGACTATTCTGCCAGCGAGGTACGCCCGATCTTCGAGGTGTGCCGAGTGGGACGAACGAGACAACGGAGGCATTTCGTGACGACCGTTGCGCCGTCGCCGATCGCGACCCGTCCATATCCGGTCCGGCGGCAGGTCAAGGGTTCGGCCCTCGCCCGAATCCTGCGCACGACGGACGCGAAGCAGATCGGGATCATGTACATGGTCACCGCCTTCGTGTTCTTCCTTCTGGGTGGCCTCATGGCGCTGCTGATGCGCGCCGAGCTGGCCCGGCCGGGCATGCAGATCCTGTCGCCCGAGCAGTTCAACCAGCTGTTCACCATGCACGGCACGATCATGCTGCTGTTCTTCGCGACACCTATCGTGTTCGCGTTCGGCAACTACGTCGTACCGATCCAGATCGGTGCGCCGGACGTGTCCTTCCCCCGCCTGAACGCCTTCGCGTACTGGCTGTACCTGTTCGGTGGCCTGATCACCATCGGCGGGTTCGTCACCCCCGGCGGCGCCGCCGACTTCGGCTGGTTCGCCTACACGCCGCTGAGCGACTCGCTGCACTCCCCGGGCGTCGGCGGCAACATGTGGGTGGTCGGCCTGGCCATCTCGGGTCTGGGCACGATCCTCGGCTCGGTGAACCTGATCACCACGATCCTGACGCTGCGCGCGCCCGGCATGACCATGTTCCGGATGCCGATCATGACCTGGAACATGCTGGTCACGGCGCTGCTCGCGGTGATGGTCTTCCCGTTCCTGGCGGCCGCGCTGTTCGCCCTCGCCGCCGACCGGGTGCTCGGCGCCCACGTCTTCGACGTGCAGACCGGCGGCCCGATGCTCTGGCAGCACCTCTTCTGGTTCTTCGGCCACCCCGAGGTGTACATCATCGCCCTGCCGTTCTTCGGCATCATCACCGAGGTCATCCCGGTCTTCAGCCGCAAGCCGGTCTTCGGCTACAAGGGCCTGGTCGCCGCGACGCTGCTGATCGGCGCGCTGTCGATGTCGGTGTGGGCGCACCACATGTTCGTCACCGGCCAGGTGCTGCTGCCGTTCTTCAGCTTCCTGAGCTTCCTGATCGCGGTCCCGACCGGCATGAAGTTCTTCGTCTGGATCGGCACCATGTGGCGCGGCCAGGTCAGCTTCGAGCCGCCGATGCTCTTCGCGATCGGCTTCATGGTGACGTTCCTCTTCGGTGGTCTCTCCGGCGTGCTGCTGGCCTCCCCGCCGATCGACTTCCACGTCTCCGACTCGTACTTCGTGATCGCGCACTTCCACTACGTGCTCTTCGGCACCATCGTGTTCGCCGTCTTCTCCGGCATCTACTTCTGGTTCCCGAAGATGTTCGGCCGGATGCTCGACGAGCGCCTCGCCAAGGTCCACTTCTGGCTGACCTTCATCGGCTTCCACGCCACCTTCCTGGTGCAGCACTGGCTGGGCACCAAGGGCATGCCCCGGCGGTACGCGGACTACCTGCCGACCGACGGCTTCACCGCGCTGAACACGGTCTCCACGATCGGGTCGTTCATCCTGGGCCTGGCCACGCTGCCGTTCCTCTACAACATCTGGAAGTCGTACAAGGTCGGCAAGGTCGTCACGGCCGACGACCCGTGGGGCTTCGGCAACTCGCTGGAGTGGGCCACCACCACCCCGCCGCCGCTGCGCAACTTCGACCGGATGCCGCGGATCCGCTCCGAGCGGCCCGCCTTCGACCTGAAGTTCCCGGAGCTCGCGGCGGGCGACCAGGGCTCGCTCGGCGGGCCGCCGGAGGGTGGCGCGCGCGTGCTGAGCCACGAGTCCGACGGCGGCGCGACGTACCAGGAGGACGTCGAGAGCAACCGCGACCACTAGGCCGTGCCGAACCGGCCCGCACTCCGCACGGAGTGCGGGCCGGTTCGTTTTCCCGGCCCGGACGGCTGGGACACCGGCCCACCCGTGCCGCTGGCCCACCCGTGCCGCTGGCCCACCCGTGCCGCTGGCCCGCCCGCCGACCCGGCCCGGCGACCCGCGGACGATCGCGGTGCGCTGCTCCTCGCCCGGTTCGCCACCGCACCCGACGTGAGCTGCGCCAAAGCCGTTGGTTTCCGTCGCGCCCCTGGGGCAGGATCGCTGGCGGAGGTCAGGATCGTCATGTTGCTCACGCCTTACCGGGAAACGCTCGCGCTGCCGAAGGTCATGTCGGTGCTCGCGGTCGCCACGCTGGCCCGCATCCCCATCGCGGCCGGCGCGGTCGTGCTCACCCTGCACGTGGTGACCGGCCTCGGGATGAAGTACGGAGCGGCGGGCCTGGTCGGCGCGGCCTCCACGATCGGCGGTTCGATCGGCGCCCCGGTGATCGGCAGGCTCATCGACCGGCGGGGGCTGCGCCCGGTGCTGGCCCTGACGACGGTCGCCGAGGTGGTCTACTGGCTGGTCGCCCAGTCCCTGCCGTACTGGGCGCTGCTGCCGGTCGCGCTGGTCGGCGGCTTCCTGGCGCTCCCGGCGTTCTCGGTGGCCCGGCAGGCGATCGCCGCCCTCACGCCGGAGTCGCATCGGCTGCCCGGTTTCGCGCTCGACTCGATGACCACCGAGCTGTCGTTCATGGCCGGCCCGGCTCTCGGCGTGCTGATCGCCACCACCGCCGGCGCCCGTGTCGCCATGGTCGTGCTGGCGGCCGGCATCCTGCTCTCCGGCGTCGGCCTGTGGCTGCTCAACCCGCCCACCCGGGCCGCGCACGAGGCCCCGGTCTCGGCCGGCGAGCGGATCGCCCGCCGGGAGTGGCTCAAGCCCCGGTTCGTCGCCGTCCTGGCCGTCACGATGGCGGCCACGCTGGTGCTGGCCGGCACCGACGTGTCGGTGGTGGCCGTGCTGCGCGCCTCCGGCGAGCTCGGCTGGACCGGCCTGGTGATGTCGCTGTGGGCGCTCTTCTCGTTGCTCGGCGGCTTCGCCTACGGCCTGGTCCGCAGCGGCCTGCCGGCTCTGGCGCTGCTGGCCCCGATGGCCCTGCTGACCATCCCGGTCGGGCTCGGCGGCTCGCACTGGTGGCTGCTGGCCGTCCTGCTGATCCCGGCCGGCGCCCTGTGCGCCCCGACGATCACGGCCAGCTCCGACGCCATCAGCCGGATGATCCCGGCCGCGGCCCGCGGCGAGGCCATGGGCCTGCACAACTCGGCCCTGACCGTGGGCGTCGCCCTGGGCGGGCCGCTGGCCGGTCTGGCGATCGACACGTGGGGGCCGAAGTGGGGCTTCACCGCGGTCGGCGCGGTCGGCGTCCTGGTGGCCCTGCTGGTCCTCCCGGCCGAACTGCGCCGCCGGAGCACTCCGGCCGCTGCCGTGTCGACCGTCGAGCCGGCTCCCGGTCCGGGCATTGAGCCGGCGGTGGTTCCCGCCGACGCCGCTGCCGGCACCTCGGGCCCCGGTGGTGGCGCGGCGGCGCGCTGATTGCTCGCCGCGGGTCGTGGTGGAAAACGGCTTGCCCGCCGGACCGGTGGGGCCGGTAGGTTGGCCGGGAACTCCGAATCATCGGGCCTTGGATACCTGTCGCGGACAGGCCGGTGACCTCGCCGTGAGCGGGGAGGAGGTGGCGACGTCGGTTGTTGCTGCCTGCCTTTCGAGGAGAAGTTCATGGAAATCGGTCTTGGGCTGCCCATCAGTGATCCGGCTCGGTTGCTGGAGTGGGCGCGGCTCGCGGAGGACCACCGGTTCGCGACGGTCGCGTTGCTGGACCGGCTGGCCTACGACAACCCGGAGCCGCTGACCGCGCTCGCCGTCCTGGCCGGAGCCACCAGCCGGATCCGGTTGCAGACCGAGGTGCTGCTCGGGCCGCTGCGGTCGACGGCGTTGCTCGCCAAACAGGTCGCCACGCTGGACCGGATGTCGGCGGGCCGGTTTGTGCTCGGCATCGGCATCGGCGGCCGGGACGACGACCACGCGGCGGCCGGGGTGCCGATCACCCGGCGCGGCCGGATTCTCGACGCCCAGCTCGCCGACCTGCGCGGGATCTGGAACGGCGAGCCCTACCGCGCGCCGCTGCCGGCCGGCTCGCGCGGTGAGCCGCGGTCGGCTGATCCAGGGGAACCCGAGTCGCAGCCGGCCGGCTCCCGGGCGGCCGCACGTGGCCTGGCCGGCGGTGCTGTGCGGGCGGTCGGCGTACGGGGCGGGTCGCGGGCGGCCGGCTCGGCGCCGGCTGACGACAGCAGGAGTTGGCGTGGGGAGATCGGGGCGGCGGGGTGGATCGGGCCGCGGCCGTCAGCGGTGGGCGGTCCGCCGATTCTGATCGGCGGGTTCGCGTCCGAGGCGTTGCGGCGGGTGGCGCGGTTCGCCGACGGGTTCGTCTGTGCGGCGCCTTTGGAATGGGCGGGTGGCCTCGTCCGTACCGTCAATGAGCAGTGGAAGGAAGCGGGCCGTGCGGGCCGGGCGCGCCTGGTGTGTCAGATCAACGTCGCGGTCGGCGACGCCGAGACGGTGCGGCGGGGGAGGCGGGCGGTGGCCGATTATTACGCCTTCACCGGGCGCGCCGGCTGGGGCGAGCCGCTGAGCGACCCGGGACGGATCGCGGAAACCGTTGCGGCCTATCGGGAGTTCGGCGCGGACGAGCTGATCCTGTACTGCTACGCCGACGACCCGCGCCAGATCGAACTGCTGGCCGGCATCGCCCGCTGACCGGGCCCGGCCGGTCCGGCCGGGTGGCACAGCGGACCGCCAAACGTCTCTGAGCGCCAGCCGTTCGCGCGCGGCTGGTCGTGGGAGGTCTCTCGGCGGTCGGGTGGCGTCCGGTGGGTGGCTGAGGCGAACGGCCTGACCTCAGACGGGGTCGACGACCGGGGTGCCGGTCGTCTCCACCGACGCCGCGCGGAACTGGTCGAGCGCCGCCTCGGTGGTCGCCCGAGCCACCCCGGCGGTCAGCTCCAGCAGCACCGTGGTGGCGAAACCCTCGGCGGCGGCGTCGAGCGCGGTCGCCCGTACACAGTGATCTGTCGCGATCCCGACCACCTCGACGTCGGTGACTCCCCTGCCCCGCAGCCAGCCGGCGAGGGTCTCGCCGGCCTCGGTCCGGCCCTCGAAGCCCGAGTAGGCCGCCTGGTGCGCGCCCTTGTGGAAGACCGCCTCGATCCGGTCGGTGACCAGCTCGGGGTGGAAGTCGGCGCCGGCCGAGCCGGCCACGCAGTGCGCCGGCCAGCTGTCGACGAAGTCCGGGTGGTCGCTGAAGTGCGCGCCCGGGTCGACGTGGTAGTCCTTGGTGGCGACCACGTGGTCCCAGCGCTCGCCCGCCTTGGCGAGCACCAGCGAGATGCCCTTGGCGACCGCGGCGCCGCCGGCGACCGGCAGCGAGCCGCCCTCGCAGAAGTCGTTCTGCACGTCCACGATGATCAACGCGCGTGACATGGAGAGCCCCTAAGCGGTGGGAATGATGATGACCGGGATGGCCGGGTCGCCCGCGGAGAGCTTGAGACCCTCCCACGGGATGGAGATCAGGTTCTGCCGCAGGTGGTCGCGGGACTGGAGCAGGCTGGGCCGGGTCTGCGGCTCGCCGGCGGCGATGTAGGAGCGCTGCAGCAGCCGGTCGTTGCTCTGGTGGTCGGGCACCCCCTGGGAGACGATGATCTCCTCGGTGGCGGTGCCGGTGGGCTTGTGCCGGCGCACCGCGGTCTTGCGGCCGCCGACCGTCGCCTTGTTCTCGGAGCGCTTGACGACCGCGCGGCCGGCCACCTCGACCAGCTTGTAGACCAGGCCGGCGGTGGGCGCTCCGGAGCCGGTGACGACCGCGGTGCCGGCGCCGTACATGTCGACCGGCTCGGCGGCGAGCGTGGCGATCGAGTACTCGTCCATGTCACCCGACACGATGATCTTCGTCTCGGTGGCGCCGAGCGAGTCGAGCAGTTCGCGGGACTGCTGGGCGAGAACTGACAGGTCGCCCGAGTCGATCCGGACGGCGCGCAGGTCCGGTCCGGCGACCGCTATCGCGTTCCGGATGCCCTGACTGATGTCGTACGTGTCGACGAGCAGCGTGGTGTTCTTGCCGAGCGCCGCCACCTGGGAGCCGAACGCGGCCGGCTCGTCGTCGTGCAGCAGCGTGAACGCGTGCGCCGAGGTGCCGGTGGTGGGGATGCCGAATCGCCGGCCGGCGGCGAGGTTGGACGTGGAGGCGAAACCGGCCAGGTACGCCGCGCGGGCGGCCGCGACGGCGGCCTGCTCGTGGGTGCGCCGGGAGCCCATCTCGATGATCGGCCGGCCACGGGCGGCGGTGACCATCCGGGCGGCGGCGGCCGCGATCGCGCAGTCGTGGTTGAGCACCGACAGGATCAGCGTCTCGAGCACCACGCACTCGGCGAACCGGCCGCTCACGGTGAGGATCGGGGAGCCGGGGAAGAACAGCTCACCCTCGGCGTATCCGTCGATGTCGCCGGTGAAGCGGTAGCCCGCCAGCCAGTCGGCTGTGGGCTGGTCCACCACGCCGGCCGAGCGCAGGTACTCGATCTCGGCGGGGTCGAACCGGAAATCGGTGATCATCTCGATCAGCCGGTCGGTGCCGGCGACCACGCCGTACCGCCGCCCGGTGGGCAGCCTCCGGGCGAACACCTCGAAGACGCACTGCCGATCCGCGGTGCCGTCCTTGAGGGCGGCACTGATCATGGTCAGCTCGTAGTGGTCGGTCAGCAGCGCCGACCCGGTCGTATTCACGGGACCTACCCTAATGCGTGCCCCGGGAGTGCGTCGCGACCTGCGGTTCCGCGCTCCGGTTCACAGATCCGGCGCAACCGGTGGCACCATGGGGGCATGGCGTTACCCCAAGTTGCTCCCGTCGAGACGCCGGAGATCGAGGAGGTCCCGGCCGAGGACCGGCCTTGGGTGACCATCGTCTGGGACGATCCGGTCAACCTCATGTCGTACGTGACCTGGGTCTTCCAAAAGCTTTTCGGCTTCAGCAAGGAGAAGGCCGAGAGGCTGATGATGGATGTGCACACCAAGGGCAAGGCAGTGGTCTCCACCGGGGCTCGCGAGCGCATGGAGATGGACGCCAACCAACTGCACGGATACGGTCTTTGGGCAACTGTGGACCGAGCCTGACAAAGCGGGTGGGGAAGAGCATGTTCCGACGCAGCGGCCGTCAGTGTGTGGCCACGTTCGCACACGACGAGGTGCGTGTCCTGCGGAAGGTGGCCGCCGAGGTGGTGGGCCTGCTGACCGACGGGATGGATCACACCGACCCGGTGGTCGGCCGGCTGTTCCCGGACATCTATCCGGACCGGCCGGAGGACAGCCAGGAGTTCCGGCTGTACACCGAGGGCGACCTGAAGACCGCCAAGATCGATCAGGCGGGCGCCATCCTGGCCGCGCTGCCCGACGAGGGCGAGGGCGAGGTCCGGCTGGACGGCGAGGCCGCCGAGGCCTGGCTGCGGGCGATCAACGACGCCCGGCTGGCGATGGGCACCCGCCTGGACATCCAGGCCGACACCGACCTGGCCGAGGAACTGGACGAGGCGGTCCTGGAGGATCCGGGCTCCAGCCGGGTGTTCCAGCTCTCCGTCTACGCGTATCTCGGCTACCTGCAGGAATCGCTGCTCAACGCGCTGCCCGAGATCAAGTAGCGCACGCAGTGTGTGCCTCGCCACGCGCAGGGTGGCGAATTGGTTCGGTAATGTGAACGCCGTGCTGACCATCGACAGTTCGATCGTGCGTGCGATCGTCGCCCACGCCCGCCGGGACCACCCCGACGAGGCCTGCGGTGTGGTGGCCGGGCCGATCGGCAGTGACGTGCCGACCCGGCACATCCCGATGGACAACGCGGCCCGGTCGATGACGTTCTACGAGTTCGACTCGATGGAGCACCTGCGGGTGTGGCGCGAGATGGACGACAACGACGAGGAGCCGGTGGTCATCTACCACTCCCACACGGCCACCGAGGCGTATCCGTCGCGCACCGACGTCTCGTTCGCCGGCGAGCCGGGCGCGCACTATTTGCTCGTCTCGACCCGTGAGCCGGATTCCGAGGAGATCCGCTCGTTCCGTATCGTGGACGGTGTGGTGACCGAGGAAGAGGTCAACATCGTGGATGCGACGGTGAAGTCGTGAAGGTGTGTGCCGTGCAGTCGTACATGTTCGGGCAGAGCCCGGCGTCGGTCTTCTACGAGTGTCGCTACCTCTGAGAAGAAGACCGTCCCCGCCTGACCCGTAAAACGACTTTCTAGGAGCATGACAACCATGGCCATCGAAGTTCGCGTCCCCACCATCCTGCGCAGTTACACCGGCGGCGCCAAGGTCGTCGAGGGCGCCGGCGACAGCCTGTCCGCCCTGATCGACGACCTGGACGCCAGGCACAGCGGCATCAAGGGCCGGCTGATCACCGCCGAGGGCGGCCTGCACCGGTTCGTCAACATCTACGTCAACGACGAGGACGTGCGGTTCCTCGGCGCGCTCGACGCGAAGCTGAACGACGGTGACTCGATCACCATCCTCCCGGCCGTGGCCGGCGGTGCTCTGGGCTTCGCGGCCGCGGCCGCTCTGCTGGGGCGCTAAGCCCGATGGCTCGCTTCGAGAGCCTGCTGGACGCGTGCGGGGGCACGCCGCTCGTCGGCCTGCCCCGCCTCTCCCCGGTGGTGCCCGAGGGGGCGCCACCGGTGCGTTTGTGGGCCAAACTGGAGGACCGCAACCCCACCGGCAGCATCAAGGACCGCGCCGCGCTCTCCATGGTGCGTGCGGCCGAGGAGTCCGGGCGCCTGCGCCCGGGCGACACGATCCTCGAGCCGACCAGCGGCAACACCGGCATCGCGCTGGCCATGGTGGCCAAGCTGCGCGGTTACCGATTGGTCTGCGTGATGCCGGAGAACGTCTCGGCGGAGCGAACCCAGCTGCTGCGGATGTATGGCGCGGAGATCATTTTTTCGCCCGCCGCCGGCGGCTCGAACCAGGCGGTGGCGACGGCGAAGCAGATCGCCGCCGAGCACCCGGACTGGAAGATGCTGTTCCAGTACGGCAATCCGGCGAACGCCCGCGCGCACTACGAGACCACCGGCCCGGAGCTGCTCCAGGACCTGCCCACCATCACGCACTTCGTGGCGGGCCTGGGCACCACCGGCACGCTGATGGGCACCGGCCGGTTCCTCAAGGAGAAGGTCGACGGCATCCAGATCGTCGCCGCCGAGCCGCGGTACGGCGAGGTGGTCTACGGCCTGCGCAACATCGACGAGGGATACGTCCCGGAGTTGTACGACGCCACCGTGCTGGACCGCCGGTTCTCGGTCGGCACCCGCGACGCGGTGCTGCGGACCCGCCAACTGGTCGAGGTCGAGGGCATCTTCGCCGGCTTCTCCAGCGGCGCGATCCTGCACGCCGCGCTGGCGGTGGCGCACGAGGCGGTCAAGGCCGGCAGACGGGCCGACGTCGCGTTCGTGATCGCCGACGGCGGCTGGAAGTATCTGTCCACCGGGGCCTACGGCGGCACGCTCAACGACGCCGAGGAAGCCCTCGAAGGGCAGCTCTGGGCCTGACGGCGGGCTTCAGCGGCTCACCGCCAGCAGGAGGGCGCAACCCATCGGCGGCGCCGCGGCGAGCAGCAGGATCCACGGCAGGGTGCGCTGGTGGACGGCGAGGAACGCGCCGACCGCCAGCGCCACGCTGAACATGGTCAGCACCGCCAGCGCCGGCAGGTACCACGCGGGCGCCCCGCGCAGCACCGCCACGAGCCCGTAGAGGCCGACCCCCACGCCGGTCAGTCCGAGCATCGCCGAGTACGCGGCCATCGCCAGCACCTGGGTCGGGCGGGGCGCCGGATCGTCCTCCGCCGGAAACCGGAAAACCGCCGGCTGGGGTTCCCAGGACGGTTCGAAGGACACGATTTCGGGTAACGCGGGACGGGAGATGTGGGTCGGCTCGACGGCGGTCATGTCGCCTCCATCAGATCGCTTTCAGGCCCTCACTGAGAGCAACGCGGAGGGCTTACCGGACGTGACGGTGGAAATGTGACGACCCAGGTCACAGCGGCTGTGATGTGCGTTGTCGATTTAGCGACAAATCGATCAGTTGTTAACGTCAGGCAGTGGTCAGCGCGTACGCTTCGCTGCGTGATTGACTGGTCTGACAAGCCCAGCGCGGACCGGTCGGGCGGGGCGTGGACGACCCAGATTCGGCCGACCCAGAAGTGGCCGACCCGGTGGCCGACCCAGTGTGAGTCAGAGGGACCCGCATGCGACTAACCGTTCTCGGGTGTGCCGGCAGTTTCCCCGGCCCCGAGTCGGCTTGTTCGGCCTATCTCGTGGAAGCCGAGGGATTCCGCCTCCTGATCGACTTCGGGTCGGGCGCGCTTTCCGCCCTGCAGCGGTATTCCGACTTGCGGAGCGTCGACGCGATCCTGCTCACCCACCTGCACTGCGACCACATGCTGGACGCGTGCACCTATGTCGTGGTCCGGCGTTACGACCCGGCCGGCCCGCTGCCGGCGCTTCCGGTCTACGCGCCGCTGGGCGCCGCCGAGCGCATCGCCGCGGCGTACAGCGCCGAGGGGGAGCCGGTCGACGACGTCTACACGTTCTACGGCCTGCAGCCAGGCACCTTCCCGATCGGCCCGCTCATGGTCACCGTGGACCGGGTCAACCACCCGGTGGAGACGTACGGCGTCCGGATCGAGCACAATGGCCGGGTCCTGGCCTATTCGTCGGACACCGCGCCGTGCGAGGCGCTGCTGCGCCTGGCCGCCGGCGCGGATCTGTTCCTCTGCGAGGCGAGCTACATGGACGGCGTGGCCAACCCGCCCGACCTGCACCTGACCGGCGGCGAGGCGGGTGAGGCGGCCACCAAGGCGGATGTCGCCCGGCTGCTGTTGACACATCTCGTTCCGGCGTGGGCCAGCGAGGCATCTATCGTGGAGGCGGCCGGCGCCGCTTACGCGGGACCGGTCGAAGTCGTCCGCCCGGGTGCCAGATACGATCTCTGAGCCGGTACGGGGGTGGGATCGGCTTACACCGGTGCACCTCGTGTCGTGACCTTGGAGCTGTTGGATGCGCATCGTTCGCCTGGCCAACTTCGTCACGGTTCATACCGGCGGGTTGCGGACGGCCCTGCGCGAGCTCGGCAAGGGTTACGAGGCGGCCGGCCACGAGGCGGTCCTGATCATTCCCGGCCGCACGTTCAAGGACCAGCAGGTCGGCCAGGGCCGGGTGATCACGCTGCCCAGCGCGCCCATCCCGCGCACCGGCGGCCACCGGGTGATGGCCGGCCGGCGTGAGCTGATCAAACTGCTGGACAGCCTGGAGCCGGACCGGATCGAGGTCTCCGACCGCACCACGCTGCGCTGGACCGGCAACTGGGCCCGGCGGCGCGGGGTCCGGTCGATGATGGTCTCCCACGAGAGCCTGGCCGGCCTGCTCGGCGTCTGGGGCATGCCGAAACGCGACGCCATGGCGGACCGGCTGAACAGGCGGACCGCTGAGGCGTTCGACACCATCGTCTGCACCACCGCGTTCGCCGCCGCCGAGTTCCGCCGGCTGGGTGTGCCGAACCTGGTGGAGGTCCCGCTCGGCGTCGACCTGGACGTGTTCCATCCGCGCCGGCTGGACGTCTCGGTCCGGTCCCGCTACGCCCGGCCGGACGAGCTGCTGATCGTCTTTGCCAGCCGGCTCTCCGCGGCGAAACGGCCGGAGCTGGCCGTTGACACGGTGGCCGTGCTGCGCAACGGCAAGGTGCCGGCGGTGCTGGTGGTGGCCGGGGACGGCACGCGGCGGGCCGCGCTGGCCTACCGGGCCGCCCGGCTGCCGGTCCGATTCGCCGGCCACATCGGGGATCGTAAGGCGGTCGCCGCGCTGCTCGCCTCGGCCGACGTCGTGGTCGCGCCCGGCCCGGTGGAGACCTTCGGGCTCTCCGCGCTGGAGGCGCTGGCCTGCGGCACCCCGGTGGTGGTGGACGAGCAGAGCGCGCTGCCCGAGGTGATCGGCGACGCCGGTGTCGCGGTGCCTGGCACGCCGGAGGCGTTCGCCGACGCGGTCTCCCAGATCATGGAGCGCCCGCGGGACGAGCGCCGGGCCCGGGCCCGGGCCCGGGCCGAGCGCTACGGCTGGCCCCGCGCGGTCGAGGGCTTCCTGCACGCGCACGGCATCGAGCCGGCGGTGGCGCCCGCGCTGATCCGCCCGGCGGTCCCGCGGCCCCGGCTGGTGACCCCGCCGACACGCGAGCCCGGGGCGGACGAAGCGGGCGCGGCGCGCTACGCATAGGGTTGGGGTCATGGCGCGACCCGACGGCCGAGCGGCCGACCAGCTGCGACCGGTGACGCTGACCCGGCATTGGAGCATCCACCCCGAGGGATCGGTGCTGGTGGAGTTCGGCAACACGCGAGTGCTCTGCACCGCGAGCGTCACCGAGGGGGTGCCGCGCTGGCGCAAGGGCTCCGGCCTCGGCTGGCTCACCGCGGAGTATGCGATGCTGCCCCGCGCCACGAACACCCGTGGTGACCGGGAGAGCGTCAAGGGCAAGGTCGGCGGGCGCACCCAGGAGATCTCCCGCCTGATCGGGCGCAGCCTGCGGGCCTGCATCGACCTCAAGGCGCTCGGGGAGAACTCGATAGTTCTGGACTGCGACGTGCTGCAGGCCGACGGCGGCACCCGCACCGCGGCGATCACCGGCGCCTACGTCGCGCTGCACGACGCGGTCTCCTGGCTGGCCGCGCGCAAGGCGCTGGCCGGCAAGATCGAAAAGGTGCTGCACACCTCCATCCAGGCGGTCAGCGTCGGCATGATCGGTGGCGAGGCGAGACTCGACTTGATGTACGAGGAGGACGTCGCCGCCGAGGTCGACATGAACGTGGTCTGCACCGGAGCGGGCGACTTCGTCGAGGTGCAGGGCACCGGGGAGAACGGCGTGTTCCGCCGCGCCCAGCTGGACGCCATGCTGGACCTCGGCGTCCTCGGGTGTGCCGAGCTGAACGCCGCGCAGCAGAAGGCGCTCGCCCGGTGAGCGACCGGAAACAGTTCATCATCGGGCTCGATGGCCGAACTCAGGGCGCCCCGGAGCGAAACGGAGGGGTGGCATGAGTTCCCGGCTTCTGCTCGCCACGGCGAACAAGAAGAAGCTGGTCGAGCTGCAACGCATCCTCGACGCCGCGCTCGGCATGAGCCGGATCGAGCTGGTCGGCCTGGGCGACTTCCCGGGCTACCCGGAGGTCCCGGAGACCGGTCTGACCTTCGGCGAGAACGCGTTGATCAAGGCCCGTGAGGGCGCCAAGCGGACCGGCCTGCCCACCGTCGCGGACGACTCCGGCATCGCCGCGCACGCGCTCAACGGCATGCCGGGCGTGTTCAGCGCCCGCTGGTCCGGCCGGCACGGCGACGACGCGGCCAACCTGGACCTGCTGCTCGCCCAGATCAGCGACGTCGGCGACGAGCACCGCGGCGGGGCGTTCGTCTGCGCTGCCGCCCTGGTCCTGCCGAACGGCCGCGAGCACCTGGTCGAGGGCCGGCAGTCCGGGCGGTTGCTGCGGGCGCGGCGCGGGGAGGGCGGTTTCGGGTACGACCCGATCTTCGTCGGCGACGGCCAGGACCGCACCAACGCGGAGCTGAGCCCGGCCGAGAAGGACGCGATCAGCCACCGCGGCAAGGCGTTCCGGGAGCTGGCCAAGGTCATCGCCAAGGAGCTGCCCCGCTAGGGCATGCCTCGGGTGATCCGCAGGCGGGCCGGCGGAGCGGGTTGACTTTGCCCCCGCGTCAAGGTCCAGCATCGACGTCATGCTCTCGATCAGCGAGTTCGCCCGGATCACCCGGCTCTCTCCGCGGGCTCTCCGGCTCTACGACAAGTTCGGTCTGCTCCGGCCGGCGGCGGTGGACGAGTCGTCCGGCTACCGCTCCTATGCGGAGGGTCAGCTCGACCGTGCCCGGCTGATCGCCTGGCTGCGCCGTCTCGGCATGCCGCTGGCCCGGATCGCGCAGGTCTGCGACCTGCCGCCGGACGAGGCGGCCGGGGCGGTGGCCCGGTACTGGGCGCAGATCGAGGCGGAGACGGCCGCCCGTGGCCGCCTGGCCGGCTTCCTGGTGGATCACCTGTCCGGCCGGGCCGCCGCCCGGGTCACCCTCGGGTTGCGGTGCGCGGCGAGCGCCCGCCCCGGCCCGGTGCGCGACACCAACGACGATTACGCGTACGCCGGATCGCGTCTGCTCGCGGTGGCCGACGGGATGCGCGGCCTCGGTGACCGGGTGGGCCGGGCCGCGGTCGGCGCGCTGCGGCCGCTGGAGACCCTCGCCGGCGACCGGTATCTGCTGTGCACGGACGGCCTCTCCACGGTTGTGCCAGCCGGGGAGCTGCGGGAGGCGCTGAGTGTGCCGGGGGCTCCGCGGCAGGTGGTCGAGGACCTGATCCAGCGGGCCTACGCGTACCGGGCTCCGGACAACGTGGCGGTGGTCGTCGCCGACGTGGTCGCCCTCGACGAGCCGGCGGGCTCGTGATGGACCGGCGCCCACTGGCGATCCCGGCGCTCCGTCGCATCTGGACGGCCTCGCTGGTGGCCGCGGCCGGTGGCTCGTTCAGCCTGGTCGCGGCGTTTGCCGTGCTGGCGCTCGGCGGCGCGGCCAACTTCGTGCTCAGCACCTTCCGCAACGCCATCACCCAGGCCTGCACGGACGACGCGATGCGCGGCCGGATCTCCGGGGCGATGACGGTCGTGCTGGTCGGCGGCCCGCAACTGGCGAACCTGCTGCACGGCGCGATCGGCGCGCTGGCCGGCCCGCGGGTGACGATCGGGGCCGGCGGCGTGCTCACCGTGGTCACCGTCGCGGTGGTCCTGCGGGCGGTGCCGGAGCTGCGGCGATACGCCGCCACCCGGACCCCCGCCGCGGCCGGATCCGGCCGTTGAGAGGAGCCGGAGGACCGGTGTCCGCCAGCGCCGGGCGTCGGGGCGCCGGGAGACCGGCGGGCGGGCGTCGGGGTGAGCCGGGGAATCAGCTGAGCGGAGCGGTCGCGGCCTCGATCGTCGCGCGCAGGCCCGGCCCGGAGATCACCGCCCGGGTCTGTTCCAGGACCGGCGCCAGGAAGACGTCCGGCCCCGGCTGTCCGGCGAACGGCTCCACCGCGGCGATCGCGGCCCGCCCGGCCGGGGACGGCGTGATCGGGAGGCGCAGCTGCAGGCCGCGCACCGCGGCGAGTAGCTCGACCGCGAGCAGGCTGGTCAGGTTGTCCAGGACGGTGCGCAGCTTCTTGGTGGCCGCCCAGCCCATCGACACGTGGTCCTCCTGCATGCCGCTGGTCGGCAGCGAGTCGACGGACGCCGGTCCGGCCAGGCGGCGGTTCTCCGCCACGATGCCGGCAGCGGTGTACTGGGCGATCATCAGTCCCGAGTTGACCCCGGCGTCCGGGGAGAGGAACGGCGGCAGGTCGCGGCTGCGGGTCACGTCGAGCAGCCGGTCCACGCGGCGCTCGGCGATCGCGCCCACCTCGGCCGCGGCGATGGCCAGGAAGTCGGCGGCGAACCCGAGCGGGGCGCCGTGGAAGTTGCCCGTCGACTCGACCCGGCCGTCCGGCAGCACGACCGGGTTGTCCACCACCGAGACGAGTTCGCGGGCGGCGGTGGTCCGGACGAAATCGAGGGTGTCCCGCGCCGCCCCGGCGACCTGGGGCGCGCAGCGGATCGAGTAGGCGTCCTGCACCGCGTGCGCCAGATCGTGCCGGTGCGAGTCCATGATGGCGGAGTCCTGCAGCAGGCGCAGGATGTTCGCGGCGGACGCCGCCTGACCCGGATGCGGCCGGATCGCGTGCAGCTCGGGCAGGAACGGCCGTTCCGAGCCGAGCATCGCCTCGGTGGCCAGCGCCGCGGTCACGTCGGCCATGGTGAACAGGTGCGCCGCGTCCGCGATGGCCAGCAGCAGCATGCCGAGCATCCCGTCGGTGCCGTTGATCAGCGCCAGCCCCTCCTTGGCGGCCAGCTCCAGCGGGCGCAGCCCGGCCGCGTGCAGCGCCTCGGCGGCGCTCATCCGGGCGCCGTCCTTGCCCAGCACCCAGCCCTCACCGAGCAGCACGATCGCGCAGTGCGCGAGCGGCGCCAGGTCGCCCGAGGCGCCCAGCGAGCCGTGCTCCGGCACCCACGGGGTGATGTCGTGGTTGAGCAGGTCGACCAGGCCCTGGGCGAGCGCCGGCCGCACCCCGGACCGGCCCATCGCGAGCGAGCGCACCCGCAGCAGCATCATCGCGCGCACCACTTCGCGGGGCATCGGCGCGCCGACCCCGGCGGCGTGCGAGCGGATCAGCGCGTGCTGCAGCTCGGCCCGGCGTTCCGGCTCGATCGAGGTGCTGGCGAGCGCGCCGAAACCGGTGGAGACCCCGTAGACCGGACGGCCGGAGGCTTCGATGCCGTCCACGATGGCGCGGCTGGTGGCCATCGCCTCGACGGCGGCGGGAGAGAGCTCGACCGGCGCGTTGCCGCGCGCCACGGCGAGGACGTCGGCGGGGTCGATCCCAGTGGGCTGAACAATAACGGTCATTGTGGCACTCCGTCGGGCGTACTGGATGAATCGGTGGTGAAGACGGCGCGGCCGGCTTCGATCACGGTGCGGATCAACGGGACGCCCGGCCGGTAGGCCAGGTGCAGGTGCGAGGGGGCGTCGAGGATCAGCAGGTCGGCGCGCGCGCCGGGGCGGATCACCCCGATGTCGTCGCGGCGCAGGGCCCGCGCGCCGCCCAGGGTCGCGGCGCGGACCGCCTCGGCCGGGGTCATCCGCATCTCGCGGACCGCGAGAGCGATGCAGAACGACATCGACGAGGTGTACGACGACCCGGGGTTGCAGTCGGTCGCCAGCGCCACGGTCGCCCCCGCGTCGATCAGGCGCCGGGCGTCCGGATAGGGCGACCGGGTGGAGAACTCCGCGCCCGGCAGCAGCGTGGCCACCGTGGTGTCCCAGCCGTCGTGGCACATGCACTCCACCCTCGTCGAGGTCAGCGCCGCCAGGTCCGCGTCGCTCAGGTGTGTGCAGTGGTCCACGCTGGCCGCGCCGAGCTCGACGGCCAGCCGCACGCCCGGTCCCGGGGCGAGCTGGTTGCCGTGCACCCGCACGCCGAGGCCCCGCTCCTTGCCGCAGGACAGGATCGCGCGGGCCTGGTCCTCGTCGAAGGCGCCCCGCTCGACGAACGCGTCCACCCACCTGGCGTGCGGCGCGGCCAGCGCCAGCATCGGCCCGCAGACCAGGGCGACGTAGTCGTCCGGGCGGTCCCGGAACTCGGCCGGCACCACGTGCGCCCCGAGGAACGTGGTCTCGGCTGTGAATTCCGACGCGATCCGCAGCGACCGCGCCTCGTCCGGCACGTTCAGGCCGTACCCCGACTTGATCTCGATGGTGGTGGAGCCCTGCCGCAGCGCCTCGCGGACCAGGCGCCGCGCATTGCCGCGGAGCTCCTCGTCGCTCGCGGCGCGGGTGGCGCCGACAGTGGTCCGGATCCCGCCTCCGGTGTACGGCTCACCGGCCATCCGCGCGCCGAATTCGGCGGCCCGGTCCCCGGCGAACATCAGGTGCGCGTGGCTGTCCACGAACCCGGGCAGCACCGCCGCGCCGTCCGCGTCGATCCGCTCGTCGGCGGCCGGGGCGTCGGCGGCCGCCCCGACCCAGGCGATCCGCTCGCCGTCCAGCACCACCGCGGCGCTGGCCGGCAGGCTCCGCGCGTGGGAGTCGTTGGTGAACAGCTCGCCGATGTTCGTGATCAGCAGGCTCATGCCAGCACCGCCGCGATCGCCGTGCGCAGGGCGGCCGGAACGTCCATCGACAGGTGCCGCCCCGCAGCGACCACCGGGCGCCCGCCGGCGATCACGTCTGTCACGTCGGCAGCGGTCGCCGCGAAGACCAGCCCCTCCGGGTCGACGCCGGCGGTCCGCGGACTGGACAGCGACACCGCGACCAGGTCGGCCCGCCGCCCCACGGCGATCTCCCCGGCGTCCGGCCAGCCGAGTGACGCGTGCCCGGCCCGGGTGGCCGCGCCGATCAGCTCGGCCGCCCCGAAGTGCCCGCGCCGCCGGGTGGCCAGGCGTTCGTCCAGCTCCACGCCGCGGGCCTCCTCGAACAGGTCGATCACCGCGTGGCTGTCGCTGCCCAGGGTCAGCGTGGCGCCGGCGTCCGCGAGCGCCCGCGCCGGGCCGATGCCGTCGGCCAGGTCCCGCTCGGTGGTCGGACAGAGGCAGACGTGCCCGCCGGCCAGCAGCCCCTGATCGGATCCGGTCAGATGGGTGGCGTGCACCGCCGTGGTCATCGACTGCCAGACGCCCATCGAGTCGAGCAGCTCGGCGGGCGAACAACCGTGCACGGCCCGGCACTGCTCGTTCTCGGCGGGCTGCTCGGAGAGGTGCACGTGGACCGGCAGCCCGTCGGTGCGGTGCGTGAATGTCGCCATGCCGTCCACCGGAGCCGCGCGTACCGAGTGCAGGGCCGCGCCGATCCGGGCGCCGTCGCCGTCGCGCAGCCGCTCGAAGCGCGCGTGCCAGCCCTCGTAGCCACCGTCGCCGAACCGCCGCTGCACCCCCTCCAGGGGCTTCCCGTCGACGCTGGAGGTCAGGTAGACGGCGTCCAGCAGGGTGATCCGGATGCCCGCCGCACGGGCCGCCTCGATCAGGGCGTGGCCCATCGCGTTGGGGTCGGCGTAGGGCCTGCCGTCCGGGCCGTGGTGCAGGTAGTGGAACTCGCCGACGCAGGTGACGCCGGCCAGCGCCATCTCGCCGTAGACCGCGCGGGCCAGGGCGAAGTAGTTGTCCGGGTCGAGGCGGCCGGCCACCCGGTACATCAGGTCGCGCCAGGTCCAGAAACCGCCCCGGTCGTGGTGGGTGCGGCCGCGCAGCGCCCGGTGGAAGGCGTGGGAGTGGGCGTTGGCGAATCCGGGGAGCACCAGGCCGGCCAGCCTCGTGCCGGAGCGGTCCGTCGTCCCGATCTCGACGCCGGAGAAGCGCCCGGCTTCCTCCTCGATCCGGACGTCGCGCTCGACACGCCCGCCGACCCAGGCGTATTCGGCCAGGTAGATGGTCATGTCAGCGCCTCCAGAACGCGGGCCAGCGCGGCCACCCCGGCCTCGCAGTCGGCGACGCCGGCCTCCTCCGCGGGCGCGTGCGACACGCCTGTCGGATTGCGGACGAAGAGCATCGCCGTCGGCAGGTGCGCCGACAGCACCCCGGCGTCGTGCCCGGCCCCGGTGGGCAGGATCGGCGCGTCCCCGAGCAGCGCCGACAGCCGCCGGGCCAGCTCGGTGTCGAAGGCCACCTCGGCGGTCACCGACTCGGCCACCACCGAGAGCTCGGTGCCGTCCCGCCCGGCCCGCTCGGTGGCCTGCTTGATCACCGCCTCCAGCAGCCGGTCCAGCGTGCCGGTGTCCGCGGCCCGTGCGTCCAGCCAGCCGCGGACCAGCGACGGGATGGCGTTCGTGGCGTTCGGCTCGGCCTCCACCCGGCCCATGGTGGCGTGCGCCCCGATCAGGCGGGCCTCGGCGTTCGCGGCCAGCACGGTGTGGGCGAAGGTGAGCATCGGGTCGCGGCGGTCGGTCATCCGGGTGGTGCCGGCGTGGTCGCCGGCCCCGGTGAACTCCATCCGCCAGCGGCCGTGCGGCCAGATCGCGCTGGCCACCCCGATCGGCGTCGTCAGGGCCCGGCCCTGCTCGATGTGCAGCTCGACGAAGGCGCTGAGCCTGGTGATCTGTGGCAGGTGCCCGGCCGGCGCCGCGCCGAGCGCCTCGCCGAAGGTCACTCCGTCGCGGTCACGCAGCGCCGCGGCCCGGTCCGGCGCGATCGCGCCGGTCAGAAGCCGGGAACCCAGACACGGTACGCCGAAACGTCCGCCCTCCTCCTCGACGAACGCGCCGATACCGACCTTCCGGTGGTAGCCGATGCGATCCAGCGCGAGGAAAGCGCTGACGATCCCCAGAGGACCGTCGAAACCACCCCCGTGCGGTACGGAGTCGAAGTGCGACCCGGTCAGCACGGTCCCGCCGGCCCACGGCTCCGAGCACCAGGCGAACAGGTTCCCGTTGCCGTCCTCGGTCACTGCCATCCCGCGCCGCCCGGCCTGTGCCCGGAACCAGTCGCGCAGGGCCAGCTCCGGCGGCGTCAGGGCGTACCGCAGATAGCCCCCGCCCGGCGCCCGGCCGACCCCCGCGATCTCGGCCCACAGGGCCGCGAAGTCACTCATCGCGCATCGGGATGCGCACGCCGGACGCGGACGCGGATTCGTACCCTGCGTCCACGTGGCGCAGCACGCCCGTCGCCGGGTCGTTGGTCAGCACCCGCTCGATCTTCTGCCCGGCCAGCCGGGTCCCGTCGGCCACGCACACCTGGCCGGCGTGGATGCTGCGTCCGATGCCCACCCCGCCGCCGTGGTGGATGGACACCCAGCTCGCCCCGGACGCCGTGTTGACCAGCGCGTTCAGCAGCGGCCAGTCGGCGATCGCGTCCGACCCGTCGAGCATCGCCTCGGTCTCCCGGTACGGCGACGCCACCGACCCCGAGTCCAGATGGTCACGGCCGATCACGATCGGCGCGGAGAGCTCGCCGCGCGCCACCATGTCGTTGAACCGGCCTCCGGCCCGGTCCCGCTCGCCGTACCCGAGCCAGCAGATCCGCGCCGGCAGCCCCTGGAACGCGACCCGCTCGCCGGCCATCCGGATCCACCGGGCGAGCGGCTCGTTCTCCGGGAAGAGGTCGAGCACCGCCCGGTCGGTGGCGGCGATGTCGGCCGGGTCGCCGGAGAGCGCCGCCCAGCGGAACGGCCCCTTGCCCTCGGCGAACAGCGGCCGGATGTAGGCCGGCACGAACCCCGGGAACGCGAACGCCCGCTGGTACCCGGCCAGCTGCGCCTCACCGCGGATCGAGTTGCCGTAGTCGAAGACCTCCGCGCCGGCGTCCAGGAAGCCGACCATCGCGGCGACCTGCTTCGCCATGCTGGCGCGGGCCCGGTCGGTGTACTCCTCCGGCTTGGTCCGCGCGTACTCGGCGGCGTCCGCGAGCTCGACCCCCACCGGCACGTAGGAGAGCGGGTCGTGCGCGCTGGTCTGGTCGGTGACGATGTCGATCTCGACGCCGCGGGTCAGCAGCTCCGGGAAGACCAGGGCGGCGTTGCCGACGACGCCTATGGAGAGCGCCTTCCGCCCGGCCTTCGCGGCCAGCGCCCGGCTCACCGCGTCGTCCAGGTCGTCGGCGATCACGTCGAGGTAGCGGGTGTCGACGCGGCGCTGCAGCCGGGTCCGGTCCACGTCCACGATCAGGCAGACGCCGCCGTTCATGGTCACCGCCAGCGGCTGCGCGCCGCCCATGCCGCCGCACCCGCCGGTCAGGGTCAGCGTCCCGGCCAGCTCCCCGCCGAACCGCTTGGCGGCCACCGCCGCGAACGTCTCGTAGGTGCCCTGCAGGATCCCCTGTGTCCCGATGTAGATCCAGGAGCCGGCGGTCATCTGTCCGTACATGGTCAGGCCGAGCTGCTCCAGCCTGCGGAACTCCGGCCAGGTGGCCCAGTCGCCGACCAGGTTCGAGTTGGCGATCAGCACCCGCGGGGCCCACTCGTGGGTGCGCAGGACGCCTACCGGTTTGCCGGATTGCACCAGCAGGGTCTCGTCGCCCCGGAGCTGGTCCAGCTCGCGGACGATCGCGTGGAAGGAGGGCCAGTCGCGGGCGGCCCGGCCGGTTCCGCCGTACACCACAAGATCTTGTGGCCTTTCGGCCACGTCCGGGTCGAGGTTGTTGAGCAGCATGCGCTTGGCCGCTTCCTGCGGCCAACCCTTTGCGGTGTACGAGGTACCGCGCGGGGCTCGGACCTGATCCATCGTCTCTTCCTTCCGTCGTCCCTACGCCGGTCTCATCGCTGGTCCACGTCTTCGCTGGCCCCGCGTTCCCGCCGGACCGACATACGTGCTGGTCTCCGCACCCCTGGCGGGGTCATGCCCTTGCCGGGCTCATGCCCCTTGCCGGGGTCATGCCCTTGCCGGGCTCATGCCACGAAGATGTTCCGCCGGGTGGCGGACGCCTCGAACTCCTCCAGCCGCCGCTGCACCGGTTCGGGCGCGGCGTCGCACATCGCCTCCAGCAGCACCATGGCCATCGCCATCGGCCCGGTGTGCAGGTCGAAGACGAGCTGCGTACCGACCGCGGCGGGCAGCACCACGTCGGCCGTCCCGGACACCGGGCTCACCGCCGAGTCGGTGATCGCCACCACGGCGTACCCCGCGGCCTTCGCCTCCCGGACCGCCTCGACCGACTCGCGTGGATAACGCGGCAGCACGATCGCCAGCATGGCACCGGCGCCGGCCGCGCGGGCCTGATCCAGCCGGTCGTGCAGCCCGGTCCCGCCGGTGTCCAGCACCCGGACGTCCGGAAAGACCTTCGCCGCGAAGTACCCGAAGTACGCCGCGAGGGGCGCCGCCGCCCGCAGCCCCAACACCGGCAGCGGTCGCCGCCAGCCCGGCCCGCCGCCCGAGCCGTCGCCGGCCGGCCCGCCGCTGTCCTCGCCGTTGCCGCCCGCACGGTCCCGGCCGTGCGGAGAGTCCCCTTCCGCGCCCACCAGGAGGCGCGCGGCCCGCCGCACGTCGTCCAGCCGCTGCAGGTCGTCCGCGAGCCGCCGCAGATGCTCGGTCTCCGCCAGCACCGCGCGCTGCATCGAGTTCCCCCCGGCCGGCTCGCTGGGCGAGTCCGAGGCCAGCGTGCGCAGCTCCCGCCGGAGCGCCGGATATCCGGAGTAGCCGAGCGCCATCGCGAACCGGGTTACCGACGGCTGGCTCACCCCGGCCAGCTCGGCCACCTCCGCCGCGGAGAGGAACGCCGCCGTAGCGGCATGCTCGACCAGGCTGTGCGCGATCCGCCGCTGGGTCGGCGTCAGCCGCGCCCCGTGGAAGAGGTCCAGCACGCGCTCAGCCGTTCTGACCACTCCGTCATTCACGGTGACAGCTTATGCATAAAAACTTTCACGACACCAGCACCCCAGCCCACCTGACCGGAGCGATCCGCGATAGTCGTCGCGCCGACCACCGGCCTCACGAAGATCCGGTCGTTGCGCAGACTGGCCACCTATGGTCGCGTGACCTGAGGGCGCAGGTTTTCCACAGGTTGTGCACATGCGGTTCGTGCCGAAATGAGGTCATCGCCTGTGCCGCAACCACCCATGGCCGACAAGAAGCGGGCGGCGGCGTCCGGGTCGGACCCGGACGCCGCCGCCTGTGCCTTCGCTGTTTCGGCTAGCCGCAGCTCGCCGGTTCCGGATCCGCGACCGCGAGTGGAGCGTCCCCGGTGGTGCCCGGAACGGCGGCGGCCGATTCGGGCAGCGGGGCCACCGAGGACGCCGGCGCGGAGACGCCGGGCGAGGCGGAGACGGACTTCTTCGCGGCGGGCGACGACGACGTGGTCTTCGACGCGGCGACGGTGCTCTTCTGGGTGACCGTGGTGGACTTGCCGGAGACCGAGGTCGAGGTCTTCTGCACCACTCCCGGCCTCATCCGGATGCCGGAGAGCGTGGTGCTGTTGCCGTGGACGTCGGTGGTCCGGATCCGGTACGGCCCGGCGCCCGCGCCGCTGTCGACCAGCCAGTAGTTGTAGTCCGTGCGGTGTGCGGTCCGGAACGTGCCGCCCGGCCCGGCGACCTGGACCGAGGAGAGCGGGTTGGCGTGGTTGTCGATGCGCGCCGCGAACCAGTACCGCGACGCGCCCTCCTTGATCCGGACGGTCACCGGGCCCGGCACCGACGGGTTGGTGACCAGCTTGTACTTGACGGAGATGATGCCGGCCACCTCGTTGCCGATCTTCTGGAACGCGGTGCGGCTGAGGTCCAGGTGGCCGGTCTCGCACTCCGGGCAGGAGTCGAAGACCTTGACCCGGACGGCGCCCTTCGGGCCGGTGACGTCCAGATAGGCGCCGCAGGAGGCGCCCTCGGCATACTGGTCCGGGCCGAGCGCCACGTACAGGTCGTCGGCGGGCACCTCGAACGAGCAGTTGCCGGACGAGCCGGCCAGGTCGTAGAAGGTGGCCTTGCCGGACTTGCTGCTCGTGCTCGGCGGCGCGGCGCAGGCCGAGCCGCCGGTCTGCAGCAGCATCGCCACGCCGACGATGCCGGCGAGGACCGCGGCGCCGCCGGCGGCGAGCCAGCGGGTCGGGAACGGGCGTCGATGAGCACTCACGCCCAGCGATACTGGTGGGGCCGGGCGCTCGCGGCAAACCATCTAAGAGACTTCTAAGACACCGATACCGCTATCGAGTGGCTTGTCACTCCAGTGGCGCCACCGTGTCCCCGATCCGCAACAGCCCGGTGTCGCCCGCCGCCAGATCCGGGATCAGGTTGACCGCGAACATCAAGCCGCCGTCGATGCGCCGGTGCAGCCCCAGCACCTTCAGCGGCTGCCGCCCGATCTCCCCGGTCTCCTGATCGACAGTGGTCACGCGGCACCGGGCGCAATGCTTGGCCACGCGGAACGTCAGCTCGCCGATCCGCAGCCGCCGGCCCAGCCAGCCGTCCTCGGCCCAGGCCGGCGCGCCGGTGACCACCAGATTCGGACGGAACCGGTGCATGGGGACCGGCTCGTCGCCGCCCTCCACCAGCCAGTCGTTCACCGCGTCCAGCGACGCCGTGCTGGCCAGCAGCAGCGGGTAGCCGTCGGCGAAGCTGACCCGGTCGTCAGGTGTGGCGTGCTCCGGGATGGTCCGGCTGGTCGGGTCGGACTGCCAGACCAGTCGCGCGTCCCGGCCGAGGAACGCGCTGCTCCACTCGGACTCCGCGACACGCGCGGGAAGCTCAGGTTTGTTGCGGAACACCCGCACGACGACCTTCGGCCCGTCGACCGGCTCGTCCAGGTCGAGACCGGGCAGGTCAGGAGCGGTCAGCCGGAGACCGCCGGGCCGGTGCCGGACGGTCAGCCGCGTCAGCCGGGCGGTGTCCCGCTGGGTGATGCCCACCCCGTCCGCGTCGACCATCATCCATCGTCGATCGCCTGCCAGGCCCCACGGTTCCACCCGGGCCTCGTCGTGATCGAGGCGGTGGCAACCCTTCACCGGGTACGAGTGCAGCTCGGCGATCCGCATGCCTCCAGCCTAGGCTGGGCGGGTGATCGCGCGGATGTGGCGGGGATGGGTGCGCACCGACCAGGCGGAGGCGTACGTGGCGTACATCGAACGAACCGGTCTGGCGGCGTACCGGGCGACCCCCGGGGACCTCGGCGCCCAGATGTGGACGCGGGACCTCGGCGACGGCCGTTCCGAGGTGAGCACGGTGAGCTGGTGGGAGTCGGCCGAGGTGATCCGGGGCTTCGCCGGCGAGGACATCGACCGGGCGGTCTTCTACCCGGAGGACGACGACTATCTGATCGAGCGCGAGCTGAGCGTCACACACCACTCGGTGGCCCGCGACTGCGGCTGATCGGCGCGCTCGCGCCGTGCCCCGGCCTCCGCCGGGTCCGTGACAGGCTGACCGGCCGGCGCGACCGGAACGGCGGCGGGCCGGCCTCACCGGCCATCTGGTGCGGGAGAAGGGACTCGAACCCTCACGCCCTCTCGGGCACGGGCACCTAAAACCCGCGCGGCTGCCAATTTCGCCACTCCCGCCCGTTTCGCCCTCGCAGAGGCAAAGCGTTGCGCAGAGTCTAGACGTTTCCCTCGACCGATGGCGTCTCGGTGCCGGCTGCCCGCCGACCTCCCAGAGGCGCCTCGAACACCTTCAAGGCGCCCCTCAACTCCAGCCGAGGCAGTACGGCCGGCCCCCGGAGGCGTCTCGAACGCCTTGAGGCACCCCTCAGGACCAGCCGGGGAGCGCGCGGCGCGGCGGCTCGCCGGCATCGCGTCCGGCTGTGCGTGCCGGAAGCGATGGGGTTCGTGCACGGCGGCCGCCTTGCGGGTTGGTACCGCATGACGGCCGCCGTGAGTCCGGGAACCGCCCGCCGGGGCGAAGTGCTCTCCTGATCGGCGGGCCGGACCCGGACTTGTGGATTTTCCGCAGTTCGGAAGCGGTCAGTCCAGGCCCAGGTCACGGCGCAGCTTCGCGACGTGCCCGGTGGCCTTGACGTTGTAGAGAGCCCGCTCGACGGCGCCGTTCTCGTCGATGACGAAGGTGGATCGGATCACGCCGGTCACCGTCTTGCCGTAGAGCTGCTTCTCGCCGAAGGCGCCGTACGCCGTCAGCACGCTCTTGTCCTCGTCGCTGACCAGCGGGAACGTGATGGCGTCACGTTCGCGGAACGTGGCCAGCTTGGCCGGCTTGTCGGGTGAGATGCCGACCACCTCGTACCCGGCCGCCTGCAGCGACGCCAGCGAGTCACGGAAGTCGCAGGCCTGCTTGGTGCAGCCGGGCGTCATGGCGGCCGGGTACGCGTACAGCACCACTTTGCGCCCGCGCAGGTCGGAGAGCGAGAGGCTCTCGCCGGTGTCGGTGGGAAGGGTGAAGCCGGGCGCGGCGTCGCCGGCGCTCAGACGCACGTTCTCAGTCATGGCACCGACGATAGTGCCGGGTCAGGCGCCTATCCGGCGGGCGCTCCAGAGACTCCCGGCGGCGACCGGATCCCGCGGCCACTCCTCACCCCGGCGGCGCAGCGTGTGCTCGGTGATCTCGAAGCCGCCGACCAGCCGGCGGAACTCGGCGAGCACGTCGGCCTCGCGGAACGGCTTGCAGGAGAACACGTTGACGAAGACCTCCCGCAGGTGCGGATAGGTGTGGACGGCGGCGTGCGACTCGGCCAGGATCACCACTGCCGACTTGCCCGCCTTCTCCGGCGGGCCGCCCTCGGTGGCGACCAGCGGCCCGGCGATCACCGTCATGCCGATCCGGGTCACCAGGTCCCGCATGAAGGTTGTCAAGGCCAGATCGTCGTCGAGCGCGGTGATGTCGGCGATGCCGGACAACCGGAGGGTCAGCTCATCGCCGTAGTGGTCATTCTCCATGACGCCTCCCGAGCCTGTTGAATCGACGTTACCGGCTCGGCGGAGAATGGAACGTGCCACGTTTTCCCAGGTCGCAGTGGGGTGGGGAATCCGTTTCGGCGGGCCGCGGCAGCACCGTTTTCCGCATTCCGGCCACGATGGACGGTGCGATTCCGTGTGTGCCGCTCCGGACAGTCGGATACCGGTCTGGCGAGCCGCCGCTGATCTTCAGTACAGTCCCCGGCGAAGCAGCGGAACTGCGCCGAGAAGCGGAGAACAGGGCCATGACCGAACCCACTGGCGGCACCACGGCGAACGGCACCATCACCGTCTCCGGCGAGGTGGTCGAGAAGATCGCCGCCGCGGCCGCCCGAGGCGTCCCCGGCGTCGCGGACCTGGGCGGCGACGTCGCGCGCTTCTTCAACAGCGTGCTCGACAAGGTCGGCCTGGACACCGTCGGCGACGCCAGCCGCGGCGTGTCCGCCGAGGTCAAGGAGGGAACGGTGACCGTCAACATGGTGGTCGTGCTGGCCCCCGGCACCGTGGTCGCCGAGGTGACCAGCGCCGTGCAGACCAAGGTCACCGAGGCGGTGGAGAGCTACGGCCTGCGCGTCCTCGCCGTGAACGTGAACGTGGACGACATCGCGATCGGCTGACCGCCGGAAAGTCAGCCGAGGCGCTTCAGGCGACACGCGGCGAAGACGCCGCTGACCACCGCCAGGTTCTGCTGTGCGTACGACACGATCCCCGGCCGTACGCCTTTCCGCGGTAGCCGCCCGGCCGCGATGTCATGGGCGAAGTGGTGAAACGCCTCGACGACCGGCAGGAACCGCAGGTCCTCCAGATCGTCCGGGCTGAGCAGGTCTCCGTTCCGGGCGGCCTGCTCGAACACCCGGATCACGCCCCGCCAGGAGCGGTACCGAGCCTGAACGAGTTCGCCCCGCCTGTTCAGGCCGAGCACGGCGATCGTCTCCGCCCCGCGGGGCGTCAGGTCGATGAACTCCCCGGTCGACGCCAGCGTCATGTGATCGGCCGAGTCGTCGGCCGCCGGATCGAGCAGTAGCGGTCGCCCTGCCGGATCGACCGGAAAAATCTCCTGCTTGGCCTGCTGGTTGCAGCAGGAGCAGGCCAGGAGGTGGTTGTGCCAGTCGAAGGCGCGCAGTGGCCGCCGCTTGATCGGCTCGTAGTGGTCGACGTCCGTGCCCCGGCTCTCGTGGCAGTACATGCAGAAGGCGGGCCTGGCGCAGGCCGTGCACAGGTGCCGCTTCAGGCCGCGGCGGATCGGACCGGCGGCCTTCCACGCCTTCCGGGCGTCCTCGTACGGGTTGGCGCTGCCGCGGAGCTCGGCTGTCCTGGCGGTGAGCGTGGCTGACAGACCGGCCGGCAGTGGCCGGCGGACAAAAGGAATCACGCGTCCCCACCGAGGACGTCGCGGACCCGGCTGCCGGGGGAGGGCGACAACTCCTCACTGATGTCGGTGAGCCTTTCCATGTCGCCGGCCTGGGCCTCACCACGGATCGCCAGTCGTTCGAGGCGGGTCAGCTCGGCGCGGAGCTGGTCGACGCGCTGCGAGTAGGGCGACTCGAGACCGAACAGCTCGGTGAGCACGGCGTCGTCGGCGCTGCCGTTGACCACTCGCCGATAGAGATCGTCGGGGACCACCCTGGGGGCAAAGTCGTCGTTCGGCCCGGGAAGCTGGATGAGGCCACCGGGGGAGGCGCTCTGGCAGATGTACGGACTGTGAGTGGTCACGATGAACTGGATGTTCGGAAAGTGCTCGCGCAGCCACGGCCCGATCCGCTTCTGCCACGATACATGCAGGTGGGCATCGATCTCGTCGATCAGGACGACGCCGGAGCACAGGACTCTCGGACTGCCGTCGGCCGCCCACGGGATCGCTCCGTTGAAACAGGAATCGATCTGCCGCACGATGTCGGTGATCAGAGCCCCGACGCTGCGGTAGCCGTCACTCATCTCATCGATCTGGACGGGCGCGCCGAGTCCCCGGCCGATCCACAACCCGTCCGGATCCACCCGGTCGACGGTGTGCCCGTCGGGGAACAGCCCGTCGTTGAGCAGCGCGAAGAAGCGTTCCTCCAGCTGTGCGTAACGCGTCTGCCCGGAATGGGCGCGGTAGTTGATCTGCTGCAGCCACGGGACGGTCTCGGCGAGGGAGGCCTCTTCCCGGAACAGTGTGGCGAATCTCGCGACTGTCCAATCTCCGGCCATCAGGCGTGCGACCTCGCCGCTGGTCCCGGCCAAGCGCCGGAACGGCCCGTAGCCGGCGGAGAACCACCCTCGCGGATGAGGTGTCCAGGGAGAGTGCTCGGCAGCAAGTGTGGTGGGTTCGTGCTGCCCGGGAGCGCTCGGCCAGTCGATGTGTGGCCGGGTGACCGGCCCCTCGGCCGGGTCCCACCTCAGCCGGGCGTCGAACCGGCGTGTTGTCACGTCGAGCTCGTCGCCGGAGGGTTGGACCTCGCCGTGAGCCACCGCGATCGAAGCTCCGTGTGTGACCCAGGCTCGGACGCCTTCGGTCAGGATGTTGGACACCACCGGACCGGCCAGGACGGTCGCGGCGGCGCGGAGGAGCGTCGTCTTTCCTGATCCGTTCCGCCCGGCTATGACGACGAATCCCGGGTAGCGGTTGCCTGCGCCGTCAGCCGGCGCGAGGTCGAACCCGAGATCGACCTCGTGCCTGCCGTGGAAACCGCGCACACCGCTGACACGCAGGCGGTGGAGATACACCGATTCCTCCCAGGACCTACCGGGCGACGTTCAGAACACCCTAGCGTCTGTCGCGTGGATCACCCGGGCTCCGGCGCGGCCCAGGCGGCGCCTGCCGGCGCTGGTCGCCCGGCACCGTCTCGGCGGGGGATGGCCGCGGCGTGGCCGGGACGGCGGCGCGCATCCGGAGCAGGCCGGTCATCGCCAGCGCGGCGCCGGCCGCGATGGTCAGCGCGACGCAGGCGCGGGCCAGCCAGCCGGGGCCCACCGCCGGCACGACCGCCGCGAGGAAGGCGTCGGAGCTGGCGAAACCGGCGAACGCGGCCACCACGAAGCCGGCGAGGGCCAGGTAGAACGGCGGGTGCCGCCACGCCGCGCCGAGGGCCAGGGCGCCGGTCACCAGCAGGACTCCGGACCAGCCCGCGCCGTCCAGGCCGCGCGTCACCGCGTACACAAGAACGGACAGGCCGGCGATCAGCGCGAGCGGCGCCACCAACCGCGGCCACCAGCGGAGCAGGGCGGTCAGGAGCAGGCCCGCCAGGACAGCCCCGGCCCACCAGGCCCAGGTCACCGGCGGCGGCTCGTAGTCGAGCGTGCCCCGGATCTCGAAGACCCGCACCTGGTCGCGCAGCGGCACCGCCCAGTCCCGCAGCCGATGCGCGTGATCGGGGTCGGCCACCGCCTGCGGCGGGCGAGCCGTCCCGAGCCAGTGCGTGCGCTGGTCGTGCCAGCGGACCGTGCTGTCGGAGGAGATTTTCTGCCAGGTGGGCGCGGAGGTGACATCGGCGGCCGGCGGCACCGGGGTCTCGCCGGCGAGGGTCCGGTTCACATACGTCGCGGGGGAGGACTGGTTCTGGTAGACGCCGTCCGGGCGGATCTCCAGGTACGGTTCGCCGGAGTAGCCGAGCACCTCGATCGGCCGCCCGGTGTCGTTGACCAGTTCGAGCCGGGCGCCGCCCTCGACGACGCGTACCGACAGGCCGTCCATCGGGCTGCTGACGCCGGTGACCGTGGTCCGGTACGACGTGACGTTCGCCCCCTCGCCGCCGTGCGCGGACACGGGCGTGGCCGGCGCGATCACCGCGCCGGCCACCGCCAGGATCAGCAGGAGCCGTCTCACCCGGCCGCCTTGTCGATGGTCTGGGTGACCAGCTCGTTGGAGGGCGGGGTGTCGCCCGGCCCGGTCAGCCTGGTCCCGTTGATCACGATGGTCGGGGTGCCGGTGAAACCGCGCGCGGAGAACGTCTCGGTCACCTTCGTCGCCCATGGCTCGTACGTACCGGCGTGGACCGCATCGGCAAACTTGTCACTGGTCAAACCTACCGACCTCGCCAGCTCGATGATCTTGGAGTTGGTGAGGCCGTCGCTGCCCTCGGCCGGCTGGTTGGCGTAGAGCACGTCGTGCAGCTCGGTGAACTTGCCCTGCTCCGCGGCGGCCGCGGCGGCCCCGGCCGAACGGGTCGAGTATTCCGTGCCGTTCGAGGCGCGGTCCAGGATCGACACCGGGTGGTACCGCAGGGTGATCTTGTTGGACGAGACGTACTGCTTGAGGGTGGCGCCGCTCTGCTGCTCGAAGTGGTTGCAGACGGGGCACATGAAGTCCTCGTAGATGTCGACGGTGACCGGCCCGGTGCCGACCGCGAACGCGGTGCCCTCGTCCACCGCCACGCTCGGCGTGACGAGTTTGCCCTTGTCCTGCCCGGAGAGTGTGGCGTACCCGACGAAGCCGGCGATGACCAGCACCACGACCACCGCCACCGACGTCCAGATGGTGACGTTGCGGCGTCTCTCCGCGGCCTGCTGCTGCGCGACGATCTGCCGCGCCTTCTGCGCCCGGTCCCGAGTGCCCTTGCTCACGACGATTCCCCCATCAGCACGCCATCGATCGAGAAACGGGACCGCGGCCGCCACACCAGGATCCCGCAGAGTGCCAGAAAACCGAGGTCACGCAGGAAGTCCAGGCCGTACGCGGTGTCCCGCCCGGCGCCGAGCTCGCCGCCCGAGCTGAAACATCCGCAGTCGATGCGCAGGCCGCGGGCCCAGGCCGAGACGATCCCGGCGATGAAGATCACCAGGAGCGCGGCGGAGATCGCCGCGGTGAGCCGCGTGGACAGCCCGATCAGCAGGAGCAGGCCGAGCGCGATCTCCAGGAACGGCTGGACGCCGCCGACCACCTTGGCCACGTCGTACGACATCAGCTGGTACGCGTTCACCGCGCGCGCCGACTCGGCCAGGTCACCGACCTTGGTGGCGCCCGCGACCAGCCAGACGGCGGCCAGCCCCAGCCGGGCCAGCGTGGAGATCCACGGCCAGACCGCCGGCCGCGTGAGGGTTCCCATGGTCACGCCCCGTTAGACGGAGTTGACCGAGCCTGGGTTCCCGAGCATCGCGTCTTCCGTGGCAGACGTCACGAACAGGGCGATAAGTCCTAGCTCGCCCGGGCCTTGGCCACTTCGGTGATCAGTTCGTCGCGGGCCCGGGCCACCCGGGAGCGGATCGTCCCCACCGGGACATTTTCCACTTCAGCGGCTTCGGCGTACGACAATCCGAGCACCTGCGTGAGCACGAACGCCGTCCGCCGCTCGTTGCTCAGCCGGCCCAGCAGATCGGCGCTGGTCAACCTGTGCGCCGGATCGGGCGCCGGCCCCTCGGTGGCGGCCTGCGCGGCCAGCCGGACGTCCAGCTTCCGCCGCCGCACCACGGTCCGCAGGTGATCGGCGCAGGTCCGCCGCGCGATGCCGAGCAGCCAGGTGCGCACCGTGGACCGCCCTTCGAAGGTGTCCAGCGCCCGGAACGCCCGCAGGAACGTCTCCTGGGTCAGGTCGTCGGCAGCGCCGGGATCGACGAGCGCGGCGGTGAACCGCCACACCTCGGCCTGGGTGGCGCGCACGAAACCGGCCTGTGCCACCGGGTCGCCGTCGCGGGCGGCCAGCGCCAGCGCGGTGGTCTCGTCCGTCTCCTGCTCACCAGCGGTCACGAATGGGCATCGTACGCGTCCCGGCCGGGTCTGGGACCATGCGTACGCCACCCGCGACCACCCGCGGGTGGTCGATCGGATGGTGATCAGAGAGCATGGCCGTCATGACCGTCGACCGACGCCGCGCCGCGACCGTTCTGCTCGGGCTGCTGATCGGCATGCTCGGGGTGCTGTTCTCGGCCGGACCGGCCAGCGCGCACGCCGCGCTGGTCAGCAGCGATCCGAACAACGGCAACATCGTGCCGGACGCCCCGAACAAGGTGACCCTGACGTTCAGCGAGTCGGTTCAGCTGATCTCCGGCAAGATCCAGGTGCTCGCGCCCGACGGGTCCCGCGCCGACCAGGGCGACCCGACCGTGGACGGGGCGACCGTGACGATCCCGCTGCGGTCCGGGGGCGGGCGGGGGACGTACCTGGTCACTTATCGGGTGATCTCCGCGGACACCCACCCGGTGGCCGGCACGATCACCTACTCGGTGGGCGCCGCGTCGGCGACGCCCACCGCGGACGGCGCCGAGGACGTCAAGGTGGACCCGCTGGTCCGGGCCCTCATCCCGATCGGCAAATATCTGGGGTACGCGGGTCTGGTGCTCCTGGTCGGACCGGTGCTCGTGCTGGCGCTGCTCTGGCCGCAGCGGCTGTCCCGCCGTGACCCCGGCCGGTTGATCTGGACCGGCATCGGCCTGGTCGCCGGCAGCACCGTGCTGGCCCTCTGGCTGCAGGCGCCGTACACGCTGGGCACCAGCCTCTTCGACGTCCGGGTCGGCGACCTCAGGGACGTGCTGGGCAGCACGTTCGGCGCGGTGATGCTGGTCCGGCTGGCCGTGGTGGTGGCCGCCGGGTTCCTGCTGCGCCCGCTGCTGCTCGGTTCCGGCGGCGAGTCGAAACTGGACCTGGCGCTGCTCGGGGTCCTGGGTGTGGCGGCGCTGGCCACCTGGCCGCTGACCGGGCACCCGACCGCCTCCCCGGTGGCCGGTGTCTCGGTGGTGCTCGACGCGCTGCACCTGGCCGCCATGTCGGTCTGGCTGGGCGGCCTGGTGATGCTCTTCGCGTTCCTGCTGCCCCGGGCCAACGCCCGGGAACTGAGCGCGATCCTGCCGATCTGGTCCCGCTGGGCGTTCACCGCTGTCGGCGCGCTGGTCTTCGCCGGCGTGGTCCAGGCCCTGATCGAGGTGTCCACGCTGAACGGGCTGTTCAACAGCACGTACGGCCGGCTGATCCTGACCAAGGTGGCGCTGGCGGCGATCGTGATCGGGGTGGCCGCGTTCTCCCGGAAGCTGGTCAAGGAGCGGGCCGCCGAGGAGTCGCCGCGCGGCCTGCGCCGGGTAGTGCTGGCCGAGCTGGGGATCACCGCGGTGGTGCTCGGCGTGACCGCGGCGCTGGTGCAGATCGCGCCACCGCGCACCGCCGACGCGGCGCGGACCACGACAGCCGACACCACGGTCACCCGGACGCTGACGGACAAGACCATGTCGCTGCAGGTGGACCTCTATCCGGCGGCGGTCGGGAACAACTCGATGCACCTGTACGCGTACACCCCGGACAACAAGCCACTGCCGGTGGTCGAGTGGAAGGCGACAGCGGCGCTGCCGGCCAAGGGCATCGAGGCGATCGACATCCCGCTGCTGCGGATCACCGACTTCCACGCGATCGGCGACATCGCGTTGCCGCAGGCCGGGGACTGGACGTTCAAGTTCACCGCGCGTACGTCGGACATCGATCAGAGCACGTTCACGATGACCGCCGAGATCCGCTGACCCTCGGCTGTTCGGCCGATTCTCCCCGGCGAAAGGCCCGATTCCGGATGGGATCGGGCCTTTGCCGTATCTATCGAGGGCGGGCTGCTCGTTTGCCCATTTTGGGGATATTTGCCTCGGTATGGTGCGCGCAGTGGGGCCCGAGAAGGGGGAATTGACGATGCGGCTGATCCGGCCGGTCCTCGGCATGCTGCTTTTGACGATCGGACTGCCCGCGCTGCTCGCCGGCGGGTGCCTCTGGGCCGCCCTGCGGCACCGCGACGAGGGTGGCGCGTTCAGCGCCGAACTGCAGCGGCTCACCGCCCCCGGGTACGCGATCGTCGTCCCGGACGTCGACCGTCTGCTGCGCGACGACGCCTCGTTCGCCCGTATCGGCGACACGGAGCTGCGGATCACCGCGGCCACCGAAGCCGGCCCCGCCTTCGTCGGCCTGGCCCCCTCCGACAAGGTCACCGCCTACCTGAGCGGCGTTCCGTACACCGAGATCCGCGGCGTCCAGGTCGGCACCGGCGAGCTCCCGATCACCTCGGTCCCCGTCGACGGCGGCCACGCGCTGCCCAGCGAGCCCGGCCGCCAGGACTTCTGGACCCGCACCGGCAGCGGCTCGATCCACTGGACCCCGAAGGCGATGACCGGCGACTACAGCCTGGTCGTCATGAACGCCTCGGGCGCCCGGGAACTGCGCCTGAACGGCGCGGTCGAGGCCCGCCCCGGCTGGCTCGACCCGGCCGCCTGGGCGCTGATCTCGCTCGGCACGGTCTTCCTGATGATCGGCGTGGTGGTGCTGGCCACGCCGCGCCGCCGGCGCGAGGTGGTCTACGTCGTCGAGCCCAGCCAGGTCCCGGACCTGATGCTGGCCATCGGCACGCCGCTGCCGTTCCGCCGGCAACCGGCGCTGCCGGCAGCCCCTCCGGCCGGCTCCGGCATGTTCGGCGGCTTCCTGCCGAGCCGTGGCAAAGGCGCCCACCGCCCGCGCACCCTGGCCGATTCCCGCCCGGTCCGGCCGCCGGCGTTGCCGCAATTCGCCTGGCCGCCCCGGAATTCGGTGGGCGCGGGAGGAGACTCGCTTGCGGTTTCCCCCATCTCTTCCGGTACGGCCGTCGGCCCCTCAGCCGAACCGAACCCCGTTCCCGGTACGACCGAGACCCCCGTCCCCGCCGCGTCCGCCGCCTCCGCCGGGCCTGCCGATGGGGACACCCACGCGGGCATCTCGCCCAGCGGCCTCACCCCGGTGGTGCCCGGCGCTCTTCCGGTTCCGTCCCCGGCCACCCGTCCCGACGCCGCCACCGGCAACGCTGTCTCGCGGGCCGCCACCCCGACACCCGCCCCGGGCGAGCCGCTGAACCTGTTGAACGAGACCGCCACCCCGCCGCGCTCCGGCCGCCGTCGCCCGCCCGCCCCGGCCGACCTGCCGGAGTTCCATGCCACCGCGGTAGGCGCCTGGGTGGCCGAAACCGCCCCGGAACGAGCCCGTCAGACCGAAGCGCAGGCCGCTGCCGCCCTGGCCGAAGCCGCGCGGAGCCGGGCCGCCAAGCTCCCCTCGAAGGACCTGATCCTGGACGCCCAGCCGGCCTCGCCCGCAGGCCGGACCCCGGCCGTCGGCTCCGCCGCGGAAAGCTCGCCCGCGTCCGAGGCCGGCGCGGGTTCGGTGGCGGACGCTCTCGCCGACGCTGTCGCACTGTCCGACGCCGCCGCCCTGGCGGACAAAGCCGTCGCGGCTGCCGACGCCGCGTCTCCGCACGACAACCCGGCCACCCCGGCTGCCGTGCCGAGCGCCGCTCCGCAGCCGGCGGACCGGGCGACGGGCGGTACCACCCGGCGAGGCGGTGGATGGCCGGCCCCGGCGCCGCGGCGAGTCGCCCTGCTCACCGGCCCGAACATCACCGACTGGGCCGCCTCCGGCCTGACCAGGACGGGCGGCGACCGCCCGCCGGCCCGGCCCGCCGACCCCGCCCGCACCGCGAAGCCGGCCCCGGCCGGCGACTTCCCGACCGAGAACCGGGAAACGGCCACGGCCGCCGAGGAGAAGGCCGTAGAGGCAGCGGCGACGGAGAAGGATCAGAAGCGCGAGACGGAGGAGCCGGCCCCGGAGACGGAGAAGCGGGAAGAGCCCAAGTCGCCGATCGTCCCGTTCCCCACCCGGCAGCCGGCCGCGCCGTCCAAGCCGGTCCCGTCGGCCCGCGCCGCCGAGACGCAACGCCCGTCGATCCACGAGGCCGAGGCCGCCGACCCCGAGTCCGGCCAGCCCGAGTCCGGCCAGCCCGAGTCCGGCCAGCCCGAGTCCGGCCAGCCCGAGTCCGGCCAGCCCGAGTCCGGCCAGCCCGA